>JALETQ010000057.1 GCA_022781445.1 Prevotella sp.
TGCCCGTGCGGTCATCAACGACGTTGTGGCACTCGAGGAAATCAGTCAGGAGATACAGGACAACACGACGGCCAAGCAGGCCGACGTGTATGCCGTGCTGAAAGAGTTGGTGAACGTGATGGGACGCCATCTGCGGAACGGCGACAAGGTGGTGCTCGACGGCTTCGGTTCCTTCAAGGTGGGACTGAAGACCACGGCGGCGGCCACCGCCAAAGAGTTCTCGCCGGCCAAGAACATCACCGGCGCGCGCCTCAACTTCCAGCCCGAAACCCATTGGACGGCAACCGACAAGACACGCCGCAAGCAGTTCATCCAGGGGTTGGAGGTGAGAATGGTCGGCGAGAAGGACGCGCCCGACGGCGGCGGCACTTCGGGCGGTGACAATCCGGGTGGAGGCACGGGGTTGCCTTGAACACCGGCAGGTGTCACGGACGATTCGATAATTTGTTATTCTCTCTTTGGGGCGCAAGGCTTGTTGGGAAACATGGCTTGCGCCTGTCGTTTTGCTACCTCCCCGTCGGTCGTCTGAATCCGGATCGGGTTTAGCCCAAATCGGTCATGAGAGCGTTTGTTCATACATTTCCTGTCGTTCATTCACTTTCCGGCCGGTTTCGTCTGCCGTCCGGCATCCAATGACCGCTTCGGGTTTAAGGGTTGACTACATTGTGGCCGGGCTCGCCCAAAATGAGTGGCAGATGAAAAGACAGCCGCAAATTAAAGGACAATTGCATGGGCTTTTCATGAATAATGCTTACTTTTGCAGGACATTATTTGAAAACAGAAGAACAAATGAGAGCAAAAACAGGACAGTGGTTTGAGATAAAAATCCGTTATGAAAAGACAACCGACGAAGGAATGACCAAGCCCATAACGGAGCAATATGTCGTCGAAGCATTTACTTTCACAGAAGCCGAAGCTGCCATTATCGAAGAGATGTCATCGTATATCAGCGGGGCTTTTGACATTACGGGCATCAAGAATGCCGGTTATAAAGAGATTTTCTTCAGTGAGAATCCAAACGACGACAAGTGGTTCAAGGTAAAGCTGCAATTTATCACGCTCGACGAGAAGACCGAGAAAGAGAAGCGTTCAAACGTGTACCATCTCGTACAGGCATCGTCGTTGCAATCGGCAGTGAAATATGTGACCGACGAGATGAGCAGGACAATGATAGACTATAGCTTCGCCTCGATCACCGAGACATTATTCATGGATGTTTATGAGCATCATGCTGCGGATGGCAAACCTACCGCCGATGAAAAACCCGAATACGAATGAACGCTGACGAAATCAGGAAGTCGCTGCATGAAGTGCTGGACAGAATTCCGCAACATGTCCGGCTGGTGGCAGTCAGCAAATATCATCCGGCCAACGACATCATGGCTGCCTATGAAGAAGGACAGCGTATTTTCGGCGAAAGTCATGAACAGGAACTTTCGCGCAAGGTTGCCGAACTACCCGACGACATCGAATGGCATTTCATCGGGCATCTGCAGACCAACAAGGTTAAATTAATTGCTCCCTACATCTCGATGATTGAGTCGGTCGACTCGATGAAACTCCTACGGGAAATCAACAAGTATGCCGCCAAGTACAACCGGGTCATCCGAGTGCTGTTGGAATTACATGTGGCTCAAGAAGAGACAAAATACGGATTCTCCCCCGAAGACTGCCGGGCATTGCTGCGGGACGGAGAGTGGAAAACCCTCAAAAACATCTCTATCTGCGGACTGATGGCCATGGCCACCTATACAAGTGACGAAAGTCTGATTGCACGCGAGTTCGGTGTGGCTGATGCGCTGTTTGACGAAATCAAAGGATCCCATTTCAAGGATGACGACAATTTCCGTATAAAGAGCTGGGGCATGAGCCATGACTATCTCATCGCCATCGGTCACGGCAGCAATATGGTGAGGGTCGGCACCCGCATTTTCGGTGAACGACAATACTGATGCCGAACAGAAATGCCAGGTGGGAAGAATTGACAGAACGTCGGACATTATGATGGGCAGATATGGCATAGATGCAAAATCAATCCGACCTGCGCAAGCCTTCTGCACGTAACATGGCATGAAAAATCAGAGTATTTTTTCCTCTTTCATAATTTAATTATTACCTTTGCAAGCAATATCATAAAACCCAATAAATTATAGAAAAAATGAAGATTTCACACATTGAACACTTAGGAATCGCCGTGCAAAGCATTGAAGAAGCACTGCCATATTTTGAAAACGTACTAGGTTTGAAGTGTTACGCCGTTGAGGTGGTAGAAGACCAGAAGGTAAAGACTGCTTTCCTGAAATGCGGTGAAGTTAAACTCGAACTTCTCGAACCGACATCAGAGGACAGCACCATCCAGAAATGGCTCGACAAAGGCAACAAAGGCGTACACCACGTGGCATTCTGCATCGAAGACGGCGTGACCGAAGCTCTCGCCGAATGTGACAGCAAAGGAATCCGCCTGATCGACGCAGCCCCGAGAAAAGGTGCCGAACAACTGAACATTGCATTCTTGCATCCTAAATCCACTTGTGGAATCCTTACCGAACTCTGCGAACATTAATTCCCAAACAATTTATCACTCGAAATATAATTATGAGCAAGCAATTAGAAAAAATCAAAGCCCTGATTGCCAAACGTGAACAAGCACGCTTGGGAGGGGGCGAAAAGGCAATCGAAAAACAACACGCAAGGGGTAAATATACCGCCCGCGAGCGTATCAATATGCTTCTCGACGAAGGCAGTTTCGAAGAGTTTGATATGTTCAAACTGCATCGCTGCACCAATTTCGGCATGGAGAAGAAACAATATCTTGGTGATGGTGTCGTGGCCGGATCGGGTACCATCGACGGAAGATTGGTTTACATTTTTGCCCAAGACTTCACCGTCAACGGTGGTTCGCTTTCAGAAACCATGGCAGAAAAGATCTGCAAGGTGATGGACATGGGTATGAAGATGGGGGCTCCTGTCATTGGCATCAACGACTCGGGTGGTGCACGTATTCAAGAAGGTATCAACGCCTTGGGCGGATATGCCGAGATCTTTGAGCGCAATATCCTCGCTTCGGGTGTGATTCCACAAATCTCGGGTATCTTCGGACCTTGTGCCGGCGGTGCAGTTTATTCGCCTGCACTCACTGACTTTACGCTCATGATGGAGAACACTTCCTATATGTTCCTCACCGGACCTAAAGTTGTGAAGCAGGTAACAGGTGAAGATGTTGACCAAGAACACCTCGGCGGCGCATCTGTTCACAGCTCGAAGAGTGGCGTGACACACTTCACGGCCAAAACCGAAGAAGAAGCACTTGAGATGATCAAGTCTCTCCTGAGCTACATTCCTTCCAACAACATGGAAGAAACTCCGCGCAAGGAGTGTACTGACCCCATCGACCGTATGGAAGATTCCCTCAACGAAATTCTGCCGGATGACCCCAACAAGGCATATGACATGTATAAAGTCATTTCTGCCATCGTCGATAATGGTGAATTCCTGGAAGTTCAACCTAAGTTTGCCAAGAACATCATTGTAGGCTTTGCCCGTTTCAACGGACAAAGCGTTGGTATTGTTGCCAACCAACCCGCTTGTTACGCCGGTGTCCTCGATGTCAATGCAAGCCGTAAGGGTGCCCGTTTCGTTCGCTTCTGCGACGCCTTCAATATTCCTATCGTTACTCTCGTGGACGTTCCCGGATTCCTGCCCGGTACAGGCCAGGAATACAACGCGGTCATCCTGCATGGCGCCAAGTTGCTCTATGCCTACGGTGAGGCCACAGTACCCAAGGTTACCATTACATTAAGAAAGAGTTACGGTGGAAGCCATATCGTGATGGGATGTAAGCAGCTCCATACCGACTTGAACTACGCATGGCCCAATGCCGAGATTGCAGTAATGGGTGCTTCCGGTGCCGTTGCTGTCCTCTATGCCAAAGAAGCAAAAGCCAAGAAAGATGCAGGCGAAGATGCAAAAGCTTACATTGCAGAGAAAGAACAAGAATACTCAGATCTCTTTGCAAATCCGTATCAGGCAGCCAAATATGGATACATCGATGATGTGATTGAACCTCGCAACACTCGTTTCCGTATCTGTCGGGCTTTGGCACAACTCGCTACAAAACGCGATTCTTTGCCTGCCAAGAAGCACGGAAATATCCCCATGTAATTTATACATTGATTTAAGGATGAAACCCATCAATGGGTTTCATCCTCACATAAACAAGAACAAATGGCAAATGTAAATAATGAAGTGTATGCAGCCATTGCAATGGCAATGCACGATTTCAGAGGAAACAACGTACATGACAAAGAGTCGGGTATAATTACCATCACGCCAAGATGCACCCAATGGAACGCTTCGTTCTTGATGATGACGGCTCACCCTTAACAATTACGACAATGAAAGAATATAAATATACAATCAACGGGAAAGAATACGAAGTGGCCATCGGCGATGTTGTTGAAAACATTGCTAATGTTACGGTCAATGGTGTTGAATATAAAGTAGAGATGGAGCCGGAACCCGAACCGGAGAAAAAAGTTGTTGTTCAGCCTGTTGCCCAACCTCAAGCAAGCGAAGACACTACATCTGCTGCTAACGTAAACACAGCCAACGCCGTGAAGGCTCCGTTACCGGGTGTTGTCATCGACATCAAAGTTGCAGTCGGCGATGAAGTCAAAGAAGGTGACACCGTAGTCGTGCTGGAAGCCATGAAGATGGCCAACAACCTCGAGGCCAACAAGAGCGGTAAAGTTACCGCCATTTGTGTCAAGACCGGTGAGAGCGTGATGGAAGATACTCCGCTCGTGGTGATTGAGTAAATCATGTTCGGATAGGCATCTACCTTTTTCTATAAGGTATCTGCCGAATTCAGACAATCCGTCTGAGATTCCATTCACGGTCGCACAAAACGCTCTGAAACAAAGAAAGTAACACTCTCTCATCATCCGGTCACTCATATATTTCGGATGATGGCATCTTTTCTGTGTGTGTTATTTTTGTATCGATAACCTAATTATCACCTCCGAAAGCTCTACTGCTTTCGGAGGTGATTTTATTGTTATCACCGTCATTCATTGGCTCAGTAGAAATTCTGTGAGGACAAGCATGTAGTTATATGGAAAAGCAAACCCTTGCAGAATGAAAAAGGAATGTCAGAAAGTTTGCACGCATCGTATTGCCGGTTCAATGAGACAACAGAAACAGATCCCGTGACAGAGAAATACACATCAGCCTTGATAAAGTCATGAACAAGCAGTTGGCAAACGATCACGATCATGAATCCAAGGCCTTTATCCCAAATCGGTTATTAGAGCGTTTGATTATACATTTCATGTCGTTCATTCACTTTCCGTCCGATTTCGTCCGCCGGACGGACATCTGCCTGTCGTTTTGCTGCGGGCGTAGCGGGCTACGGCAAAACAAACCGGCAAACCATCTGCCAGACCATCAAACGAAACCGACTCAGAATCTAATGACCGATTGGGGTTTATGGGGGCCGTCACACCCGCCATCGAGTTCCGTCAGCCCAACAACGCGGAATTCTTTCGTGTCGGGAAGAAGAAGGAAACCAAGTCGGCGGGAGGAAAAACCGGTGGCGGATCAGGTGAGAATCCGCTGTCATAAGACTTCTTCCCACCATCACAATCCCGCCCCGCATCGACAGGTCGGGATTTTTTCGGACAAATGCCATCATGTTTCCCGTTTCGTTTCCCCAAGCTGCATGAAAAATATTTGTCGTTATCAGTTTTTTGTCGTATTTTTGCACCTTGTAAATCAACTTCAAATCATTGTGGCAGATACAAAATACATCTTCGTAACGGGTGGTGTCGTGTCTTCATTGGGAAAAGGCATTATCTCGGCATCCATCGGCAAGCTCCTGCAGGCCAGGGGTTACAACATCACTATCCAAAAGTTCGATCCTTATATCAATATCGATCCCGGAACCCTCAATCCCTACGAACACGGCGAATGTTACGTGACGGTTGACGGCATGGAAACCGACCTCGACCTTGGTCACTACGAACGCTTCACCGGCATTCAGACCACACGTGCCAATTCTCTGACCACAGGAAGAATCTACAAGGCAGTCATTGACAAGGAAAGACACGGCGACTATCTCGGCAAAACCATTCAGGTGGTGCCCCATATCACCGACGAAATCAAGCGCAGAGTGCAACTCCTCGGCAAGAAACAATATGACTTCGTCATCACGGAAATCGGAGGAACGGTAGGCGACATCGAATCAACCCCTTTCCTCGAAGCCATCCGTCAGCTCAAATGGGAGATGGGCCGAAACGCCCTCTGCGTACACCTCACATACGTTCCCTACCTCAAGGCAGCACAGGAACTGAAGACCAAGCCCACGCAACATAGCGTGAAAGAGCTGCAAAGCATCGGCATCCAACCCGATATCCTCGTGCTACGCACCGAAAAACACCTCAACGAAAACGTGCGCAAGAAAGTGGCGGCATTCTGCAATGTCGATTTGGACTGCGTGGTGCAAAGCGAAGACCTGCCGTCGATTTACGATGTGCCCATCAACATGCTCAACCAAGGACTCGACACGGCCATCCTCCGAAAGATGGGCGAACCCGTGGGCGAGGAGCCGACCCTGAAACCGTGGCGCAACTTCCTCAACAAGCTCAAAACCTCGAAAGACATCGTCAACATAGGTCTCGTCGGCAAATACGACCTACAGGATGCCTACAAGAGCATCCGCGAAAGTCTGTCGCAAGCCGGAACATACAACGGACATAAAACGGTCATCACCTTCATCAATGCCGAGAAAATCACAGACGACAACGTGTCAGAGATGCTCAAGGGTCAAGACGGCATCGTGATCTGTCCCGGATTCGGACAGCGCGGCACGCAAGGAAAAATCGTGGCTGCCCGATACACCCGCGAACACGACATCCCCACTTTCGGCATCTGTCTTGGCATGCAGATGATGGTCATCGAGTTTGCCCGCAACGTCATCGGCTACCCCGATGCCAATTCCCGTGAGATGGATTCGAAAACCGAATACAATGTCATCGACATCATGGAAGAGCAGAAAAACATCACAGACATGGGTGGAACCATGCGACTCGGTGCTTACGAGTGTGTACTCGACAAAGACTCCAGAGCGGCGAAGATTTATCAATCGGACAGCATTTCAGAACGTCACCGCCACCGCTATGAGTTCAACAACAAGTTTGAACAGACATTCAAAGACAAAGGTATGCAGTGCGTCGGACGAAATCCCGACAGCAACCTGATTGAGATTGTGGAAATACCCGGACTCAAATGGTATATAGGCACGCAGTTCCATCCCGAATATCAATCGACCGTTCTGCAACCCCATCCACTCTTTCTCGACTTCATCAAAACTGCCATCGCTAACAAGAAATAATCAATATGGATAAAAACACCATCATCGGCATCGTGTTGATCGCTGCCGTTCTCATCGGATACAGCATCTACACCAAACCATCCGACGAAGAAATCCTGGCAGAGCAGAATGCCATCAAGGCAAAAAAAGAATTGTTGGCGAAACAGGAGGCAGAAAGAAAGAAAGCCCAATCCGACCGGCCCGACAAGGAACGCAACGCGCAATCGGATACAGCCGACGAAGACACTACCCGGTTGTTCTACCATGCCTCCAAAGGTACGGCAAACCGAATCGTCCTGAAGAACGAAAACATCGAGCTGACCGTCAATTCCAAAGGCGGTACCATCGAAAAAGCCGTCATCAGGAACTACAAAAACATGCACGGCCAAAAGGGCATCGTACTCTTCGACAAGAACGACCAGCATCTTTCCTACCGCATTGACGGCAAGGAACAAAACATCAATACTGCCGACCTGTACTTCACACCGTCGGCCGCCACCGACAGCACACTGACGCTGACCGCACAGGCTTCGGCAAAAGGCAGCCTCTCGATGACCTACCGTCTCGGCAAGGACTATCTGCTGCACCTCTCCATCCGGGCGCAAGACATGGAAGGCATCTTCCCCTCGAAGACAACCAAAATGAATGTGGAGTGGAATGACAGATGTCGTCAGCAGGAAAAAGGATTCGTCTTCGAAAACCGTTATGCCACACTTACCTATAAGGAAAAAGACAACGGTACCGATCATCTGAGCGAAACTTCGGAAGTCATTGACCAAAAGATCGAGAACAACCTCGAATGGGTGGCTTTCAAGAATCAGTTCTTCAGTGCCGTGATGATACCCAAGGGCGAATTTTCATCCAACGCCCTCCTCACCAGCATTCCCCTCGACAAAGAGTCGGGCTATCTCAAGCAATACAAAGCCAACCTTGAAACAACCTTCGATCCGACGGGCAAAGTTCCGACCGAATTCGAGTTCTTCTACGGCCCCAACGATTTCAGCCTGCTCCAGAAGATGGAGAAAGTAAGCCACTTCGGCAAAGAACTGGACCTCGAACGCCTTGTTTATTTAGGCTGGCCTTTGGTGAGATACATCAACCGATGGTTCACCCTTTATGTCTTCGACTGGCTCACGAGCTTCGGATTCAACATGGGCGTCGTACTCATCCTGATTACCCTGCTCCTGAAGGCCATTACCTTCCCTCTGGTCAAGAAGAGTTACATGAGTTCGGCGAAGATGCGTGTGCTCAAGCCCAAACTCGATGAAGCGACCAGGCAATACGACAAGCCCGAAGACCAGATGCAGAAACAGCAGGCGATGATGCAGATGTATGCCCAGTATGGTGTCAGTCCATTGAGCGGATGCCTGCCTGTCTTGATACAGATGCCCATCTGGATTGCCATGTTCAATTTCGTCCCCAATGCCATTCAGCTCCGCGGACAGAGTTTCTTGTGGATAGACGACCTGTCCACCTACGACCCCATCATCCAATGGCCACACAATCTGTGGCTCATCGGTGACCATATCTCGCTCACCTGTATTCTCTTCTGTGTTGCCAACGTGTTATACACATGGATGACCATGCGCCAGCAGAGAGACCAGATGGTCGGCAATCAGGCTCAACAGATGAAAATGATGCAATACATGATGTACCTAATGCCGGTGATGTTCTTCTTCATGTTCAACGACTATAGTGCCGGTCTTAATTTTTACTACTTTGTCAGCTTGTTCTTCAGCGCATTGATCATGTGGACACTCCGCAAGACGACGAATGACACCAAGTTGCTCGCCATCCTCGAAGCCAACTATAAGGAAAACAAAAACAATCCCAAGAAGATGAGCGGATTGGCAGCAAGATTGGAAGCCATGCAGAAGCAACAGCAGGAAATGCAACGGAAAAGAGCCGAACTTGAGAACAGGAAAAAAGGCTTATAAACCCTACAATCGGGCAGCCCAGACAATCGGTGTCGGGTGTGCCCGATTGTATGCTTTGGATATGCATTACTCTTCCGGACAACATTCATACCTCATAAATCAAAAACAACCCTATGAAAAAATCATTGATGACAACTGCTTTAATGGCATTGACCTGCTGTGGTCAAGTCGCAGCTCAGAGCGATGTGAATATCGGGAAACACCATATCACGCTACAGAGCAAGTTGATGACACCCGAGGCCCTTTGGGCTATGGGCAGAATCGGTAGCCACGAAGCGTCGCCCGACGGCAAGACCATCGTTTATACCGTATCTTATTATAGCGTGAAAGAAAACAAGGGACACCATGTAATTTGCCGTATCGACAACAACGGACAAAACAATCGTCAGCTGACAACCTCGTCCAAAAACGAGACCGATCCTGCCTGGATTCAAGGCGGTACACGCATCGCTTTCCTCACAGGAGGGCAATTATGGTCGATGAATCCCGACGGTTCCGACCGCAGGCAGCTCACCAAGGACGGCAGGGACATCGAAGGCTTCAAGTTTTCGCCCGATGGAAAGAAGGTTATCCTGATTAAGTCCATGCCTTTCCATGACATCATCAAGGAGAATCCTTCCGATCTGCCCAAGGCAACAGGAAGGAGAGTGTCCGACCTCATGTATCGTCACTGGGATCACTATGTGGAGAGCATTCAGCATCCCTATGTGGCAGATGTGACCGAAAACGGTATTTCCGAAGGTTACGACATGTTGGAAGGCGAACCTTTCGAATGTCCGATGGAACCGTTCGGCGGCGTGGAACAACTGGCTTGGAGCCCCGATTCGAAATCGATTGCCTATACCTGTCGCAAGAAAACCGGCAGAGATTATGCCATATCAACCGACTCAGACATCTATCTCTTCGACCTCGCGACCGGGAACACCAAGAACTTGTGCAAGCCCGAAGGTTATCAGGCTCCCGCGTCTGAACCCACCAAGTCGCTCAAGCATCAGGCGGTGAACAGTCCCGGGAATCTGAAAAACAATCCCGGATATGATACCAATCCCCACTTCTCACCCGATGGTAAATATGTGGCATGGCTGAGTATGCCCCGTGACGGATATGAAGCCGACCGTCAACGACTCTGCCTTTATGACCTGGCCAAAGGCCAGAAGAGTTATCTGACCGAATCATTCGATTCGAATGTAGACGACTTCTGTTGGACCAAGGATGGCAAGACCATCTACTTCATCGGTGTATGGCACGGCTGTGTCAATCTCTACAGCACCAATATCAAAGGTGAAGTAAAACAACTCACCAACGACATCGCGGATTTCGGTTCAGTGAGCCTGCTCAACAGCGGCAACAAATTGTTGGCAGAGCGTCACAGCAGTTCGGCAAGTGCCGACTTGTATGTCATCACGCCCGGCAAAGACGTGAAGTCTACCAAAGTAGAACAGCTGACCCACGAAAACAAGCATATCTTCGACCAGCTCACCATCGGCCAGGTTGACCAACGCTGGACCAAGACCACCGACGGCAAGAACCTCCACTATTGGATTTATCTTCCCCCCAACTTCGACGCCGACAAGAAATACCCCACATTGCTCTTCTGCGAAGGCGGACCGCAAAGCCCTGTCAGCCAATTCTGGAGCTATCGCTGGAACTTCCAAATCATGGCTGCCAACGGATATGTGGTCATTGCTCCCAACCGTCGAGGCCTGCCCGGTTTCGGTAGTGAATGGTGTGAACAAATCAGCGGCGACTGGACCGGTCAGTGTATGGACGATTACCTTTCGGCCATCGATGATGCCGCCAACAATCTTCCTTATGTCGACAAAGACCGTCTGGGGGCAGTGGGTGCCAGCTTCGGAGGCTTCTCCGTTTATTATCTTGCCGGTCACCACGACAAACGCTTCAAATGCTTCATCGCCCACGACGGTGCATTCAACCTCGAATCAATGTATTCGGACACCGAAGAGGTGTGGTTCTCCAACTGGGAGTATGACGATGCCTTCTGGAACGGCGATCAGACTTCCGATGCCAAGAAGACCTACGACAATTCACCGCATAAGTTTGTCGACAAATGGGATACTCCCATCCTTTGCATCCACGGTGAGAAAGACTATCGCATCAATGCCAACCAAGGATTCGGGGCTTTCAATGCAGCCCGCCTCAAAGGCATTCCCGCCGAATTGCTGATTTTCCCCGATGAGAATCACTGGGTATTGAAACCGCAGAACGGCATCCTGTGGCAAAGGACTTTCTTCAACTGGCTCGACCGCTGGCTGAAGAAATAACGCAATCATCGAATCATCGTAAAAAATATTTATACAAATGACACAGACAATTCAAAAAACTCTGAGAGACTCTGCAGCAGCCCGGTGGATGGTATTGCTGTTGTTGGCATTTGCCATGTTCTGTTCATATATCTTTATGGACATCCTCTCTCCCATCAAAGACTTGATGCAATCCACTCGTGGTTGGGATTCAACCGCTTTCGGTACGATGCAGGGTTCGGAAACGTTCCTCAACGTATTCGTGTTCTTCCTCATCTTCGCCGGTATCATCCTCGACAAGATGGGTGTTCGTTTCACGGCCCTCCTGTCGGGTGTCGTGATGCTCATCGGTGCCACCATCAACTGGTATGCCGTGACCGAGGCTTTCCAAGGCACTTCCTTGGAGGCGTGGTTCAACAACAACCTCAATTACATACCCGGCTTCGATGAATTGGGTATCTCCCCCTTCTATCTCGGTATGCCTGCTTCGGCCAAGCTGTCAGCCGTAGGTTTCATGATTTTCGGTTGCGGAGTCGAAATGGCCGGCATCACCGTGAGTCGTGGTATCGTGAAATGGTTTAAGGGTCGTGAGATGGCATTGGCCATGGGTTCCGAGATGGCCTTGGCACGTCTGGGCGTTGCCACCTGTATGATTTTTTCTCCCGTTTTTGCCCGTATGGGCGGTGTCATCGATGTTTCCCGTTCGGTGGCATTCGGTGTCATCTTGTTGTTTGTGGCACTGATCATGTTCATTGTTTATTTCTTCATGGACAAGAAATTGGACGACCAAACCGGTGAGGCCGAAGAGAAAGATGAACCGTTCAAGATCAGTGATATCGGCAGAATCCTCTCCAACAGCGGTTTCTGGATTGTTGCCCTCTTGTGCGTGCTCTATTATTCTGCCATCTTCCCCTTTCAGAAATATGCAGTCAATATGCTGCAGTGTAACCTCAGCTTTACCGAAGTCGAACCCGGTTCGTTCTGGGCAAGCAACACCGTGACCATCATTCAGTACCTCATCATGTGGGGCGTTGCCGTCACCTCGTTTGCCAGCAACTTCAGCAAGAAGAAAAACGTGAAGTACACCATGTTCGTTTTGGCTTTCATTCTGCTCGTCATTTTCTGCTATATGGGCTACATGCGTCAGTCGCCCGCTACCGTGTTCTCGGTGTTCCCCCTCTTGGCCGTGGGAATCACTCCGGTTCTCGGCAACTACGTCGATCACAAAGGTAAGGCAGCCTCCATGCTTGTACTCGGTTCCATCCTGCTCATCATCTGCCACCTTACGTTTGCCTTCGTTCTTCCCATGTTCAAGGACAGCGCGGTAGGCGGCATCTTCATTGCCTACCTCACCATCCTTGTTCTTGGCGCTTCGTTCTCACTCGTGCCTGCATCGTTGTGGCCCAGCGTGCCCAAACTCGTCGATGCCAAAATCATCGGTAGTGCCTATGCCTTGATTTTCTGGATTCAGAACATCGGCTTGTGGCTCTTCCCCCTCTTGATCGGCAAGGTGCTCGACAAGACCAATCCTCAAATCGTGGAAGGATTGAAGAACGGAACACTTTCGCCCGAGCAGGCAGCCGTTTCCTACGACTACACCGCTCCGTTGGTGATGCTGGCATGCTTGGGTGTTGCCGCTCTCTTGCTTGGTTTTGTCTTGAAAGCCATCGACAAGAAGAAAGGTCTCGGACTCGAAGAACCCAACATCAAAGAATAAACCTCATCGAGGACAGCCGTCATTTCCCTCATCGGACGTACATCCGTGCGTTCGGTGGGGGAAATGCCTTTTATGCACCGGTCATGCGTCTGTCTGCCGTCGTTCTTCTTTCGGATTCGTCTTTTCTTCTTGTTCAACCCAAATCGGTCATGAGAGCGTTTGGTTACACATTCCATACCATTCATAACATTTTCCGTCAGATTCCGGCTGCTTGCCGGCATCTCGTCTGTCGGTTTGTATGGGCGTAGCCCGGTACGGCTGCAACAAGGCGTACCGTCACATGCCTTCTTGACCTCCGATAGGCCAGTAGAGCGTTTGGCCGCGTATGCCATACCGATTATAGCACTTGCCGTCCTGTATCGTCCACTTGCCGGCATCTTGTCTGCCGGTTTGTTTTGCCGTAGCCCGCTACGACTGCCATAAGCCAACCGTCAAACAGCCCGGCAATCAAACGAAACCGACCCGGAATCCAATGACATATTTGGGTTGAATGGGATCCATGAACACCATTTTCCCGCATGACAAATCGTCGGTACCATTCTTCTTACCGACAAGTCCAAAGGCTGTCGGGCAGAAGTCCAAAGGTTGTGCCCGACAACCTTTGGACTTCTGCCCGACAACCTTTGGACTTGTCGGAATTAATTTCTTTTATATTGCAAGAGACTGAATACCAATGTTTTTGTCTTCTGATAT
>JALETQ010000020.1 GCA_022781445.1 Prevotella sp.
GAGTGATATGAGGCTTTGTAATCATAAAAAATCTGCAAGTTTCGCACATCGAAGATACAAAAAATTGCAGACTTGACAAAGTATTTAGGGATTTATATCACTGAATACCAAATATTAAATGACTTTTTAAGGGGCGACTAAATAGTTATATGAGTACAAAGAACCGTTCACACGTTTCTTGCTCATGAATTCATGGTGCTTGACTGAACGGTCACCAAATATACCTCCAAGAATTTTGCCCAATACGGTATTACTTTTCGTCGTATAGTGTTTAAAACCACTAGATGGTACATCTGTTGCTAATGTGGGTGTCGATGATGGCGTGCCATCACGCGTTATAAGAACTTCTTCATAAGGATGTAATTCAACCCCTTTAATTATTGGAATAAAATCAGCAGCTTTCAAAGATATAGTTGTATCGGCTTTCAATGTATTGTATGCCAAATCAAGTTTTTTTCTATCCACTTGATTCGCACGCAGTGTACCAAACTCTGTTATTTTATATACAGAGTCCTTTAGTTGTATTTCTCTGTTGGAATTGAGTAGCTTTGCAAAGTTTGGACTTGGTATATAATCCTCACAACCAAACATATCATAATATGTCATACCTTCACTTAGTATTATCTGTTTCTCTTCTTCTGAAACCTCATTGAGTATTGGATCATTTGCTTGTACTTTATCTGTAAGAGATAGAATTTTAGGGGATTCTGTAGTCATTTTCATATTTGGATTCAGATTCATGGTTTTTGCACGTGTAGATATTTCACCGTCATTGACAGCTTGTATTATATCTTCTTTATTAGAAAATGCCAAGATAGCATTTTTGTTGATACCTTCTATTTGTGTTTTACTTGCGGCAAATTCATCATTGTCACTGCATGATACAGAATTTACTGCCATGATACATAGATAAAGTAAATTTCTAAATACTCTTTTAATTGTTTTCATTTTCAGATTTGTTTGATTGGTTATTTAGAATTGCGGGAACAAAATTACAAGATCATTTATCCGCCTGCAAACAAATAGAAAGTGAAACGGAATAATTGCCTTCCGAACCGACCATATTGCAGGCTGAACCAATTTGCTCAATGACATTTTGCATTCAATCCTAAGCGGTCATGGGAGTATGAGACGGTTTGAGTTGATTCTCGATTGGAAAGGTTGTCGGTTTGTTGCAGGTGTAATGAGCTATGGCAAGACAATACGACCGCAAGATGTCGGCGATCGGATGAAGCCGGACGGTAAGTTGCATGAACGGTATGATGAAATGTAGGAATAGCGGAATGATGACCGATCCGGGTTAAAGATTGTCTTTTTTGATGTTGAACTACAGACATATCGTATCTTTGTAAAAAATTTAATTTAGGAGAATCGAATATGAGTCTATTATCATTCATCTTCTCTACCAAGGGAGGATTTCATAAAACATCGGGCATCTTGTTGCTCGCCAGATTGGTTTTCGGATTGTTATTGGCAAACCATGGTCTCGAGAAGTTCATGAATTTTTCTGCCATGTCGGCACAATTTCCCGATCCGCTGAGTATCGGAAACGAGTTGTCCATGGGCATGGCTGTCTTTGGTGAGTTGGTGTGCAGTTTGGCAGTTGTCGCCGGTCTGTTCACACGATTGGCGATCATTCCAATAATTTTCACCATGATTATTGCTTTCTTTGTGGTACATGGTGGTTCTATCGCTGAAGGCGAACTTGCATTTGCCTATCTGGCAGTCTATGTTCTGTTGTTTCTTGCCGGTCCCGGCAAATTCTCTTTCGATGCATTCATCGAATCGAAATTGGAAGCCAAGGAGAACAATGGCTTGAGATAATGTGAGAAAAGGTTTCTTCAAACGATAGAAACCATCGAATCGGGTTGCGAAAGTAATTTTCTCTCTTGGATTTTTCTGTCAAGAGACGATTCTCTTCGCAACCCGATTGTATATATCCCAAATCGGAAAGTGCCATGAACGGCATGAAATGTAGGAATAAACACTCGAATGGCCGATTTGTGTTTATCTGCTAACAGACCGAAGAATGTCTCGGAGTCTCTTTGCCTTTCAAATCGGTGACAAAGCAACAGGATACTCCAGACTACTTAAGAACGAATACTTGTTTGTAGGTTCCTACCTTAGTAATATATACGCCTTTATGGAGCGATGCAATACAGAGATTTGCACACCCTTGTTGATCCGTCGTTGACGAGATTTCCTTCATGCCATTCATGGCATATATGGCAATTATGGTATTAGCCTGTGCCCCTTTGACATTTAATGTTGATTGGTCAGCAGAAATTTGGACATGGCATTGATTCTTGTTCGTCTGCTTGATTCCGGTTGTGATTTCTTCTTCGCCATCTACAAGATACCAGTTCTTCGCTTTTGCGCCTGCAAAGTCGGCATAGTTGAATTGATTATTGTCGGGTTCAGGAAATTCCGCTGAATTGAGCATCACCAAAAAGCCCGGTTCGTCTTCCGAACGTGCTTCCAGGCTTTCAAACAAGGCTTTTGCTCCCGCCTCAGTCAGTTGATTATGGTTTACGTCCAGCATCTGCAAAGCGGCAAGTCCTTTTACGGATAGAGAAGTCAGGTTGTTGTGATCCAAACCCATGGCAACGATATTCGTATGGTTTCCACAATGAAATTCCGCCAAGGCATTGAAACTGCAGCTTACCGATTCAAGCGAGGGGTTGTTGGTAATGTCCATTTCCTTCAACATATTGTCTCCACAGCTCAGCACGGTGAGTTTTTTCATCTTTGACAAATCCAGTTCTTCCAATTGATTGGAGAAGCAATACAGTTCGCTCATTTGAGTGCATGAAGACAAATCCAATGTTTTCGGATTGTTTAACTTGCAATTCAGCTCTTGCAGCTGCGTGGCATTTGACAAATTCAATTCCGTAAGCCGGTTGTCGCCACAATACAATTTTTCCAAATAGTTTGTGGCTGTGATATCCAATGCCTGCAAACCGCAACTTTCTACGAAAAGCTCGCGGAGACGGTATTGGTTCCCTAAATCAATTTGTTTGATTTTGTTCTTGCTCACATTCAAAACGGAAATTTTGGGGCATTGGGTGACATCCAATGCCGCCAGTTGATTCTTGTAGCAGGCCAACTCCATTATATTCGAAGCCTTGGAAAGATCCAGTGTTTCCAACTTGTTTTCCTGACAGTATAGCAAGAGCAGATTTTTCGCTTCACCCAGATTCAAGGATGTCATTTCGTTGTCATTGCAATATAAGCGGGCAAGGCGGGTGTTGTGCGAAACATCCAGCGAACCAATATGGTTGATGTCACACTTCAGCAACAGTACGGTAGGCATTTGGGCTACTTAGCTGTAATGATGAACATTCAATGCCCAGAGCGTTTCCTTTGATGGTTATTGTGGGATTGTCAACAGGAGCGTCCAGTTGCAAAAAAGTTGGATTGTTCACCTCGGCCGATACTTCTTTCTCCAAAAGGTTTCCGTCTCCCAAATCAATGCTCACAATTCCGTTTTCAGCGGCGATGCTTAGCTTCACGGCTCCACCTTTCTGCATTTTGCTGTTTAGCAACATCATTCCCTGCTGATTCTTTTCTGCACGACGTGAAGACAATTCGGTCTTGTCCGGCTGTGCATGTACAGATTGAATACAAAACATGGCTATTGCCATAAGTGAGAGTAATTTTATTTCATAGAGTAAGAATATAAGGTTGTAAATAAGATGATGATTCACGTGCAAGAATACACATTTCTATCGAGTCGGACGATCTCAAACTCGGCTTTGATGTTTCATTTTATATTGCCTTGACGTATAAGATACTCACCAATCTGAACGGCGTTGAGAGCGGCACCTTTTCGGATTTGATCGCCCGACAACCACAAAGTGATGCCGTGGTCGTCAGTGATGTCCTGACGGATGCGTCCCACGTAGATGTCATCTTTTCCGGCAGTGTCGAGTGGCATGGGATAAACCAATTTGGAAGGGTCATCACACAAAGTGCATCCCTCGGCATGGGCAACAGCCTTTCGGACATCATCGGGAAGGAGAGGCGTTTCCGTTTCGAGCCATACACTTTCGGAGTGAGAGCGTAGGGCACTTACACGCACACAGGTAGCCGAACAACGAATGTCCGAGTGCATGATTTTCTGCGTTTCATGAAACATTTTCATTTCCTCTTTGGTGTAGTCGTTGGACTGGAATACATCGATTTGTGGAATGACATTGTATGCCAGCTGATGCGGAAATTTGCTGATGGTGACAGGAGAGCCTGTCATTATCTCGGCATATTGTTGTTCCAGCTCTTTCATAGCGGCAGCACCTGCACCGCTGGCACTCTGATAACTTGCTACCCTGACCCGCTTGATGTGCGACAACTGTTCAATTGGTTGAAGCACTACGACAAGCATAATGGTTGTGCAGTTGGGGTTGGCAATGATGCCTCGCGGACGAACAAGTGCATCGGTAGCATTACATTCGGGTACGACCAACGGCACGTCACTGTCCATACGGAAAGCACTTGAGTTGTCGATCATTACGGCACCGTGGCGTGTAATGGTCTGTGCAAATGCTTTTGAAGTACCCGCACCAGCCGATGCAAACGCGATGTCCACATCCTTGAAGTCGTCATTGTCTTGCAATAATTTTACTTCTATGGATCTACCGCGAAAAGTGTAGGTCTTTCCGGCACTGCGCTCGCTGCCGAACAACACCAATTCGTCAGCCGGAAAATTTCTTTCTTCAAGTACGCGCAGGAATTCTTGTCCCACTGCACCACTTGCTCCAACGATAGCTATTTTCATATGTTTCTTTTATACCTTAATAGTATTATATGTTTTGGAACATGGAGGTTTATACCTCCTGACGTTTTAACCCCAATCAAGCCAGAACAGCTTAGTTACGCTTTCTGTTTTCTTGATGATGTTTACCATTCGAGAACCAAACAAAACAGGTCTGCCCTTTAACGAAGGAATTGGGTTTATTTGTTGCAAACTTACGAAAAATCGCCGTAATAAAAGCAGAAATCATAAACATTAACGAACAAGTCATTTGCAAACAAGTCTGCTTGCAACCGAAAAGCATGAAAGAACCTTATGACAATCGAATATCGTTGTCTGTAGAAAAGGCAGGATTTGCATTGTAAAAGGGCAGGAAAAGTGACATAAAAGGGCAGGAAACAAAACACAAAAGGGCAACTTTTTTTCGGATATCCGTAAAGTTATAATTCCCAACCGATTATCAAAGAACCTCTATTTCATCACAAATTGGTTATTAGAGCCCGTGTTGTTTCCGGTTGTAACAGACAGCAATAGGATGCTTTTGCCTTTCAGCCGGAACGAGCTGTAGGTTTCTTAGGCTGTAATGTCTCCGCATCCTTTTCTCAAAAACTTACAAATGTCCTCGGTTAACCCAAATCGGTCATCGGGCTGCTATATCTACATCTCATATCGTTCATAACACTTTCCGTCCGCTTTCGTTTGTTTGCGGCATCATTTCTGCCTGCTTGTATTCTTATTAGCCCGCTATGCTTTCTATGAATCGACAAACAAGTAGCACAATAATTTAACAAACAATCTTGGATCATCATACCGGATTTGGATTTAACCGAGGACATTTGCGAGTTTTTGAGGATATAAGAGGATACCAATGGATTTATATCTTATTAGCATCGCTTTCTTGCACGACTATCAGTTTTGTTGTATTTTTGTAGTGTTAAACGACAGTTGTAATCGTTGGATCTTCCTTGTTGTTGCTTATAAGCCTTATGTGTGGTGTAAGTAGGGTAAGCAACGTCGAAACTTTCACGATGAAACCGTCGCCAGATCGTATTGAGTCCGGCAAAACAGAACTAACTTGCTGTGACTAAAACCGATTGATTTCAAGAATAACATAACTGTTTAATTTTGATGAGAAGCATGAATCAGTATGCCATAATCCCTCCCTCCCGTTTAGAAGCAACCATCAATTTGCCGGCATCGAAGAGCATCAGCAACCGCGTCCTGCTGATTTCTGCACTTTCCGGTTCGACGATACTCCCCGAGAACCTTTCGGATTGTGATGATACCAATGTCATGGTCAAGGCTCTTCGGGACATGCCCGAAGTGATCGACATCGGTGCGGCAGGTACAGCCATGCGGTTTCTGACCGCATATCTTTCGATTTCTGAGGGTACACACGTGATAACCGGTTCTCCGAGAATGTTGGAACGACCCATCGGTGAGCTGGTGGAAGCTCTCAAAAAGCTCGGTGCAGATATTGAATATGTGGGAAGAGAAGGTTATCCGCCTCTTCGGATAACCGGCAGGAAACTCACCGGAGGTATGATCGAGATGCCGGGCAACATCAGTTCTCAGTTCGTTTCGGCACTTCTATTGGTGGCACCTTATTTCGAAAAAGAGTTCGAACTCAAGCTCACCGAGGGTCTCACTTCCCGTCCTTATATAGATCTGACGCTGTGTATGATGAGAGAGTGTGGAGCAGATGCCGGTTGGACCTCGGCAAACACGCTTCAGGTGATACCCGGAAACTATCGCGCGCATCCGATTGTCGTTGAGAACGATTGGAGTTCGGCCGCATTTTGGTATGAGATGATGGCACTCAGCAGTGATCCTGAAGCCGAAATCAAACTCGAAGGACTGGTTGACGGATCGCGACAGGGAGATGCCGTGGTGCGATATCTTTTCAGTCTGTTGGGCATAAAAACCAAATTTGGTACACTTCAACAAGGCGTTCCCACAACCGTGACACTGAAACGGAGCGGCCGCTCCGTACTGCGACTGGACTACGATTTTGCCAATCAGCCCGATATCGCTCAACCGATGGTTGTCTCCTGTTGTATGACCAACGTGCCTTTCAGGTTCAAAGGCCTGTCGACCTTACGAATCAAGGAAACCGACAGACTGTCCGCCCTTCAAGAAGAAATGCTCAAACTCGGCTGTGTGTTGAAAATCGAGGATGACCATACGCTCTTGTGGGATGGCGAACGAGTGGATGCCCGGGAACATCCGGTTATCAATACCTACAAGGATCATCGCATGGCAATGTCGTTTGCTCCTGTCTCGATGATGTTTCCCGGAGTGAGAATAGATGATCCGATGGTTGTATCCAAGTCTTATCCCGGCTTTTGGAACGACTTGCGGAAAGCCGGTTTCGATATTTTGAACACATAACAAGGAAAGACCATGATATATCTTGTTTTTTTGCTCATCGGGGCAGGATTCATAGCTGCCGTTTTCGGATGGATATCTTCTCGAAAAGAACAGGAAGCCCCCATTGTCCAATCAACAACCTCGTGCGATACATGTAACGGTGACAACGGTAAATGTGAACAGTTGTGCATGATGGAGGCAGCCATCAAGGAAATTGAGTATTACAATGATGAAGAGCTGGACAAGTTTGTAGGCAGGAAGGCGGATGATTATGATGAGGAAGAGATTGAAGAGTTTGCCGAAGTGCTTCACACCATGCGCCCGAATGAGATTTCAGAATGGTGCAGAAGTCTGACGCTTCGTCATATAGAATTACCCAATACCTTAAAGGATGAGATTATCATGATGAGGGAAGGATAGGCAGATATGCAAGCCTGCATTGTATTTTCTCCTCTTCGATACAATAAAAACAGCACAGACAGAGTTTTATTATCGTGAAAAATTGTCATGACAAACGATTCGTATTACTTGTCGGTATAGCCATTTCGCTGGTTATTACGGCTTGTTCTACCCAAAAGAATACCGCCAAAAGCCGTTGGTGGCATTCTTTCAATACGCGATACAATACCTATTACAATGGGGCGGTAGCCTATATCGAAGGCTCATTGGAAAAAGAGAACGGAAACAGGGATAACTACACCGAACTCATACCGCTCTATACCGTTGGAAACAAGGCGAGCACAACGCTCGGTAAAGGCAATTTCGACCGTGCCATCGAGAAGAGTCAGAAGGCGATCAAACTGCACAGCATCAAGAAAAGACCCGAATGGAACAAAAACCGAAAGAAAAATGCCCGTGACATCGAATGGTTGAGCAGAAGAGAATATAACCCTTTCTTATGGAAAGCATGGTTGTTGATGGGACGTTCGCAATTTCATCAAGGAGCATTCGAAGATGCAGCATCGACCTTTGCCTACATGAGTCGTCTATACCAGACACAACCTGCCATCTATTCCAAAGCGCGCGCGTGGTTGGCAAAGAGCTACATAGAACAGAACTGGATGTATGATGCCGAAGACGTAATACGCAATATGATGCGCGACTCGATAGACCGACGTGCACAAAAAGAATGGAATTACACGCTGGCAGATTATTATATCAAGAGTGAATCGTATGAACAGGCCATTCCGTATCTGCAAAAGGTCATCAAAAAAGAACTCCGGAAGAAGCAGAAAGCGCGTGAGTGGTTTTTGCTCGGACAGCTGTATATGCGGGTGGGCAGGCAACGGGAGGCCTATAAAGCCTTTCAGAAGGTGTTGAAACAGTCGCCTCCGTACGAGTTGGAATTTAACGCCCGCATAGCCCTGTCGGAAGTAATGGCTGCCAAAAATGCCAAGTCGGTCATCGGCAGCCTCAAGCGGATGGCCATCAGTGATAACAACAAAGAATATCTCGATCAGGTGTATTATGCCATCGGCAATGTATATCTGTCGCAAAAAGACACTCTTCGTGCCATTGATGCGTATGAGAAAGGAAACGAAAAAAGTACCCGAAACGGTATTGAGAAAGGTGTCCTGCTGCTCAAATTAGGCGATTTGTATTGGGATTTAGAGAAATTTGGCGATGCCGGACGATGCTACGGAACGGCAATAGGATTGTTGGATAAAGATCGAAAAGATTATGCAATTCTTGCCGAAAGATCAAAAATTCTAGATGAGTTGGTGCCTTTCACCGATGCCATTCATTTGCAAGACTCACTGCAAGTACTCGCAAAGTTGCCCGAAAAGGAACGCAATGAAGCAATAGACAGGGTCATTGAAGCTCTCAAGAAGAAAGAGAAAGAAGAAAAAAAAGCCAAGCAGGAGGAAGAAGCGCAACGACAACTTGCAGAAAACGGAGGACAGGATGAACCTGAAACGGGATTCAACCGACCAACAAACCCGACCAACAAGAATGCCACTTGGTACTTCTATAATCCCGTGGCAGTCAGTCAGGGTAAGGCTGCATTCGTAAAGTTGTGGGGAAAGCGGGAAAACGTCGACAACTGGCAACGCGTCAACAAGACTGTTGTGGGCGATTGGGGTGATCGTCCCGAAATGACACAAGCCCAACTTGACTCGATTGACAGAGCGGAAGCATTGCAAGACTCGCTCGAAAGTGTGAAAGACAGCGCACAGAATGATCCGCACAAGCGAGAATACTATCTGGCTCAGATTCCGTTTACCCCCGAACAGGTCGAAGAGAGCAACAACATCATCATGAACAGCCTGCATCATGCCGGTGTAATTTTTAAGGATAAGCTGGACAACTTGGTGCTCAGTGAAAAACATCTTAGAAGACTGACCGATTTCTATCCTGGATATGAACAAATGGACGATGTCTTTTATCATCTGTTCCTGCTGTATTCAAGAAAGGGAGAACATGCCGTTGCAGACGGATATGTTCGCCGATTGACCTCCGATTATCCCGAGAGCCAATGGACAGTGCTGCTTACTAATCCTCATTACATCGAAAATGCCATACACGGAACACACATAGAAGACTCGCTTTATGCAGCAACCTACCAAGCTTTTAAGGCGGGACGAACGGGTGAAGTGCAAGGTAATACCTACATTTCTGCCACGCGTTTTCCCCTGGGAGTCAACCGCGACAAGTTCATCTTCATCGGAGGATTGAACAAGCTCAATGTCGATGATGCACAAGGATGTGTGGAGGATATGAAAACAGTTGTCAAAGATTATCCCGGAAGCCGACTGAGTGAGATGGCGGGCATGATCGTCAATGGCGTGGAGAAAGGCAGACGGTTGAAAGGCGGACGCTTCGATTTGGACAATGTGTGGGAAAGAAGAGCCGTAACCCTTCAACCGGAAGATTCGACCAAGGCGAAAGTCTTTGTCAAAGACAGAAACATTGATTTTGCCTTCATGTTCGTTTATCATCCCGATTCCGTCAAGGAGAACCAGCTGCTCTTTGAGCTGGCACGCTTTAACTTCACAAATTACATGG
This sequence comes from Prevotella sp., assembly GCA_022781445.1. Classification (GTDB taxonomy): domain Bacteria; phylum Bacteroidota; class Bacteroidia; order Bacteroidales; family Bacteroidaceae; genus Prevotella. The sequence goes on from JALETQ010000020.1 coordinate 10,127, forward strand.
TGAGGAACTTCGATGTCAGCATTGAAGACGTCGAAGGGGTAAGCAGAATGGTGGTGACAGGCTTCAGAAGTTTTGACGAAGCCCATCTCTATGTGACACAGCTGTATGCCAATCCCGGCATCGTCCGAATGGCGAAGAAGGCAAAAGGCATCATCGTCAGTGAAAAGAACCGTCCGCTTCTCGGTGTTGATTTCAGTTATAAGGACTACGAAGTGTTCTACAACAAGCATTTTGCTCCATTGAAACCGACCAATCTTTATCTGCTGACAGAGCCGGAAGAGGTGACGATGGAAAAAGAAATTGATCAGAAAACAGATCAAGAGGCAGAATCCGACAGCCAATCGGATGCTGAACAAACAACAGGTAGCGAGTCCCCTTCGTTCGTTATACCGGAAGATTCGAGCAATGCCCCGGTAGAAGAAGGATTGATAATTCCCACTGAAGATCCATCCACAACGAACGACACGGTAAAAGTAACTGAAAAAGGTCAAATCGGTTCGATTGTAGAAGAAAAACAACAGGTTGACGATGAACCGTCGTTGGAAAATGGATTCACTACAGATCAGGAGGAATCCGAATCTACCCGCAACAATGCTGCTGAAGAGACCCCTGCAATACCGGCAGAACCGAACACCGAACGGACGGAGAGAGAGGGACCGGAACCTTCGGAGACCCGGTCAGCGAATGAGAATCAACCCGTGGACAACACGCAAGTACCCGGTGAAAAGGATCGTCCTAAGGAGAACGAGCCCGACAAGGACGTACCTGCTCTTGAAGAACCTGTTGCCAAACCCGAAGTCAAAGAGGAACCGGCAGACATGAACGAAAACGGATTCTCTTTCAGTTTTGAGGATGAGGATGTACCTCAAGGTCAATCAGAAGACAAGAAAAAGTCGGATAAGCCTAAAAACGAACCCGATGACATAGAAGACGAATATTACGAATTAGACGGATTTTAGATAATGACAAATGGCACACTGTTATGGGTCGATGACGAAATAGAATTGTTGAAAGCCCACATAATATTTCTCGAGAAAAAAGGATATGAGGTGATTACCGTGAGCAATGGCACAGATGCCATCGACATGGTGACACAAACGAGTTTCGATCTGATTTTATTGGATGAGATGATGCCCGGCCTTTCGGGACTTGAAACGCTTCAGAAAATAAAGGAACTGACACCGACAACACCCGTTGTCATGGTGACAAGGAGTGAAGAAGAAAACATCATGAATCAGGCCATCGGCTCAAAAATCGCAGATTACCTCATCAAGCCGGTCAATCCCAACCAGATTCTCCTCACACTCAAGAAGAACATCCATCGTAAAGAGATTGTGACAGAGGTAACCCAGACAGAATATCAGCAGAATTTTATGGACATCTCCAGACAGATTGACTCGTGTGAAGACTTTGCCGGATGGAAAGAGGTCTACAAACGTCTGGTTCATTGGGAACTCGAACTCAGTAGCACAGACTCGGCAATGATGGAAATGCTCAAGCAGCAAAAGCAGGAAGCCAATGCCGCTTTTGTCAAGTTTGTGAAATCCAATTATGAATTGTGGCTCAAAGAATGGAAAACTCCACAGCACTCCAAGGTGTTGACGACGCGTCCTCTGTTGAGTCCTGAGATTTTCAAAAACAATATTTTCCCTTTGCTTGATCAAGGTGAAAAAATATTTCTGATCGTTATCGACAATCTTCGGTTTGATCAATGGAAAGTGTTGTCGCGAGAACTCGCCGATACGTTTGAAATGGAGGAAGACCTCTATATGAGTATACTTCCCACTGCAACCCAATATGCCCGAAATGCTATTTTCAGTGGCCTGATGCCCGAACAGATTGCCACGATGTTTCCGGAATTATGGGTAGATGAGGATGAAGAAGTCGGAAAAAATTTGAACGAAAAACCTCTTATCCAGACACAAATTGAGCGTTACCGACGTCACGATACGTTTTCCTACCACAAAGTAAACAATTCAACAGCAGCAGATGCCATCATCCAACAAATACGCAATTTGGAGCGATTCGATCTCAATGTGTTGGTTGTCAACTTCATCGATATGCTCTCTCATGCCCGCACCGAGTCAAAAATGGTACGCGAATTGGCAAACAATGAAAGTGCATACCGCTCGATTACCATCAGTTGGTTCAGACATTCAATCATGGCAGAACTGTTCAGACAGCTTGCCCAGTTGCCTTTCAAAGTCATCATAACGACTGATCATGGCAGCATTCGGGTGAACAGGCCTGTCAAAATCATCGGAGACAGGAACACCAATACCAATCTGCGTTACAAGCTGGGCAAAAATCTGAGTTATAATCCGAAGGATATCTTTGTCATCAAGAACCCGCTTGAAGCGCAGCTTCCTGCACCCAATCTGAGTACGGCATACGTCTTTGCCACCAACGACGATTTCTTTGCATATCCTAACAACTACAATTACTATGTGAGCTATTACAAAGATACCTTTCAACATGGTGGTATCTCCATGGAAGAGATGATGGTTCCCTTGGTTACGCTTACCCCGAAAAAGCGTTAAGGCTGCCCCTTCCCGACAATAAACTTAACATGAAAAAGATGAAACAATTAGAAATAGCAGACATCAATCACATTCACGAGGTGGCGCATGCGTTTCTCGAACAAAAACCGACAGGCAACCTGATAGCTTTCTATGGACCGATGGGAGTAGGAAAGACCACTTTCATCAAAGCCATCTGCGAAATAGCGGGAGTTGAAGATGTGGTGACATCACCTACTTTTGCCATTGTCAACGAATATAGCGTGGGAGGTGTGGAAGGGAAAAAAGAACTTTTTCCCTTCCACACCATCTATCATTTCGACTTCTATCGCATAAAAAAACTTGAAGAAGTATATGACATGGGTTATGAAGACTACTTTTATGGCGATGGTTTGTGTGTCATCGAATGGCCCGAACTGATTGAAGACCTGTTGCCGGATGATGCCATCAGAGTGACCATCGCGCAAACCGGAGACGGCAAACGTGTAATCACATTTTGATAAGGTTCTTCAAATGATTTTCAGAAGACCGATTTTGCACATACATATATGACAAAGATGAAGAAGATGCTTTTGGTGGTTGATCCGCAAATTGATTTTATCACTGGGACGCTGCCTGTCCCGGATGCCGAAAAACAGATGGATGAGTTGGCACAATATATAGCCGGGCAAGACGGAACGTATGTCTTGAAAGTCATAACGACCGATTGGCATCCGTACGACCATCACTCTTTCGTTTCGCAAGGAGGTGAATGGCCCATCCATTGTGTGCGGAACACCATTGGAGCCGCCATTTATCCTGCCCTCATCGAACCTTTATACACCACCAAAGGAGCCGTGAAAGTTTTGCGAAAAGGCGTATTCCGGGATAGAGAAGAATATTCTATTTTCCACAATCTGTCTTCTGCCGAATGTCTGAAAGGAATCATTGACATGGCCGGAATCGGCCAGATTGATATCTGTGGCATTGCGGGTGACATCTGTGTGCTCAACACCTTGAAGGACGGTATTGAAATATTTGGTAAGGAAATATTCAATGTTCTTCTGCCCTATTGCCCCTCTTTGGATGGTGGAGTGGCATTGCAGACTTTTGTTGACAATCTTACAAGGGACTCCCGTCATGGCTGAGACACAGAAAAACACCGGTGAATATATAGAGATAAAAGGTGCCCGGGTAAACAATCTCAAGAATATCTCCCTAAAGATACCACGCAATCAACTGATTGTGATAACCGGTGTGAGTGGATCGGGCAAGTCTTCACTGGCTTTTGATACGCTTTATGCCGAGGGACAGCGTCGGTACGTAGAGAGCTTGTCGGCTTATGCCCGTCAGTTTTTGGGAAGAATGAACAAACCTGAATGTGACTATATCAAAGGTCTTCCTCCTGCCATTGCCATCGAACAGAAAGTCAATAGTCGCAATCCGCGCTCAACTGTCGGAACATCAACCGAGATATACGAATACCTCCGTTTGCTCTTTGCCCGTGTGGGACGCACCTTTTCGCCCGTCAGCGGTGAAGAAGTGAGGCGACATTCGGTCGATGATGTGGTGCAGAAAGTCTATTCTTTCTCGCCCGGAACGAAATATTGCATTCTTGCACCCTTGAGAATTGGTGAGGGACGAACCCTGCGCAAACAGTTGGAAATGGAATTACAACAAGGATTCGTCCGTATTTTCTTTCGTGGTGAATTCGTAAGAATTGAAGATGCCTTGAACAATATTTCAGACAACGAAGGTACATTTAGTGAAGAAATATTCATAGTGATTGATCGTCTTTCGATCGATGAGTCAACAGAGAATCTATCCCGTCTTGCCGATTCCGTCGAAACGGCTTTGTATGAAGGCGACGGTGCCTGTCGCATCATGTTAGTTCCCTCCCATATTTCGTATGACTTTTCCACACGCTTCGAAGCCGACGGCATCAGATTCGAAGAGCCTGACGCCAATCTTTTCTCCTTCAATTCACCGATGGGGGCATGTCCCGAATGTGAAGGTTTCGGAAACATCATGGGCATTGATGAAAGGTTGGTCGTTCCCAATACGTCGCTGAGTGTCTATGACGGTTGCGTACAGTGTTGGCAAGGGGAGAAAGTGAAAGTATGGAAAGAAGAGTTTTGTCATCTGGCTGCTCACGATAATTTTCCGATTTTCAAACCATATTACGAACTGGCACAGGCAGAGAAAGACATGTTGTGGCATGGTTTGCCCTGTGAAACTCACCTTGGGATGCGCGAGCGAACCTGCATAGACTCTTTCTTCAAAATGCTTTCGGAAAATCAATACAAGATACAGTATCGGGTTATGTTGAGCCGATTCAGAGGAAAAACGACATGTCCCGTATGCCGAGGAACGCGTCTGAAAAAAGAAGCAGGGTATGTAAAGATAAACGGAAGAAGCATACAAGAACTTGTCGAACTGCCCATCCGTGTGTTGTATCAATGGTTTGACGAACTCCGCCTCCCTCCACATGAAGCTTTAATCGCCAAACGACTCTTGACGGAAATAACCAATCGCCTGCAGTTTCTCATGGATGTCGGACTCGAGTATCTTACGCTCAATCGAATGTCGAATTCGCTGAGTGGCGGAGAGAGTCAGCGTATCAACCTGACCACCTCGCTCGGAAGTCCCCTTGTGGGTTCGCTGTATATTCTCGACGAGCCAAGCATCGGGCTTCACAGTCGCGATACGGCCCGACTCATCGGTGTATTGCGAGAACTGCAAAAAGCTGGCAATACCGTGATCGTTGTCGAACACGACGAAGAAATCATGCGTGCCGCCGACTATCTCATCGACATAGGTCCCGATGCCGGGTATCGGGGAGGCGAGGTTGTCTTTGCCGGCAGGCTCGAGAATGTCGGTCAGCTCTGTACCGATCATCCTCTCTCGCACACACTCTCTTATCTTTCAGGCAATGAAAATATTCCCACACCGTTTCTGCGCCGTCCATGGAATATGTTCATGGAAATCAAAGGAGCCCGAATGAACAACCTTCGTGGTGTCAATGTCAGATTCGCTCTCAATGTCATGAATGTCGTGGTTGGGGTTAGCGGCAGCGGAAAGTCGTCGTTGGTGAAAGGCATCTTGTATCCGTTGATGAAACGAAAGTTGGATGAGGTCGCTGATATTCCCGGCGACTACATGGCTTTCGAGGGTGATTGGCAACATATCAGACATGTCGAGATGGTAGATCAGAACCCCATTGGAAAGAGTACGCGCTCTAACCCTGCAACCTATATGAAGGCTTATGACCTCATCCGACAGTTGTTTGCCGACCAGCCTCTGGCTAAACAAATGGGCTTCACACCCCAATATTTCTCCTTCAATACCGATGGAGGCAGATGCGAGGAATGCAAGGGTGCGGGAAAGATCATTGTCGAAATGCAGTTCATGGCCGATCTCGAGCTTGAATGCGAAAGCTGTCACGGCCAAAGGTTCAAGCATGATGTTCTCGACGTTAAGTTTCAGGGTATGAGTATCAATGACGTTCTGAACATGACGGTTGCCGAATCACTCGATTTCTTTACGCAACACCGACAAAAGAACATTGCGGACCGGCTTCGTCCGCTTTACGATGTCGGTTTGGGATATATCAAGCTGGGGCAAAGTTCGTCTACTTTGTCGGGTGGTGAAAACCAGCGTGTCAAGCTGGCTTACTTTCTGGGGCTCGAAAAACAACAGCCCACGCTCTTCATTTTCGACGAACCCACCACCGGACTACATTTCCAAGATATCCATCGTCTCCTCAAAGCGTTTGATGCTTTGTTGCTCAAGGGACATACCATCGTAATCGTGGAACATAATGTCGATGTCATCAAGTGTGCCGACCATGTTATCGAACTTGGCCCGGGAGGTGGAGAAAAAGGCGGCAATCTCATCTGCATGGGTACCCCGGAGGATTTGTTGAAGTGTCCGGAAAGTCTGATGGGCAAGTTCCTGCAAGAGAAACTGGTTTGACGACCGATTTGGATATTAGATATGGTACACTTGGTAATCAACCATCTCTTCAAACTGCTCGGAAATCATTCGGATGAAATCCTGGCGCAATAAGAATACCATTACATTACATTTACCAACATTATATCATAAGCTGGTTTATCACATGGCTACACAATTACATGATTCGCCCATCTTCGGACCTGTTCACAGTCGCAGACTGGGACTCTCGTTGGGTATCAATCTCATGCCTCCCGATGGGAAAATATGCACCTTTGATTGCATCTATTGCGAATGTGGTTACAATAGTGACAATCATCCCCACAGTCGCCGTCCTTCAAGAGAAGTGGTGAAGCAACACCTTGAAAGATGGTTGATTGATATGAATAACCGAAAGACCTTTCCCGACGTATTGACCTTTTCGGGTAATGGTGAACCTACTGCCCACCCGGACTTCGGACTGATCATTGAAGACACCATTCGTTTGCGCAACCGGTATGTTCCTCGTGCCAAGATTTCCGTATTGAGCAATGCCACCATGATACATCGAATCAAGGTGAGGGAGGCATTGATGAAGGTTGACATGAACATCCTTAAACTCGATGCCGTTGATAATTCCTTGTCTGAAATTCTCGATCGACCAAATATTTCATCTTACGATCCGGCCGAAATCATCAAATATATGAAAGCTTTTCATGGGCACCTCATCATCCAAACAATCTTCTTGAAGGGCATTGATGACGAAGGAAATGAAACCGATAATACAAGTGAACGATATCTTGCGCCTTGGCTGGAAGCATTGAAGGTTATCCGCCCTCAATCGGTCATGGTATATACAATCGATAGGGAGACACCTGCCAAAGGACTCAAAAAGGCAGATCCTTCAATGCTGGATGCCATCTGTCGTCGCGTCAAGGCATTGGAAATACCCTGTTCAGTAGCTTATTAAACTCGAGATCTTCTCATATTGGGAGAATGAATGAACTGTTTTTCTTCCGTTTTTCCCCAATCCTCAGAACTTATTTCGATAGAATTATCTCCGGTATAAGGAAAATCTTTGGAGTATCAAAAGGAGTCGTGCATAGGAAATAAATAAAATATCGATATAATCACTATGGTTCACTAGTAAAAAATGCTCTTTTTTGACTTCTTTCAAAGAAAAACAAGCCGAAAATTTGGAGTATCCAATAAAAACAATTACCTTTGCAGCCGTAAAAGTTCGGGATTTAGCGCAGTTGGTAGCGCACACGTCTGGGGGGCGCGAGGTCGCTGGTTCGAGTCCAGTAATCCCGACATTAACAAAAGAGTCGAGAACCAATATGGTTTCAGACTCTTTTTTATTATGTCCAACAGACTGATGGACACGATTCAGATACCCACTCCTACATGCGAATAGTGCTTGGCAACATACAGATTCGGACTTGAATATGCTTCCGAATAGGTTATATCAACCGGCGATGATGTATGAGAATCCTCTTGATACCCGTTTGAAAGAATAAAATAAATGAAGTGTCAAGTGACAAAAAAGCTATTTATTCTTTTTTGTTCGGGAAAAAAGTTGTTATTTTGCAACGCACTTTAAAAATAGACATATTACGGATGAAAGTTATTCACACGATAGTCGAATTACAAAACGAACTCTTTGAACATCGCAAACAGGGAAAGATTATCGGTCTTGTACCCACCATGGGTGCACTCCACGAAGGTCATGTGTCGTTGGTACAACGTTGTGTTGCCGAAAATGACATTACGGTTGTTTCTATTTTTGTCAATCCCACGCAATTTAATGATGTTTCCGACCTGAATCGCTATCCACGAACGCTCGATGCCGACTGCCGTCTTCTCGAAGCGGCATCCGCCGATTACGTGTTTGCTCCTTCGCCCGACGAAATGTACCCCACTCCAGATCGCCGTCATTTCGAATATCCGCCTATCAGCACTGTGATGGAAGGCAAGCATCGTCCGGGTCATTTCAACGGTGTTTGTCAGGTTGTAAGCCGTTTGTTTTATATTGTACGTCCGGTCAGAGCCTACTTCGGTGAAAAAGATTGGCAACAAATTGCCGTCATCAAAGCCATGGTTCGTCATTTGGAACTGCGAGTGACCATTGTTGAATGTGACATTGTGAGAGAGGAGGATGGATTGGCAAAGAGTTCACGCAATACCTTACTCACAACCGAAGAACGTTCGATAGCCCCTCAAATCTATCGTGCCTTGTCTGCCAGTGTAGAATATGCGAGACAACACACCGTTGAGGAAACCATCGAGAAAGTCATTGGCGACATTGATGCTGTCGACAAATTGAAAGTTGAATATTTTTCCATTGTCGATGGAAACACTTTACAAGAAATCCACTCATGGACAGAAAGCGATTATGTGGTCGGATGTATCACGGTTTATTGTGGTGATACGCCCATCCGTTTGATTGACCACATTAAATATAAAGGAGAAAAGTAATAATGATGATAGAAGTTCTGAAGTCTAAATTGCATTGTGTCAAAGTCACCGAAGCCAATTTGAACTATATGGGGAGCATCACCATCGATGAAGACTTGATGGATGCAGCCAACCTCATCGCAGGAGAAAAAGTACAGATTGTGAACAACAATAATGGCGAACGACTTGAAACCTACATCATCAAAGGAGAGAGAGGGTCTGGAAATATCTGTCTTAATGGTGCCGCTGCCAGAAAATGTGCCGTCGGAGATACCGTGATTATCATTGCCTACGCTTTGATGGACTTTGAAGAAGCCCGCCACTATCGCCCTACCGTGGTCTTTCCCAAGGAGAATAAACTTGTCTGATTCACTCTTATTTTTTCTATGTCAAATGAAGATGGTGTGTCCATCAAAAGTTGATGCTTCTCGTTTATGGCGTGACGTTCCTTTCATTTATCTTTTGATGGATGATAATACCAAGATCAAGGTAACAAAGGAGAGACACAGATAGCGACAGTGATGCAAAAACCAAATATCATTGACATCCCGGTTCACGAAAATCCGGATCGGACAGCCGGCTTGACATCAACATTAAGAAATAGGCGTAAAAAACATGAGAAGCAGATACTTACTGACATTATCATGGTTCATACCCTGCTTTGTGTTCGGACAAGCGGGACAAACCAAGCTATGGGGAATCGTGAAGAATACTTCGGGCGAAATAATGAACTATACCAACATCGTGGTCATGGATCCTCGTTTCTCCAACAAGATTCTGGCATCCGCATTCACGGATGAAAACGGCAAGTATCAGGTCACGTTCCGATGCGACGGAGACAGTCTGACTCTCCGTGCTTCGCGAATCGAGCTGAATCCGATCATCATGAAGATACCCAATCGTTCGGGAGAATACGACATCGTTGCGGAAGAAAGGACAACAGAGTTACAAGAGGTTGTCGTGAAAGCAAAGAAAATATATTCCCGAAGCGACACCATCCATTATAACGTATCATCCTTTCTATCTGCTGGCGATCAGTCCATCGCCGATGTGCTGAAGAAGATGCCGGGGATAACCGTGGCAAATAACGGACAAATCTCTTTCCAGGGAAAACCCATCAAGAACTTCTACATAGAGGGTCTGAATCTCATGAAAAGTCACTACGGCATAGCAACCAACAACATCGATCCTCACAACATATCAGGCGTACAAATACTCGAAAATCATCAGGACATCAAGGCTCTCAAGGGGTTGCGTTCAGAAGAGCAGGCATCCATCAACATCAAGCTCAAGAAGGGGATCAAAGGAGTATTCAACCTGATTTCGACCCTCGGAGGAGGATATGGGAACGAATACCTTTGGAACAATACTGCCATCGCCACCTATTTCAAACGAAACAGTCAGTTGCTTGCAACCTACAAAGGCAACAATACAGGCGAAGATTTGCACCAAGAACTCTATTCTTTTGACAACGACTATTCGCGCACTTCGAACATTTCCGAAATATCCTTGCCGCCGGCTCCGGGCATCGACAGGCGGTTCTATTATTTCAACCATTCGCACAATACGACCTTCAACAATGTCTACCGCGTGGGAAAGTCGGGCGAGCTGGGCATCAATGCCGCCTATCTCAATGACCGCGATTCAAGACAAAGCCATGCCGTTACAGCCAACACCCTGCCCGACGGCACGCAGAACACCGTTGACGAAGCGATGACCGGTATGGTCCGCACCGAGAAGGCCTACGGAGATTTCACCTACTTGCTCAACAACGACCGGATTTATCTGAAAGAACAAATCAAATTCGACCGCACTGCCACAGACGTAGACAGCCGCACACTTGCCACCGGCCGGGATGTCACACAGATGGGCAGAACGGATATCTACCGGCTGCTTCATCGATTTCATCTCACCGACCGCAACTCGAAACGTCACGGTTATGAAATCATCTCGTTTGTCAATCTCGAAAAAAGACCGCACTGCTTGTCGGTATCACCCAACTTATTCCTCGAATCGATTGCCGGAAACCTGTTGCACCAGACCGTTGAGCACCGCAATTTCTCGACCGAGAACTGTGCGAGCCTGCTTTCGGCATGTAAAACAGGTAACGTGACTTTCCATCCGTCAGTGTTCATGAACTTTCACCACAACAGTCTGACAAGCTCATTGTCCGAATGGCATAACGACATCAGTCTCGACAACCTTTCGGCAGGCATCAGCACCGAGACTACATGGCACGCCGGCGCATTCGAAGCATCGCTGTATCTGCCAATCGGCTACCGCTATTTCGGATTGAAGAACAAGTTTTCAGACGTTGCGATGGCGAAACACCGCTTACGCGTCGAGCCACGATTCGGCTTTTCCGTCAGAATCAACAGCTACCACAGCATAAGAATCAAATCGGCACTCGGTTACTCTGTGCCGTCCGTCCAAAATCTTTATGCCGGGTACATCCTCACCTCCTACCGCACCCTATCGGTCTATGATGTCACGGAATTGTCTGAAGGAATGAATCTCCTCAACTCCGTATCCTACGACTTCAAGGACATTCTTTCCATGAGTTTTGCCGGAGTGGACCTGACGTGGAACCGACAGAAACCCGACATGATATACGGGGCATATCATGACGGAATCGTGTCGAGAATGACCGGTCGGCGCACCGACGAAACCTCCGACATGTTTACTGCCTCGCTCAGAGGCAGCCGCGGATTTGACCTTTACAAGATGAAAGTCGGACTGTCGGCATCATACAGTCGTTTCAAGAGCCCTCTGTTGGTACAAGACACCATGATTCGCTATACAGGCCATACGACAGGAGTGGTCGGCGACTTCAGCCTTTCACCGTGGGAATGGCTGTCGGTGTCCTATCGGGGCAGCTGTTACCGTTCGGCAAGCCGGCAGGAGGGATTCGGCCGGATGCCGTGGCTGACAACCGTAACCAACGACGCGACACTGCATTTCGACATTCCCGACGACATCGGACTGCAAATCTCACTTCATCACTACTACAACAACATCAACAATGGCGACAAGTCTTTCTTGTTGTTCAACGCCGAAGCACGCTATTCCGTGAAGCGCTTCACTTTCACTCTCACCTGCGACAACCTTCTCAACCGCAAAAGGTATATATATACCGAAAGGTCTGCACTGACCGAGGCAAACTCGATTCACACCATTCGCCCCCGCAGCATCCTGCTCAAGATAAGATTCAGAATATTCTGACTCCCATACAATCACTATCTAATCCCTCCCATACAGAATGAAACAGTTACTCACATCACTCGCATTTCTGACGGTTCTTGCTGCCCATGCACAGGTTCCGTTTTCCCAATCGCTCAGAAAAGGTACCATCCTTGACACGGCCCGATATCAGGTGACCTACCGCCTGCGGTATAAACACCATCCCACCGAAAAGGATTACATGGAAGACACCCGCATCGTCCAAATCGGCCGGAACTTTGTCAAGGACTACAGCGAAATCCTGTTCCACTTCGACTCCATCAGAACCGACGAAGAGAGACACGGCGCCTCCAACTACTCGAATGCTTCGGGCAATCCGTGGCCGGTGGAAATAATATACCGACTGCATCAAAAGGAAGCCGACATCAAATACCGATTGCCGATTGCCACCGGCACTTTACACTACAGCGACACCGTTCCCAGATTGGCATGGAACTTCGTGTCCTCGGGTTCCGACACCATCATGGAACATGAATGTCTACAGGCAACCGCTGATTTCGGCGGACGCACCTACACGGCATGGTTTGCCACCGGACTGCCACTGCCGTGCGGTCCATACAAATTCGGGGGACTGCCGGGTCTGATTTTGAAAATCAGCGACAACGAACAACAGTTTCTATGGGAGGCCGTAGGCTTTGAGCGCGTCGGCTCACCGATCATGACCTATGCCTACGACAACGAGAAACCCTGTTCTGCCTCCGAGGCAGCCAAGACCATCGAACGTTATTTCAGATCACCATATTCGTTCCTCACCGCCGGCATGGGAGGGGCAAGAATCATGATAAAAGGTGCCGATGGAAAGTTCCGCTCCTCCCCCAAAACCGAAGAAACCGCCATACCCTACAAACCGCTCGAACGGAAATGAGAACAAGTTTCCACACACAAAACCACTGCCACACACCATAGCAGACGACTTTGCCGACACAGGTCCGGAAGAACGGGCTTCATGCTTCGGAAGGGCGGAGAGGAAGATACGGATTTCCACGGAATTTAAGCAGGGCGACGACTATCCATCGCCCTGCTTTTTCATACCCGATTGACAGTGCGCGAAGTCGTACGGAAATGGCCGGGAAAGGTATTTTTCGAAGACAATTAATAATCAGTGCCATATAAAACCATCGAATGAGTAATGAAAAACGTCCGTACTTTTCGTGAAAAAGGGTCGAGGGTTTTCGGAGAAAGGGTCGAGGGTTTTCAGGAAAAGGGTCGAGGGTTTTTTCAGGAACATGCCGGCCGTATGTCTCGGCCGGCGCGGATCGGGCCCATGAAGATTCCGGAAAAACGGGTCAGCCCTTCCGTCCGAGCAACCCTTCGTACAATGCCTCGTACCGGGCAGCCACCTTGAGATGGTCGTGGTGACGGCGGATGTATTCCACACTCTGGCGTTTGAGCAGGGGAATTCTTTCGGGATGCGACACCAGCCGTTCCAACTCTCCGGCCACGCTTTCAAAACTCGGCAGGACATTGATGACGGGGCGCAGCTCGGATTCGTGGAGGATGTCATAGTTTTCCTCTTCTCCCCCGCCCACGCAGATGATGCCCTCGGACATGGCCTGCAGCGGATTCATCGACGGGGTGTAGCTGTACAGCTGGTCGAGAATGGCGTCCGAACCGAGCATGCGCTTCCTGTAAACGGCAAAAGGCAACGATTCCACCTTAACGAGTTCCATCTCCCGCGGATGCCTCTGCTGCACCTCCAGTGCCGCCCTGAGCATGATGTCGGTACCCTTGTACTCGCTTCGGTCACGGTTGATGCCGATGAAGACCCTGACACGCCGGGGCGGGTCGGGCGGTATGTCTTCGGGCCGCTTGGCCGCCACGATGGGAAAGGGTATGAAAGTGGTCTTGTCGGGATGATGCAGGTCGTAGCACACCTTGTACTCGTACAGGCCTGCCACGATGGCATCGCAGTCGACGGCCATCATCCGGTTGAGCCTTTCCTTCGGGGTGCCAAGCCAGTCTTTCCTCTCTTTCACGGCGTCGGCATTGTAGCGCAACGCGTCTCCGATGTTGAAATCACTGTAGCGCAACGGCTTCTCATGGTTGCAGGCATGCACCCAGTACCAGTCCATGCCGAAGGCGCCGAGCACCACCTTGCGGTTGTGACGACGCAGATAGCGGTAGATGGGAAAGATTCGTTCGGCTTTGATTTCCAAGAACATCGGATTGATGAGCTGCACGATGTCGTAGCCCCTGAACCGCGGCAGCAGCGCATACAGCTTCAGCATGAAAGCCACCCCTCCCCATTTGGTGTACTTGCGCACCAAATCGATGTCGCGGGGATAATCCTTCCAGAAATCGCCGTTCGAGGCCACCGTCACCGCATGTCCGCGTGCCCGGAGTCCTTCGGCCAAGGTGGCGTGGACATTGCTGTATTCTCCCAATAAAAGAATCTTCATGATGTTGATTTAAGGATTGAAAAACGCAGTGACGAAGCGTAGAAGGTCGCGCCCCGCCCTGTATCTCGAAAGAAGTGCAAACACGGCATACCTGAAAGTATACCGCTTCATCGGCAACGGGAACATACCTTCTTTTATCATGCCGTTCACCGATTTTTCTGTAACACGTCTGCTCTTGGTGAACCGCATCACGTTGTACAGGTGATCCATGCCCAGCTGGGCCACACGGCGGGCGAGAGCCGCACGGCATCCTTCATCCGAACTTGCATAATGTGCAGCCAGCAGTTTCATAACCTTCATGCCGTCATCGAGCCTTTTCTTCATCCCCGACGGACTCTTGTCGTGCATGGCAGACGTCGGGCGCGAACGGTAATGATATGCAGGGACTGTCGTGTCGAGCAACCGTTTTGAACGGAGTATCAGCAGGTCGGTGAAATACTCGTCTTCACCATACTTCAACGTCACGTCAAACCACAGTCCGCCGGCCAGAGTGCGTTCGAAAACATATCCCCAGACCGCAGCCCGCATGTTATGGCGCGACATATAGGCAGCCCCCGTCGTCATAGCGGATATGCGCAGCCTCGAAACCGCCTCGGGATGATTCGCACCTCTGAACATCAGCACATCGGGTTTATGATTTCTCAAGAGTGACAGAATCTGTCCGTAGCCATCGGCAATAAGGGCATCGTCGCCGTCGACGAAGTGCACATACCGGCCCTTGCACCTTTTCAGCCCTTCGTTTCGGGCATCGCCCACGCCGCCATTGGCTTTCCTCACAAAGATGACATCTTGGCGATAGGGTTCCAACAGAGGTTCGAGAGTCGGCTCGGAGCCGTCGTCGACCACAATGATCTCCCGTTCGCCGGGCCGGAGCGAAAGCGACAGGATGCTGTCAAGACATGCGCGGACCAATGCTTCCGGAAGATTGAAACAGGGAATGACAAAACTGATCAGGGGACTCATCGCAACACTTGATGTATATATTTGAAGAATCGGCAGGTGGCACGCACACCCATCAGGCGCACCATCCACAATTTGACGTTTCTGCCCGGAAATCCTGTCGGGATGTAAGGCAATCCCGGATCTCCGCCCAACAAGCCGTACACGTCAATCTGTATGTTCAGCACGTGGGCGTAATAGGCTCTGAAGCGTGAATCGTCACGGAGATGTTGCCATGCAGTGTCCGCAAGCACCTGCAAATGGGCGTCCAGCAGCTGTTTCAGCATCTTTCCGTCGGCCGTCGAGGTGATGCCTCCGGCATTGTGACAATACAGATAGAGCCCTTTGTCGGTGGTTGCCACAGTCTTTGCCTCTTGCAGGAGCAGCGGCAGGGTGTAAACGTCTTCAAACACCTTACCCACAGGAAACGTCACCGAAGCAAACAGCTCGCGCCGGTATATTTTGTTCCAGGCGTAAGCATGGGCATAGGCTCGTGCCTGCAGCCAATAGTCCAGCCGGTTTGCATAGACATGCCTGTCAAACATCAGCACCGACTCCTTGGGAGAGCCGATGAAGCGGCGGACGGGAAACTCCATGATGTCATACTCCGGATGCCGCCCGAGCTCATCCATCAGCGGTTGCAGGGTATCGGCAGCCAGCATATCGTCCGAATCCACAAAAGCGACATAAGTACCCTTGGCAACCCGAAGTCCGGCATTTCTTGCAGCCGACAATCCGGCATTGGCCTGATGAATGACGCTTATGCGGTCGTCTTGGGTCGCCAGTTCGTCACATATTTGCGGACACCGGTCGGGCGAGCCGTCATCGACCAACAACAGTTCATAGTCGGTAAACGACTGCGTGCGAATGCTCTTCACGCATCTTTCCAGCGTGGCTTCCACACGATAAACCGGTACAATGACACTTAACTTCACCATGAGCGGACGGGAAATATGAATCGGCAGAAAAGGAGGGCTGAAAAACGGGCAGGCTTTTTCATGGGACGGCAATATCGGCGACCGTCATCGTAACGAAAGAAAGGGGTACGAGACGGTTTCTGAACCTGTTATTCATTTTCCATATTATCGGCAATGAAAGAAAGCGGCAAAATGTCTTTCGCCGACCGTATCACATATACGCCGCCGGTGCCGTAGAGCAGAATCCTTACATTTTTCCGATACCTGTCTTCTATTTCGAGGATGACTTGTCTGCAGGCACCGCAGGGCGTGATCGGTGACTTGAGCAAGCCCTGTCCGTTCTTGGCAGCGATGGCGAGCATGGTGACAGCCTTGTCGGGGAATTGCGACTGGGCTGAAAACAAGGCTGCCCGCTCGGCGCACAAGCCCGAAGGATAGGCAGCGTTCTCTTGATTGGCACCGATGACAACGGTGTCGTCGTCGAGCAGCGCGGCTGCTCCGACTTTGAAGTTGGAATAAGGGGCATAAGCATGATCGGTGGCTGCAATGGCTTGTTCCAACAGCCGGTTCTCGCCGGATGACAATTCATCCGTTTGACAGAACGTAATCTGAATGTCGAGTGCTATCTTTTTCATAAGGCATGGACTTGAAAGGTGAAAACACCCCGGCAATCATTCCTTGCGATATTCGTAACATCCGAGGTCGGGTTTATCATCGCGCGCGATGCCCAGACGGTCGGTCTTGATGTCGTCCAGGACTTCTCCGGAGTCGACAGCCCGGGACAAACTGTCAAGACGAAAATCGTAATAGAGCCGGTCTGTATCGAGTGTGCGGAAGTTTTTGCTTCCTTCAAAAGGTTCTTCTTTGGTGTTTTCCCAAATAATGCCGGTCATGTTCTTGGGTTCTTCCGGTTGCGGGGTACGCAACAAACAATGACTGAAGGAATAGTTCAACGGCGTATCGGTGTCGTCCTTGCGTGACAACAGATAGATGACATTATCGGCATAACCGGTCACGATGCTGTTGATGCACGACAGTCTGTCGACAGGATATTTGTAGTCGCCTTCGTAGTTTGAGCAGGTAAGGGCTGCTCCACGCTCGGCATCGAAAGGATAGAACTGGGTAATGGTGCAATGAACGACATCGACTACCCCACCCAACACATACAGACAATCATGGAGCGTGTTCGATAATTGGGAATTTGACAGTTTCACCTGCGAATGAATGCTTTTCAGTCCATATCCTTTACAGTTGTGAATCATGCTGTTCCGGAGCAAGAGCTTGGGCGTTTCAACCGAAGAGGAATCACACACGATGCCGTTCTTGGCACTGTGTATATCGGTATAGTCCATCACATTGTGGTAGGAGTGTTCATGAAATCTGATGCCCTCCCAGTGTCCGCTGATCCGATCGTAGGGAAGATTGTCAAACATCCTGTCGAGACGATCTCCCCGCATAACGACATTGTTGTCGGGTGTACCCTGCGTCTTCAATGTTCCGAAAACGTCCATGCCGGCACCATCGTGGAAGTACAGTGTCGTACCGGCCGTCAGGGTCAGGGTCGCCCCCTCTTCAACCTTCAACGAGCCGTAGACGATGACAGGTTTCTCTGCCCGGATGACGGTGTCCGTACGGACGACCTTGTCACGCCACACCTCGGCATCCCATATCCATGCATTCAGACGCAAGGTTTGCCGTACACCGCTCTCAAGCTGAAAAATCAGATTGTCTTCTATTTCCTTCGGCGTGGCTTGGTTTGCTGCGGTAGAGGTCAACTCGACAAAAACACGGATGCTGTCGCCATTTCTCACCTCGATGTCGTTGACCTGATAACCTGCCGACTGGCTCAAATATATCCCATCGACATTGACACGGAAGCCCATTTGGTTTCCATTTTCCAATCTGATGTTCCTGCACCTGATACCGCTGCCGGAACGATTATACACCCAAAAGGATTTGGTCGAAGTGGGAATACGCGAGAATACCGTATCCATCCTGATCGTATCACTCACGAAAGTGAGACGCCGGCTGGCATCCGCCGAGAAATCTTCGTTGTCCGAGCAGGCCGTCAGCCATACCGTCAGCACGAAGAGTGTCGATATCAAAAAAATGCGTTTCATGGTTTCAAAAACGTATGCAGTAGCATATTATTGCCACCTGATGGAGAATAACCGTCCACACCTTGCTTGGCGGACACGTACTTACCCCATACTCTTTTACTTCTATGACGAAAAGGCAAGCGTTGCAGGGAAAACGGCTTAGCGCACGACAACCTTGCGGTTTCCTTGCAGATAAATACCCTTTGGCAACGAGGCAGCATGATTACCGATATATCTGCCGTCGAGCGTATAAACGGACGATTCTCCGTCGATCATGGTATCTTTGACCGGCGCATCGATGCCTGCCACATAACCTTTGAAGTCGTTGATGAATTTGAGTGTGATGATTCCCTCCGAGGAAGTGATATTCATGAATGCCTTGTTCAACGGGTCGTCGGTATATGTGCTGAAATTCACGATCTGCGATTCGTCGTTCAATTCGGTGACATTGGCCGTGCCGGGGAACGGGTCGCCTGCCAGTTGGTCATAATACTCCTTGGCACCCGATGCAGAGCCTTGCGCCATCGACAATCCGTCGGCAGGCACAATCGCCATCCTCGGCGCACCCTTTCTGTTATTGACCGTATTGTTGCCGTTGGGCCACAGCGAGAATGCGTATGGGTCGTAGTCGACATGGTACACAATCATGCCGGTTCCTTTTTGTTTGCTGTTCCATCCGACTTTTTGGATGTTCTCTATCATGAAATATTCCTTCTCCGAAACGTCGGCATCATTCTTCACCCGATAGGCTTTGCCTCCATTATCAATGGGAATCAGTTGCAGGTTCGGCACGTCTTCCGTCAAGGTTTCCACGGTCAGCCATCCCATAGCCTCACGCTCCCATGCCGTATAGGCAGTAGGTGTATGTCCGTTGTCAAGGTACTCGCCACCATCCATGATGCTCCAAAATTCCATGCCCTGATTATCCACCTGTGCATCTTTGGATGTCGGGTAGAAGTCGGGCAATCCCATGCAGTGCGAGAATTCATGGCAGAAAAGACCTATACCGTTCACTCGCTTGAAAGGAGCCGTCTTATAGGAAGTCGGCGTGCCGTTCAGTTCGTTGTTCACGCCGTAGCGACCTATCTTCACACCGTCGAAAGTGTTACCGTTCACCAATCCCGACTTGGGCCAGATGGCATCGGATGAGTTGCCGCCCACACTTGCCGAATAACCGGCATAGATGACGTAAACGAGGTCTACCATTCCGTCACCGTTGGCATCATATTGCGAGAAGTCAACCGTCTCGTCGAGCAGCCGGCAGGCATCGTTCAGGAGGCTCAACATATCCTCGGTGGCACCATAGTATTTCATGGGATGCGGGAGATTCACCGGGCCATACAAGTCGAACTGCGGTGTGAACATTCCGTTGCTCATGTCTTTGAAATACTGCCTGACACTTCCGTAGTTGCGGTTTTCCTGATTGCCGTAATCTTCGGGTTTGCCTTCTCCGTTGAGATACTGTTCAAAAGTCTTCTTCGGGTCGGAAACGGCAAAGGTCGTATCCGAGAAGTTGACCAACACCACAAGGGCTTTCGGGGAGCCGGTGCAGGGGAAAAAGGTTTTGTCGACCAACACGGGTTCACGTTTCATCATGTTCTTCAGACGTGTCTGCTCCGCTTGTTGGTAGAAACGTTGTTTGTTCTGCTTGTTTATCAAGATGTTTTCTTCGGATTGACGTAAACCGGCATCGTGCGCAAGCACTTTGCTCGGCCGAAGGTTCCCCTGTTCGTCCACCAATGCCAGATAGTAGGCATCATTCTGTTTGGACAACAGCACGCCGTCGACCGTGGCATACCAATGACAGTCTTCGTCACCCATCAATCTGACACTCAGACGAGTACCGTCAGGTTGGGTGACAATGAAAGGTAACGAATGAGCTTTGGCTGCCTGCAGTACGATAGAGAAAAGTGCGAGGCAAAGGGTTAAAAATATTTTTTTCATAAATACAATACTTTGTGTTGATGCGGTTGTTGTAAATATATGTGAGGTTCGGAAGTTGTTCAAGGTTTGTAATAATACTGACCTTTGTTTTTTGTACGCCGGCCGTATTCGATGGCTCTGGTCGGACAATGATGATAGCAGGCGAAACACGCGAGGCACGAACCGTCTCTTTTCCATGCCGGGAAGCGGTCTTTGCCTCCTATAACGTTGGCAGTGGGACACACCGATGCACATTTGCCGCACTTCACACAGCGTTGTTCATCGACCCTAAAAGGCTTATCCGTCACAAGATGTCTGACGAAGTAACCGCCGATGATCCGGCTGTTGATGCGAGGCCAGTTGCCGATGGTGAGCCTCCTGATACCGTCTTCCTCGTTATCTATCATTTCGATATACTGTGTCAAGAGTTCGGCAGCCATCTTTTTCTTCTGCGCCTCCTTGGCCGGTTTGTCGACATCCATGAAAGGCATGCCGACATACGATTCGGGCATGATGAGCGAGAAAGTGCTGTTCAGCTTGATGCCTCTCTGTTTCAAATCCTGTTGGAAAATGTCCATCGTCTCACCGATGTTGTCACCTGCCGTACATAGAGCGAAACTATAATGTCCAGACATATTCTCAACGGTCAGTCGGCGGATGAAGTCACGTACGATTTTGGGTGGCCGCCAACCATGTACGGGAAAACAAAAGCCCAACTTCTCACCCTCTTTGAGCCTGTAGGCTGTAGCTGTAGCAGCAGGATCTGTGACGGGGACAAGCGACTCTTGCAGGGACTTGCTCAGGCGATTGGCAGCCCACAACGTATTTCCGGTACACGATAAATAGAATATCATGTTGCAAATATAGCAATAAAACCCGAAAGTTCAAATCATTCGGTGAAATAACTCTCCTTCGAAGAGGGAATCACCATCCTTCACGACACGACCGATGAATATGGAGAATACAGGTTGGCAGGATTGTCGGTGCCGCTTTTCAACATTTCCGCCTCAAGTCGGGGAGAAGAATCACAGCTGCTGTCCCCACCACATCGCGGCAACGCAGAGAAGAATCATCAACACTTCTGCCGTGCGGTTCACGCCGATGGCCGTCCGCATATCGTCCGTGTCGAGCGGACGGTTGTTGTGACCGATGAAAGGTTTGTAGAACATCCGGCCGAAATAGGGATGCGGCCCCCCGAAACGACAATGAAGGATACCTGCCAAGACACTTTCGGGCCATCCGCTGTTGGGGCTTGCATGACACGAAGCATACCTGCGCACAAATGCACAAAGGTTGGAGGGTTCGACAGCCGAGGCATCCTTCTTGCCGACAGTATCCGACGGAGCTTCATCCGCCATCCGTTTGGAAGGTGACACACGAAAAAAAGGTGCGGCAATCATCATCAGCAGTGCTGTCAGCCGAGCCGGAATGTAGTTGGCTGCATCGTCGAGTTTGGCTGCAAATCTGCCGAACTGTTCATAGCGCGGTGTTCGATAACCTATCATCGAATCGAGGGTATTGACCATCTTATACCCCATCATGCCGGGCCATCCCAGTACAATCAGCCAAAACAAAGGAGCAATCACTCCGTCACTGAGATTTTCCGCCAAGGTTTCGAGAGCAGCCGTGCGTACCTCCTGCTCCGAGAGTCCGGCCGTATCGCGCCCTACAATGCGTGCCACCTGTCGCCGTCCGTCTTCCAAAGAACAGTCGGCAGCCCGAAACACGTTGCGCACCTCCCGCTCCAAAGTAGTTCCTGCCAGACAAAAGAACACCACCAGCGTTGACACCGCCACGGCTGCCCCGGGATGCCATGCCATCAGGGCAAGCATCAGCAGTCCCGTCACAACCATGACACCAATCACCAGCGTTAAGGTGAGAAATGTTCCCTTGAGTACGCGATGAGAGCCTCGGTTGAGGTTTCGCTCGCCAAAGGCTATGAACTTACCGAAGGCCACAACGGGATGCGGAAGCCATTGCGGGTCACCCAGCCAACGGTCGAGCAACCATCCTGCCAGAAGAGGAATCAGCAACAGCAGCAATGGAGACAAATCGTGGGATATCATGACATAAAAGGATTGATGGAAGTATAAGACATCAACTATATGAAAATCAGAAGATTGACTGTTCTGTAAGTGTGGTAAGCAGTTCCAGGGCTTTCAGTCCTCGCACGGAATTGCCTTTTTCATTGAGGCGAGGACTCCAAACTGCCACCGAATAATAGCGCGGACAGACGGCGGCAATGCCTCCTCCCACACCGCTCTTGCCGGGTAAACCCACAAAGTATGAAAAGTCGCCTGCTTCATCGTAGAAGCCGCAGGTCTGCATCACGGCATTGATACGCCTCACCTGTGACAGGGTGAGGCTTACATCACCGTATTCGAACGGCCGGCGATGGTTGGCAAAAGGCAGGAAGGCCATTGACAACTCCTCGCATGTCAGTTCGATGGAACAGAGACGGAAATAAAAGTTCAACACATCGGCGATGTGGTTCTTCACATTGCCATGATGCTTCAACAGATTGGCGATGGCGGCATTCATATAGGCATGTTCCTTTTCGGATGATGCCACCTCTTCGTTGAAACACACCTCGGGATTGCCCGACAGACAGCGAACAAAATCAAGGATGCGGCTCTCCACATCGGGAACCCGTTCGAGCAGGATGTCACATATCACGATGGCACCGGCATTGATGAAAGGATTGCGGGGAATACCGCGTTCGGTCTCGAGTTGAACGAGCGAGTTAAAGGCAGTCCCCGAGGGTTCGCGTCCCACCCGTTTCCACAAGTTCTCGCCCTCCACGCTCATGGCATAGGCGAGCGAAAACACTTTGGAAATGCTTTGGATAGAGAACCGTTCCCTTGAATCTCCCGTCTGATAAACTTTTCCATCAACGGAATGAAGGCAAAAACCAAATTTTTCGGGATTTACATGTGCCAATACCGGTATGTAGTCGGCTTGTTTCCCAAGGTCTTTCAACCCTTGCACCTCACGTTCGATGCGCTCGATTTCTTGTTGAAAATCTATCATTTCTTCTGTTGTTGTAAATAGTCAGCCACACACGTCACAAGCAGGTCGTTCTCTTCGGGTGCCTGTGCCGCGATGCGAAAGCAGTGTTTGTCAAGTCCCTTGAAGTTTGAAGCATCGCGAATGAGTATGCCGTGATGCTCCACGAGCCATGTCTTCAGGTCTGCCGCACTTCCGTCTGTCAACCTGCAGAGCATGAAGTTGGTTCGGGTATCATCCACGTTTATCCCGTCGAGGCTGTCGAGCATTTCCCGAAGACGCCGGGTTTCGGCAAGATAGGCTTCCAAATCGTTCACAGCCTTTGTACCTTCCTTCAGGAGATATTCGCCGGCAGCCATTGCCAACGCGTTGACCGCCCACGGATGTTGGTGACTGCGAATGCGGGCAATCAATGGTGCGGCAGCTGTGATATAGCCCAGTCTCAATCCGGGAATGGCATAGGTCTTGGTCATGGAATGTATCTGCACGAGGTTATCGTGTGTAGTCCCTTCGGCTACGGTCATCTGTTCTGACAGGGTATGGTCTTCATACGAGCGGTCGATGACATGGAGATGATGTCGGTTGCACAGTCTTCGGCGAACGGCATCGGCGGGCATCACCTCCCCCGTCGGGTTATTGGGGTTGCAGAGCCATATCATCTTGTCTTCGTCATCATCAACATGCCCGGACCGAGCCGGAATGCAACCGGCCACCCGAAGCGCGTCTTCGTATTCGCTGAAAGTGGGATGGCACACGACATAACGTGACCGTTCTCCCGTCCGGAACGAATGAGCGAAAGCCCTGGCAATGAGATATATCGCCTCGGTAGCTCCGTTGGTGACCATGACACACGACGGGTCGATGCCATGCCGACCGGCAAGCATGGTCTCGAGTGTAAAGGGCTGTGGCTCGGGGTAGCTGCCGATGCGATCGAGACAAGCGGCAAGATGTTTCTTGACACCGGACAGATCGGCATGCGAGTAGATATTGGAACTGAAGTTGAACCTGACTGCCTGATAGCGATACAGGTCGTCGCCGTGACCTATGATCATTGGAGTATGCGGTAAATGAGATCCATATTTACATGACGGCGTACATGGTCGGCAAGTTTGTCATATTGTTCTTCCTTGAATGCCGCATAGTCGAAGTCGGCGTGCGCTTCATTTATTTTATCGGCAAAAGGACGCAACAGGAAATCCACAAAAGCAGGATTGTCGAGGATGCCGTGCAGATAGGTTCCCATACATTTGTCGTCGATGACGAACCCTTCTTCCTTGCCGTCCTCGAGCACATTGAGCCGCTGCAGGCCGTCCTCGAGAGCAGCGGTTTCGCCCATGTGAATCTCGTACCCCTGCATCACACTGCCACGACCGTCATAGGCTTTGCCCTCGAAGTTGGTACGTCGCGTCACTTTTTCGGCGGTCATGGTGGTCTTCACCGGCAGCAGTCCGAGTCCGGGCATTCGTTCGAGGCTGCCTTCCACATGGTGAGGGTCGAGCACTTCTCTGCCCATCATCTGATAGCCTCCGCAAATACCAAGGACGGATGCTCCCTTGCGTCGTGCCTGACACACGGCGTTTGCCACACCGTTGCGACGCAGTTCATAGAGGTCATCGATGGTGCTTTTGCTGCCGGGTAGAATGATAATGTCGGCGTGGGCAATATCGTCCACATTGTTGGTATAGAACAAATGGATGCGCGGGTCGTGTTCGAGAACGTCGAAGTCGGTGAAGTTGCTGAGATGACGAAGCAGGATGACGGCCACATTGACCTTGCCCTGTTGTCGCTGCATGGACTTCCTTGCCAGCGACACGCTGTCCTCTTCTTCGATATGAATGTCGTTAAAATGAGGCACGATACCTACCACTGGCACTCCGCAGATATCCTCGAGTATCTTGATGCCCGGTTCGAAGAGACGGATGTCACCCCTGAACTTGTTGATGAGGATGCCCTTGATGCGCCGGCGGTCTTCGGGCCGTTGCAAGGCGATACTGCCATAGACCGAGGCAAAAACGCCTCCGCGGTCGATGTCGCCGACGAGAATGACATCGGCATCGGCATGTTTTGCCATCGGCATGTTCACGATGTCGCTGTCCCGCAGGTTCAGTTCACTGATGCTCCCCGCACCTTCGAGAACGATGGGATTGAAGCATGCCGACAGCCTGTCGTAGGCTTGACAGACGGCTGTGCGCAGTTCCTCTCGTCCGTCGCGTCTGAAATAGTCGTAGGCATCGCGGTTGCCCACCGGCTTGCCATTAAGAACCACTTGTGAGGTATGGTCGGACTGGGGTTTGAGCAACACGGGATTCATGTCCGAGGAACAAGCCACGCCGGCAGCTTCGGCTTGTACCGCCTGAGCACGGCCGATTTCCAGTCCGTCGGGGGTCACAAACGAGTTGAGAGCCATGTTTTGCGCCTTGAACGGTGCCGGTCGGTAGCCGTCTTGGCGGAAGATGCGACAGAAAGCGGCGGCAATGATGCTTTTACCTACATCGCTGCCTGTTCCAGCAAACATGAGAGGTCGAAGTTTTTTCATGGCGGCAAAGGTACGCATTTTTTCGCGAAAGAAAAGTTGCCGAAACGTTTTCTATCACACATTTGCCATATTTCCCTTGTGTTTTTCCCATCGCTGTCTGCCTATGGAGGCAGCACCTCATTTCGACCTTCCCAAAAGGTGTTTCAAGCTCCTTCGGAACCGAAGCCGCAAGGGACTTGCAAGAAGTCCAAAGGTTGTGCCCGACAAGTCCAAAGGTTGTCGTCCACAAGTCCAAAGGTTGTCGCTTACAAGTCCAAAGGTTGTCATCGGCATCTTGGAAACACTTCCACAAAATCCACCTTACCAACTGTTTATCAACAACATACAAATACATACAAGACAAATCGATTAAAACGCCGAAATCCAACTCTTGCACAAAATCGGTTAGAGAAAAATCAAAATGCCGGGTGGGATTTATCAACCTGAGTTCGGGATAAGTTCCCCTTATCTTCTGTTCTTGACGTAAGGATATAAGTCCCTTATCCCTGCCAATTGGCAGGGATGACTTTCTTGTCCGTACAATTCTGCTTCGGCTATGTTATAAAATGGTCAGCAGGCCGCCTTTGTCTTCAATGCAGAAGTCTATATTGACTGAGGGCTTCTTGTC
>JALETQ010000031.1 GCA_022781445.1 Prevotella sp.
GGGGCTATGATGAGGCTTTGTAATCATAAAATCTGCAAGTTTCTCTCTGTAAAGATAAGAAAACTTGCAGATTTATCAAAGGATTTAGTTTGCTATTCTCCTCAATAATAGACACTAAAATGCTTTTTAGGGGGCGACTAATTATTCTGGCTGAAAAGTAAAAAGAAGGTTGTCTCAAAACATGGGACAACCTTCGAAATAATTATAAATTATTTATTATTTCTCTTCCAATCAGATGGTTTAGTGCTGCACCTACGTCTGGATCTGAATAAATGGATGCCCAATGCTCTTCGAAAAGAGGATTGTTTCTGTCTGAGCTACCATCTTTATTAACCTTATAAAGGATAAGACGTTCTTTATCGCAGATACCCATGATTGACGACCTGAGCATACGAGCATATGATAATGCTTGTTTGAATGCTTTTTGAAGTTCCTGAACAGGGGCCATGTCAAGTTTGGCCTCAATGATCATCGGAGCATTCTCAAAGTGCTTCTCACCCTTGGGGAAAAATACGAAATCAGGTATGGCCTTCTCTTTTCGCCCGGCTTTCTGAGACAGCTGACGTGTCCAGTCTGTGCTTGTATATCCGAGCTTTTCAAGCACAGGAATCAAAATCTGCTCTTCTACATGTTTTTCCAGTGTAATCTCACCGAAATCTACGTCTGAACCTTCATAAAGCTGTGGGTACAAGCTGATGTCTCCACCTCTTTCAGCAACCATCCGCAACAGTTCTGAATAGTCTTTCGCGGAAAGCTCTATGCCATTCACACCTTGCAGATTGCGCCTGACAATAGGCACTTGTGACATGTATTCATCATTCTTCAAGTCCTTGAAGGTGATATGTGGGGTCAGGATTCCGCCACAGACCGTTGTTCTGCAATGGTAATAATCAAAGGGATTGAAGATGCCACCGCTGTTCGATCTCCAGATGGAATGGATGTAACTCCTGGGGGACGTGCAGTAAAGAACAATAATGTCACCACGTCTTGTCCTTTCGTTACATGCCCATATTTGCTGGTCATTACCGTTGGGATTCTCGCCTAAAGAGTCAAGGAATGTGAAATCACCGCCGCCTGCACCAGTTAGCCACACATTTGTCGGCTTGGGTAGTTCTGAACTGGTGCTGGTTTCTGTCAGCATGTTTGCGAAATCATAAATGCATGCGCAAAGTTCGGCATCAGTGAGTTCGTGTTCTTTCTGGAATCTATTCCAGCACTCACAAATCTCATAGTAATAATTACAATAGGCCTTGTAGTCATTCGAGCGAGGAATGGGAGGCATCTCTATTCCCAAAGCATCACAGTTTCTTTGAATAATATCAAAGCGCCTTGGAAGGAGAATAGGCTTGAAACATTCAAAGCTATAGTAGAGGAGCAGTGACAGCAGGGGAGTGTTAGATGCTTTGATACGATATTGGTCTTTTTTCAGAATACAGGTATTCTCATTAAACACAATGGTATCATCATCCTGATACTGTAGTTCACCCTTGTCATCTAATAAGGGTCTTAGAATATCATATTCTTCAGCGAACTTTTCATAACTTTCTTTTGTCCACTCTTCGGGGATGAAACCACGCTGAGACAGGTTAGAGCTCCACAGCCAAAAAGCACCGGCGATGTCTTCGGCGAAGGAATCTTCAACTTGATCTTCTCCCCAATTAGAAGCATACCTCCAGATGTTGAAAGCCCCTTCGGACGTTTCCTCAACTTCCGGATTAAAAAGCTCGATACAGGCTTTTCCTTGTGGGCTTTCCTTGTACATGTTCCATAACTGCTTGTTCATAATAGTACTGTAAGTTTTAATGATAAGTAACTGATCAAAATTAAGCGACATGTTTAGAGAAGTTTATACGCAACCCTTTTCCTATATCCGCCAAAGCTCTATTGGTGGTATAGAACAGCATGTCAGAAGTTATATAGTCTTGTGGTCTCATCCACTTGCCTTTGAGTATGCGCAAAAGTGTTTCGGCAATGTTCAACTGTGGCGAATATGGTGGCAGGTAGAAAAGAAAGAGACCTCTTTGTTCCCATATAGGACGAAGTTCCCTGATTTTCTTGTTTCGATGGACAGAAGCATTGTCGAGGACGACAAATGTATCCATCTCCAAATTGAACGAGATTTCATCAAGGAAACTGATAACTTTGTCTGCTGTCATTTTCTCGGATGTTGTGAACCCCTTGTAGCGGTTGTCTCTATCTGTCATTCCAAAAATATTGAGCCTTGCTACTCTTTGGGAGGGTATGTAAACATCTTCCCCTCGCAGTTGCCAGCCGTAAGGGACATATCCTTCTGTGCAAATGTGACTTTCGTCAGCATAATAGAGCCTGATGCGTCCTTCATACGCTTGTTTCTCAAGTTCTTGCAACTTCTCGACCTTGTATTCATAGAGTTGCGGCGAGGGGACTCCCCTCGGGCGTTTTCTTATTCGCTTATATCTTGCGCCAATGCTGATAAAAAACGTTTGAAAGTCATATCGCTTGCCTCCTTGCCGGTTGCTTGTTCCCATGCTGCCCTGGCTTTGCTCACACATTGCCTGTCCTGCTCGATGGCACGACGGACAACTTCCTCGTCCGAGGAGTCCATGATGGGCTTCCTGCCACGTCCGGAACGTGTCTTGAGGCCATCTATACCCTCTTCTTTGTATCGCTTTACCCATGCGTTCACGGACACGAAGCTCATCTCCGTTTGTACTCCGGCCTTCACTGCCGAGAGACCTTCGGATTTCAAAAGAACTGCACGGCAACGCATGCGGAAACAATGTTTTTCGCCCAAACGAAATCCCCTATCGAGTTCGAGGTGCTGCGCCTCGGTTAACTCCAATACTTTTGGCTTTCCCATAACTAATAGTAGAACGGGATTTAAATAGACTTATTTTGTATAAACTAATTTTGTACACTTACTTAACTACCAAATTATCAGCAGGATTTAATTCGGAATTTTCGCAAAGCCTGCATCGGCCTGTCGGGAAAACCCTCATTGTTGATGACCGGAAAGTTTGTCGTATGACCTCCGGCTGTATGAAATCCGACCGGGGTCAAAGCTGTCGTGCCGGAATCGAGGCGTCGTTGTTGCGTATGCGTTCCTCGTGACCGATCGTCAGAGCAAGAGTAAACAGGTAATCGGACAGCCGATTCATGAACATCGTCAGCTCCCGAGGTACGGGTTCGGTACGGGCGAGCGTCCATAAGCGTCGTTCGGCACGCCTTGCCTGGCTGCGGGCGAGATGGATGAACGACGTGAGAACTGACTCACCGGGAATGACAAAACCCGAAGGGGCGGATGCTTCATCGATGAACCGTTCCATTTGTTCCGTCAGTCCGACTACGTGCAAAGGCTTGGGATTGACCTCGCCGGCGGGCGTTGCAATATGGCTCATGAGTACCATGATTTCCCGTTGGAGTGAAAAGAGGAAGTCGCGACGCGGGTCTTCGGCGGCCATCATCGACCGCACGATGCCCAACAATGAGTTAAGACTGTCTGTTTCGCCATTGACCTCGATACGGATGTGATCCTTGGGGACGCGCACGCCGCCACGCAAACTCGTTTGTCCGCCGTCACCGGTCTTGGTGTAAATTTGTTTCATGATGCTATCTATTATATAATGGTAACCGAAGGGTTTCCATGCCGACTGTCTTCAAACAACCGGTCGATGTCGATTTCGCCCCAATAGAGATGGGTATAGCTCGCCAACACGTTTCCACAGCCCACAAAAGGCGAATCAACAGGTTTCATGCGGGCATCGTAAACCTGCACAAGGGTCTGCGGTTGGGGGTCGGAAAAGTGCGTGTAATGAAATTCGTGTCCACGCAAGGACTGTCCTCTGAAAAGACATTGCCGATAGCCTAACGACAGTTTCCGATCGGCTTTGCGAGCCGTGATATGATATGGAAGCACACCGACCATGTCGAAAATACCTCCATCGCCGGCAATCGTTTCACACAGATACATCATGCCCCCACACTCGGCAAGCACCCTCCCACCCTTTCCGACATACGAACGAATGGCATTTCGTGTGCGATCGGCCTTTGACAGGATTTCCAGATGTTTCTCGGGATAGCCTCCGGGTAGATATAGCAAAGATGTCGTGTCGGGGAAAATTTCATTCTTTTCCGGATCGAAAGACACCACTTCGCCCATCTCTGCCAATCGTTCAAGATGTTCCTGATACAGGAAGGAAAACGATTCGGCATTGCGGGCCACGGCGATAACTCTGCCTTGATTCTGATTCTTTCGACCATGATCAGAATATTCTTCCAGTTTGCAGGTGGTGGCATCGAGCAGTCGCTTCCAATCCACGTGCTCGTCAAGGATCGAAACGAGCATATCGGTGTCGGTCTTACGACTGAAATCCAAACCGAGATACCGGCTTTCCTGTTCCAGCGCAGTCGTTTTGGGCAAACAGCCGAAACACTCCACACCCAATTCGTCGCAAACTTCACGCAACAGACTGAAATGCTTAGGCGATCCCACTTTATTGAATATCACACCGACGATGCGTACCTTCGAATCAAAATGAAGGAATCCCGACAGGAGGGCTTTCATCGAATAGGCTGCCGAACGGGCATCAACGACGAGGACGACAGGCAAGTCGAGCAGTTTCGCCACCTCAGCCGAAGACCCTCTGTCGCGTCGGTAACCGTCAAACAACCCCATCATACCTTCAACCACACAAACGTCTGCATCGATGGCATGAGATAGATACAGTTGTTCGACATGCTCATGAGAAGCCATGAAGGTGTCGAGATTGACCGACGGGCGGCCACACACATCACCGTGCATTTTCGTATCGATATAATCGGGTCCGCACTTGTAGGGTTGCACCGCCATACCGCGTGCCGTAAGGAGTGCCATCAGTCCGCGCGAGACGGTGGTCTTGCCCGAGCCGGAGCTGGGAGCGGCAAGCAAAAATTGAGGCTTTGATGTCTTCATGCGACAAAATTATACTTTTTCGACGAATTTGCCGATATCGCATTGAAGAAAAAACAGACAGACAAAGGGCAACATCATTGAGTTTTTGACAACAGCGACACCTTGTGTTTCCGAACCGGCAAAAGGCGCAGATACCTTGCCTTCAGTTATATTCGTTCATATCAACCGGCGGGGACATTGAAAAAAGCTCTTAAAAAACATCATAAAACATCGCGCAATTCAAAAAATATGTCTTAACTTTGCAAACGAAATCAGACAATCGGAGCCGACAAGTCGATTCCGACCAAAGGGAATCCGGTGAAAGACCGGAGCTGTACCCGCAGCTGTAATCCTCAACCAAAAGGATATGTTTGTATAACGCCACTGACCTGAGTGGTTCGTTCGTATGGGAGAAGCACTATGCATTCAGCAGATGCCATCCCGAAAACAACGAACATGAGTTGGGAAGGCAAAACATATTGAGGAAAGCCAGAATACCTATCTGACAGACCATCATGACACTATGTCTCCGGGAAGAGAGGCTTTGGGCGATAAGTCCGTTCTTATTTTCACGCACCAATTCATAGATACCCATCAGGCTTCATGTCTTGCAGAGAGTAGTGTCTGACCATTAATTATCAGGACATGAAAACAAGAGTACTCATCGCCGGAATGCTTGCCGGGATGTGTTGGCAGGGCTACGCACAAGACATTGTCATGGAGGACAGCATCGGTGACGTGGTGGTTACCGGCACCGGAACGCCCTACCTGCTTAAGAATGCACCGGTACAAACCGAAGTCATCAGCTCGAAAATGCTCAAAAACTATGCGGGCAAGAGTATAGAAGACATCCTCTCCGGCCTGTCGCCTTCGTTCTCTTTCGGTGAAGACGACATGGGCAGTCACCTTCAGGTCAACGGATTGGGAAACAACTACATCCTTATCATGATCAATGGCAAACGGCTGCACGGTGACGTGGGAGGAGAGAATGACCTCTCGCTCATCGACCCGCAAAATATCGAGCGCATAGAGATCGTGAAGGGAGCATCGTCGGCACTCTACGGGAGCGATGCCATCGCAGGTGTCATCAACATCATCACCAAGAAACACGATGAAGGACTGATGGCAGAAAATACCACCCGCATAGGAAGTTATGGCGAATGGAAGCAAAACAACGGATTCGGCGTCAAAGTGGGCCGACTCCATTCGTGGACGAGTTTCAGATGGCAGCACACCGACGGATGGCAAAACACAAGTGTGGAAGACCCCAACCAAACGGAATTTCCCATCTATGACTCACGAAACAAAACCGTCAACCGCAATACGGCATGGCAACTGGGCGAACGACTGACCTACAATCCTGCCGACAACATCGAACTGTATGCCGAAGGAAGCATACACCGCAAGCACATCTATCGCGTGAGCGGGAAATATCCTTCGACCGATGTCAAGACTTTTGACATGCTTTACAAAAATGCTTCGGCTTCGGCAGGCGGCAAATACAACTTCAACAAAACCGACTTCATCTCCCTTGACGTGGACTGGAATCGCCATGCTTATTATTACTTCTTCACCGCAACGACTCTGACCGACGGATATGTGGACGGAAAACTCACCCATTACTTCCCTTACTTCCCGGGGCAAGAACAGCTGCAGAGCGATCAACAACGCACCCTTACACAGCTCAAGTCGGTGTTTTCGTTACCGAAAGAGAACCGTTTCAGTGCCGGCTTAGAGTGGCGTTACGATTGGCTCAACGCCCCCATGAGAGTTGAAGGCGAAAAGGTTACCGACAATACTTTCGCCGTTTATGCACAAGATGAGTTTTCGTTATGGTATCCTTTCAATATCACGATGGGATTGCGAATCAACAAAAACCAACAATTCGGCTGGAAACTGACCGGTAAAGTGTCGGCAATGGCAAGCCTCGGAGCGTTCAGACTGCGCGCCACATGGAGCCAAGGGTTCAAAACTCCGACACCAAAAGAACTGTATTACAAGTACGTCAGAGAAATGAACGGTGCCTATCTGTTCCTGGGCAACAAGCAACTCAACCCACAAACCTCCAACTACTTCGGATTCAGTGGCGAATACAACCAGGGCAATCTGTCGGTGACGGTATCGACATATTACAACAAACTCAAAGACATGATCGCCCTCGTTACCATTCCGAACACACAGGCTCCGGGCGAATACATCGTCACATACGACCCGGTAAAGGTAAGACAATACAAGAACCTTGAAAATGCGGAAACCTATGGGGTGGATATTACGGCACGATACAATATCAAAGAGTTTGCCTTTGGATTGGGGTACAGTTATCTCGACACCAAAGCCAATCTATACGACAGCAAACACGAACGGCTGAAAGAGGTAATCATCGACGGCATGGCACACCACAAAGGCAACATTTTTGCCACGTGGAATCACGCTTTCACCTCCGGATACAATGCGGGCGTGGGCATCTACGGTCGCATGAGTTCGAAAAGATATTACCAAATCAACGGAAACGGCAAAGGTTTTCAAATATGGCGGCTCACAACAAACCATGAGTGGCAAGGCAAAAAGGCGTTCAGCTATCGTGTCGAAGCCGGTATCGACAATATTTTCGATTATGTTGACCGCACACCTCACGGACTTCATCTCGGCACAACAACGCCGGGAGCCACCGTCTATGTATCGTTTTCGATTCAATTCAAGAAAGGCAAGAAAGTCAAAAGTAACCATAAGTATAACTTAAATCGAAAAAACAATGATGAAGAAGAAGATTAGTTTGTTCTTAACAGCCCTTCTGGCAGTAGTGATGTTGGGAGGAATGACCTCCTGCAACAGTGACGACAATGAAGAAAACGTGTCGAACATGGAGCGTTACCAACGTGAAGTTGAACAGAGCGTAAGGTCACAGAAAAAACACAACAAGGCAATTCTGCTCGTGGCTTTCGGCTCCACATGGCAGAAAGCTTTCGACTCTTTCGATGCAACGGTTGAAGCCTACAAACAGGCTTTCCCCGATTACGATGTATTCTTATCGTTCTCTTCAGCCATCTGTATCAACCGTTCGGCAGCCGGACAGCACACCAAACCGCGCAATTATTATGCTCCGCAGTTCTGGCTTCAGGCATTCGGCAAAGTAAAATATGCCGAAATCATCGTCCAATCGCTGCAAGTAATCCCCGGTGAGGAATACGGAAGAGTGGTCAATGCCGTAAAAGACTTTGCCAACAATGCCAACGGCGACCTCGACGACGATTACCTGAATCCCGAAAAGGGCAACCTCGTACTGAAAATCGGCCTGCCTTTGATGGCAAGTGCAGACGAAGACGTGGCTAATCTTGCAAAAGCACTCCACGAAAACTTCGGCGCAATGGCTGCCAAAGGTACGGTGGCACTCATGGGGCACGGCAATCCCGACGAATATGACACCTACCGAGCCAACATCAGATACACCCAACTGGAAGAAGCCTTACAACAAATCAACAAGAATTACTTCGTCGGAACGGTTGACATGATGCACAATTTCAAGACCGATGTACTGAAACGTATGCGTGCCAACGGCATCAATGACGGTACCGTTTACTGTGTCCCGTTGATGTCTATCGCCGGTGATCACGCTCATAATGACATGGCCGGTGACGATGCCGAATTCAATTACAACAAAGAAAACGGCGAGATGGAAGACACCAGCTGGAAAAAATATTTTGAAAGCGAAAAGTACAACTGCAACAACGAAACCATGATTCTCGAAGGATTGCTCGACTTCAAGAACATCAGAAACCTGTGGTTGAACCATACCAAAGAAGCCGTGGTGGTGGATTACTATCACACCAAGAACGCCGAATAAATTCTCCTCTTCCAACTTTTTGCACCCCATAGGTTCATAAGTACCTATGGGGTGCTTTTGCATCATGGAAAAACGAATGGTCGAAAGACCTCTGACTATCAAAGTGACCGGGCCGACAACAGTCGAAGACCAAGGAAACGGTTGGCCGGCATTCCTTGATCGCTCTTTGAAAAAAAACTGTTTATCTCCGCTAATAGCCTAAAGCTCAGATCCCTCTCTCGGCAATGTCGATCAACAAATATTACTGATGCCATTTCCATCTCCTGAGACAAGTCATGAAAATGGGTGTTGTTTGAGAGCGAACTTGTAAGACAAACCGGGCATGAGAGTGATTGGTCCTGCACTCCATGCCGTTCATGCCACTTTCCGACAGTGTTCGTTCGCTTGCCGGCATCTTGCCTATCGGTCTGTTTATCCGTAGCCCGTGATGCCTGCAACAAACCGGCAAGCCATCTGTTATACAAACAAACAAAACCCATACGGACTCTCTGACCGATTGGGGCTTAACTGAAGATAAACCACAGGTTTCTCCTTTCAAAAAGCATAATGGCATCAATAGTTTTTCAAAGGGCAAGAATCACACGACAAAGGAGCAGGTTTTAGAGAGTAAAAGGGCCACTTCGAGAAGGCAAAAGGGCAAGTTTTGAAAAACGTTGGATGTGACACTGACTAACCCTGGATTCACTTTACAATTTTATGGGTTTATTTCCTGTTTTGATTTACACCTCTTTTGCGAATTTCCTGTTTCACATTACAAATTATGGTAAATATCTTTCCGGAATACTTTGCGACTCATTTTGTGACGGCCGGAGAGAGCTATCTCTCGGGAAAGCAAGATAAGACAAGCAACGGCACATGGGAAAACACCCAGGCTACGTCAATTCAATCCCAAACACAAGCCACACCATAGGGCATTCGGGCATCATTCACTTCTCCTCACACAAGCGATTTACACATTGGTTACAGATGTTTTTTACCCCAAAATCAAAGAAAAAAGCCGAAATCGTTGCGTTTTATAATATTTTTGAGTAGTTTTGCAGTGGATAACTACCTATCAGTCATGAGTAAACGGATAATCGTTGCCATTACTTTGGTTTTGTTTTTGTGCGCCGGGTGCGAATGGAAAATAAAGCCGTCTATCGGAGAAACCGAAACCGGTTCTTCGATAAAGGTAGAGCGTTATGACCGTTTGCAGAGCCGTTATCTCACAACAGGTGACTTTTCAGCCTTACAACAAATGAGCATCAACTATCCGATGGAAACCCGAACCCTCATCGAAGACATTTTGAAATTGGGACAGGTGAATGACCCGGAAATCAATAAACGAATGCTCAACTTCTACCAAGACAGCACCCTACAGACACTTATTTCTGATGCAGAGGCTCAATATGCCAACATGGATGACATCAATAACGATCTCACCACAGCCTTCAAGCGTCTGAAAAAATGGATTCCCAATCTGAAAGTTCCAATGTTCTATGCACAAATCAGTACGCTCGATCAAAGCATCATCGTAAGCGATGAAGCCGTAGGCATATCGCTCGACAAATACTTGGGTAAAGACTATCCGCTCTATGCC
This sequence comes from Prevotella sp., assembly GCA_022781445.1. GTDB lineage: Bacteria > Bacteroidota > Bacteroidia > Bacteroidales > Bacteroidaceae > Prevotella. Next base: position 10,330 of record JALETQ010000031.1, read on the forward strand.
AAATACTATAGCGAAGAACAAAGATCAAGCATGACCCGCAACAACATTCTTCCGGACTGCCTGTCGTTCTATCTCTTGAGCCAATTCCCCATCAAAGGATTTGACTCATGCTCACAAATCGAACGCGACTATCATTTTGGAAAGATTCAATGGGTGGTGAATAAAGTACTCGAAAAGAACTTCTTTAACGGCGAATTTGTAAGTGCCGTCGACCATTATATGCAGGATCACAAGACAGAAACTTATTCACAGCTACTCGAAAATCACGACTACAAGCGTTTTCTGAGATAAAGAGTTCTTCTGAACCCTTCCTCCAACTCTCCTTTCCCCGTGCTTCCATCACGCATATAACGATTATATCGTCATCGGGTGTACGGTGTGCTGCCTATCCAAATCCGACAAAAGCACCAACTGCCATCAAATTAGGAAATATCACCTAAAAATAATGCGATTAACGAAGAAAGGATTGCAAGTCCCTATTATTACACAAGGTGACACCATCCGCACAATTTGATGAATTGTCCTAAAGAAACTGAGACATCACCCCATATAAAACAGATACTTGAGATTTTCCATGCCGGAAAAAAACAACTTAGACTTGCGAGCTATTGTTCTCAACAAACCTCAATCGCTCATCGACCGCTCAGTTCAACCTCCACTTTGTTTCCCAATGCTTCCCGACCGTTATTAATCCGCTTGTCTGCATCTTCTCAGCCGATTTGTCTTGCCATACCCCACTACACCTTCGCCAAACCGTCTATCCCTCGCACGGCAATCGAACCAAACCGGAGCGATTGCCAATGAACCGATTGGGATTAAAACCATCCCATTCATGAGGAGTAATAACATTTCAAACATCCAAATCCCTTCAATTATGCCCCAACAGAATGTTTCCATACAACAACAAGAATAAATAATAATGAAAAATCATCATACAAACAACCTTCCGGCTTCTGAAAATAAGTTTAGAAACAGAGGTAAAAAAAATCGAATACCATCCCGGTATCCGATTTTTCAAAAACAAACTACTTAAAAACTAATCTACTAAAACAAATCAAAAATATCTTATCGACTAAATCTTTACTTGAAACAACATTTAATCTTTTATTTCGATGCAAATATACGCACTTATCTTTTAATTTCCAAATTTTGTATAGGAAATATTCGTGGTTTATTGAAAATTTGAGGTACATACCTTCAAAACGACCATCGATTAATAAAAATAAATAAACAAATCAATATCAATGAGACATAATTGATTCTTAAAAAGAGAGTGGTAATCCGCAGCTCATAGCCACATTTCATCAAAAAAAATAAAAGACTTTCTGACTTTCGTCTGTACTTACCAAAAACATTATGGCAAGACGAATCTCAAACATCAATTTTCTTGATGTTCAATGGACATTGAAACTTTGCGAAAGTTCCAATTAAACCCAAATCGGTCATTAGAATCCGGTTCGGTATCGTTTGATTGTCGATTTGTCGCATCGTAACGGGCTACACAAACAAATCGGCAAACAAGAAACCGGCAAATGAACGATACTGGACGGAAAATGCTATGAACGGCATGAGATGTAGGACCAAACCCTCTATGAACGGTTGGAAAAATCACCCAACAGACCATTACAGGAACAAGGTGAACAACTTTGAAAACCATTAGATTATCAAGGCAGATTCAAATACTCATGGCTTTAATAACGAAAAACACTTCTATAAAATTCGGATGGGTCTCACAGAAATAATTGTAACCATCAATAATCTGCAATAAGGTTTTGCCAGGACATTATAAGAAATGCGTTTCCCAAACTCTTATTCTGAGCTTAGGAAACGCACGATATGCAGTGAAGCAAAACACTAAAACTGCATGGATACTTCTTGGAGAATCTCCTCAAGAGTGGGATGAGTGTGAACCATGTCGGCAAGTTGCTTAACGGTTGTGCCAAGTGTCATCAACGAACTGATCTCTTGCACCAAGTCAGCTGCATGAGCACCAAGTACATAACACCCGATTATCTTTCCGTTTTCATCAGCCATCAGCTTCACCAAACCATCGCCTTCGTTCATGGCCAACGCTTTTCCATTGGCACGATAATACCCCTTTTTACTGGTGTATGCGATGCCTTGTTCCTTGCATTGATTCTCGGTCAAGCCGACACCTGCGGCTTCAGGATTGGTAAAGATGGCAGAAGGCATGATATCCAATTGGATGGCATCTGCCTTATTTATCATGTGATTGATGGCATGAATGCCTTGGAAAGTGGCAGCATGAGCAAGCATACAGCGGGCATTGACATCACCGATGGCATAGATACCTTCAATGTTGGTTCTCAAATGTTCGTCGGTTACAATACCTTGCGCTGAACATTCCACACCAACAGCTTCGAGGTTCAAACCCTCAATATTGGGCTTTCTACCCGTTGCTATCAATACCAAATCTGCTTCTACCTCCTCGATTTTGCCTTTACGTTCGAAGATGACTTTCTCCGGTGTAATTTCTTTCACACCCGATTGCATGAAGAAGTTCACACCACGTTTGGCAATCGCCTGGCGAAGACGTTTTGCGACATCAGTATCGAAAACAGGCAAGCACTCTTTCAAGAACTCAACAACCGTCACTTCGCTGCCGAAGCTGTTGAAAATTGAAGCAAATTCCAATCCGATGACACCGGCACCTACGATACACAACCGCTTAGGAACCGCCTGCACATCGAGCAATTCGGTAGAAGTGATGACGTGTGGCAAATCGATTCCTTTGATAGGAGGCATCTTGGCACTTGATCCGGTTGCTATCATGATGTTATCAGCATTGTACTCTTCATCACCAACTTTAACCGTGTGTGCATCAATGAACGAGGCTTGACCTTTCACCAAGGTGATGCAGGGACACGAAAGGAGAGTTTCGACACCCGCACGGAGTGTTTCAACCACCTTCTGCTTGCGTTCCATGATCTTCGGG
>JALETQ010000010.1 GCA_022781445.1 Prevotella sp.
TCAACCAAGCCCAAGAGCCATGCTATCAATCCCCAGCCCAACCAGCCAACAGAGCGTTTTGTCAGACATTTCGGCACGGCTGTCAATGATTTCGAGGAATAAACGGTTTGTAATACAAAAAAACAAACGGCCATAATACAAAAGGAGGATGAAAGCCACAAGGCTTTCTCCTCCTTCGATTGGATTATGAACGTCTCGAATGACAGCAATTGCGGCTGTCACATCAAAGACACGTATGCAAAGAAGCAGCTTATTACTTCAGCATATTTTTGGGGTTCAGCACTTCGTCGAGTTGCTTTTTCTCCATCAGTTTTCTTTCGAGAACGATGTTGTAAACGGATTTTCCCGTTTCGAGTGCCTCTTTGGCGACCTTGGTGCTTGCCTTGTAGCCGATATAGGGATTGAGAGCCGTCACGATACCGATGCTTTGTTTCACCATTTCTTCATTGTGTTTGCGGTTGATGGTAATGCCGTCCACACATTCCACGCGGAGCGTGTTCATGGCATTGGTGAGCCATGTGATGCTTTCGAGGATGGATTGCAGGATGATGGGTTCCATGACGTTGAGCTGCAACTGTCCGGCTTCGGCGGCAAACGAAACCGTCACATCGTTACCGATGACCTTGAAGCACACCTGATTGGTCACTTCAGGGATGACGGGGTTTACCTTCCCGGGCATGATCGACGAGCCGGGGGCTTTGGCCGGCAGGTTGATTTCGTGCAGCGCGCAGCAGGGACCCGATGCCAGCAGACGAAGGTCGTTGCAAATCTTCGACAGTTTGACAGCCAGACGTTTCAGGGCCGACGAATATTCCACGTAGGGAGCGGTGTCGGGCGTTGCGGCAATGAGGTCTTTGGCAGCAACGAACGGTTCGCCGGTGAGCTTTGCCAGTTTCTCGGCACACACCTTCGGGAAGCCGGGAGCGGCGTTCAGGCCGGTACCGATGGCTGTTCCGCCCATATTGATTTCAAACAACGGCTTGAGGTGAACGGCAAGGTTCTTGACCTCTTCATCCAGTTGGTTGGCAAAGGCGATGAACTCCTGCCCCGACGACATGGGCACACCGTCCTGCAACTGCGTGCGTCCCATCTTGACGGCATTGCGCCATTGGCGACCTTTTTTGCGGAAGGCATCGGCCAACAGTTTCAGACTGTTTACCAATGTCTTGTTCATGCGGATGATGGTGAGGTGTAAAGCGGTGGGATAAGCGTCGTTGGTCGATTGTCCGCCGTTGATGTGGTCGTTGGGCGAACAGTGTTGATAATCGCCTTTTTCGTATCCCATGATTTCGAGGGCACGGTTGGCAATCACCTCGTTGGCATTCATGTTGACCGAAGTTCCGGCACCACCTTGCACCATATCCACGGGGAACTGGTCGTGGTATTTACCCTCCACGATTTCACGGCATGCCTGTTCGACAGCCTTAGTGATTTTTTCGTCGATCACCCCGAGGGCGTGGTTGGTTTGGATGGCAGCCCATTTTACGTAAGCGATGGCGATTACATAGTCGGGGTAGTCACACATCCGGGTGTTCGAAATACGATAGTTGTTGATGCCTCGTTGGGTCTGAACACCATAGAGGGCATCGGCAGGCACTTGAAGTTCGCCCAAGAGGTCGGACTCAGTTCTGAATTTTTCTGTTGCCATAGTTTTGAATATTATATTATTGTCAATGTTTTTCGGTTAGTCCGCCCTGTGTTTTTCGTGGCATGCAGCCTGCAGGGTGGTCGGCATGGGGCATCACTTGCACCCCAAGAGCATTCAAGGCATTGTCGTCTTCATAGTCATCGGATGTCGGGCGGGCTTGTTTTTCTTCACGCCACCGCTGTCGCGGGTGTGTTGTCGGCATCCGTCTTGTCGGAAGCGGCGCATCGTTGCTCAAACGGGCTTCGCTTACAACGGCACAAAAGTACATACAAAAACACAGATAACGAAATTTTTTCCATGAAATTTAACCCATATCGCCCTCGGGTACGCTAAGAAATACATTTTCAAGAAGTTGGATTCCATCTGGCAGACTTCGGGAAGACTCTCCCGTCATCTCCCTTCCTGTCGGTCAAGGATTCGATATCGGGCCAATGACGGTTAAGCTACCGGTGGTTTTCGGATGCACACTGCGTCGCGAAATGTGAGCGAATGTTTGGCACTCCGCATCTTTTCGCGTACTTTTGCAGGCAAAAATTGAATTGCAGCATGAAGATATTGATCACCGGAGCAACCGGGTTTATCGGTTCGTTCGTTGCCGAAGAAGCTCTCCGGCAGGGCATGGAAGTGTGGGCGGCCGTGCGCAAATCGAGTTCGACGGCCTACCTCGGTGAAGGCAGGATTGAGCGCATCGAATTGGATTTGTCGTCCGAAAGGCAGCTCATCGACAGCTTTTCCAGCCATCGTTTCGACTATGTCGTTCACTGTGCCGGCGTGACCAAGTGCATCGACAGCCGCGATTTCTTCCGCGTCAATACCGAAGGGACGAAGCATCTCGTCAATGCCTTGCGTGCCACCCGCCAGCCTTTGAAGCGTTTTGTCTACCTCAGCAGCCTGAGCGTCTACGGGCCGGTGCGCGAGAAGATGCCCTACACTGCCATCCGCACCGACGACATTCCGTGTCCCAACACGGCATACGGACGCAGCAAGCTGGCAGCCGAGGCCTTCCTCGACAGCCTGCTCACCCTCTCCCCGGAGGCTTCCGGCAATGGAGACCGTGCCGAAGAGCCGTTTCCCTTTGTCGTGCTCCGACCCACCGGCGTATACGGGCCGCGCGAGAAGGACTACTTCATGATGGCATCGTCCATCAAGAAACACCTCGACCTGTCGGTGGGTTTCCGTCCTCAAGATCTCACTTTCATCTATGTCAGCGATGTCGTGCAGGCGGTCTTTCTTGCCTTGGAACGCGGCAGGACAGGCGGCAAGTATTTCCTTTCGGACGGAGGCGTGTACTCCTCGCGCACGTTCAGCGACCTGCTTCGTCGCGAGCTCGGCAACCCGTGGCTGCTCCGTCTGCGGGTGCCCTTGTGGATACTGAGAGCCATTGCCGGCATCGGCGAGCTGGCAGGAAGGGCTACGGGAAAGGCCACTGCACTCAACAACGACAAATACCACATCATGAAACAACGCAACTGGCACTGCGACATCGAGCCTGCTCGCCGGGAACTGGGTTTCCATCCGGCAGTCATGCTTGACGAGGGCGTGAAACGGAGTGTCGAATGGTATCGCAGGGAAGGCTGGCTCTGAACCGACAGGAGACGGCACCGACGGCACACAAACCTTTTGAATGAACCTTATATGAGCAATATGAAATCGCTTTTCGCCATCGAGAAGAAACCCGTCAGAGGGTTGATGGCTTTCGAATGGGTCGTAATGGCATACGGACTCTTCACCTTATTGATGGTATTGGTGATGTTCACCCGCCTCGACCATCCCACCGGGATGATATGGGATCGTCTCCGTTTGCTGACTGTCATCCCGGCTTTGTGGGCGGTCTACCGGCTTCTTCCCTGCCGCCTGACCCTGCTGGCACGCGTGGCGGGCCAGCTGGCGTCGCTCTCCTGGTGGTATCCCGACACCTACGAACTCAACAAGGCGTTGCCCAACCTCGACCACGTCTTTGCCTCGTTCGAACAGTCGGTGTTCGGCTGCCAGCCGGCCCTGCTTTTTTCAAGATACGTTTCAAGTCCTGTCTTCAGCGAACTCATGGACTTGGGCTATGCCAGCTACTTTCCGATGATTGTGGCGGTGACGCTGTTCTACTTTTTCTATAGGCCGCAGGAGTTCACCCGCATGGCCTTCGTCACCCTCGCAGCGTTCATGATATACTATGTCATCTTCGTCTTCCTGCCCGTCACCGGCCCCCAATATTACTATCTTGCCGTGGGCGAAGACCGCATCGCACAGGGCATCTTCCCCGACATCGGCGACTATTTCAGACATTCGCAGGAACGCATGGTAAGTCCGGGATGGAGTCACGGATTTTTCTACGGGCTGGTTGAAGACGCCCACAATGCCGGCGAGCGTCCCACGGCAGCCTTCCCGAGCAGCCATGTGGGCATCACCACCATCCTGCTGCTGCAGGCATGGCACACCCGCAACCGTCGTTTCTTCTGGACACTTGTGCCTTTTTTCGTACTGATGTTCTTTGCCACGGTCTACATCAAGGCACACTATGCCGTCGATGCCGTGGCAGGCTTGGCTTCGGGTGTCGTGATGTATGTCGTCCTATACGGATGTAGCCGACGCATCAAGGCCAAAGGCCTGTTCTGACTGCAGCCGGCCTTTCCTTTCCCTTCAACCCAAATCGGTCATTAGATTCCGAGTCGGTTTCGTATGCCGGCCGAAAAGTGACACGAACGACAGGAAATGTATAAACAAACGCTCTAATGACCGGTTTGGGTTTAAGGCCCGACACCTCATCTTTACGCCAAACAGGGCGGCACCGTCCTACCCCACTCGTGGGGTATCTCAAGGGGTCACTCGTGGGGTATCGCAAAGGATCACCAGTGAAGGAAAACGGCACAGACGAGAGGGGAAAGGAGGAGAGGGAACGGTGGCGTACGGGGCATTGCCACACGAAACAGGCATCAGGCCGGAAGCGGTTGAAACTTCCGGCCTGATGCCTGTAGGGATTTGTCGCGTTCCGGTGCCGTGACGGAGTCGACGGGTGATTTCAAGCCGGCATGGATGTTCAAACGGGTCGGACTACATGATGCCAAGGAAACGCAGGACGTCGTTGAGATTGGCGACAATCATGAGGGTCAGCAGGATGCCGATGCCGATATATTCGGCCCAAATCATGAATTTCTCGCTCGGTTTGCGGCGGGCAATGATTTCGTAGAGCAGGAAAAGCACATGACCTCCGTCCAGAGCAGGAATCGGAAGGATGTTCATGAAGGCGAGGATGATGCTCAGGAAAGCGGTCATCTTCCAGAAGACCATCCAGTCCCATGCAGCCGGGAAGAGACTTCCGATGCTTCCGAAACCGCCGATCGACTTGGCTCCTTCGGCCGTGAAGACATATTTCATGTCATCGACATAGCCCTTCAGCACGCCCATGCCATAGCCCACGCCTGCCGGGAAGCTCTCCAGAAAGCCGTAGGAAAGGTGGGTGGGCTTGTAAAGGGAGAAGATACTGGTCTGCACGACACCCATCTGCAGATTCGGATTCATGACCATTCTGACGGTGTCGGCGGTGCCGGTGGCCTGCGAAAGATACACCAACTCGATGTTGCGCACCCTCATGCTGTCGGCAGGAGTCCGGGCGGCCGAGAGCACGTCGCCCATGACGGCCACCTCATCCATGAAGGCATTCCACGAATCGACGGGCTTTCCGTTCAACGCCAATATCCTGTCGCCTTTCCTGATACCGGCTTTCATGGCAGGACCGGCGGGCGACACCGAGTCGATGACGGCAGGAACGAGCGGACGGACGAACGAAGGCTGCGTCTTGATCATGTCGAGCAGGTTGAGATCGCCGGGCAGACTGATCGACATGGGCTTCCCGTTGCGCACGATGTCGACGCGCGTTGCGGTGGACAACTGCCGGTAAAGGTCGATGTCGAACGACGTGAAGGCCTTCTCGTTCGTGCCCAGAAGGATGTCGCCATCCTTGAAACCGTAACGTTTAGCCTCACTGTTGAACTTCATGCCGTGGCTCATGTCCTTGGTGGCAATGTAGTTGTCGCCCCAGTAAAACAACACCATCGAGTAGATAAACAATGCCAACAGGAAGTTGACAAGCACGCCGCCGATCATGATAAGCAGCCTTTGCCATGCCGGCTTGCTCCTGAACTCGTATGGCTGAGGCGGTTGCTTCATCTGTTCGGTGTCCATCGACTCGTCGATCATGCCCGAAATCTTGCAATAACCGCCCAGCGGCAGCCATCCCAGTCCGTAAGTCGTGTCGCTTTTCCTGGGTTTCCACTCGAAAAGATGGAACCAAGGGTCGAAGAAAAGATAGAACTTCTCGACGCGCACGCCGAAGAGTTTGGAGAAAAAGAAGTGTCCGCCTTCATGCAAAAGGATGAGCAAGGAGATGGACATGATAAACTGTAAGAGTCTGATAAGAAATTCTTCCATATTCTGTGTTTGAGGTTTGTGAGAACCTTTCGACCGTCGGGACACCGTTGCCGGTGCGCGCCGTCCTGTCGTTCGGGTTCGGCTTGTCGGATATTATTTCAGCATTTCGGCAGCGATGCGCCGTGCCTCGGCATCGGTTTCGATATAGGTTTCATACGAAGGCGTAGCGTCGAAGGCGGCACGCAGCATGGTCTGTTCGATGATGCGGCTGATGTCGGCAAACGAGCAGCGGTCCTCGAGGAACGCCCGGTTCACGATTTCGTTGGCAGCGTTGAGGATACAAGGCATGTTCCCGCCTTTCTCCATCGCCTCGTAGGCAAGGGTGAGACACCGGAACATCTCCGTCTTCGGCTCGAAGAACTCCAGCGGACGGGTAAAGAGGTCGAGGCGGTCTTGCTGTAGCGGTAATCGATCGGGGAAAGAGAAGGCATATTGGATGGGCAACTTCATGTCGGGGATGCCCAACTGAGCCTTGACGCTGCCGTCGGTGAACATGACGGCACTATGAACGATGCTCTGCGGATGGACGAGCACTTGTATTTTCGATACCGGAATGTCAAAGAGCCATCGGGCTTCGATGACCTCGAACCCTTTGTTCATCAGCGTTGCGGAGTCGATGGTAATCTTGTTTCCCATGTTCCACGTAGGGTGTCGCAAGGCATCGGCAGCCTTGACGCTGCGCATTTGTCCGGGAGTGAAGTTGCGGAAAGGTCCGCCCGAGCAGGTGAGCAGTATCTTCTCGACTTCGTTGTCACCCTCTCCGATGAGGCATTGGAAGATGGCCGAGTGCTCGCTGTCGACCGGAAGGATGGGCACTTGGTTGTCAATGGCAAGGCGGCAGATGAGTTCTCCTGCCACGACGAGGGTCTCTTTGTTGGCAAGACAGATGCGCTTGCGTGCCTTGATGGCCCGAATGGTCGGCGAAAGTCCGGCAAATCCCACCATGGCGGTCAGCACCATGTCGACCGGTTCGGCTTCGACAATGTCATCGAGGGCCTTCGCGCCGGCATAAACCTTGATGTCGGGCAGGTCGGCAAGCAGCTCTTGCAGCTTTCCGTAGTGCGCCTCGTTGGCAATCACCACCGCGGCAGGTTTGAAAAGGCGGGCTTGTCGGGCGAGTTCTTCCACCCGGTTGTTGGCTGTGAGGCAATACACTTCGTAGCGATCTTGGTGCTGACGAATGACATCGAGGGCTTGCGTGCCTATCGAGCCGGTACTGCCGAGTATGCAGATTTGCTGTTTCATGCTGTCAGTCTAAGTCTAAGATGCCTTGCGGCAGTTGTGTCTTGACAATTTGTCGTTGGTTGTCGATATCTTCTATCAACTCTTCCGATGCCGGGATGAGTACCGTCACGCCATCCTTTCGCTCGACCTCGAAGAGCAGATTGACCGTTGTGTCATCGATGGCGCGTATCTTTCCCACCTCGCAACCGTTCGAGCTGTCGACCAACCGGTAGCCCACGAGTTGTGCGTGCCCCATGTTGATGTTGTCTTCGTCGGCAAGTCGTCGCAGGAAATACACATCGCATCCCGTCAGTTCGCGGGCTTGCTCCTGTGTTTTGACGTTGCAGAATTTCATCAGCGCGACGTTTTGCGACTTGAAACGATAGGATTCGATGTAGAAAGGCACCAAAATGGCATCGATGTCGAGTACCAGAAAGTCGGCATCAGTGCGGTCGAAGACATCGTCATCGACCTGAAACGACACCTCGCCATGCACACCGTGTGCCTTGCCGATGCGTCCGATGCGGAATACCTCTTCTTCTTTGATCATCTTGTCAGGTTGTTATGGGCTGTGTTATCGTGTGCGTTCCATGTTCGTCGGTCGGCACTTGTGATTTGCGCGTGATGTTTTTGTTTATACCTCCTGTGACGGGTCGTCTTCCGTTCGCGGCCGGACGGTGTTTCGACATGCCCCGCCCCTGCACGGCAGATACCATTATATATATAAGTATCGGGCGTATGTTGCGCTTCCCGCAGGACGAACCGGCCTGCTTCGGGCACACGAATGTACCTTTTGACATGGCCGAAAGGCAGCGACAAGCACCTCCGCAGGTCGGTGAAAGGCTATACGCTGCACACGTTGAGGCGACGAATCTTGGCACCGAGGGCATTGAGACGCTGCTCGATGTTTTCATATCCGCGGTCTATCTGAGCGATGTTGTCGATGCGGCTGCTGCCTTTGGCACTCATGGCAGCGATGAGGAGAGCGATACCGGCACGAATGTCGGGACTTGTCATCTTACCTCCGCGCAGCTTCCTCTTCTTGTCGTGACCCACGACAACGGCACGATGGGGGTCGCAAAGAATGATCTGTGCGCCCATGTCGATGAGCTTATCGGTGAAGAACAAACGGCTTTCAAACATCTTCTGATGGAAAAGCACGCTGCCTTTCGCCTGTGTGGCAACCACGATAAGCACCGACAGCAGGTCGGGAGTCAATCCCGGCCAAGGCGCATCGGCAATGGTCATGGCCGAACCGTCGATGAACGATTCGATGACATAATGTTTTTGGGGAGGAATCACAAGGTCGTCGCCTTCCACGACGATGTCGATGCCGAGGCGGCGGAAGGTATCCGGGATGATGCCCAGCTGCTTGACAGACACGTCTTTGATGCGTATGCCGTTGCCGATCATGGCAGCCATGCCGATGAAAGAGCCTACCTCGATCATGTCGGGCAGTACCCGATGGGTCGTTCCGTGGAGTTTCTCGACTCCGTTGATGGCCAACAGGTTCGAGCCTATGCCGCTGATGTCGGCACCCATGGCGTTCAGACAGTGGCAAAGTTGCTGTATGTAGGGTTCGCAGGCTGCATTGTAGACGGTTGTCCTGCCTTTGGCGAGTACGGCAGCCATGATGATGTTGGCTGTTCCGGTCACCGAAGCCTCGTCAAGAAGCATGTCACATCCGGTCAGTCCGGTCGTTTCGATGGTGAAGACATTGCGTTTGGCAACATAGTTGAAGTCGGCTCCGAGTTTCTTGAAGCCCAAGAAGTGGGTATCGAGGCGACGCCTGCCAATCTTGTCGCCGCCGGGTTTGGCCACGATGGTCTTCTTGAGCCTTGCCAAGAGAGGCCCGATGGTGAGCACGCTGCCCCGGAGCGATGCACATTTGGTCACGAAATCACTGCTTTCCAAGAAGTCGTAACGCAGACTTTTGGCTTGAAAGACATATTCGTTGGGGCCCTTGCGGGTTACCTCCACGCCCATGTCCTTGAGCAATCCGATGAGATTGACGACATCGAGGATGTCGGGAATGTTTTGCAGGCACACTTCTTCATCCGTGAGCAGTGTGGCACAAATTACCTGCAAGGCTTCGTTTTTGGCTCCCTGCGGCGTGATGGTGCCCTGCAACGGATGTCCTCCTTCGATGATAAATGATTCCATGCGTCGGTCGGTTTATGATTTGCGCTTTTTGTTCTTTTCGGGTTTCTGCTGAACGACAGTCATCTTTTGAAACACGAAAGTGTCGAGATCCAGTTGTATTTTCCCGTCGGTGAATCGCGCCAGATCCGATGCCACCTTCTCATTGGCCGACGAACCGTGTCCCCATTGCACGAGGTTTTGTTTCATCTGGTTGGCGGTCATGCTGACGAGGCGGTCCCTTTCGGCACCTTCGGGCATCGTCTTGAGGGTTTCAAACATGGAGAACAGCAATGCGCCATAGTGTCGCACGGCGATGTTTTTCATGGGATAGGGCATCGGGGCGGGTTTCTTTTCGATGGTCAGCGCGTTCGAAATGTCATAGGGATAGTCGATGTCGAGCTTGAAATCGCTCATCAGTGCCAGATGATCCCACAGTTTCTGCCGATAGTTCTCGTTCTCTTTGTTGTAGGGGTTCATGACTGCCATGACACCGATGATGGTTTCGGCGCACCGTTGTCTTTCGGCTTTGGTGGGCAGGCTCACGGCATGTTCGATCATCATCTGTATCTCTCTGCCATATTCGGACAGTTTGAGCGATTTGCGCTGCGTGTTGTAGTCCAATCCTTCTATGTTCATAATGGGTTGCTTTTCGATGTTTTAATGGGTTTCCGGGTGGTTGGTTCAACGTCGGCGGCTCACCCTTCCGCCGGCTGACGGCTGTTCGCCGGCACGCTGTTTTGTCTCTACAGGAGCGGTCTGGAGGGCATTTTTGCCACGAAGTCCTTAAGATAAAAGGGCGTGAAATAAGCCACGTCTTCAAATTGTTGCGCCTTCATCTTCTTGTCGGCAAGCGGAAACATCCATGTTGCCCGGGGCGTGATGCCGTCGATGAAGCGGGCATTGGGGTGGCCGAGGGTGTCTTTGCACTTGGCGGCACCGTTGCCGAAGAAGTAAACGGGCGCACAGTCGAGATACTCCCGATAGCTCTCGGGGGTCACGATGTCGGCAGCGACAGTTCTGACGGGGTTCAACGCGCGGTCGTAAACGCCGGCATAGACCTCCATGCGGCGTGCGTCGAGCATGGGACATAGCAGGGCTTCGTCTTCCATATCGTCATGGTTGAGCAACACGGGGACGCACAACAGTTCGAGCGTCGAAACGGCTATCAGGGGCAGGTTGCGCCCATAGCAGATGCCTTTTGCCATCGAGGTGCCGATGCGAAGCCCCGTGTACGAACCGGGTCCGCGGCTGATGGCTACCGCCTGCAGTCCATCGGTGTGACTGTCGGCAAAGGAAATGGCTTCATCGACAAACGTTCCGAGAATCACTGCATGATTGGGACCTTTCTCGTCGATGCGTTCAAAGAGATTGGCTCCGTCCTGACTGATGGCAACCGAACACACGTCGGTACTCGTTTCGATATGTAATATGCACGACATCTTGAGAAATAATCTGTATATAATACGCGCAAAAGTACTCAAAATCCCATAGAAATGTGTATATTTGCAGAAATTTAACAACACAAAACCCATGATATTGTCCATGACCGGCTATGGTAAAGCCGTAGCCATATACAAGAAGAAGAAGATTCATGTAGAAATCAAGTCGCTCAACGGTAAAACTTTTGACTTGTCGGTACGCATGGCCACACTCTACAGAGAGAAGGAAATCGAAGTGCGGCGGTATGTAGCGCAGGAGCTGGTGAGGGGAAAAACCGACTTGAGCATCTGGATTGAGAAAGACGATTCGGCCGATGCGCCGCCCATTCAGGCATCGCTGGTCGAGCAATACTACAATCAGGTGAAAGAAATGTCGCAACGCTTGGGCATCGAAGAGCCAAAGGATTGGTTTGCCCTGTTGCTCCGAATGCCCGAAGTGATGGCAAAAGGCGATGTCGAAATGCTCGAGGAAGACGAGTGGGCGGTGGTGCGTCAGGCTGTCGAGAATGCCGTCGCCGAACTCAAAGCGTTCAGACAACAGGAGGGCAAAGCCCTGCAAACCAAGTTTGAGGAGAAGCTCGACAACATCACGTCGCTGCTCGCCGGCATCGAACCATACGAATCCTTGCGGGTGGAACGCATACGGTCACGCATCGTCGAGAACCTCAAATCGCTCCCGGACGTTGATTACGACAAAAACCGTCTGGAGCAGGAAATGATATATTACATCGAGAAACTCGATATTTCGGAGGAAAAACAACGACTCACCAACCATCTTTCCTACTTCCGAAAGACGATGAACGAGGAAGCCTGTCAAGGCAAAAAACTCGGATTTATCGCACAAGAGATGGGGCGTGAGATCAACACCACCGGCTCCAAAAGCAATCTGGCGGAGATGCAGAACATCGTCGTCAAGATGAAAGACGAGCTTGAACAAATCAAAGAACAGGTACTCAACGTGTTGTGATGCCTGCCGACGTACTGCCGTCGAGGGGGCATCCCCTCTTCGGTCACGGCAGTTTCCTTTTTCCGTACACAACCGGCGGCAAGCGGTTGTGTGAACGTTTGTATCTGTTTGTCGTTCAGTTTATTTCGCGGTTCATGAAAACCAGCTTCTCAAAAGGGCGGGTTTTGCCTTGCAAAAGGGCCGCTTTCATGAAACAAAAGTATCGGTTTTGCAACGGGAAAGGGCAGGTTTTGCCGGAAGAGGCCTGTCTAATGACATTGTCACCAATGCCGAACGTCCTGCCGATACCATCCCGGCAGAGTGGCGACAGCATTGTCAGCGAATCACCTTAAAATGCCTTTTGGCTTCCTCGCGCGACCGTAGATTGAAGTGCCACCACTCCGATCTGAGCGGTTTATAGCCTGCGTCGGTCATCACCTTGCGCAACAGAACCCGGTTTTGCCGGGCTTCCTCGGTCATGACTCGCCGCCTCACCAGTTCCTTTTCGTTGTCGATGTGGGCTTCCTTCCCCAAATGATCAATCTTGGTTCCCATTGGAAGGGTGTCACCCCGTGCATCACATAGGGTGATATCCACTGCCAGTCCGTAGTTGTGCAATCCGCCTCCGTGTGCAGGGTTGCTCACATATATACGCTTGGACGTGGCTTTCACGCGGTCCCACATTTGTTGTTGGATGCTCATCGGGCGTGCCGCATCATAGACTTTCAGGCTCAGGTCGGGTCTGATTTGTTTCAGACTGCGTTGGGCTTTGACCAGTGCATCGGCAGCAAGGGGATGCAGATAGGCACGATCGAGGTCGTGATACAATACCGTTCCGCAAAAATTATCGGCACGCGAATACATCAGGCTCACCCTGATGGTGGGGTCTTTCTTGCCAATGTCCACCAACCCCTGTTGCTCCATGCGCAAGGCAGTCGACGAAAGGGTCTTCTTGGTGGTGGTTGGCGATGGCAAAAGGCTGAGCCATATCAAGGCTTTGAGGAGGCAGTACATCGTTTGTCTTGGTTTGGGGAATTAGGTGAGACTGGGCGGAACAGGCATTACAGCTGTCCCGACTCGACCATCAGGACCACTCTTTCGGTCATGCGGTCGGTTCCGTCGGCATCGTATCCTTTCTTCAACGATGCCCCGAAGACCCACGCAAACGCCTGCCAGAAGCCTGCACGGATGGGACCCATGAAGGCTTTAACCAACTCATACGACGTCGAATTGCACTCGCGGTTGATGAGTTTGATGAGCAGTTTGCCCTGACTGTACGACAGTTTCTTCATGCGCGGCTTGTAAGTTTCCACGATGTTGGCTTCAACGAGTTTCATGTGGGCATCTCTTGCCTTCTTGTTGGGCAGCGTTTGCAGATATTCGTAGGTCTCCACGATGATTTTTTGGGCTTCTTTCGCGATGGGCAAGGTCTTCTTGACA
This sequence comes from Prevotella sp., assembly GCA_022781445.1. Lineage (GTDB taxonomy): Bacteria > Bacteroidota > Bacteroidia > Bacteroidales > Bacteroidaceae > Prevotella. Next base: position 13,262 of record JALETQ010000010.1, read on the forward strand.
TTGTAGACAAGGCGGTTGTAACGCTCGCGTTCGCGCTTGCTCTTGAACTCGGCAGGCGGATACACATAGATGTTGTTCAGCTCGACGTAGGGAATCGAATCACCGTCGAGCAGCACCTTCCCCACCTTCACCATCGGTGCGAGTGTGGGATGGCTGATGTCTACCTTCATTTCTTCGGGGGCGAGCGTCATCGGTTTGTCGTTTTGGGCAAACGATGGCGATGCGACCAGACAGGAGGCGACAGCCGTGAGCAACATACCTATGCGTTTCATGGTGGCAAAATTAAGGATAAAATCATGATTTCGGCCGTTCCTTTCTGTTTATTTGGCAATAATTGGCAGACTTTATTTCACCTTGTCCGTCAGGATGACGGCTTGCAAACAGATGGCCATGAGATGGTACACGGCAGGTCGTGCGGTTTGCCGCCGCTTCTTTCAGCCCCAATCGGCCATGAAGGCCGAGTCGGTCTTGTTTGATTGTCAGGCAAATTGGTTGTCGGCTTGTAGCAGACATAGCGGACGACGGCAAACAAAGCGAGAAACAAGATGCCGGCAAGCGAACCAAACCGGACGGAAAGTGCCGTCATCGGCATGAAAGGCAGGATAAAACGTTCTCATGAATGACTGGACTCCGAGGGGTCGTCTCCGCATCGGGAAGTCGGAAAACCGTCGTCAGTGTTTCGAGAATCCCAGCGTCAAGACACTCACCGTGAGGTTTGGGATGGCACTCAGTTCGTGATCCAGTGCGCAGACGGTCGCTCCCGTGGTGAGAATGTCGTCGATGACGAGTGCGTGCCGCCCTTCCATGCCCTCCGTTTGTCGCAGAGTGAAAGCACCTTCTACATTTTCCTGTCTTGTCCACAGGTGCTTTTGTGTCTGACTTTCCTTGAAACTGATACGTTCCACGACATTATCGCGTATGGCAATACCCGTCACCTCGGCTATCCCTTTGGCCATTTCGCGACTTTGGTTGTAGCCCCTTTCACGTTCGCGACGCGGGGTGAGCGGCATGGGGATGAGTACGTCGATGCCGTCGAAAAACGTTGCCGGTTTGCCGTCGGCGGGATTCACGAAGCCGGTAGCAGCCATTTCGCGGGCACAACGCTGCCCCCAAAGGAAAGGCAGCCTGTCGTTCCGGGCGTATTTGAGGCGGTAAACGGCTTCGGCAACCTCCGAACGGGGCGCGTAATAGAACAGTGCCGCCACACGCTCGACTGTCATTTTGCCCCACAGCATCTTCGCCATCTCATTGTGATAGGGCGACGCGGCAAAGGCGGTGCGTGGCAGTTGCAGGTTGCAAACAGGGCACAACAGCGACTCCGACACCGACAGCCGACAGCCACAAATCTCACAACTGCGGGGTGCCACCATGTCGGTGAGCCGGTGCCAGAAACTAATCGGTTCCATCTTCCCGGTCTTCTTGTTCGATGACGGACAATGTCCGACGGATGATTTCGTGTGTGAATCCCCTTCCGGCGGCAAACCGATAGAGCTTGGTTTGCAACTCGAAGTCGGTCGAAGCCTTCACCGACCGTCGCTTGTCTTTGAGCAACGGCACGAGTATATCGATATATGCCTGATCGTCAACCTCATCGAGCAACCGCTTGGCGAGCTTAGCCTCCACTTTCTTTTCCCACAGCTTGAACTCTATTTTCTTTCGTCCCCATCCGTTGAAGCGCACCTTGTCGTTGATGTAAGCACGGGCAAAGCGTTCGTCATCGACATAACCGAGATCCACCAACCGTCCCACCACTTCTTCGGCAGTGCGACGGTCGAAGCCTAAGGCGTACATCTTCTCAAGCATTTCTCCGCTTGCATGTTCGGCTTTGGCACACAGACGCGCCAACTTTTTCAAGGCTTCTTCCTTGTCAATCTGTCTGGATCTGTCGTTATTTCTGTTCATCTTCGTTGCTTTTTGGTCGGGAGACGGTGTCTTTCGGCGGTACATCGGCGAAAGGATACCATAAATATTATATGTTCCTGAAGGAGGTTTGGCGATGTCATCGGTACTGAATCATGCGTCCGAAAGCGGCACGATACCGGTAAGCCGTCATCATTTCCCGACCGTTTCGCAAAAGTAAACAAAAAAAATGAGGCACGGACGACAAGTCGGGACATAATTGTAGCAAATCGGTAGGCAGACCGTTCAGACTGATACCTCGACGACCTTTCATGTGCCAACGCGAAGGCTTTCATCGGCTGAAAAGGCCGAAAAACGGTCAATCTATCGATTTTTGAACAACATTTAAGGGTCATTAACCACTTATCGGAACATTTGTTACCATTTCGTTGTTGTACTCGCCCGTACCTTTGCCGACGAAAATAACATCATGAATATTTAAGAACGAAGACAATGACAGCAGCAGAAATGTTTTGTTTCCAATGTCAGGAAACAGCCAAAGGTACAGGATGTACCATCAAAGGAGTATGTGGTAAGCAACCGGAAACCAACCGTTGGATGGATCTTTTGCTCAGTGTGGTTCGCGGCGTGGGAACGATTGCCGACAGCCTGAACTGCAACCATGTGGCCTACGACAAGAAAAAGGTTGGCGACTTTGTGACAGATGCCCTCTTTTGCACCATCACCAACGCCAATTTTGACGACAGTTCCATCCTCACCCGGGTGGATAAAGGACTTGCACTGAAGAAGGATCTGCTCGCAACGGCTCACGACAACAACGTCACTCTGCCCGATTATCGCGAGGTGGTTTGGGGCGGAGAGAAAGCCGAATACATGGCCGAAGGCAACCGTCAGACCATCCTTCGCATCACCAACGAAGACGAACGGTCGCTCAAAGAACTCACCATACTCGGACTGAAGGGCATGGCAGCCTACTACGAACACGCCCATCACTTGGGCAAGGAAAACGAAGCCATCCTCGACTTCATCTTCTCAGCCTTGGCAACCATCAGCAATCCGCAGGCAGAAATGTCGCAACTGCTCGACACGGTGTTGGCCACCGGCAAGCACGGCGTCGATGTGATGGCTCTCCTCGATGCCGCCAATACCGATGCCTATGGCAATCCCGAACTCACGAAAGTCAGGACCGGCGTTGGCACGAATCCCGGTATCCTCATCTCGGGCCACGACCTGCGCGACATCGAACAGCTCCTGCAACAAACCGAAGGCACGGGCATCGATGTCTATACACACAGCGAAATGTTGCCGGCCCACTACTATCCGCGCCTCAAACAATACAAACACCTCGTGGGCAACTATGGCAATGCGTGGTGGAAACAGAAAGAAGAGTTTGCCACATTCAACGGACCGATCGTCTTCACGACCAACTGTATCGTGCCGCCCGCGCCCTCTGCCAACTATAAAGACCGCGTGTTTACCACCAACAGTGCCGGTTTCCCGGGATGGAAGCGCGTTGCAGTGGATGCCGAAGGACGCAAAGATTTCTCCGAAGTCATCGCCTTGGCAAAGACCTGCGAGGCTCCCACAGAAATCGAAAACGGTGAAATCGTCGGAGGATTTGCCCATGCACAGGTGTTTGCGCTGGCCGACAAGATTGTCGATGCCGTGAAAAGCGGTGCCCTTCGTAAGTTTATCGTCATGAGCGGATGCGACGGCAGAATGAAGAGCCGCGACTATTACTCCGCCTTCGCGCAGGCACTGCCTGCCGACACCGTCATCCTCACCAGCGGATGTGCCAAATACCGTTACAACAAGTTGCCCCTCGGTGACATCAACGGCATCCCCCGCGTACTCGATGCCGGACAGTGCAATGACTCCTACTCATGGGCTGTAGTGGCATTGAAGCTCAAAGAGATCTTCGGAGCCAACGACATCAACGAACTTCCCATCTTCTTCAACATCGCATGGTACGAGCAGAAAGCGGTCATCGTGCTGCTGGCACTGCTGAGTCTGGGCGTGAAGAACATCCACATCGGCCCCACGTTGCCCGCATTCGTGTCGCCCAACGTGCTTAAAGTCCTCGTCGAACAATTCGGCCTTGCACCCAACGGCACCGTGGAAGAAGACATCAAACAGTTTGTCATGTAATTTTTCATCATTCGATTCCGCACTTTCTCTGTGTCCGTAGAGGCTGCTTTGCACATCAGGATAACACAGTCCCAAACGGTCTCTCGACCCCTCGGTGCATGACGTTTGACAAATCGTGGCACTTTCGGCCGGGACTCAAGCTACCGATTCGGGATAATAATGGCAGAAACCGCCTGTCGGTGACTACTACGGCATGGAGAAAAAGGCGGTGATGAAACCAAGACATTTCACCCATTCACTTACATTACACAAGAAACAATAACCTACAGGAAGTGTCATCTCCCCGGAGATGTGCTTCCTTCTCAATCCCCAATCACCCATGAAGCAATATGCAAGACTTCCTTTCGAGCAATGGCCGCTTGATTTATTGATGGATTATGCCCTGAAGTTACACCACCGCACCATCCGCCGTGAAGGTCCCAAGACGCTCGAAAGGCTGCAACAACTCGCTGCCGACGATGCTTCTTTGCAACCTGTCGTAGAAGAATTTACCACCTCTCTCAATGCACTCGAACAACATTTGTTGAAGGAAGAGAACGTTCTTTTTCCTTATCTCTACGAACTTTTCGAAGCCTACGAGAGCCGAACGATGCTTCAACCCATGCACTGCGGCACGATCAACAACCCCATCCGTGTGATGATGATGGAACACGACGAGGAAACCGAAAGACATCGACGCATAGCCCAACTCACCGACGATTATACTTTGGAAGGAAAAGATAGCGAAAAAATGCGCGAAACAATGGAAAGACTCAAGGAATTCCGCGATGCCCTCATGGAACATATCTACATCGAAAACGAGGTTTTGTTCGGCAGATTCAGCACTATCGAGGAAGAAATCGTCATTCGATACTGAACTTTGCTGCCACCGGCCGGCGTCTTTCACCTCTCCATACAGCCCCCTTGTCCGTACAAAAGCGGTGAGGGGGCTTGTTTGAACCACAATAAGTCATCCGGCTGTTTTGTCAGGAATTACATATCGTCCATGACACTTTCCATCCGGTTTTACACGCTTGCCGGCATTTGGGTGGTCGTTTCGTTATGCCGTAGTAACCCTTGGCCGAAACAAACCGGCTGCCCTTCCGATGGCAATCAGGCAAAACCGACTCGGATTCCATGCCCGATGGGGGATTATCCGTTGTCATTTCTCGGATTCCAAGGACAACAACCGATACCGAAAGACGCATAGGAATTTTACCTCTGCTGAGGTGAAGGACAAAGATTCATCTGCGAACACGCACCCATTGCCATCCTTCGCGTACCCACAACACCAGCGACGACAGCCCCACTATCAGCACCCAGTCCAACATGCCGGTGTAGTTGAGCTGGAAATCCGACGTGTGAAACATGGGGCGCACGTTGAAGAAATTGTATAACAACTCGACAATGACCACCTGTCCGATGACGATGACGGCAACAATGATTTTGAAACCGCCTCCCTGTTTCAGCTCGAAGAAACTCTTGTTCGAGCCGAAAGACCTCGTATTGAACATATACCAAAAGTGTGTCCATACGAAAATGGAGAACAGTAAGGTTTGCTCATAGGGCGTGATGTGGTCGGGCTGACCCGGCCGAACCGACAGCAAATCGGTCATTTGAGTGATGTCGGCATGTTGGAAAACATATAGAAAAGCAAGTGTCAAGGCAAAGAAGAACAATCCCACTCCCCACACGTCGGTATTCATGCGTCGCGTGATGATGAAGGCATTTCGGTCGCGCGGCTTCTCATTCATGACCAGTGGCGACGGCGGAAGGGATGCCAACGCCATCGCACCGAAGGTGTCCATGATGAGATTTACCCACAACATCTGAGTCACGGTGAGCGGAGATTCCGTGCCCATGAACGCCCCGAAGAGGACGATAAAGCAGGCAGCAACGTTCACGGTGAGTTGGAATAGCAGAAACCTTTGGATGTTTTTGTAGAGCGAACGTCCCCACATGACTGCCCTTCCGATGGACGAAAACGAGTTGTCGATGATGGTAATGTCGCTCGCTTCCTTCGCTACGGAAGTTCCGTCGCCCATCGACAATCCCACGTGAGCCGCATGAAGGGCAGGAGCATCATTGGTGCCGTCGCCCGTTACCGATACGACATGTTGGTTTCTTCGCAGCGATTCGACCAACCGCTTTTTGTCCATCGGTCTGGCACGGGCAATGATTTTGAGGTCGTTGACGCGCTTGTCGAGTTCGTTGTCGCTCATGGCCGCCACCTCAACACCCGTCAAAAGGTTGGCATCGGTGTCGGTGTCTTTCCACAGTCCGATTTGTTTTCCGATTTCTTTTGCCGTTCCCGGGGTGTCACCGGTGACAATCTTGATACCGATACCGGCACCCATGCACTCCACAACAGCAGCCGGAACATCGTCGCGAACGGGGTCGGAGATGGCTGCAATGCCCGAGAAAGTAAGTCTTTCGGCCACCACCCGTCCTTCGGCAATCGCCTTTTCGCCATCCGAAAGCTCCTGCCATGCGAAGCCGAGTGTGCGCATGGCTTGCATCTGATAGGCGTGAAGTTGCCGGTAAATGGTGTCCTTGCCGACGTCGCCTTCGATATGCTGACACATCGAAAGCACGATTTCGGGTGCGCCTTTCACGTAGAGAATTGTTTTTCCGTTAGCCGATCTGACTTGTGTCGCCATGTATTTGCGGTCGGTCGAGAAGGGCAGTTCTTCCATGATTTGCACGGTTTCTTTCAGCGAACGATAGTTCTCGCCCCGGCTTTGCAGCCATAGCAGCAAGGCACCCTCGGTGGGATTGCCCAGCACTTTGGGATTGTCGGGGTCGGTGAGGTCGAGCGATGCTGTGCTGTTGACAGCCATTCCCTCGCACATACGCTGTTCGGCTGCATCATCATCGGCATATTGTTTCAGTTCGTAGACGCTCATTTGGTTGCGTGTCAGTGTACCCGTCTTGTCGGTGCAGATGACCGTTGTGGCTCCCATGGTTTCGCAAGCGTGCATCTTTCTCACGAGATTGTTGGTCTGCAACATCCTTCTCATGCTGTAAGCAAGGCTCAACGTGACCGCCATGGGCAGTCCTTCGGGAATGGCAACCACGGTGAGTGTCACCGCAATCATGAGCGTCTGAAGGGTGTAAGCCATCAGAAGGGTGATGTCTTCACCGGGATGCACCCACTCGAAGATTCCGATCACCATGATGACAAGCAGCACGAAGAAGGTGAGGATAATGCTTGCACAGACGGCCTTGGAGTAGTTTTGAAACCTCTTGATGACCAGATAGAAGAAGATGGCGGTAGGGATAATGAGCGTGTAAGTGAGCGGATGCCACTCCAAGAACACCAGCAACTTGCCGATGATGACCATGCCGGCGCAGATGTAACTCAGATATGTGATGCGCTTACTCAGCCTGTCGAGCTGTTCGTCGAGCGGTGTTTTCACGCTGTCGTCAATCTGGGCTTCGTGGTAAACCTGTCCGTTTTCGGTTCTGTCACCCACGGCTTTGACCTCGAAGTATCCGTGTCCCTCCATCACTTTGGTCCCTCTGAGAACGCAGTTGGAAGGATAAGTCGCCTCAGTGTCCATGTTTCTGCTGTCGGCAGTCTTGGTACAGACGGGTTCTCCCGTAAGTGTCGATTCGTCGACGTGGAGATTGACGGCATTGATGAGTTCACCGTCGGCAGGCACTTCATCGCCGGTGGAGAGCATGACGATGTCGCCGACGACCACGTCTTTGCGCGGAATCTCGCGAACCTGTCCGTTACGAATCACGTGAACCGGCTCTTCGTCATTGACCTGATTGAGGAAAGCAAACTCCCGATTGGCCTTGTTTTCAAAATAAAAAGCCAATCCTGTGGCAAGCAGAATGGCTATAAAGATACCCACGGGTTCGAAAAACACCTGTCCTCCCTCTTTCAATCCGAAGTATTCGTAGATGGAAATACCCACCGAGAGGACACCCGCCATCATCAGAATCTTGATCAGCGGGTCACTGAATTTCTCTTGAAAGAGTACCCACCAAGGAAGTTTCTTGGGAGGGGTGAGTATGTTGATGCCATATTTTTGGCGACTTTCGAGAACCTGTCGGTCTGTCAAGCCGTTGGGGAGCTGATGGGTCTTCATGTCTTTGTATGCGTGTAATATATAGAGTTTGTAACGAAAGGGAGTGCAAATATACGAAAAATATTCAAGCATGTTGATGCTCGGTTTCAGATATTTATCGAATCAATTGTGTAAAACCGAATGATTCATCTTCCCATTCGATTCTATATTTCTGGTTGTTTTTGGCGGCTTTCAGTTGTTGGCATTCGCTTTTCGACATCTTTGATGGCAATTGTTCACGCATTAAGCCGCTCTTTTTTTGTCAAATCTGTTACCTGCCGGTCATGTCATAGGCCTTTGTCGACACGTGTATTTATAGGCTAACCGAGACGGAGAATCTGTACCGATGGGCAACTCATGAAGGAATGGATGTATGAAGTGAGCGTTAAGGTGTGAAAAACGTGCGAAGTATTGTAAATATTTCAGTCTAATGCTTGGATGATTCGGAGATATTTCGTATATTTGCGATTGTAAGTTTCACTTAAAGAAAGAACATTATGATTTCAAACAAATTGCAAGACGCGCTCAATGCGCAAATCGTTAGCGAGATTTATTCAGCCAATTTATATCTCTCCATGTCATTTTACTTCGAGAAAGAAGGCTTCGACGGCTTCTCCACATGGATGAAAAAGCAAAGTGCCGAAGAGATGGATCATGCCTATCAGATGGCAAGCTACCTCATCAAACGTGGCGGTGATGCTGTCATCAATCAGATAGCTGCCGTGCGACAAACATGGTCGAGCCCTCTTGAAGCCTTCGAAGATGCCTACAAACACGAATGCCACATCAGCAAACTGATTGACAACCTGTTGAAGGAAGCTCAGGAAGAAGGTGACAATGCAACGCAGGATTTCCTCTGGACATTTGTCCGCGAACAAGTGGAAGAAGAAGCTACGGCAAGCGGCATCGTTGACAGAATCAAGAAAATGGGCGACAGTGCCATCTTCAATCTTGACGAACAATACGGCAGAAGGGCATAAGTCCTTCGGCTCTTTAATCCAAGCGGCCATGAGATACCGACCCGGAATCTCATGGCCGCTTGGGTTTTATCCCGTCAGGTCACAAGACCGGCTTTGGGCGAATTGGGCAAAACCGGACGGTGTGCCTGCCGGCTTGACGGTATTAAGAAGTTGTTTGTTGTCATCCAAACAACCATAACAACACGCAACTTTACAAAAAACCTTCCATAGAGATACCTTGAAGGAAAGCTGACAAAGCCGCCACATGTATCATTCCGTCTCCTTTCAACCTTACCGTCAAAGACCTATGGACAGGTTGAAGCCGCCTGACCATGACTCGGCCGGCAAAAAAAGGTTATTCTTGACTGAAGTATTTTCGGATGGCTTCACGGATGGAACGCAATCCGAAGAGTTCGGGACGGATGTCCTCAACGGGAATCCACAGATAGGCTTCGGCATCGTCGTGTGGCGAAACGTGGGAGTCATCGACCACCTCGCAGGCATAGAAAAGGTCGAGTGTACGCACATCGAAGCCCGAATAGCGATAGATATTGGGCTGGCTGAACAGATAACGCATGGATTTCACGGTCAGTCCGGTTTCTTCTTTCACCTCTCTTGCCATGCCTTCTTCGGCAGTTTCGCCGATATCGGCAAAGCCGCCGGGCAGGTCGTACATGCCTTTGGCAGGTTCTTTCTTACGCTTGAGAACCAAGAGTTCGTCTTTGCCGTTGAATATAAATGCCGCCGTTGCCGCCGCCGGGTTCATGTAATACTCGAATTGACAATTGAGACATTTCTTGCTTTTGTCGGAGTTTTCATCGAAATGTATGCTGCCGCATACCGGACAATACCTGAATTTGTTGAGTGGGTGCATCTTGATAAAATCCTATTACTCCATACTTTATCATCACCGAATGAGCGGAGCAAATTGTTATACTTCATTAATTCGGCTGCAATATTACGAAAAAATATCGTATCTTTGGCATCAAAATCCATTTAATCAACTGAAAAGCATGAGCAAAATGATCCAAAAGAAAACACTGTTCCTTTTCCTTTTCTGTCTTGTTTCGACCTTCGTCAATGCGCAGAAAGTATTTGATTTGCCGATATGGCCTCAAGGTGCACCCACCAAGAGCGTCGACCGTGATGCCCGGGCGAATCTCCGCGTATATCTGCCTGCCGACCGCGTGTCGACCGGAAGAGCCGTCGTGATTTTTCCCGGTGGTGCCTATAAGCAGCTAAACGACAATCATGAGGGTACACAATGGGCCGAATTCTATAACCATCTTGGCATAGCAGCCATCGTGGTGAACTACCGGCTGCCGGCCGGCAAGGAAGAGGTGCCTATGGAGGATGCCGAAGAGGCGATGCGAATCGTGAAGCGTAATGCTGCAAGCTGGAAAATCAGATCCAACGATGTGGGTGTGATGGGCTTCGGTGTGGGCGGACATTTGGCCGCCATGCTTTCCACCACGGGAAGCAAAGCTGCCAAGCCCGACTTCCAAATCTTGTTCTATCCCCTCATTACCATGATGGCGGAATATACCTTTCAGGAAGCCCACGACAACTTTTTCGGAAAACATTCGGGCAAGAAACAGGAACGAAACTACAGCCCCGACCAAAAAGTGACGAGGGTTACGCCCCGCGCACTGATCATCCTTTGTGACGACGACCCGGTCGTTCAGCCGGCCAACGGCATCAATTATTACACCGAACTGTACCGCAACGATGTGCCTGCCTCCATTCACATCTATCCCAAAGGTGGTCACGGATGGGGCTCGAACATGGGATTCGAGTACCACTTGGAGATGATCATGGAACTCAAGGCGTGGCTGAAGAGTTTCTGACGGATGGCAAACGCGGCTGCAAGGACTGACCGACCGTCCGGGAAAACGGAATGCAGCCACCTCTTACATCGGCGAAAAGGTTGGAAGAAAACAGCTCATCCCGGAAGCCTTGAACAACCAACGGGCTACCATTGCACACCCAATCACCGATGCCGAACGACATTTCGACCCCGAAACACGTTTGTCCAACCGCAAAAATAATTACCTTTGCACCGCCCGACAACCCGGAACAATAGTCCGACGGCTGCGGCAACAACCAACAACCTAACACGACAACATGAAAATAGCATTGATAGGCTACGGGAAAATGGGACACATGATCGAAACGATTGCCCGCCAACGTGGCCACGAAATCGTGAGCATCATCGATGTCGACAACCACGAAGCGTTCGAAAGTACGGCTTTCGCATCGGCAGATGTGGCCATAGAGTTCACTGTTCCGGCAGCCGCCTACGACAATTATCTGCGTGCCTTTGCCAAGAACGTGAAGGTAGTGTCGGGAACCACGGGTTGGAAAGACACCCACGGAGACGACATCAGGCGTCTTTGCGAAGAGGAAGGACACACACTCTTTTGGGCATCGAACTTCTCTGTGGGTGTCGCCATTTTCGATGCGCTCAACCGTTATCTGGCAAACATCATGAACAGGTTTGAAGACTACGACGTGAAGTTGTGCGAAACACACCATGTACACAAACTCGACGCACCTGCAGGAACTGCCATCAGCCTGGCCGAACATATCGTCGAAAACCTCGACCGCAAACGAAAATGGGTTTACAGGAACGACGAAACAATGACCGTCGGTGCCGACGAACTGCCCGTTTCGGCCATCCGGGAGGGCGAAGTGGTGGGCATCCACGAAGTGGAATACGACAGCATAGCCGACAGCATCACCCTCAAACACGAGGCACACTCGCGACAAGGATTCGCCCTGGGTGCCGTCCTTGCCGCCGAATTTACGGCAAACCACAGCGGACTGCTCTCCATCAACGACATGTTTCATTTTTAATCCAGCATCAACCAACATCCATTAACCCGGAAAGGGACATCCGCAGAGCGACCATCGCACTCGCAACACCTCCCCACGAATAACTATCCCTCTCCTCAAGCGTCATTATCCGTATGATAAACAAACAAAAAGCAAACCTCAACATGAAATGGCAATGGACCAAACTCGCCATCGTCTTGGCTATTTATGCGGCTTTCCTCATCTGGGTAGAAAGCTGGCTGGGTCTGATAATCGTGCCCTTCATTTTCGACAATTATATCACCAAGAAGATTCGTTGGCAATGGTGGAAGGATGCAGAGAAACCTGTCCGCATGGTCATGTCGTGGGTTGATGCCATCGTATTTGCACTGGTGGCCGTGTATTTCATCAACCTTTTCTTCTTTCAGAACTTCGTGATACCTTCCAGTTCGCTCGAAAAATCGCTCCTTCGCGGCGATTATCTCTTCGTTTCCAAGCTCAGCTACGGCCCCAGAATACCCCAAACGCCTCTCACCCTGCCCCTGACCCAGCACACCTTGCCCGTCTTTGGTGGACCTTCTTATATTGCATGGCCACAGTGGGAATACCGAAGAGTGAAAGGATTGGGGCATCCGCAGCTCAACGACATCGTGGTATTCAACTTCCCGGCAGGCGACAGCGTGATGTCGGCAGAAGCCTATCAGGCACAAGACTATTACCAGACATGCTACATTTACGGCATGCAGCAGGCGGGAACACCCGATTCGGTGGTGGCAAAGATGAACGATGCCGGCAGATACGAATACTTCCGCAAGGTGATGAATGCCGGAGCGGCGTTTGTGGAACAGAACAAATCGGAGTTCGGATCGCTCATCAAGCGTCCAACTGACCGAAGGGAGAACTATGTCAAGCGATGTGTCGGCATGCCGGGACAGACGTTGCAGATCAAGAATTGTCGCGTTTATCTCGACGGAGTGATGAACAAGGAGCCCGATCAGGTGCAATATGACTACTTCCTGAAACTGAATCCGGGTGCCGAAATTTCAGCCGAAACGATGATAGAACTCGACATCACCGTCGAAGACATGATCAGTTTGCACCAGAACGGTTACCTGCCGCTCACCAACAAGGCTTACAAAGCCCTGAAAGCCGACAGGCGATTGGTGGCATATATCGCACCGGTCACCGACAAAGACTATAACGATATGGGAAAAACCTATCCCGTCAACGGTTACTACGGATGGACGCGCGACAACTACGGACCCGTGTGGATTCCGAAGAAAGGAGCTTCGATTGCCCTCAATCTCAAGAATCTTCCCATCTATGAAAGGGTAATCAGAGATTATGAAAACAATCAATTGGAAGTGAAAAACGGACGCATCTACATCAACGGCGTACCGTCGGCAAAATACACTTTCAAGATGGATTACTACTGGATGATGGGCGACAACCGGCACAACTCTGCCGACTCGCGCTACTGGGGCTTCGTACCCGAAGACCATGTAGTGGGAAAACCCATCTTCATCTGGTTGTCGGTCAACCCCGACAACGTGGGAAGGAAAATCAGGTGGAACCGTCTCTTCACGATGGTCGACAACATCAAGTGATGATTCCCGGCAAGGTCGGGAATCACATTTGCGGACAATCGGCATGATGGCCGGATGGCCGCATACTGTGGCCGGCCACATGTCGCAAGCCTACCGCACCGAAGAAAGGCAATGACAGCCGACGATAAGCAGGGCTTGTCATTGCCTTTTGCCATACATACCATCCGCCAATCCCTTGTAAAATGACGAACCGCGCACTTCTTTCCACCACCTATTTCGGACCGATACAATGGTATCAGAAACTCCATCGCTACCCTTCGGTGATGATGGAGAGCATGGAGTCGTTTCCCAAACAGACCTTCCGGAACCGCTGTGTCATCGCCACTGCCAACGGGCCACAGGCACTCAGCGTACCCGTCGAACCTCCGTCAAGGGACATCCGCTCCGTCGACGACACCCCGACGGCATCTGTCCACAAGGCAACCGTCAGAGACATACGCATCAGTGATCACGGAAACTGGCGGCATCTGCATCGGCAGGCACTCGTCTCCGCCTACGGCGATTCGCCGTTTTTCCCCTATTATGCCGACGACATCCTGCCTTTCTTCGAGAAAAGGTGGGTGTTCCTCTATGATTTCAATCTGGAAATCACCCTCAAGATGTGCGAACTCTTGGACATCCATCCCCATATCGGCCATTCATCTGCTTTCCTGCCCCCCGACGATGCGTCGCTGAACGGCGGCGACAGAACGGCCGATGACTTCCGGTACGCCATCCGTCCCAAACATCCCCTGCCCGATGACGACTTTCAACCGAAACCCTATTATCAGGTTTTCAAACAAAAACAGGGCTTCCTTCCCAACCTCAGCATCCTCGACCTGCTCTTCAATGAAGGCAACGAGAGCATCTTTTACCTCTGAAAGACCTGTAGCCGATGCGTGCGGCGACCGTAATCCAAGACCAAAACCAAGTAAAGTAAGGAGAGCTTGTTGGTCTTTGTAAAACATTGATTGTAAGTTGTCTGCCGATTCTGGACGTATAGGTATTGCAAAAGGGCAGGAATTGTCTCGTAAAAGGGCTGCTTTTGAAGGGTGAAAGGGCAGGTTCTGAAAGCTAAAAGGGCAGATATGGCAAGACCGCTCTTTCCCACCCGACTATACAACAGGGGGAAAACGACCGCTGCACACCGCTTCGGTACACGAGAGTAAGGCGAGTTGACAGCCCCAAAAAGAAAAGAATGACGAATTTTGAATGACCGCTTATAATAAACAACAAGGTATTGCGTTATTAAATGGTGTTTCTACGTAGAATTATCTTACCGCTCGTTGCGGCACTATTTCCGGTAGTTGCCACAGCCCAAACCGAAGGAAATTTCGGTCATTACTTCAATATGGAACCGGCTTTCAATCCCGCTGCCGTGGGAAAGGAGGCAAAACTCAACGTGACCGCTGCCTACCAATACGACTTCATGGGCTTCGAAAATAATCCGAAGACCATGTATGCGGCTGCCGACATGCCTTTCTATGCGCTCAGAACCTACCAGGGCGTGGGCGTGAAGTTTGTCAAAGACCAAGCCGGACTCTTCGACCAAACATTGCTCGGCGTACAGTATGCCCTGCGCTTCAAACTCTTCGGAGGTATGCTCGGTGTGGGTGTACAGGCGGGTTTCCTGACAGAAAAGTTCGACGGTTCCAAAGCTGATGTAGCCGAATCGGGCGACCCGGCGATTCCTTCGACACAGGTAGACGGCAATACCATCGACCTTGGTGCCGGACTTTACTACCAACATGCCGCATGGTATGCCGGCTTATCGGTGCAACATGCCACCGGTTCAACCATTGATTTGGGTGAAACCTACCGTTTCCAACTGTCAAGAACATATTATTTAACAGGTGGATGCAATATAAAATTAAGAAATCCGTTCCTTACTATACACCCTTCCGCGCTCGTGAAATATGACGGTGTGAAACTCAGGGGTGACATTACTGCACGATTGGTTTACCGACACGACAACAAAATGCTCTATACCGGCGTGGGATACAGTCCCGAAAATTCGGTCACGGCCATGCTGGGAGGCTCCTTTCACGGCATCAACATCGGATACAGCTACGAGATGTTCACCAACGGAATCGGAATGGGAAACGGCTCTCACGGGCTGTTTGTGAACTACCAAACCGACATCAACTTGTTCAAGAAAGGCAAGAACAAACACAAGAGTGTCAGAATACTTTGATAACAACGATAAAATCGAAATGATAAAGATGAAGAAAATAGCAACAACTTCCTTACTCCTTGCCCTCCTGATCCTTACGGGCTGCTTCGGCGGAAAGACCGCGTCGTCGTCCGGAAGAGGAGGAGAGGTTACCGGCGTAGGCGGCGGGAAGGCTTTCTCCGAGCCGACACCGTTTGGCATGACCATGATCAAGCGAGGCAGTCTGAAGATGGGTATCGAAAAACAAGATTCACTTTGGGGTAAACAAATGCCCGTGAAAGACATTTCGGTAGACGGATTCTGGATGGACGAAACCGAAGTGACCAACTCCAAATACAAACAATTCGTCTATTGGGTGCGCGACTCCATCCTCCGTGAAAGACTCGCCGACCCGGCTTACGGGGGCGACGAGAGCTATAAAATCACCGAAGACAAGAACGGCGACCCCGTCAAACCGTATCTGAACTGGAAGAAGCCTTTGCCCAAAAAGCCCAATGAGGACGAGCAAAGAGCCTACGAAAGTCTCTACACATACAATCCCGTGACTGGCGAAAAGCTCATCGACGCCAAGCAACTGAACTACCGTTACGAGGTGTACGACTATACGGCGGCAGCCTTGAGACGCAACCGCTTGAATCCCGAAGAGCGCAATCTCAACACCGACGTGCCGGTAAACTTCGACGAAGAGGTCATGATATCCAAGGATACCGCCTACATCGATGACGAAGGACGCATTGTTCGCGAAACCATCAACCGCCCCTTGAGCGGGCCGTGGGACTTCCTGAATACCTACATTGTAAATGTCTATCCCGATACGACGGTGTGGGTCAATGACTTCCGAAACTCCGACACCGAGATGATGTTGCGCAACTACTTCAGCAATCCTGCCTACAATGACTATCCCGTGGTGGGTGTCACTTGGGAGCAGGCCAATGCTTTCTGCGCATGGCGGACCGATTATCTCCTGAAAGGACTCGGCCCCGAAGCCAAGTTCGTGCAGCGATACCGCCTGCCGACCGAAGCCGAATGGGAATATGCCGCACGCGGCAAGGACGGAAACGAATTCCCGTGGGATAACGAAATGGTGAAAAGCGGTGACGGATGTTTCTTCGCCAACTTCAAACCCGACCGGGGAAACTATACCAAAGACGGCAACCTGATAACCAGCAAGGTGGCCATATACGGTGCCAACTCCAACGGACTCTTCGACATGGCGGGCAATGTGGCTGAATGGACCGGTACCATCTACACCGAAGCGGGTGTGGATGCCATGAACGATCTGAATCCGCAACTCAAATACAACGCTGCCAAAGAAGACCCCTACCGGCTGAAAAAGAAAAGCGTCAGGGGCGGCTCATGGAAAGATCCCGAATCGTATATCAGAGCAGCATGGCGTACTTGGGAATACCAAAACCAACCACGCTCCTACATCGGATTCAGATGTGTAAGGAGTTTAGCCAACTCTTCAAGTACCAAACAAAAGGTTGTGAAGACCAAAAAGAATAAAAGAAGATGACAGAATATAGCAAATACAACTTCGTCTATCAGTTGCAAAAATGGATGGACAGCGTGTCGGGACAGACGTTTCTCAACTACGCGTACAGCTGGGGTGCGGCAATCGTGATTCTGGGAGCATTGTTCAAGCTCACCCACTTGCCCGGAGCAAACTTCATGCTCTTCCTCGGTATGGGAACAGAGGCGGTGGTTTTCTTCCTCTCTGCTTTCGACCGGCCTTTCGATAAAACCTCCATCGGCATGGAACTCAAGACCGATTCGGAACTAAGACGCGAAGAACTGGAAGGCGAAGAGGCCGAAAACGAAAACCAACAGGATACGGCAGAGAACATCGGAATGGCTCATCGCCATACCATAATAATAAATGGTGGCTCATCGTCGGTACAGGGCGGCACTGCCGGCAAGTCCTACGAAGAAGCCGAAGGAGAAGCTCAGATTGCCTTCGGCCAAACCGGGGGCGTGGCAGCCCCGGGACAAGCTGCCCCCCAATGGGTGGCACAGCAGCAGGAACTCACCCCCGAAATGGCAGAGGCAACGTCGGGTTATGTCGACGAACTCAAGAGATTGACCGAAATGCTGGGCAAAGTCAACGAACAAAGTTCACGCCTTGCCAGAGATTCCGAGGAGATGGAGAACCTCAACCGTACACTCACCGGTATCGCAAAGGTTTACGAAATGCAGCTCAAAGGTGCAAGCCAACAAATCGGAACCATCGATGAAATCAATGCGCAGACACGGAAAATGGCTGGGCAAATTGACCAACTCAACAAGATTTATGCCCGAATGATCGAGGCGATGACCGTGAATATGAGAGGGGTCGCTCCCGCTTCGGGGAGTATATCCCCGGAAGCACCGGCACAATAAATACAGCATGTAAGCACGACATACGACCCTCCCGGATGCCCGCCCTCCCTCAGCAGCCTGTGAGACGGCTCGTCCCGAAAGGTCAAACAATAACACAGCAAGAATGGCAATAAAGAAAAGACCGCTTTCTCCCCGCCAAAAGATGATCAACCTGATGTACGTCGTCTTGATGGCAATGCTCGCCCTCAATATCTCTACCGAAGTATTGAACGGTTTTTCCATCGTGGAGGAAAGCCTCAAACGCACCACCGACAACTCCATCAAGGAGAACAGAGCGGTGTATGGCAGTTTGGCAGAACAGATGAAGAACAACCCCGAGAAGGTGAGAGCATGGTTTGAGAAAGCCACTTCGGTGAAAGACATGAGCGACTCGCTCTACAACTTTATTCAAGACCTCAAGGTTGCCATCGTCAAAGAGGCTGATGGTGCAGAGGGAAACATCAACAACGTGAAAGCCATCGATGACCTCGAATCCGCCGGACTCGTGATGCTGGCACCCGGAACGGGCAAGGGTAAAGCCCTGTTCGATGCCGTCAACAGCTACAGGGAACGTATCTTGAAATTGGTAACCGACGAGCGTCAGAAGGCAATCATCGCAAGCAACCTGTCAACCAAGTTACCGAAGAACGCCAAAACAATGGGCAAAAACTGGCAGGAATACCACTTCGAGTCGATGCCTGTGGCCGCAGCACTGACACTTTTGTCGAAGCTGCAGAGCGACATCCGCTATGCCGAAGGCGAGGTTTTGCACACGTTGGTTTCAAATGTCGACGTGAAAGACATCCGGGTCAATAAGGTCGATGCCTTCGTGATACCCAACAAGACCACCTTATACCCCGGCGAACAGTTCACAGCCAGCATCGTCATGGCTGCCGTCGATACCACCCGACATCCTGAAATTTACATCAACGGTGCGAAAATCAACAGTGCCACCGGGCAATATTCATTCAGAGCGGGTGCCGTCGGGCAACATTCTTTCGGGGGATACATCCTGATGCGAAACGGATCGGGTGACATTTTGCGACGCGATTTCATTCAGAAATACGAGGTGGTGCCGGCTCCGATGGGTGCAGCCGTGGCTGCCGACCTGATGAATGTGCTTTATGCCGGTTATCAGAATGCCGTCACTGTCAGTGCATCGGGTGTACCTCAGAATGCCGTTTCGCTCTCGATGAGCGGCGGAACACTCACCGCCAAAGGCAACGGCAAGTATGTCGCAGTGCCTTCGGCCGTAGGAAAGGACGTGACCTTTACCGTGACGGCCAACGACAAAGGACAAGTCCGCAACATGGGAACCTTTGTTTTCAGGGTTCGCAAGCTGCCCGATCCGACACCCTACATTGCCATTGGCAACGACAGATTCAAGGGCGGCGGCATCGCCAAAGGCTCCCTGATGTCGGTAACGACGCTGAGTGCCGCCATCGACGACGGCCTGCTCGACATCCCTTTCCGCGTCACCGGCTTCCACACCATCTTCTACGACAATATGGGTAATGCCGTTCCGATGGCATCGACGGGCGCATCGTTCTCCCAACAGCAGAAGGATGCCTACCGGCAACTGTCGAGAAACAA
This sequence comes from Prevotella sp., assembly GCA_022781445.1. Taxonomy (GTDB): domain Bacteria; phylum Bacteroidota; class Bacteroidia; order Bacteroidales; family Bacteroidaceae; genus Prevotella. The sequence continues at coordinate 32,811 of JALETQ010000010.1, forward strand.
ACGCTTTTACCTTACCAATATCACGGCCATCGGACCCGACGGCATTACAAGGAAGCTGCCCGGAGCCATGGAAATCATTGTTAAATAACTGATATGAATCGAATCATGAAACGAATCTTGTTTATATGCGCCCTCGCTGTCGCGGCACAGGTCATCCAAGCCCAACCGGCTGCCCGACGTAATGCCGCCAAGCAAACGGCAAAGTCCAATGCCGACAACATGACCGTCCGCGCAAGAATCGACTTCCCCACGATGGCTCCGATGTCCGAAGATGTCGTATGGCGAAGAGATATATACCGAAAAATCAATCTCGAGGAAGACGCCAACGCCGGATTGTACTATCCGGTGGAACCCGTCGGCACACAGATGAACCTTTTTACCTACATCTTCTGGCAGGTTCTTCGTGGCAGTCGCAACGGCGGTATCGATGCCTACGAGTACCGCATGGACGGAAACGAGGTGTTCTCCGATTCGGCGAAGGTCAAGACACGTGCCTTCCTCGACAACTACCACATCTATTATGAGCGTCGCGACGGAAGGGTTCACATCGACAAAAGCGATATTCCGTCGAGGGAAGTCAAGAGCTATTATCTCAAGGAAAGTGCCTACTACGACCAAGGCACATCGACTTTCCATCGCAAAGTGGTGGCACTTTGTCCCATCATGACCCGCGATGATGACTTTGGGGATGGCGGAACAGCCTACCCGCTGTTTTGGATCAAGTATGACGACATTGCCCCTTTCCTGAGCAAACAGGTCATGATGACCAGCAATCTCAACAATGCAGCCACCATGAGTGTTGACGATTACTTCACCCGGAACCTCTATCAGGGAAAGATTTACAAGACGAACAATATGCTCGGGCGCACTCTTGCCCAGTATTGTCCTACCGACTCGGCCATGGCGCGCGAACAGAAACGCATCGAAAAGGAACTCATGGATTTCGAGTCCAACATCTTCGGCAATGCGGCTGTCAAGGACTCGACAGACAGTGTTGCCGATACCGAGAACGTGAAAGGCAGGAAAGTAAAGACATCAAGACGAGCAACGGGTGCCCGTTCGTCGAAGACCAAGACCGTGAAGACCAAGACATCATCATCGTCAAGTTCGTCGTCGCCACGTGTTTCTGTGCGTCGCCAAAGAAGATAACCAAGGAAAAAGTCTTGACATCGGCATTTTTTGCCGAAGTCAAGACATATTTATATCATACAAATCATAAACTATCAAGACGATGAAAAAAATCCTTACACTAGCCCTCCTTGCAGGAGCATTGATCGTGTCGACCGCTGCAAAAGCCCAAGTTCAGTTCGGTTTGAAAGCAGGTCTCAACGTAACCAATTTCTCTTTTGACGAAGAAGTCTTCGAAAAGTCCAACCAAGCCGGTTTCTTTGTAGGCCCGACGGTGAAATTCACCCTCCCCATCGTGGGGTTGGGCGTGGACGCTTCGGCACTCTACGACCAACGTTCCGCCAAGATTTCCTCCCCCTCGGCCAGGAACAACATGCCTGCCGTCGACAAGAAACTCACCCAAAACCAAATCATCATTCCCGTGAACCTGCGCTATGGCATCGGTCTCGGCAGCTCAGCCAGTGCTTTCTTTTTCGCCGGTCCGCAATTCGGCTTCAATATAGGAAGCAAGGACAAGAACATCATCGACGAGGCTTTGCAATGGCGTCTCAAGGAATCGACCCTCAGTGTCAATGTAGGTGTTGGCGTGATGCTGGCAAATCATCTTCAACTCTCCGCCAATTACAACATCGCCTGCGGCAAAACCGGTGAATTCGAAATTCTCGACAAGCTCTATGAAACAACCTTTGGCAAGGACAAAAAGAATGGCCGTGCCAATGCCTGGCAACTTTCAGCAGCATATTTCTTCTGATCATCGATCACGTTGAGGGATCTTTGCCGGCAGGCCTGTACCCTTTCAGACTTTTACTCAGTCCGACCGCTGAACGGCCGACACCATCCGCCCGGACTGTCAGAGGCAGAATACCTCATTCATCCATACCTTTCGCCATGAATCGCCCACCGGTTCATGGCGTTTTTCCTGTACTGTGGTTGGCATACGAGTTGGGACGAATCGTTAAACCCAAATTGATCATGAGAGCGTTTGTTTATACCTTTCCTGTCGTTCATGTCACTTTCCGGCCGGTTTCGTCTGCCGTCCGACATCTTGCCTGTCGTTTTGTCTTGCCGTAGCCCGCTACGCCTGCAACAAACCGACAAACCATCTGCCAACCATCAAAAGAAACCGACTCGGAATCTCATGACCGATTTGGGTTAAACCCGAAGAGAACATGAGAAGTCGAGGCGGTATTGTTCGCCCGTCATGCAAATCGAATGTCGGTTTGTCAAAGGCAGTGCGGATCGCTTGTGCAAGACAAACGACACAGATATGATGCCCACAACGGACGAAAACGAACGGAAAGTATCGTGAATGGCATGAAAGCGGACAGCCTTCTGACGGCAGGGCGGGTTGGAGCAAGTCCTCTTTTCTGTCTCTTTGCGGAGCTTTTTTCATGAAGTTGAAACAACTGTTTTTCAAAACCTCCCCTTTTACCCTTCATTACCTGCCCTTTTACGCGGCGAAAGTTGCCCTTTTGAACCGTCGTTCTTGCCCTTTTGACTAAACCCGAATTTACGTTATTCTTTTATCGGCTTATTTCCTGTTTTATTTTACACTGCTTTTTATCCCCAATCGGTCATGGAGAGCCCGAGGCGGGTTGAACGGAAATTTACGCCGGGCACCGAATCTTCGGAGAGGGACAGGCATATCCGAATCGTCATTCCGCCTGTAAGTCCACACATTCGCCATAATGGTCTGCGAGAAAATTGCGCAACGACTTCTCCATAAGCCATCCTACGACACGAAGGACTTATCCGCCTGCATCTTTTTTCGTGGTTTCCCAATATTCAAACATTGACTTAATTATCAACATATCAACGGAATATTACCCATAAAAGCTTTTTCGGTGGCTCGTTTCACATGACCTGCCGCCTTGCAACAATTTCCGTTTGACTTTTCTTTAATTTCACAATCAAGATACAAAATACCCTTTCAAAAGTGTGACATATAGCTTAGTTAATAAACATTAATGACGAAATTATTTTATAAATTTACTTTTACTACTCACAATAATTGCATATATTTGCGGTTACATATATTGATTCAACCCTCTGTAATACACGTATAACAAAACATTTTCGAACTGCATGAACCAAGCAATACAATGAAAACTCTTTAAAATACGTTTTGATGTTTTCTTAAAGCATAACGATATACGAATATAAAAATTAAACATTACTCAATTATTAATTTAACAAAATGGGAGAGAATTTATGGTAAAGAAACTTGCAATGATTGCTGCAGGCCTCCTTTTAAGCATGGGATTGGCCTTGGCACAGACCAAAATCAGCGGTACCGTAGTATCTTCAGAAGATGGCGAACCGATTATCGGCGCGACTGTCTTGGTGATTGGTACAGGTGAAGGAGCGGCCACGGACATCGACGGCCGATTTGAATTGACATTGCCCGAGGGCAAAACAAAACTCCGCGTATCGTCTGTGGGCATGCTGACTCAAGAATTGACAGCACGCCCGAACATGAAAATCACGTTACAGCCCGATGCCAAGATGCTCGATGAGGTCATGGTCGTGGCTTATGGTACATCAAAGAAAAGCTCGTTCACCGGTTCTGCTCAGGCAGTGAGTGGCGAAAAGCTCGAACTCCGCCCCATTACCAGTGTAACCAAAGGTCTCGAAGGTGAAGCCTCGGGTATCTTGGTAACATCGGGTTCGGGACAGCCGGGCTCGGATCCCGCCATCCGTATCCGCGGCTTCGGTTCAATCAACGCATCATCGGCTCCGCTTTATGTGGTCGACGGTATTCCTTATGACGGTGCGCTCAGCTCCATCAACCCCGCCGATATCGAATCGATGACTTTGTTGAAAGACGCTTCTTCGGCCGCATTGTATGGTAACCGCGCCGCCAATGGTGTCGTGATCATCACCACCAAGAAAGGCAAGCTCGGCAAAGTGAATGTCAACTGGCGTTCGACCGTGGGCTGGTCCTCAAGAGCCTTGAAGAAATACGACAACGTGAACCAACAGGAATTCGTTCAGCTGGTTTACGAAGGACTCCGTAACGGTTACATCTATGACAACGGTCTCAGCTGGGCTGAAGCCGAAGCCAAAGCTCGCGTGAACCTCGGTAAGGAACTTGGTGGCGAACGTTACAATCCTTTCAAGAACTACACTTGGGATCAGATCATCGATCCTGCAACCGGCCAGATCAGACCCGATGCACGCTCGGCATGGAACGAAAACTGGATGGATGCCGTTGAACGTGGCAGTGCCATGCGTCACGAACACCAGCTTTCGCTCAATGGCGGTAACGAGAAGAACACCTATATGATGAGTCTTGGTTACATGAACGAAGACGGAACGCTGAAGACAACACGCTTCCAACGCTACAATGCCCGTCTCAATCTGGAGAGTCAGGTTACCGATTGGTTCAAGACAAGCCTCAACACTTCGCTGGCGCATTCCATCTCCAACTTCTCGGATTATAAAGATACGTCTACCTCCAATGTGTGGTACACCGCTCAGTTCATCAACCCGTTGTTCCCCGTTTACCTCAAAGACATGGACGGCAACAGTATCTATAAGGACGGACAAATCGAATATGACTGGGGTGAACAAGGACGTATCGGATCTTTGAATGACTTCAACTCGCTCGGCAGCTTGCTTCTCGACAAGGCCGAGACCAAACGCGACATTGCCGGTTTGCGTGCCAGCGTTCAGTTTGGCAGCGACAACGAAAGCTTCGGCGTGTTCAAAGGCTTGAAATTTGCGATGAATTTCGGTCTCGACTACGACAATGCCAATTACATGTCCTACATGAACAACAAGCACGGCAACCAGGCAAAAGCCGGCGGACGTCTGGAAAAACGCAACGCCCGAACCCAAAGTTACACCTTCAACCAGTTGCTTACCTACAACCGTTCGTTTGATGCCCACAACCTCGACGTACTGTTCGGACATGAATACTATGACTTCATGTATAACTATCTGGGCGCAGCTAAGAACAATCTTGTGGAAGGCATCCTCGAACTCCGTCCCGGTACGACAGCCGTGTTGACCGACTCTTACTCGGATCGCTATCGCATCGACTCTTGGCTCGGTCGTCTGAACTACAACTACAACGATACCTATTATCTGTCGGCAAGCATCCGTACCGACAAGTCTTCACGCTTCCACAGGGATTACCGCAAAGGCACCTTCTGGTCACTGGGTGCCAACTGGCGCATCACCAACGAAAAGTTCATGAAAGACATCAAATGGATCGACAACATGAACTACAAGATCAGCTACGGTGAACAAGGTAATGACAACATCCTCGATGCCGACGGTTATTCGGTGTACTATCTCTGGCAGAGTCTTTACGATTTGAATTTCGCAAATGCCAACGGTGTGGGCGGTTTGTTGAGTACGCTCGAGAACAAGGATATTTCATGGGAAAAGAACGGCAACTTCAACACCGGTATCGATGCCTCTCTTTTCAACCGTCGTCTGAAGTTCAACATCGAATACTACTACAAGACCACTCGCGACATGTTGCTCTCAGTACCTATGGCAAGCTCGCTGGGCTTTGACTCTTACCTTGCCAACAGAGGTAACATGAGAAACACCGGTTTCGAAATGGAAATCAGCGGAACCCCCATTCAGACCAACGACTTCACATGGAGAATCAACTGGATGGGATCGACCATTCATAACAAGGTAACCAAGCTCACCGCCGAAACCCCGAAGATCATCCGCGGTAACTTCATCACACGCGAAGGTGCAGAAATCAACACCTTCTATATGCCGAAGTCGGCCGGTGTTGACCCGACAACGGGTAAACAACTCTACTGGGCTTACGAAAAAGATGACAACGGAAACATCACCAAAGAATATGTCACCGATGACGGCAGCCTGGCAAACAACAGCCGCTATGAACTCGGAAGCCGCATTCCCGACCTCTATGGCAGCATCGGAACGTCGCTCTCTTACAAAGGTTTCGACCTCAGCATACTCACCACCTATTCGATTGGCGGCAAGATTTACGACGGGTTGTATGCTTCTTCGATGGGACTCTCTTACCTGAGCTCTACATGGAACCGCAATATTCTGCGCCGCTGGCAAAAGCCGGGTGACATCACCGATGTGCCTGCCGTGACCATCGGCAACATGGATTATGCAACCGACCGTTACCTCATCGATGCTTCTTATTTTGCCATCAAGAACATCACGTTGTCTTACAACCTTCCCGCAAGCATCCTTGCCAAGGCAAGACTGAACCATGTGCGTGTATTCTGTTCGTTCGACAATGTTGCACTCTTCAGCCATCTCGATGGTATGGATCCGCAATACAACTTCTCCGGAGGTACAAACTATTCTTACTCTCCCAACAAGACTCTCCAATTCGGTCTTGAAGTGAATTTCTAATCTAATTATGCAAGAAAGGAATAAATGTATGAACAAGATATTTAAAATAGCATTTTGTGGTTTGATTGGTGCCGGTATGCTGTCTGCCTGCAGCGACGACAAGCTCGACGTCAATCCCACCACCTCCGTTTCGGGAAACACACTGATGTCGAATCCCACGGCAGCACTCGTTCCGTTGAACGGTATCTATCGTTCGATGTATACTGCCGGATGGACTACGACGGACAACACCCACCAATGTTTCGGCATTTCGGCCTATAACCTGATGGCCGAAGTGATGGGCGACGACATGATCATGGGCGATATGGGTTCGGGCTGGTTCTGGTTTGATGCCATATATAACGTAAAGGCACGCTTTACCTTGAAGTCCTGGCGTTCTTATGACTTGTGGAAAGCGTACACCACTTGGGTTTCAAATGCCAATGCCGTCATCAACGGTGAAACAACCATGCAAGGTCCCAAGAAAGAAGTCGATTATGTCATCGGTCAGGCTTATGCCATCCGTGCCTACTCATATTTCATGATGGCGCAGACGTTTTCTCGCACTTACGCCGGTCATGAAAACGAACCTTGTGTGCCCGTCTATACCAAGATTACCCAAGCCGGCGACAAGGGAGCTCCCCGTTCAACGGTGGCTCAGGTTTACGAGCTGGTGAATGCCGACATCGACAAAGCCGTCAGTTTGCTCGAAGGAACCGTGCAGACCCACAAGTCGCACATTGGATATGCCGTTGCGCTGGGTTTGAAGGCTCGTATTGCTCTGGTACAGGAAAACTGGCAGGCAGCCAAAGATGCCGCCCATGCGGCCATCGCTGCAAGCGACGGAAGCATCCTTCCCGTGAAAGATTTCATCGGTTTGAATGATGTTTCCAAATCCAATGTGATGTGGGGTGCCGAAATCATCATGGACCAGCGCGGTCAATACGCTTCGTTATATGCACACATGGATACCGTTCTCGGTTATGGTAAGACGGCTCCGAAGCTGATCTCCCGCACGCTCTACAACAAGATGTCGGCCACTGATGCCCGTCGTGCATGGTGGAATGAAAAATCCCCTCTCAGCAGTACAGGTGTTCACCAGTGCAAAATGACGTTCAAGGATCCTCAGTCATGGCTGGGTGACTATGTGTGGATGCGCGTGGAGGAAATGTATCTCATCGCTGCCGAGGCCGAATGTCGCTTGGGTGACGAGGCTTCGGCCAAGGCCGACCTCATGGCACTCATGTCGCAACGTGACCCGAACTATAACCTTGATGGCAAAACCGGTACCGCTCTTGGCAAACTCACCAACGAATTCACCGGTTCGCTTCTCGAAGAAATCATTACACAACGTCGTCTTGAACTCTGGGGTGAAGCCGGCCGTATCTACGACATCCGTCGTCTCAAGCAAGGATTCCGTCGCGTTACAGCAGATGGATGGAATGACAAGGCTCTCTTGTCCACCCGTCCTACCGACAATCCCGAAAGCTATATGTGGGTTCTGACAATTCCTCAAAGTGAATTTGACGGAAATGAAAGTCTTGACCAGACGAAAGACCAGAATCCGGTAGGCGATTTATAAATCTCAAAATAATAGCATTATGAAGATGAAATTCGGAAAATTGATTTTTGGGGCAGCATTCCTTCTTTTGGGAGTCTTCACTTCATGTGATAAAGATAATGAAGGCACGCTCTATCAGCCCACCAATACAAACGTAACTTTGGAGAAAGATAACTTCGGTGTCATCCCATCGACCGAAACATCCAAGGACATTGCCATCCGCGTTTATCGCGCTCAGACGGCAGGCGAATTGACCGTTGGTTATACCATGACCACACCAACTGAAGGTATTTTTACCGATCTCGGCAATGGCCGGGTGACCTTCGAGAACGGCAGTGGCGTGGCAGTCATCAACATCAAGGCCGAGAATATGGTTCCCGGCAACAAGTACGATCTCAAAATCGAACTTGACGATGCTGCCAAAGCAACTCTCGATACCATAACCAATCGCGCCAATTATACGGCCGACCTGTCGGTATTCTGCGAATATGTTTGGGAAGCCCTTGACGGTAAAGCCGTTTACAACTCTCCCGTTGCTTTCGAAGCTTCGTGGGAAGTAGATGTAATGAGAGCAAAAGGAACCGACATCTACAAGATAGTTGGCTTGTACGAAGAGACTTATGACGTTATCTTCTCCATCGATGCAGACAACAATGTCATCGTTGAAGAGCAACCGGCATGGACTTACGAAGACGGCGGCACCAAATATGCCGTAAACATTGTTGGTAATGCGAACGGTGATCAATCGGGCAATGCCGGTAAATATGATCCGGCTACGAAGAAAGTCCAGCTGACACTGTTCCACTTCATCCCCAAAGTGGGTGACTTCGGTACATTTGCAGATGAGTTAACCTTGCCTTGACAGGCAATTCCATTTACAAGCGAAGGAGCGGCACGATGCCGCTCCTTTTTTTGAAACCTGACATTGAGGACAGTTCTTTTGGTACAAAGACAGGTACGATTGGTGGACGGTCGGTCATGCCGGCATCGGTTTGAAGCGCATTCGAACGGTGTTCACGAGGTTTTTTCTCACCAATAGCTGAAAATATCGGGTGACAATATTGGATGTTTCATCAGATGTTCGTATATTTGCGAATTAAAATCAAGGGCATTTCCCGGCAGTCTGTAGCTGCTTGATATCATTTTTCGACCCGCATCGGTCATGCGATTCCGGGTCGGTGACGCTTGATTGTCGGACAGACAGGTCGCCGGATTGATACAGGTGTGGCGGGTTACGGCAAAACAAACCGATATCCCGGATACCGGAAAGCGGACGAAATCGGACGGAAAGTGCCATGAATGGCATAAGATGTTGTACCAAACGGTCTGATGACCGATAGGGATTCAATGACAAGAACAATGTCTTTTCGGCAATGAGCCACCCTTCCCTTGCCGTCAATACCGCCCGTCTCCCCAACAACTTCGTGCTTCGGTGCTATTATAATTGGGAGCATTGTACCATGATCATGTATGAATCAACGAATGAAAATATGAAACGTATCTTGTCAATGACATTTTTTTGCCTGTTTGCCATGATGCTTCAGGCGCAGCCCTCTCCCACGGGTAATTATGTGGAGGTGTTGTATTTCCACGGCAGACAGCGTTGTTTGTCATGCATGGCGATGGAGAAATACGCCCGGGAGGTCGTCGATCAGGATTTTGCCGTGCAGAAAAAGCTGGGCAAAGTGCGCTTCCGCGAGATCGACATCACCACCGGCAAGGGCAAGCAACTTGCACGTTCCTACCGTGTCACATGGTCATCACTCTATGTCACGGGTGTGAAGAACGGCAAGGAAACGCGCCGTGACATGACCCGTTTCGGCTTTTCCACCGCCCGCAAGAAGACTCCCGAGTTCAAGAAAGGGCTCAAGGCAGCCATCATCCGCTTACTTCAATAACATTTTTCCGTGGAAAATTTTCTCCAATCACTCCTCGACAGCAGTGACATCCCCGTGCTGACCGCTTTCCTTTTGGGCATCATCAACGCCTTCAGTCCGTGTCCGCTCGCCACCAATATCACTGCCGTGGGTTACATCAGCAAGGACATCGAGAAGAGGAACATGATGTTCCTCAACGGCCTGCTCTACACTTTGGGGCGCATATTGGCTTATGCCATTCTGGGCGCGATCCTCATTTACCTGTTGCGTCGCGGCGTCGACACCTTCGATATCCAAAGCGAAATCAGCCGATGGGGCGAAATAGTGCTTGCACCGGCCTTGATATTGATAGGGCTTTTCATGCTTTTCGGCAACAGAATCAACCTGCCCCATTTCGGGTTTTCGCCCTCCGAGAAGGTCGAACGGCTTGGCGGTTCATGGGGGAGCCTGATGCTCGGCGTGCTTTTTGCCCTCGCTTTCTGTCCCACGAGCGGCCTTTTCTACTTCGGTATGCTCATACCCATGTCGGCAAGTGCTGCCGGAGGCTATTTCCTGCCCGTTGTCTATGCCGTCGCCACGGGACTTCCCGTCGTCGCCGTGGCGTGGGTGCTGACCTACAGCGTTTCGAGTATCGGCAGTTTCTACCGCAAGCTCAATGTCTTTCAGAAGTGGTTCAACCGCGCCGTGGCAGTTCTCTTCATCGTGGTTGGCATCCACGAACTGGTACATTTATACATCTGACCCTCTCGTTGCACTCCGCCAATGCCGGCATGGTTGTTCTCTCACACTAAGTCTTGCCAACCATAGGGCGTCAATATTTCAACATTCCACATCAACCAACCAATATTATGGATATGAATCAAGGAAAGAAAAAAGGATTTTGGGCTTCTTTGTTCGACAAGAAGTCCGATTCGTGTTGCACCGGACAACCGGTAAAATCATCCCTCCGTCGTCCCACCGAGCCATCTACAAGCAGTTGCTGCTGTGGCAATGCCGCATCTCCGACCGATGATGCAGCCCGTGACACCGCCCCCACTACCGGCGGCAACATAGCCGAAATCAAGATATTGGGTCCCGGCTGCGCCAAGTGCAAGTCGGCCTACGGAGTGGTCGAGCGGGTTATCCGCGACAATCACCTCGACATCAAGCTCACAAAAGTCGAAGACATCACAGAAATCATGGCTTACAACATTATCGGCACTCCGGCTGTCGTGGTAGACGAAGTAGTCAAAATCAAGGGAAGAGTGCCAACCGAGAAAGAAGTGCGCGTTCTGCTCGGCATCTGACACCCCGTCATTCCTGCCTCCGCCAATCCTGTCCGTTCACAATTATACCTCCCTCGGTGACATCTCCCTCACGATTCCGAGGTCTTTCGTTCGTCGTTTCGGATGAAGGGCAGACATTTCCACAAAGGGACGACGATATAGGCCAGGAAGTTTCGAGAACAGCGTGGAAGTAGACTTCTGTGGCATGATGGCCGGTTGTAAGTAAGCCCCCAATCGGTCATCGAGCGTTTGGTTTTACATTTCATACTGTTCATGGCACTTTCCCGTTCGGTATCGTTCGCTTATCGACTCGGATTATCATGACCGATCGGGGTCGAAGGACAGTATCCGGCATACCGGGGCATAGGACCGAAGCAAGAAGAAGGCGCAAAGGAAATTCTTTCCCTCGCGCCTTGTGGAACTGACCGCCGTTGGCGACCGGTTATCTCATGGCATAGCAACTGCCTTGCAGCAGCAATCTTGCCTGCATCAGTCCGGCGGCATCCTGTGTGAGGCGGATGCTTTCGCCTGCCAGGGTACGCGTCTGAATGCTTCCGTCTTCATTGAATCTGAACAATTCGCGCGCCTGTCCTTCGGTTTCCATCAACCAGGCGTCATTGTCACGGTCGTAAACGAAACGATAGGACTTGCCGTCGGGATTGGTGATTTCATATCCGTCCTTGAGTGTTTTGACGGCATAGAACAATCCGTCCTCCCCTTTCACCTGTCGGGTTGTTCCCACACGGCTTGCCAAGGGATTGTCGCCCGTCCAGAATTCGATGGCATTGAGCACCAGCAAGTCGGCAGTTCCGCAGATGGCATAAGCCGGAGAAATGACAAGGAAGATAAGTTCGTTGAGGAATTTGTTACCGGTAGCATCTTTGTTCCATGATGCCAGTTTATTGAACAGTGGGAACGAACCCACGCAGGAGGCGGCTGTCATGCCGGTAAGAGCAAGCCACACGATTACTTTCAGACTGCTTTTTTTCATGATTTGATGATTTAATGAGAAATGTGATCGTTGCAAATATACACAAACGAGCGCAAAAAAACGGTTAGTTTCATGAAAAAAGCATTCAGAAGAGGCAATTCACGCCAAATCGGAGTTCAAAGGTTCGGGTCCGCACACTGTCATGATACTTATATTTTGTGTTGCGAACAAAATAAGAAGCCGTCAGTTCGGCACACCATCCCTTCGCCAGAAACACCGACATCGAAGGCTCCATGACGAGCAGTTCGGCATTGCCGCGGTCACCTTGGGCATTGAGGAAAAGCGGATCGAGGGCGACAAGATCCTTCTTTTCGTAACCTTTCCACGTGAAAAGCCGGTAGTAATCGGTCTTGAACCTGAAGGTGACTATCTTGGGAAATTCCAGCGTCGTAAACGATTTGATGCTGAATCCGCTTCCCATGTTGTAGTCACGATTGATGACATTGTAGAAGTCGCTCTTCGAACCGCCCAGGATGATGGCATCGAGGAAGATGCTCTGTTCGAACTTCTTGAACCTTCCCATCGCCGGGAAGTCATAGATCAGTCCGGGACCGATGGAAGCCGCCTCCGAAATGAGATAGGGAGTTTCCTTCGTTCCGTCTTTCACGGGTTTGGAATTGTAGAAGTTGAAATGCTGATAGATGCCGAAGAGCACGTTCATGGTGGGTGTCTCGATGGCCTCGGCACCCCATATTCGTCCCAACAGGTGTACCGAATTGATGAGCGGTTGGTTGGCACTGAGGCCGAAAGTGGCTTCGGCGGTGAAATAGTCATAAGGCTTGTTGGCAACATTGTCAATGGGTCTGCCATACTCGATCGCCATTCCCACAAACGGATTGTGCTCTCCGCGAAACAGAGCGCCCTCGTCGGCCAGATAGCGGCTACCCGTCTTGAGGATAATCTTCACGGGAATGGCATTATAATCATGGTATGCTCCGCCCGGTTTCACTTTCCACGCCTCGCCCGTGACAAGCCTGTTGAAGGTTTTCATGGGACAAATCACACCGGCAACTACCTCTCTCAGTACCCTGCTCAGTCCTCTGTCGCTCCGATTGAGGATGATGTCGGACAACCGGTACGACACTTCGCCCAGTGCCACGCCTCCGAAGGTAGTGGCAAACAGGTCATTGATGGCAGGCGGTTCTGTCTCTCCCAGCTCCTCCCACATCAAACTGCCGCCCAAGACGAAGGGAACCGATGCGAAGAAATTCATGCCCGATGTCCTCGCCGAGGCATAGTAGAGGCTTCCGTGGTAAGGATGGGCAAACAGGTTGGTCGCAAAATTGTCGTTGTCCCACACCATGTGATGCGTCAAGTTGCGCCACATGTCCCTGGGATAAACCTTGGCATAGTCTTCACGGAGTACGAAACGGTCGATGGAATGTACCAGGAGATTGATGCCGGTCACTTCGAGTGCCGCCCTCCAAGGTCGTTTTTTGACTGTCTGAAAGGGCACCGTGTCGAGGTTGGCATTGAGGCGAAACCGCTCAAGGGAGGGCAGAAAGTCCTCCAAAGGCATCTTCACCACCGTGTCGGCGGCAATCGTATCGATCGTTTCACCGGTGGTCTGTCCCACCGACAGAAGGATGTTGAGCAGGCAGACGATGCCTGCGAGGATAGCTTTTCTCATTTGCCTAAAGTATATAACAAGCCCAAACGCACATCCCATGTTCGGGAATGTATGTCGGAATGGTGATCATATCGGCTGTGACGACCGAAGTACCGTCCGGTGAACGACAGTCCCAAACGTCTATACAGACGGGCATCGACACCCAGACTGACCTGCCATAGTCCCGTAACGCCGGCATCGCCCTGCGCACTCCATGTACCCGGTTCGGTAGAAAGATCTATTTCCGAATAGTCTTTCCAAACGAAATAGCGGTAATATTCGGCAGAGAAATTCACGTTCAGGCGGTTGCGTATTGACAGCAAACTGTGCCATCTACAGGTAAAACCACTGCCGTTGGAGTAGGTTTTTTCGAGCAAGTTGTCGGGATAGTCGGTGATGACGGCACCCAACATCATGCCGCTGACGTGACATTCCTGCCGATACAACACCGTAGATGCACTGCCTGCCTCTCCGACGGTGCCCAATCCGATGGAAGCCGCCTCGACAAAGCGATAGGGAGACATCCCATTTGACATACTCTCACTGTTGAAATAATTGAAGTGTTGGTACAAACCGCCTTCCCATCGCCACCCTTTCTTGCTGAGAGCCACGGACGATATGCGCCCCATGATGTTGAAACGGCTCACGATGGGCTGACCTTTCGCCGGGGTGACACTCATCGAAAAACGGAAAAAGTCGTAAGGATGGGTACACGAATGCGTCGTCACAGGATCTCCGTAGTCCACGTCCAAGTCGATGAACGGACTGTCGTGGGTGGCTTCGCCGACAGCGGCACGGTTGCCCGGCGGCACCTGCGACAAGCCGCTTGCCGGAAGAGTGGCAGGCAACTGTGTACCCGGGGTCTCACCGAAATGGCGCGAACGGACGTCAATATGGCGCCAGCCCATTTTCAGAGATACCTTGAAACGGGGCGGAATGACCTTCATCTGTCGCGGACAAGACTTCCAGCTACGTCCCTGCAACAGTCGGTTCACGCCACGCATGGGGTTGACGGCACCGCCTGCCACCTCACGAACGACACGCTCGAATCCCTCTGTGGTTTCGTCGAGGATGATGTCCGACAAACGGTGTGTTATCTCACCGAAGACTATTCCGCCGAAGGAAGTGGAAATCAGGTCATTGTATGAGATGGGTTCCATCTCGCCGGCAATCTCCCACATCAGGTTTCCGCCGATGCTTAATGCCGCCGATTGCCACACGTTCATGCCGTTGGAGCGGGCCGCGTTGTAATATATACTGCCGTGATAGGGGTGATAATAGTAGTTGGTCGGCAGGTTGTCGCGATCCCAAAACAAGGCTTTGAAACGCACGTTCCGCCATACCGTTTCGGTCGTGACGTGTGCAAACGGCTCTTGCAACACATAGCGGTCGAAAGCCAGCAGCCCCACATTGACAATCGCTATCTGTGCGGCTGCCACCCAAGGTTTTCGCCGCAGGGGATGATCGTTGTTCAACATGTCCGAATAACACGTTGAAATGTGAAGTGTTCTCGACTTGCGTAACCAGTCTTTGCGCAACGAGTCGACCGACAGCGAGTCGGGTCTCGACGGCGATCCGTCCACGAGACATGACACGTCCGTTAGCACGTCGGTCGCCAAAGAATCACCCTCTTCACGTTCGGACGGCACCAACAACTTCCCGGCAGACAGTTCTTTGGTTCTTCGTGCCACGGATGGCATCGCACAGATGCACATCCACAACACACAAATCATCCATTTGTTCATCCTTTACCTTACATCATTTGTAGTGTATCAGCAGGCCGCCTTCAACCAAGGCGCGGTTGCGATAGCTCTCGTTGCCACGGTAAAAACGGGTCATACCGTAACCGGTGGAGATGTATAATCCTAATATTTTATTGATTCGATAGTCTACATTGACATGCAGCTGCAGGGCGTAGAGGCGACGGGGACGCGTCACTTGCTCTGCCTCAAAGGTTTCGATGTGATAGTAACCCACGTCGCTGCTCACGCTCCAGCGCGGCGACAGGTCGAAATATTGCCCCAGACGGTAGTAGAGCGCACCCGAGAAACGGGCATCGAAGCCGATATAGTGGGTTCCGAAACCGATGATGCTGTAGGTGCTTCGGTTCTTGAACCGCAAGGCAAGGTTGATCTTTGTGCTGCTGCCGGCAAAGGTCATGAGGTCGATCCGTGTCGACGGATTGATGCTCACCAAGCCGAACTTGCACCCGATGGTGTCGCGACTGAAGTTGAACAAACCCACCTGCACACCCCGCGGATGACTGTCGGCGACATTGATCAGCCCCACCTGCACACCGTTGAGTATGCCGGCATAGTTGTAACCTGAAATCTGCACACCTCTGACGACACCGTCGGCGATGTTTGCCACGCCCGACAGCTGCATACCGCAGGCTATTCCGGGCGATACGGTGGTCACGCCTGCCAGCTGAACACCGTACAAAGGACGGGTAGTGATGGTGCTGATCATGGCAGCCTGCAGTCCTTTGGTGATTCCTGTCACCGACGCTATGCCCGACAGCTGCACCCCTCTCATCTCCTTTCCGGCACCGCTGTTGAGCAGGTTGATCTGCAAACCGCGGATGGAATCGACATATCCGAACAGTCCTACGACGAGATTTCCCACACGAGAGCCGTCGGTCGGGTTCGTGTGGTGACCTATTCCGATGTTCGCTATTCGGCGGGGAGTTTCCTGACCGTGCATCTTAAACGAAGCAATCGACAAACATAAGAGAATAAGAAAGAGTCTTTGTCGGAGATGAAACATCATAGAACTCTGAAGTACAACGCCGCAAAGATACAAAAAATCCGACAAAAAAACACAAAACAGCGTAGGAATGACCTTCACAACGGTAACAACCGTCATCCAAAAGACTGACAAGATGCCGACGGAAAGACTAAAGGTGATCGGGAAACGGCACGATATGCAGGGCCATACGCTCTCATGAACGATTCGGCTTGAACTTTCCGGCCTGTGGAGCGAGTGAGGTTGAACCTCCCGAACATCAGCTTTCGAGAAACCGTTAGTCGGCAGTCGGCAAACAAACGGGTACTCTTGCCCGGCCAAACCTGCCCTTTTACCCACTGAAAGTTCCCCTTCTACGCTTCAGAAGTCCCCCTTTTGCCGAAGCGTCTGGGCGGCAACTGAATAATGTTTGATACTCAATTACTTATAAGATTATTCCCGGTCGATGGACAATCCGACTGTTCGGACTCGCAACGGAACTTCGTCCGGTCAGTTGCCGCGCTCTGCCCAGTCGCCACGGTCGAGATTCCGGTAGCCGATGGCTTCGGCAATGTGGTGCGACAGCACTTCTCCCTGCCCCTCGAGGTCGGCGATGGTGCGGGCCACCTTCAGGATGCGGCTGTAGGCGCGGGCACTCAGGCTGAACTTTTCCATGGCGATGCGC
>JALETQ010000035.1 GCA_022781445.1 Prevotella sp.
AAAATTTCACGGCCAGATTCAGCGCCTGCCTTTCTGACACAGGACCTGCAAAAGCCATCATGGCGGCCATACAGAATCCCACTAAAGAAAAAATCTTTTTCATAAATGTATTAGTTAGTATTTGAACGCTTTTGTATTGTCTCTCTCTTCAGCCCGGATAAGAGAGCGTTCCATAACTCTTATCCGACCAAGATACTTTTATGCAAAAAAATAATCCGTCCCTCTAAGGGGCAGTCTGCCCTTAGAGGGACGGAGAGATGCTTACTTCATACGGATACGTTGTCCGGCTTTATTGAAGAATGACATTTCACTGATTTTGATATAAGTTCTCACGGTACGAGTTCCATCCTGGCTTTCTATTACTATAGAAGGAACATCCGATTGATATTTCGAATAAATTTGATCGAGTGTCAACGAGGTGAATGCTTGTCCGTAACCGTTGGGGAATCTTCCGACATGCTTCAAATCAGTACCGAATTTCAACAAAGTGTTGTTCAAGAATTCTTTGATATCCCAGTCACTCGAACGTACCACATTCATGATGGTGTTTTGTTCATTGACTGTTTTCATCTTCCAGTCACCGCTTCTGTATTCCCAAACCAAGGGATTAGACTCGCTGATTTCAAACAAGTCATACACTTCTCCGTTATTTTCGGCCCATACCTTACCTGCAAGCACCGAATTCTTATCCAGCGGAGTCAGCCCCCAAGCGATACTGTTGTAAGCCGTAAATCCTTCAACATTCAGACGAATACTTACTTTATTGAAGTCAGGAATGAAGTCACGTTGGGTTACCGTGTATTCGGTCGATGACACGACACGTGCCTGCGAATTGTCGACTGCATAGCGAAGACCGAAACTGATGGGCTTCATCTGATCATAAGGAATTCTCATTTCCATGAATTTCTGCATGGCATCAAGACCTCCTTTAATTACTTCACTCTGGTATTCGTTGTCGCCGCCGACAATAGTCACCTTCAAATCGCTGGTACTCAACACCGACTTATATGCAGCCTCGAGTTCAGGCTTGATGTCTACCGGCAAGTTGTTGAGTTTGCTGAGAGCAAATTGCAACGCACCTTGAGCAAATTTGCTATCGTTCTCGGTAGCAAGCGTGAAGAACAACATACGTCCGTAGTTGATATTCGAAACATATACGGGTTGCATATTATCCATATATTGCGTATCTACCGTCTTGAAGATGGTCTTCCCTATGGGTGCATCCATCGTCACGGTAAAGAATTTCTGAATACATTTCGCCACAACATATGTTTTCTTGTTGTCAAAATTCAAACCAAGGTTCACGCCGAAGTCACCCACCTGTGTCTTGGCCACGACACCCAACTTAGCCATGAATTCCTTTGCATTGCTCACTTTCTCAACAGAAGCAGTCGTTATGACAGGCGATTCCTTGTAATCTACGGAAAGCATCTGCTTCAAAGCCTCGTCATAATCACTCTTACGAATATTCATATAGGTGGCTTTCGTGCGAGAAATATCCGAAGGATTGACAGGCTGAAGATTTACCGAGAACGTAATGGGAGTCGTTTCACAACCCGAAAGAATGGCATATGTACCATCCGCCACGGAAGATCCTTTGATAGCACAACCGGGATACATGATATCGGCAGTCGGATCGAGAAGAATTGATTCATCAAATGCAGCACTCAACCGGTATTTACGGGTCGTTGTCACCCAACGTCCCGGGATTCCGTTCAATTCTTCAATATCGCCTATTTCAGGAGTGTCACCTTCTCCGATGATGATCGGTCCGCCTCCGAGATCTCCTCCCTCACCTTCACGAATCACGTTTTTGGGTGCAGGCAAACCTTTGAAATAGTTTTGCACATTCTCCTGGCCTTGAATGACCTTTGCCATTCCTGGTTCTTCTTTATCAATTGTCAGATCATCGCCGGCACAAGAAATCAAACCGGGCATCGCAAGCAAGGCGAGCGCAGTTGAAAGGTAAAAACTTCTCTTTTTCATTTTGTCTATTTTTTAATTAATTTTATTGATAGATTTAGGATGAACCTTTATTGCAGAACACATGAATAAATTCCAATCAGCCATCAAAGACATCACATTTGTCGGCTGTAAAATTATAAATTCAGTCAGAAAAAACAAGAAAAACCCTTTTAATTTTACTATTTCTTAACTAAAAGAAGGTTCTAAAACGTCTATTTGTAGATATTTTTATAAACAAATTCATACTTTTTGTACTCATGAATAGAAATATTCTATAGGCAGAATTTTACAATTAAATAAGGTTTACGGTACCTGTTTTACATTTATTACGTATAAAATAAAATCATATCCTCAAATGTTCAATAAGACATCTCGGACATTTGAGGATGAAAGCAGAAAGAGACATCACCCCGACAAGATCTTTGTTGGAATGAATTTCCTTTTACAAGCCCCTACCTGTACATTATAATCTCCGGTTATCATCAGCCAGCCATGTTTACCCCCCAATCGACCCTTAAAATCCAAATCTGTTTCGTCTGATTGCCGAGCGGATGGATTGCTGCAGACATGGCAGGCTGTGGCAAAACAAAACGGCAATCAAACTGCTCGACAAACAAACGATACCGGACGGAAAGTGCCATAAACGGCATGAAACGTAGGGTCAAACGCTCTCATAACCGATTGGGGTTGAACAAATCGGCAGCCCATCAACCGGTCAAAAAAAACATCCCGTAATCTACTGATTCGGGACAATAAAAGGAAAGGAAAGAAGACAATAACAGAAGAAGTCGACGACACCCACATGTAAAGACGAAAGAAAGATATATGAGAAGAAAGAAAGGAAACCGAAAGAGAAGTGTCTTTGTCGGTCGAGAAAAATACCAAGAGCCATAGATGAAGAAACGGCCCGTATGCCATGTTCCGGGTCGTTTCTGTTGTGAAAAGGATCAATTGATCTTGGTTGCCGACAGATGAATGCGACCAAGAGTTCACCGACGACCTCCGGTCATATCGCTTTTACTTGTCAAGCCGCTTCCCCGGTGCAATACCGGGACGCCGGCCGGTCTCCGGGAACACTGCTTATACCAATCGGGCCACCCAATCGGCACGGTTGCCGGGAAGCAGGTCGACCACCGGAATTTCAATCATGGTGTAGCATCCGGGCTGCTGACGCAACGACGCACGAGCCACATTGACCAACACCTGTCCCGTGAGAGCCGGGTTGTTGATACTCATATCGAACTCGAACCTCTGGTTCTGGGTCTTGCCCGAAACGCCTTTGCGAACCATGTGGACACCATGCCCCATGTCTCTCAACTCATCTACCGAAGCGACAGCCATCACATGGGTTTCGTCGTGAGCGAAATAGGGATCCGACTTCACGGCTTCGGTCACCTGACGGATGTCGGCACCCTCTTCGAGTTCGACATATACCATGCGGCGATGGATGCCTTCTCCCAACGGGATGGTTACCGAAAGGGCATCTTTCACACCGTCCTTCGAACGCACACACACCGAATGCCCCATCGACATGCCCGGCCCGAAGTTGGTATAGCTCAACCCTTTGGGCGCAAGGCCCTGCAAGAGCGTACGCACAACCGAATCCGAACCCGGATCCCAGCCCGCAGCGACGATGCTGACGGCTTTGTTCTGCTTGCAGACGGGAGCGAGGTTCGCTTGGTATCGGGAGATTTCCGTGTGGATATCAAACGAGTCTACCGTATTGATTCCCAAGGGGAGGATATCCTTTGCATAGTCTTCACACGAACGGGTGGGTGTTGCCAGAATCGCCACATCCACGTCTTTGAGTTCGCGGATGTTCTTCACCACTTCGTAGGGAGACAGTTCAAGCGGTTTGTTGACGGCACCGTTGCGGCGAACGACACCCGCGATTTCGAAGTCTTCTGCCACTTCGAGGGCTTCGATTACATACTTTCCGATATTGCCGTATCCGACTACGGCTGCTCTGATTTTCTTCATCTTGTTGTTCCTTTCTTAAAAAACCAAGTGCAAAAGTACGCTTTTTCAACGAAAAGCGACACTTTCCTTTTGGTTTTTCCCATGACAATTCAACTACAAAAGGATAATTTATACTCGCTTTTGATATACAAACGACACCCGACCCGTCTTTTTCGAAGACACACGGCAACATCATCCGTTGACCGGGTTCCGCCCGAAGGCCAATGAAGGAGACAAGAATCGGAGTCCCTATCGTGGAGCAATCTCGGGAGCATTCTTCATCACCAGCAGCGAGAAGTATGGAAAAGGACGCTGGAGGATCTCCTCGATCGATGCCGTGTGATAACGTTGCGGCAGTCCGACGTTCTCGAAATAATGGCAGACGGTGTCGGGATGTTCGGCAAGAAAAGTCTTCACAGCCTGTTCGCAGCGCGACAGTTTCATGACAACCACCACATTACGTTTGTCGTGAAGTTCGTTGCCCTCAAAGTTTCCGGGCAACACCAGCAGTCGTTCTTCGCCGCTGATGAGCGACAGACGGCGGTCGGCTGCCGCCCCGATGAACGATGCGATGCCGGGAATCGCATCCACCTGTCGGCCCTCTTCCATTAGCATCTGCGCCACATAGTGAACCGAGGCATAGATGCTTACATCGCCTTCGACCGCCACGACGACCGTCTTGCCGGCCGCACTGTCGGCTGCCGCCTCTTCCTTCATGCGTTCATACACGGGGATGATGCGGCTGCGGTCGGGCACCATCGGGATGTCTACATACTTGAGGGGAGCACCGGGCAACAGGGCGGTCATGATCTCGCCCGCTCTCGACGAGAACGTTCCGTCTTTCCTTCGGGTGGCAGGGGTATATATCACGTCGGCCTGTTGGAGTGCGCGATAGGCTTTGAGGGTGATGAGTTCGGGGTCGCCGATGCCCAGCGACACGAAAGTGATGGTAGATTCGTTGGTTTTCATATCTTCATGGTGGATAAATGTGGTACTTGTCATCTTGATTCTTCCCTGCAACAGCACTTCAATTCATGACGAACTGACGAAGATTAAATACCGATGCAGGCTGAGGCGTTGCAAAGATAACCATATTTCACGACATAATCTCTGCCTGCCATATATATAATGGTAAGTGTTTTTTGAGCGTCAGCCGAGCAGTTTTTGTCCGCTCCTCCCACATTAAGGGTTGTCCGGCGTGCATTTGTCGGGAATAATCACTACTTTTGCAGCACCCAAGACAACGAATCGAAATGAAGAAAACCATACTCACGCTACTCACTTTCATCACCTTACAACCAACCGTCATGGCACAACACGACACCATACAGCTCAGGGTCATCGGCACAAGCGATGTCCACGGATGCTTCTTCCCTTACGACTTCATCAACCGCAAGCCCCTCAAAGGTTCCCTGGCAAGGGTCGTCTCGTATGTCGACAGCCTGCGCAACACCTACGGCGACCGCCTCATCCTGCTCGACAACGGCGACATCCTGCAAGGACAACCCAGCTGTTATTACGCCAACTACGTGAAGCCCGAACGCCCCAACGTGGCTGCCAAGGTGGTGAACTACATGAAATATGACGCACAGACCGTCGGCAACCATGACATCGAGACCGGCCATGCGGTCTACGACAAGTGGACCAGCGAGGTGAAATGCCCCATGCTCGGTGCCAACGTCATCGACGTGAATACCCAGAAGCCCTATCTTCAGCCCTACACCATCCTGCACAAGGGCGGCATCAAGGTGGCGGTGCTGGGACTGATCACGCCGACGATTCCTTTCTGGCTGACCGAATCGATATGGAGCGGCATGGCCTTTGAGGACATGGTCGTGTCGGCACGCCGCTGGATGGATGTCATCAGGCGCGACGAGAAGCCCGATGTCGTCATCGGCCTGTTCCATTCGGGATGGAACGGAGGCATCGTCGCCGACGGGCAGATCGAGAATGCTACCGAGACGGTGGCCGGACAAGTGCCGGGATTCGACCTCATCGTCTACGGACACGACCACATTTCGAACGCTGCCGAATGTATCAATGCCCATGGACAAAGCGTGGTGTGCCTCAACCCGTCGGCCAACGCCCGCATGATCACCGACGCCACCATCACCGTCACCACCGACGACAGGGGCAACGTGACCGGCAAGAAGGTGGAAGGCAGGGTGGTAAACACCGACGACTTACCCGTCAGCGAACACTTCATGAAACATTTCACGCCCGACATCGACAGCGTCAGGACTTTTGTGGACCGCAAGATCGGCGAGTTCGACACTGCCATCAGTTCGCGCGACAGCTACTTCGGAAGCTCGGCGTTCAACGATTTCATCCACAACATCCAGCTCAAGGTGACCCATGCCGACGTTTCCTTCAATGCCCCGCTCAACTTCAATGCCCGCATCGATGCCGGCCCCGTGTATGTCGGCGACCTCTTCAAGCTCTACCGCTACGAGAACACCATCTACACGATGCGCCTCACGGGCAAGGAAATCAGGCAATACCTCGAGATGAGCTACGGACTGTGGGTCAATACGATGAAATCAAAAGATGACCACATCATCCTGCTCGACCTCAAGACCTACAACGACAAGCAGCGGATGGGCTTCAAGAATTTGTCGTTCAACTTCGACAGTGCCGCAGGCATCGACTACCTTGTGGATGTCACCAAGCCCGCCGGGCAGCGCATCACCATCCTGCACATGAGCAACGGCGAACCCTTCGACGAGAAGAAGGACTACAAGGTGGCCATCAACAGCTACCGCGGCAACGGCGGAGGCGAACTCCTCACGCTGGGGGCAGGCATCGGCAAGGCCGAACTCAGGAAACGGATCATCGCCGAAACGCCGCGCGACCAACGCCACTACATCATGAAGGAGATTGAAGACGCCAAGGTGGTCAGTCCGAAAGCAAACGACAACTGGCGGTTCGTACCCGAGGAATGGGCCATACCGGCCATCGAACGCGACAAACAGATTCTCTTCGGCAACCAACAGCGGGAGGAATAGCCATGCGCAGGAGATGGTTTGTCTTTGCCGGCACAAGACTGCTCGTGACGACCGTCGACGAACGGACGTGCGCCATCCCCGAAGGCGAGACGCCTCCCCTACCCGACAGGCCGCTGCACGAGCCGCTCAGCATGGGCGAAGACGAGGGAACGGAGGTTATGACCTACGAAATCGACATGCCCGGACAGCTGCCGCCGGAAATGGAGATGGCCGATCTGAGAAGCACTTTCGGCAGGCTGCCACACCACCTATATACCATTGCCGGCAAGTGCCGCGAAATGAATTACTGGAACGCCAACACGCAATATTGCGGTGTGTGCGGCGGAAAGATGCGCCACCACACCGCCATTTCCAAACGGTGTGCGGCTTGCGGGCGCGAGACATGGCCCCAACCATCGGTGGCCGTCATCTGCCTCATCGAGAACGGCGACCGCATCCTGCTGGTCCGGGCGCACAACTTCCGCAGCCGTTTCTACGGACTTGTGGCGGGATTCGTCGAGTCGGGCGAGAACCTCGAGGAAGCCTTGCGACGCGAGGTCATGGAGGAAACCGCCCTCCGCATCAGGAACATCACCTATGCGGGCAGCCAGGCATGGCCCTTCCCTTTCGGACTGATGGTGGGCTACACGGCAGAGTATGACGGGGGCGAACTCCATCCGCAGGAAAGCGAGCTGGCAGATGCCCGATGGTTTGATGCCGACCACCTGCCGGACATCCCCGACAAGGCATCGATAGCCCGCAGGCTGATAGACCGATGGCTCGACAAAAGGAAAGCTGCAAGCCACGAAGACCACTGAAAGACTTCCGCGAAACAAAACGACATCACGCCGCCGACAGACACACCTCGGGAGCATACAGGACCCTTCGGCGGCAGACTATGAAAAACACCGCAACCCACATTCATACCATTGCCATAGTATCAGCCAATACTATGGTACAGTGTCAGCCCATACTATTGCTATAGTGTCGATCCATACTATTGCTATAGTGTCAGTCCATACTATTGCTATAGTGTCAGTCCATACTATTGCTATAGTGTCAGTCCATACTATTGCTATAGTGTCAGTCCACACTATTGCTATAGTGTCAGTCCATACTATTGCTATAGTGTCAGTCCATACTATTGCTATAGTGTCAGTCCATACTATTGCTATAGTGTCAGTCCATACTATTGCTATAGTGTCAGTCCATGCTGTCGCATGGCTCTTGGGAGAACCTTCGGGAAGGGGCAGGGAGAAGCCTGCCGGAAGGAAGAAGAAATCAGAGCAAGGGGGAGAAGAGGCGCACGACCGACTCCCACAGACGGATGAAAAAAGGCCGATGGGCATAGTCGTGGACATCGGAGGCGGGGATGCACTTGGCCAGATCGCGCTCGAACATCTCGCGCATGCGCCGCGCCAAGGAGGCGTCGACAAAGAAGGCATTGGCCTCGAAGTTGTTCTCGAAGCTTCGGAAGTCGATGTTCGTGGAGCCGCAGGTGGAAATGATGTCGTCGCATACCATCATCTTGGAATGGATGAATCCGTCGGTATAGAAATACACCTTGACACCGGCGGCAATGGCCTCGCCGATGTAGGAGCGACCCGCCCAATCGACAAGGATGGAATCGGCGCGGCGAGGCAGGATCATCTTCACGTCTACACCTGCCAGCACGGCGGTACGCATGGCAAACCAGACCGGCTCGGTGGGCAGGAAGTAAGGGGTCTGGATGTAGACGTAGCGACGCGCCTCGAGCAGGATGCGCACATAGCCCTGCATGATTTGCGGCCACTGGTCGGTGGGGTTGCTGGTGACGATTTGCGCCAGACAGTCGTTGGAGATGGCGGTGTCGGAGGGAGGATAGTAAATGCGGTCGGTGATGAGCGTCCGGTCCACGAAATACCAGTCGATGAGGAATGCCTGCTGAATGCCATAGACCGATCCGCCCTCGATGCGCAGGTGGGTGTCGCGCCACTTGCCCCGGCTTCGCAACGCGGGCAGTCCCTTGCGCACACCCTTGACATAACGCAGGGCGACATTCATGCCGCCGATGAAGCCCGTCTTGCCGTCGACGACGCATATCTTGCGGTGGTTGCGGTAGTTGACCTTGCCGGTGAACGCCGGGAAATGCACGGGGATGAACGGACAGACCATGACACCGGCACGGCGCATGCGCTCGAAGAAGCGTCGGCGCACCCGCCAGCATCCCACATCGTCATAGACGACCCTCACCTCGACGCCCTCGCGCGCCTTGTCGATGAGCATGTCGGCCAGCAGGTTTCCCAAGGCATCGTCGGCAAAGATGTAGACCGCCAGATGGATGTGCTGCCGCGCACGGCCGATGGCCTCGAACAAGGAGAGGTAAAAGGCGTAACCGTCGGTAAAGATGTCGACGCGGTTGTTCTTGAAAGGCAACGCGCGCCCCTCGTTGGCCAGCTGCCGTATGAGCGTCTCGCGCTCGGGAGGCAGATGCAGGGCGGGCTGTTCGACAAAGCCGAGCATCGAACGCTTGGTGAGCAGGTCGAGGCTCTGACGGCTGATGATGCGCTCCTTGCGGGTGTTGCGGCCGAAGAATATGTAGAGGATGATGCCGCCAAAAGGCACGAAGACCAGCACAAGGAGCCATGCCATCGTCTTCTCGGGCTGACGGTTGTCGAGCAGGACCGCCACCATCGCACCGAGAACCAGCACGACATAGAGCAACAGCAATATCCAGTTTACATATATCATCACACAGCATTTACAGGGTTGGCGTCATCGTCTTCCCGTCCGGCCCATACGGTTGGCAAACCATGCGGGACGCGTCAGGACGCTTCGGGCGGCATCGCCTCCTCGATGTTTTGGAGATAGGCAAGCTCGCGAATGGCAAAATCGCTGTTGGCCGGCTCGTCGAGCATCCGTTGCAGCAACTCTTTTGCCTCGTCAAACCGGGACAGTTCGATGAGTACGTAGGCTTTCCGCCGCTCCAGAAAATGGTAGAAGTCGGTGTAGCGGTCATCCGGTTCATCATCATCGTCGTCATCGTCGTGCCTGAGGTCGATCTGTTCGATAAGGCCGTTGATGTAGTTCAACGCCCGCAAATCGCCGGCATTGACCAGACAGTTGACCAGCTCCTGCGCGAACAGGATGCGGTTGGAGCCCGAAAGGATGTCGAGATAATAGTAGGCACGCGTATAGTCCTCAAGCTGCATGTAGCAGAAGCCGATGTAATAGCACACGTTCATGAACTGTTCCTTCTGCGCCGCCTTGAGTTTGTGGTAACGGGGGTGCAGCTGCCGGAAGGCGGCATCGAGAAAGGGAACGGCCTCGGCATAGCGTCGGTTGAGGAAGAGCTTGTGGCCGCGATAGAGATACCCGGCAACCGAGACGTCCGCAAAGCGGGCGATGAGTTTCTGATCGTCGGTGAGCGATGACTCCTCGCCGTTCCTGAGCTTCTCCTGCGCCTCCTTCCACATATACACGAATTCATCGTGGCGATGCTTGTCGGTGGTGAGGTCGACGGCGGCAAGCATCCAGCGGACGCGCGGAGAACGGCCGGTTCCGGTGATGCCGGCGACGATGTCCTCCCCGCCGGGCACCGTCATGGAGGTGATGCGGTAGTAAAGGGTCTGCCCGTCGCCATTCTGCGCATGCAGATAGAGTACGGCTTTCTGCTTTTCCTCGGGATGACGGGAGTCGTAATAGGAAAGGACGAGCGTGACTTCCTCGCGTCTGAAGCGGCCTTCTCCGACCAGCGCGTCGGCAAGCCGGTAGCCGGCAATGGCCGCTTTGTCATTGAGGGGAGCGATGGCGGGGTCGGAGAAGGTCAGACCGACGGGCGTGAAGGCGGGCGACTGCAACGCCAGCTCGGCCCACCGGGCGACGGTCAGCCCCTCGGAAGGTGTCTCGCGGATGTTTCCCACCTCCTGATGGAGCAGTTCTTGTTCGCGCATGAGGTACAGCTCGTGGGTAATCTGCGATGTGCCCAGCTCCCGGTCTTTCAGGTAAGTGTCTTCGTCCGACTCGACCATCTCGCGGAAATGATTGACGAAAGTGGCCTGCCAGACGAAGATGTCCTGCATGCGGTGTTGCAGGGCATCCGCCATCTGCGGCTCGTGGACACTCACCTGACTCAGGATGTGTATGTTGATGTTCTGTTCTTTGTCATCGAGCGTGTAAACGATGCGTTCGTTGCTGCTGTTGAGGCCGGCCTGATTGCAGAGGGTCCGCACATAATGAATGTTGTCGAGCCCGGTCTCAAAGCAGTTGAAGAACGACAGGCGCACGACCGAGGGGGTCTCGTCGACCCGCAGATGGAAGTGTCCCGTCTGAAACTGATAGACCGCATAGCTGTGGCTTCCCTCCCGTGTCCATTGCGGCCGGCAGTTGAGTTGCCGCAGAGCCTCGTTGAGCTTGCCGATGACTTCGTCGCGGGTGAGTGCCGCAACCGGTTCGGCATGGAACTTGCGCAACAACCGCCCGACCCACCGGCGAAAGGCCTCGGAGCTGACGTGCAGCACGTACAATGTCAACGAAAGGATGATGATGAAAAACAATATCGGTTGGATGGTATTCATGTCGGATGTTTGGAAGTGTATGTTTCGAGAAGCCCGATCCGCCGCGACGCGACTACGGAGTTACCGGCGAAGGTCCTCCGCACGGAAGCGGACGCTCTCAGGTGATGATGTTGTTGCCGTTGTGCTTGGCGATGATGTTGCGAAGGTTTTGGGTTTCCTTGATTTCCTGCATGAGGCGCATCATCGCTTCGGCATCGCCGGCATGGCTTTTGAGTTCGAGGCGCAACGCCTTGAGTTTCTTTTCGACATAGTCAAGACGGAAGTCGAGGAGCAGATGGCGCACCTTCTTCAAGAGAGTCTCGCTGTCATCGCGTATCTGCAGCGTGGCCGACAGCCTGAAAGGTTCGATCAGCACCGACGAGGCAAATTCGCTGACAGCCGGGTCGGGATGATGTGCAAAGTACGTATCGGGATGGAAGTCGGCATCGGTACTGTGACCGAACGCCTCTTGCAGGATGGTGTCATACATGGGCGACTCAAACGCAAGCCCGTCGGAGAGCAGATCGTGGTAGATGTATTGCGACACGGTGAAGTCGTAAACCGAACCGTCTTCGGGGTTCTCGACACCTTCGACGAGCATTTCCTGTCCGTGCTTGACGATGATTTCGGCAAGCAGCCGCTCCACATGACCGGTTCGGACAGCCGCGGACTGCGTTTTGACAGGTTGCGGCTCACGGACTTCCTGTTCCTTTTTGCGTTCGTATTCGCGCTGCTGCTGTGCCTTGTCTTCGCGGATGAACTTGTTCATCTGCATGATGATGGTGGCCTCGGCCATATTCATCTGCAGGGCACACTCCTTGACATACGTGTCGCGAACCACCGGATCGGGGATGACGGAAATGCTGAGAATGATGTTGTTGATGGCCTCCGAACGCTTGATGGGATCGGTGACGCCCTTGAGCAGCATAGCCGTCTTGAACGCCATGAAGTCGGTCTGATGGGCATCGAGATAGCTCTTCAGATCTTCAGCCGAACGTTTACGGGCAAAGCTGTCGGGGTCTTCCCCATCGGGCAACACCAGTACCTTGATGTTCATGCCCTCCTTGAGCAGCATGTCGGTGCCTCGCATGGCGGCATGGATGCCCGCCTCGTCGCCATCGTAGAGCAAGGTGATGTTGCGGGTGAACCGACGAAGCAGTTTTATTTGTTCCACACTCAATGCCGTTCCCGAGTTGGCAACCACATTCTCGATGCCGCATTGGTGCATGGAAATAACATCGGTATAGCCTTCGACCATGAAGACGCGGTCTTCCTTGACGATGGCTTTCTTGCTCTGGAACAGTCCGTACAGCTCTTGACTCTTGTGGTAGATGACGGAGTCGGGCGAATTGACATACTTCTGCACGACTCCCTTGGTACGCACGTCGAGCAGCCGGCCGCCGAAGGCCGTGACTTTGCCGCTGACACCTATCCACGGAAAGATGACGCGGTTATGGTATCGATCGACAAGGCTGCCGTTGTCGCGGCGATAGCACAAGCCGGTTTTGAGCAGGAAGTCTTCCTGATAGCCGGCCTTCAATGCCGCATCGGCGAAGGCATGGCGGTCGGAGGGGCTGAAACCGAGCTTGAAACGCTCGATGATGTCGGCGCGGAAGCCGCGTTGATAGAAGTATTGCAGTCCGATGTTCTTGCCCTCTTCGGTGTTGAGCATCGTGTCATGGAAGAACTTCAGTGCCCACTCGTTGACGATGAACATCGACTCGCGCTCGCTTCGTTCGCGCTTTTCTTCCTCTGTCAGTTCGCGTTCGCGCACCTCTATATGGTACTTGCGTGCCAGCCACATCAAGGCCTCGTTGTAGGGCAGTTGCTCGTGGTCCATGATGAACTTCACGACGTGCCCTGCCTTTCCGCACGAGAAGCATTTGTAAACGCCTTTGGAGGGCGACACCGACAGCGACGGCGTGCGGTCATCATGGAACGGACACAACCCGACATAGCTCGATCCGCTTTTGCGTAACGAGACAAACTCGCTGACAACATCGACGATATTGGCAGCATTCATGATCTTATCAACGGTGGCTCTGTCTATCATGCGTGAGTACGGGCGGGTTGCGAATGTTACTCTTTGGGCAGGGGTTGTAAACCGCCTGCCTTTCACGGTTCCATCACGGATAGGTAACGGCTTTGTCTTCCTTGGGCTATTGTACGGTTCAACCGTTCGGCATTTCGTTGGCAATGCCTTGCACTGCTTCCTCGATGAACAACAACCGGCCTGCGGTAAAGCCCATATCGGCATCGGATTCCGAGTGGAATTCGTGTGGTCGTCGGTCTGCTTGACTTTCAGTGTGTTGCGGACATCGCATACTACGCACGAAAACCCAACTGAATATTTGCCGAGCGCAGCCTATCTTATGCAAAGACAGTGCCAACGAGCGCAAAATGAACTTGTTCATCATTTGCCGAGTGCAGCCTATCTTATGCAAAGATAGTAAATATAACTGACAATGTCCATAAATGAAATAAAGAAAAACACGCACACGACAAATGTACCTGAATGGACATTAGAACGTTAAGAAGGGAAAAACTGAAAGCCTCTCGGACCACAGGATGAAATGAATGAAACAAGAACTTATGGACAAACGGCAAAGAGCGCATACTGACAGGAAGTGCGAAAGACAAGCCGATGCTTCCGGACAATGTTAAGTCTGCAACAAAGAGAAAAGCAATTTGCCATGCGATGTCAAACCTCCGATAAGCGAATGTAAAACAAGTACATACAAGAACATATACAGGCCGGAAGACAAAAGGGCTGGTTTTAATTGCCCAAAGGGCCGGTAATATGCCATAAAAGGGCCGGTATTACAGAGCAAAAGGGGAGGTTTTGAACAAGGTCTGTCCGAGAGAGCAGTTGGTTGCAGGGATTCACTCAGCATCATGGGAATTTATGGAGAGACAGGTTCAACCCCAATCGGTCATCAAAGCGTTTGTTTATACATTTCCCGTCGTTCATGTCACTTTCCGGCAAGACCCCACTCGTGGGGTATGTCCGTATCTCACGAGTGGGGTATGCAAGGGGGTATCAGACAACAAGAACGGCAACCAGTCAGACGACAGAAAAGAGGATGGAATCTGAACCCAAACCGGTCATCAGAAAAGCTTGTCTTTCCTTTTGCCCGAAGAAGTGCGACATGCTTGTAAATGCCTGGTAGGTCGCTGGCGTTTCGGCAGGCCATGGGAGGCTTTTATAACACCTTGACTTCAAGGAATCTCTCATGACCGGTTTGGGTTCAAAAACAAAAACGGTGTATCTGCTCTCTGGTGATGGAAACAAACAATGATGAGCGTACACACTTTCGGCAAACACCTACCCAATGTAAACCGCATCGACAGCTGAGTCCGAAACCGGCAGTAGGGCTGGAGGACAACATCAACACAACATTACGACCGATAGGGATAAGAAAAACGGGATAGTTTAAAGGAAAAAGGGATGTGCCATGTTGCCATGACACATCCCTTATAGAAATGACACTTCTACGGAAGATTATTCCTCGTAAGTCGTGTAGAAGTTTTGTTCAGCCTTGCTGAGCACGATGAAGTGCTCGGGGTTGGTTGTGGACACCAATTTAAGGTAAGTAGGATACTTCGGATTGTCGGTCGTGATGTCAAATACGACAGCTTTAGACTCAACAAGGAAGTTACCGTCTTCGTCCTCGCCGGTGAACGGTTTGATCAAGTTCCAACCCACTGGGGTAGTGATGGCCTTGAAGAGCTTCTGAGCCACCTTGTCTTCCAACTTCATGGGATGTTCGAAGCGTACTTGGTTGTCGCCTATGCCCACAACTTTGAACTTGAACTTAACGAGGAAGCCACGTCCGACGTTGAGATAGTAAGTACCAACCTTGGTATCTTTGGCACCCTGCAGGTATGTGGTATAAATATCCTTCGCGTCTTGTTCCTTGGTTTGGCTCTTGATTGCCTCTCTAACGAGATCCATCCACATCTGCGGCTCGGTACCCATGTTTTCATGGCTCAGGAACCAGGTACTTCCATCGTAAACATAATCAACCAACGGAGGAGTCACACCATACATCTTGGCAGTACCGTCCTGATTTTCGAACATGAAGTCGTCACCGCCTTTATAAATCATGCGCTTCGACTTATGACCGAGCAGATCCCATTCGCCATAGAACTCAAAACCTTCGAGAGTGGGAACATAGGGTTGACGATAGCGTACTTCTTCACCGGTTTCGGGATCGGTGTAGGTGTAGATAAGGTTACGCATGGAACTGGTCACGATTGTAGTGGAGTCGCCAACATATTTGTACTGACCGAAGTTCATCTCATCTTCTCTCTCGATGACCTTGTTGAGATAATCTTGCCAAGTCATGTCTTGACGCATACGGATCATCACGATACGGGTTTTATGCTTCTTGCCTGACAAGAGAATGGTATCCTGACTTGTTTTGAGAACACGGAATTCAAAGTCACCGCCAAAACCTTCACCATTGTTGATGCCTTGCGTGATTTCGTTGACGGGGTTAGAGAAGAAGTGAATGATCTCGTTGTAGCCGTCGAACGAAAGCAAGGCTCCTGCACTTTGCTTCATATGATACTCGGATGTAGCTTCCTTATATTCACCGGTCATGGTAGTCTTGTCGAAAGTCTTCTTGGTGAGATAGTCGGAAGCGGCAGTTACTTTACCGTTCTCGAACTTGCAAAGCAGGTTCCATCCGCCATAGGCGGTGTTACCGTAATAACGCATGATCCATCCATTGGGAGCACTTTCGAGAAGTGTCTTTGTCTTGGCTAATTTCTCATTCATACGGAGAGCTGAATCTTTATCAAAGATATCATCAACCTCATTGGTACAGGAAGAGTACGTGAATACTGCCGTCAAAAGCAGTAAGATATTGAGAACTTTTTTCATTTTAGTCTTGCATTAAAGTTATTGACCCAAATTCAGCGTATAGATTTCTTGAGAGCGTCTCAATACCACATCACGGAGCTTATCGATATCGATGTTCCACGAGTTGGCGAAGTACTCTCTGACAAGTTTCAGCTTAGCCAACAAGACATCACGATATTCAGAGTTGGTGGCAGGCTCTTGCTCGTATTGAGGAATGGGATTGCCATCCGAATCATATACGGTGTTGCCGTTGTGATCGGTCATATAAATGATATTACCTTTGGAGTCGGTCTTGGGAATGAGGTTGCCGTCTTTGTCTTTCTTGTAGACAGGCTTGCCTTGTGCATCGGTCTGATAGATGATGCCACCCTTCTCGTTCTTCAAAGTGTCGAGAGACGCATCGAGGATTTGATTCCATGCTTCGGGAGTGTGGCTCACATAGATGGAATACATTTCGGCAAAGTCCTCATTATATTCCTTGGTCGAGTAGCCGCTGACGAAACCTTCTCTGGGAGCATTCTTGTCAGTAACGTTCACCCAGTCGGTAGCATGGTATTTACCTTCTGAAATCTCTTTGTACTCTCTTTGGAATTCCTTCTTTTGATTCAAGATGTGACAGAACTCATGGTGCATTGTCTTGAAAATGTAGTAGTTCAAATCATATCCCTTGTCATTACGGGTATGGAAAGGAGTTTGCTGATCGATGATGATGTTATTGAGATCCATGTCGTTGATACCTGTCAGGGTAATCTTAAGACCACCCTCGGCAACACCAAGTACTTCACTACCGTCGGATTCGTACATACGTGAACCGAGGAACAACAATTTTTTGGGAGTATTGGTCTTGAAGAAAACGTCTCCGGCAACTTCACGGTAAGCATCGATCCAAGCGTGTTGGAGCATGATGGCCATGGCCTTTGCCTTTGGTTTGTCAACCGGAACGACATTATAGTTGTTATTGGTCTCCTTATCATCGTATTTATAGGTAACCTCAATGTTGTAGGGCTTCGTGAAGTTATCGAACAACCATTGATCCAGGTCGTTACGCTCCACCGGATTGGTATCGAAAATGCTTGTTGAACTTAACTCATCTTCAGAGCAAGATACGGCAACCGATACTATCAAGCACAGCATGAATATTTTTAAGTATCTCATAAGTTTTACTTTATTATGTTGTTTCATTAATCTCTCGGGTTAGCTTGCAGACCGGCAGCTACAACAGCATTCGGAATCTGAATGGCACCGCGAAGGTCACCCGGTTTGAAAATAACAGATTCTTCACCTGTCAATTGGTGAGCATAGGAGATGCCGTAACGCTTCACGTCCATGAAACGCATACCTTGGTAAAGCGTTTCGAGACGGCGCATGTGGAGAATCATCTGCAACAAACTTTCTTGAACACCGGGTTCAACAACAAATCCTTGGGGATGAAACTCCTTCTTGATGGTGCGGAACAAAGCACGTTCGGGATCAACGGGCGAATAGTCGATGCCGTCCATGAACTTGTTAACCAGGTCGATGGTGAAGACTTTGAACTGCGGGGTCCAGCGATCACAGTGAGAAGTTACCCAATAGTTGATATCCTTAATGGCATTCACGGAGTCGTTCATCAAGGCATAAGCCTCTGCACGAACCAATAATGTTTCGTCGGTGGTGAACACTTGGTCTACGATGTGAGTGTAACCGGTTTGTGCCAACTTATCTTTGAACTCGAAAAATTCCCACATCTTGGGAAAGAAGGTTTGTTGATTCGTTCCATACAACTTACCCTTATAATAGAGAGAGTTGTTAGACGATCCTTGTCCCCAGGGAGCAGAAGCCCAATAGGTCTCGTAAGAAGCCATGATTCCGTTGTGAGCGAAACGACCATACGACGACATGATCATACGGCCTGCAGCAGAATATGCAGTAACAAACATAAGGTTTGCCGGATCCGCAGACTCGACGTAACGGTTTGCCAAGTCGATGGCACCGAGCTTCACGAGCTCAGAATAGTTTCTGAGTACAGCAGTAGGATCAACACCGATGGCCTTGGTAGCATAGTCAATGGCTTTATCATACTTCATATAATAAAGGTTGAAACGAGCAGCAAAGGCATAGGCAGCCTTCTTATTGAAATGATACTTGGGCACGGAGTAATTATTGTCGTCGATCAAAGGCAACGCTTCTTCAATATCTGCATCGATCTTGGCATACAAATCACGGAGCGTACCACGTTCGTAGGTAGCATTAAGGGTCGTCTCAGGCTTGGTGGGATAAGGAAGTCCGAGATATACGTCAGCCTTTTCGGGGTTCCATGCCATACAGAAGGTATTGGCGAGTTGGAACATGGAATAAGCACGACAAAGAAGGGCTTCGCCACGCTCAGCATTCACATTCTCGTTGACTTTATCCATTGCCTCCAAGGCAATATTTGCGGTTGCAACGGCAGAGTATAAACCTTGCCATACGTTACGGGGAGAATCATTGTCTTCAGAAGTTACATCCTTAAAACGATACAACTCTTCTTGACTTACCTGGGCTGTATAACGAGGTCCATTGTCTGTAACATTATCGGAGCTGTACTCCAGGATCATAACGTTGCTATTGCTGGGATAGGCATCTACCAAGAGATTCTTGATTTTCTCTTTTGTGTTGAGTTCCGCTCTATCATCTGGCAACTTGTCCAAAAAAGAGTCACATGAAGACAAAGCAAAAGCTCCCAACGCCATGCACAATAATATATTCTTTTTCATTATTTCTAATTATTAAGTTGTTAGATTAAAGGCCAACCCTCAATGTGAAGGTGAACTGACGTGCCATCGGCACAGCAACACCACCGGCATTGAAGAACTCGGGATCTTGTCCGTTGAGCTTCTTGTCTGAATAGATGAGGAACAAGTTGGTACCTTGGAGCTTCATATTCAAAGAGTTGATACGCAAAGGTGTCAACCAGCTCTTGGGGAAATCATAAGAAAGAGAAATTTCTTTCATACGGATGAAGTCACCTTTGGCTGTGCGAGCCGTAGAACGGTTGAAGGCATTGAAAGCCCATCCAATCTTATTGTCTTGCTGGCGCAAACGTGCATCGAGGATTACAGGGACATCGGTATATGCTTCATCACCTGCCATAGTCCAACGGTTTCTGAACTCTTTCGGCATTGCGTAGAGATCGGAATAGCCTGCATAGAAAGCCGGATCAAGACGAATCTTGTTGCCGAACGAGTAAGTGGCAAAGACATTCAACGTCCAGTTCTTGTATTTGAAGACGTTACCCAAACTACCGGTGTAGGTAGGATCGGTCGGACCTTCGTATACCAAGTGGGAAATATCGGTAGACTGGAAGTAGTGGTCACTGGTAGTGAGGACACCTTTATC
The DNA here is from genome assembly GCA_022781445.1 of Prevotella sp. Classification (GTDB taxonomy): domain Bacteria; phylum Bacteroidota; class Bacteroidia; order Bacteroidales; family Bacteroidaceae; genus Prevotella. The sequence continues at coordinate 19,668 of JALETQ010000035.1, forward strand.
GTTGATGAAAGTAGGAATACCTTGATTGTTCAAACCGCGATAGTCGATAGAGAACAATGCACGGTAGGGATAACCTTTCATGGTAAAACCGGAACCGGTGATCAATTGGATGATCTGTGTACGAGAATCCAAGTTTGTAACTTCACTCTTCGTGTGAGAGTAGATGAAGTCGGTTGTCCAGCTGAAGTCTTTGGTTACGATATTCTTGGTAGAGATTGAGAACTCTTCACCATGAGATTTCATGTCGGCAACGTTACCATACTTGGTTACCACGCCACCGATACCCATCGTGTGCTTCGGACCAATCAAGTCATAGTTGTTACGCTTGTACCAGTCGAAAGTCACATTGATGCGGTTGTTCAAGAAACCCATGTCAACACCAATGTTGAACTCGTGCTTCTTTTCATAGGTCAAATCTTCATTCTTGAAATCCGAGATAGCCAAGCCGGCTTCCTTGTCGTTGGTGGTAGGTCTCCAAGGGTTGAAAGCTGCGATGATTACTTCAGAGTTGGTCACAGCAGGCTTGTCGCCGGTAAGAGAATAAGAAGTCTTCAGAGTCAAGTGAGACATGGTGGGTCTGAGCTTGGCAAAGAATTTCTCTTCGTGAGCGTTCCATGCTGCCGATACGTTCCATGTAGGCAACCAGCGTGCGCTACGACTCTTACCCAAGCGGTTTGAACCTTCGTAACGAACAGTACCGTTGATGGTATAACGTCCTTGGTAAGAATAGGTGGCTGTTGCGAAGAAAGCAGCTTCACGGCTGTAGCCGTTACCCAAGCTGTAGTATTGTTGGTTTTCTTCACTTGCCTGCTTGAAATAACGATAGTCGAACGAGGGAAGATAACCCATATCGAAGAGCATACCCACACCATTAAAATAAGAACGGCTACGGTCCGTGCTGTTTACTTCCAAACCTCCGAAGAAGTTCACGATGTGGTCTTCATTGTAAACATCATTGTAGCTTGCAGATGCACGGAAGTCCCAGCTGTTCATCTTATATTTGGTTTCACGGTAGAAACCACCCTTCGGCAATACGGAAATCGGCAAAGAGTTGATTTTGTCGGGGTCGGTATAGAGCCAGGGGTTAGAGTCACGCATGGTAGCATCGTCCATGGCACGGAAAGCCATAGCGAGGTTGGAGTTATCCTTTACATTGTGTGCTTGAGTCGTTGTAGAGAACTTGTAGGCACCGATAGCAGAGAGTTCAACCTTTCTGATGGGCTTGTATTTCAATTCGGCTTGGAATTTCAAGTCAACCACATCAAGATCAATGTAGTTGTTATCAAGTTCGTGCTTGATGTTGAATGGAGCATTGTTTCTTACATACATTTCATTCGGGTCAAGAACGCGCGAAGTATTGATGGCGTAAGAATAGGGATTGATATCGAAATCACGGCTGACTTCACCGGTAACGGCGTTTACACCTTGGCTGGAAGAACCCGGAGCCTTTTGCTTACGATAGGCAGCATTGGCAATGAAGTTCAATGAAATCTTGGAGCTGAGGTTGTAGTTAGCGTTCACGTTGGCAGTCAAACGGTTTACTTTGCTCGACTTGGTCCAACCCGGATCAGTCATGAAACTGAACGAAGTATAATACTGAGCCTTGTCGGTACCACTCGACAAACTGATCGAATGGTTTTGAGAGATTGCATTACTGAACAACTCATCAAACCAGTTTGTGTTACGATATTCTGCTTGACGGAGATAAGCGTTGATGGCTTCGGGCGAGTTTTCAAGACCGAAAGTATTGGTGACAGGATCATAAGTGTTCATCAAGTGATACATCTTACCGAAGATACCACTGTCGGAAGCTCTGTATGCACCGCCAAAGGTCAGGTAACCGGCATTCATCATTTCTTTGTAAACACTCATCTGTTCTTGAGAGTTCATGATATTGAACTGGTTGTAGGTGGGTTTGAGACGCATGGTGAATTCACCGGTATAATTGATGCGTGACGAACCTGCCTTACCTTTCTTGGTGGTGATAACGATCACACCGGCCATGGCGCGAGCACCATAGATAGATGTAGCCGAACCATCTTTCAGGATTTGGAAGCTCTCGATGTCATCCGAGTTCAAACCTGCAATGGCAGAAGAGATCAACGTTTCAGCATCACCCGACGAAAGGGCGTCGGCACTAACCTCGGTCACATCTTCCATGATCACACCGTCAACCACCCACAGCGGTTTGGAACTACCATAAATTGATGTTGCACCACGCACACGGATTTTGGGCGCAGTACCGAAAGTACCGGAAACGTTTTGTACAGACACACCGGCTACGCGTCCTTCGAGCGCACGGCTGACATCTGCCACACCATCCAGTTTTGCCTTCTCACCGGAAACCTTGGAGGTAGCACCTGTAAACAGACGTTTGTCCATTTTCTGCATACCTGTCACCACGACGTCTCCGATATCTGTGGCATCTGATTCCAATTTGACTTTGATGCCCTGTCCGCCTTTCACGGTAACAGGTTTCATACCGATGTAGCTGATTACCAACATCGGTGATTGTTTCTCCGTTTCAAAAGAGAAATTACCATCAAAGTCTGTTACGGCTACAGCAACTTTCTCGCCTTTCAGCTGAATGGTTGCACCGATAACCGGCTCACCATCATCCCCGACAACAGTACCGGAGATAGTCGACTGTGCCAATGCCGTCCCAAGAAAGAGGAACAAGCACGTTACAATCATTGTCAGTCTTCTTTTCATAAATTTAATTTTTACATAATAATTGATTTAATCCATTCTGTCTTTCACACTTACAAGCTATGTTTTCTTCTCCATTTGTTTCACGAATTTTCTTCTACGAAACATTGCATAACATTCGACAAAAATATAAATAATTTATCTTTCCCACAAAATAAATTGCGGAAAAGTGACTTCATCCTTTCTGTTTTTAACAATTTCGATTCGATTCTGTTATACTCTATTTTGTTCTCCTATTATATAAAGGCAACAATTGATGGTCAACCACTGAAAAGAAAGCTCCCATGACACACAGTTCCAAGATGAAAGAAAGTTTGTTTCTCACACAAAGTCTCCAAACCATCATCGACAAGATGGTTTCATTGACATTAACTTCCGTCATCCTTATTGCATCCTATATCGGTACCCTTTTGTAGATTAGCATTGTCGTTACCATATATATTCATGGCATTCCGGCCTGTTCCTTGTCGCAAGTGGAAACAGACGAACTACGTTCCCATAGTATGACCATCGATTATCCCAGAACCATCAAATACCAAAAATCAGTTTGCAGATCAGATTATGTCGAGAAGATGTTGGAAAGATCAACGTACCGTTTTCTTAGGCGATACGTCGATCTTAATCGTGATGCGAACCATGATGCTCTTGTTTTGACGCAGATCGGTCGGTGAGATGGTCTTCATCCTCCGAGTCCCCGCCTCTATCGGCATCATCGTCCGACACTCAACGGTTCAGCTTGAAGTCAGCATCCCGACCATTATTTAACAGGGATCTCCTCCAAAGTCTTCTTCAGCAACTCCCAGAACGGAGCCACTGTAGGAATAAGTGCCCGTTCGGTGGTGGTGTGCGGAGACTTCATCGTCGGACCGAGCGACACCACATCCATATGCGGATATTTACTGAGGATGATGGAACATTCGAGACCGGCATGATCAACCTGAATGATTCCGTCTTCATTGAACAATTCTTTATAGATACGCAGCAGCATGTGGAGTGCTTCACTATCGGGATTGGGATCCCATCCTACATAGCTTCCGGCCGTCTCGACCTTCATGCCGGCCATGTTGAAGCAGCTTTCAAGCGTCTTCACCATGTAATCTTTCATATCTTCGCGAGCACTTCTGGCAAGAATCTTAATGGCTGCGCGTCCGCTTTCGATGTCGATGATCGCCAAATTAGACGACGTTTCAACCACATCGGGATAAGCGGGAATCATTCTCAACACACCATTATGACAGGCATAGATGGCATTGAGCAGGTTATCTTGAATGGGAACGGGAACCACCATGGCAGGTTTCTCTACCTCTTCGGCATAGAATTGCACACCGTTTTCAACGATTTTGTATTCGTCTTCGAAAGCGGCTTTCCAATCGGCAACGAGTTCTTTGACGGCTTCCATGTTCTCTTTGGGCATTGTAAGCACCACTTCGGCAGCATAAGGAATGGCATTTCTCATGTTACCGCCATGCCAAACTGCCAGACGGGCATCACATTCGGTGATGGCATCACGCACAAATCGTGCCATGAGTTTGTTGGCATTGGCTCTTCCTTCGTGAATTTCCAGTCCGGAGTGTCCGCCTTTCCAGCCTTTCATGATTACTTTCAGGGCTACATCATCCGTTTCGGCCTCCACCTCTTGATAGTCGAGTGTGGCAGTGATATCAATACCGCCGGCACTACCGATGACAAATTTCCCCCATGTTTCCGAATCAAGGTTCAGGAGGATATCGCCATTCAACACGCCGCTTTTGAGGTCGTTTGCCCCAAACATACCCGTTTCTTCATCGGCCGTGACGAGAGCTTCGACCGGTCCGTGCTTGAGGGTTTTGTCTTCCATGACAGCCATGATGGCAGCCACGCCGAGACCGTTGTCGGCACCGAGGGTCGTATTGTTGGCTTTCACCCATTCGCCGTCGATCCAGGGTTCGATGGGATCGGTCTCAAAGTTATGCTTACTATCGGGTGTTTTTTGCGGAACCATATCCATGTGTGCCTGCAGCACCACACCTTTTCGATTCTCCATTCCGGGAGTAGCCGCTTTACGCATAATCACGTTACCGGCATCATCCAAGAATGCTTCCACGCCGGCTTGTTTGCCGAAGTCAAGCAAGAACTGCTGAACTTTCTTCAGATGTCCTGAAGGACGAGGCACCTGCGTCAAGGCATAGAAGTTACGCCAGACACATTCCGGTTTCAGATTTTTAATTTCACTCATAATCGATATTGTTAGTTATTGATAGATATATTTTCTCTTTTCTTTTGAAACGACAATGCCACCCAGGCATAAACACCGAGTGCCACGACAAGCAAAGTCTGCAGTGAATGCACGATGAGCACGAAATAGAGTGCCCTTTCGTCGGCAACACCATAAAGAATCAACATGGTCTTCACGGCAAAATGCCACGGACCGGCACCGTTGGGTGTTGGAACGATGACAGCAATGCTGCCCACCACGAATGTCACCAGCGCACAATCCCACCCCAGCTCGGCGGTGAAGTCGAAACAGAAAAATGTGAGGTAATAATGAAGGAAGTAACTCCCCCAGATTCCCATGGTAAAGAGGATGAACCGCGGCAGATTACGAACTCTACGAACCGACATCACACCTTGCCACAGTCCCCGAAACACATCTTTCACTTTTCGATATACCGACACATATTTGAACAGGTAGTAAAGCAAAATAAGCGCAGCTACGCCGCATATCGCCGTAACGAGCCATCCTGTGAGGCTGAACATCCCGAAAATGTCATCCACCCGCGTACCGGTCTTCGAGAAGAAATCGAAAAATATCGGCAACTGCGAAAAGAAAGTGATGGCAGTCATCATCATCATCAGTGCAAAGTCGACCGCTCTTTCGGTCACCACCGTCCCCAGTGCTTTCGGGAAAGATACCGCGTCATAGGTTTTCAAGATACCGCATCGGGCAAATTCCCCCACCCTCGGAATCACCAGACTTGACGCATACGACAACAGCACGGCATGGATTCTCACCGATCGTCTGCTCTGCTCGCCGATAGGTTCGAGCAGTTGTGACCACCTCATTCCCCTGAACATCTGAGCCGTGAAGCCAAAGGGCAACGAAAGAAGCATCCATGTCCAATCCATTTCGTTGCGCATGACATCTCCAATCCGGCAGAAATCGAAGTCGCGATACATCCAATAAAGAATCACTCCTCCCAACAATAGCGGAGGAAGAATCTTCAATATCTTCACAACAAAACGGTTCGTTATCATAGCTTTTGCAAAGATAATGGAAATCGGGAACAAAACAAAGGAATCGTGTCTTTTGTTTTTCCTTGTAATTCAGCCGCGCCATCAATCGGATCCACGCTTGTCATCTGCCCGAAAAGCACTCCAACCATGTACCCCACATATATAATATATAATAAGGTAACTGTCATGATATTTCAAAATAACCGAACAAATCTTTGACAATTAAGATATGTTTTAGTATATTTGCAGATGTGGACGAATAGATGTTACGAGTAGAAAATGCCGGCTGACACTCTTTTCAAATCGTCCAACACAACCGTCGGCCACAAATATGCTTGTCGTATCCCAACAATCGACGAGCGGTTTGTCCACGAAACAGGAATTCAGAACTGATTGCCACCGGATGACAACCGGACCATTGTTTGCCTTCCGACATGAACTAAGGTACATGACACATGGTATAACCGAAGTCAAGTCCGACAAACAAGCCTCAGAAAAGAATGAGAACGGTGGCAGAAACTGTCGGAAACGCGCGTTCGAGCAGTTTCGTCTCACAATGGATACCTTCAAAACAACCTATCAACAAACAAACCCTTACGCCCCGGCTTCCATCATGGCGTACTCATACAAGAGAGAAAGGAGGAAGCACAATATTTTATGAAAAATATCAAACTACTCAGAAAGATGTATGCGGCAACCTTTGCCCTTTCCGTTGCCCTGTCGGCAACCGCACAAGTTCAACAAGATGTCATCCTGCAAGAAGGTTTCGAGAACGGAATCCCCTCCACCTGGACAACCATTGATGCCGATGGCGACAAGAATGTGTGGTATATCACCATGCCCGAAGGCAGCAATCCCCACAGCGGCTCGTTCTGTGCCACCTCGGCTTCATGGCTGGGCAAAGCCGTGACACCCGACAATTGGCTGATCACTCCCCGACTCGATCTGAGAGGAGCAGGCAAACTCACTTTCTTTGTCTGCAGCCAGGACAGCAAAGACATTGCCGAACATTATGCCGTTTACGCATCGACAACCGGCAACAACACCGATGACTTTACCGTCAAGCTCCACGAAGAAACCCTCACGATGGAAAACAACAAAGGCAACTACAAAGAGGTTTCCCTCTCCTTGCCGGCCGGTACCCGCTATGTTGCTTTCCGTCATTTCGGATGCAGCGATCAATTCCGCATCAACATCGACGATGTCAGCATCACCGCCGAAACCGCCGACAATGCCGTCATCATCGATGGTACGACCAAACCCATCCTGTCAGCCAAACTATTCGCATACGGCGATGGCGACTTCAACCTCTATCTCTATCTTTCCGATGATCGCAACGAATCGGTTGTCATCGAGGGCAACGAATCTATTCATGTGGGCAGAACCGTCGATCTGACCATCACAGAGCCGAGGCATACCGAGTTTTACTGGTCAATCGCCTACTTCTCGGACTACAGGGAAAACCAAAGACTTTTCACACCATCCGGCGAAGGAGGAAACTACGGATTGTTCGACACCGGTACCATGTCCATCAAGGGGCGTCTCGACGGCGACTATACCCTTCATGTCGACAATGCAAAAATCACCGACAGCAAATACGGTGACGGGAAACCACATACGTTCAGCCTTAATTTCACCGGTGGAACTACAGGCATAACCAACATGGCAGTAATTCCGGCCGGCCGGCCAACCGGCGTTTACACTCTTGACGGACGTTATCTCGGCCATGAAACAGACAGATTGCCACAAGGCATTTATATCGTAAACGGCAAAAAGGTCGTCAAATAAAGCCATACGCACTTCTTTAACCCCAATCGGTCATCAGAGTCCGAACCGGTATTGTTCGACTGCCGAATCGGACTCTGATGACCGATTGGGAATAAGAGGGTACGTTTCAACAGATAAAAGGGCAGGAATCACTGCGTACTTCATGCCCTTTTGACAACTAAAAGGACACGTTTGGGGAATCGGCTGCCGGACAAGCCATTTTACAACCAAACGGGAAAAGTTGGGTCATGCGTATGAACAACCTACAAGAGTGCCATGAACCAAAATCGGTCATCAGGCCGTTTATTCCTACATTTCATGCCGTTCATGACACTTTCCGTTCGGTTTCGTCCGCTTGCCGGCATCTTGTTTGCCGTTTTGTTTTGCCATAATCCACTACACTTGCAACAAACCGACAATCCATCTGCTCTACAATCATACGGGACCAACTCGGACTCTGATGACCGATCGGGGATGAATCGTACACTTTCGATCCAATGAAATCCATCGACGGTGGGAACATGGCATGAAGGTTACTCTCCCTTCCGCACCACAGACAGAAATGCCGGCAGCCATGTTTGCCTCCGGCATCAAGCCTTGGAGGACAAACATGGCTGTCGTCATGGAGCGTTCTTCCGGAAAAACCGACGCCATCGGACGATGAGAAGGAAAGTTTGTTACCGTCTGATACATCTTCGTTCACCCCACACCGGTGTGATGAACGCCGGAAATCACAAGGATTGCGTGGCCTGTTCGAGCCACTTCCGCGTATCATCGTCGAGATGAGGAGCGAGGGTCTCGTACACATGGCGATGGTAGTCGTTGAGCCATGCCTTTTCCTCGGGTGCCAGCATATCCCCGACGATGGGTGTCTTGTCGATGGGACAGAGCGTCAGCGAGTCGAATTGCAGGAATCTGCCAAACTCGGTTTCCATGTAAGGCGTCACCAGCAACGTGTTTTCAATGCGCACCCCGAAACGTCCCGCCAGATATATGCCCGGCTCGTCTGTGACGGTCATACCGGGTTGGAGAGGTGTGGGTTTCCATTCCATTCTGATTTGGTGCGGCCCTTCGTGGACATTGAGATACGATCCGACGCCGTGACCCGTGCCATGCAGGTAGTTCATGCCCTCACGCCACATGTCCATTCGTGCCACGGCATCGAGTTGGGTGCCAGAAGCTCCGGCAGGAAACTTCAGCATTTCGAGTCGGATATGCCCTTTCAGGACAAGCGTGTAAACCTTTTTCTGTTCATCGGTGAGGGCACCGAGGGCGACGGTACGGGTAATATCAGTCGTTCCGCAGCGATATTGGGCACCGCTATCGAGCAGCAACAGGCCTTCGGCTTTCAGCGGAACATCGGTCTCGGGCGTGGCTTCATAGTGGACGATGGCACCATGAGCCCCGTATGCCGAAATGGTATCGAAGGAAATATCCCTGAAGTCGGGTTGTTCTTCTCGAAAGTTTCTCAATACGGCCTCAACGCTCATCTCGGTCTGTCCGCCCTTCTCGACAGCCGGATTGAGCCATGCGAGGAATCGACACATCGCTATTCCGTCGTACAACATGGCACGTCGGAAGCCTTCGATTTCGGCATTGTTCTTCACGGCCTTCATCGTTGGTACAGGCGATTTCTCTCTCACCACACGATGTTTGGAGGCAGCTTTGTAGAGTGTATAGTTGGTTTCGTCGGGGTCGAGCAGGATATTATAGCCGAAGTAGTCCTCAATGCCCTTTCTGATATGGGCATAGTCGTCGATCCTTACACCGTTCGATGTCAGATAATCGTTTACCTCGGGTGTCACTTTTGCCGCATCGGTAAAGAGCGTCACGGCATCGGGAGCGATGAGCAGGTAGGCCACTGCCACAGGATTGCAATGCACATCGGTGCCTCTGATATTGAGCATCCATGCTATATCGTCGAGAGCCGAGACAAGCATACCGTCGGCATGACAGCAGCGCAGAGCATCTTTCACTCGCTGCAGTTTGCTTTTCACATCTTCGCCGGCCAGCGTCAACGGGTGAATCTCAATGGCATTCTGAGGCACACATGGACGGTCGGCCCATATTTCTTTCAAGGGATCAAGGTTGGTACGAAGGGTAAGTCCGCCTTCCCGGCGCAATTCGTCGATGAAGTTTTCGACCGTCCGGGTGTCGGCCACCATGCCGTCGATACCCACTTCGGTAGAATCGGCTTGCTCAACTTGTGTACCTATCCACTGTGCGATGGAAGGAGTCCCTTCCACGCGTTCCTTCATTAACATGAACTCTGTGTCCTTCAGTTGTTCTTCGGCTGCAATGAAATAGCGCGAGTCGGTCCACAGGGCTGCACCTTTGAGGGTAACGACAGCCGTTCCTGCCGAGCCGTCGAATCCCGAGATCCATTCCCTGCCCTTCCAATGGTCGGGAACATACTCGCCATGATGCGGATCGGTACTCGGGAAGATGAATGCTGCCAGTTTTTCTCTGCGCATGATGGCACGCAGCTCTGCCAGTCGTGTTGCGATAGTTGTCATTGCCATGAGGTGATAGTTTGATGATTTGTGGAGAACCTCCGGCCATTTCTGTCCGAAGAGTTCATCGTTTACCTTAATTATATATAATAGACATCCTTTCCTTCATGAAACTCACGAATGATGTTCACGATGGCTTTCGACACTTCTTCGTCAATGTAGCCGGGACGTTTGTTGCAGTTGATGGACTTGATGAATGCCATGATTTCATAGCGTATGCCTTCGCCGTCGAGCTGATAGAAATAGCGTTTGTTGTCCGAAGCGTTCTCGAAACGCACCTCGAAATAATCTGTCTTCCACCAAGGTGCCGGCACATAGATGTAGCCTTTGGAACCTGAGATCACCAGTTCACCCTCCGACTTCACTCCTTGTCCCACCTTCATGGAGGCAACGGCATGGGGAAAAACGAAAGATATCTTGGTGAAGGCATCATACCGGCTCTCCTCTTGGAGCAGATGAGTGGCGATGGTTCTTTGCAAATAGCCGGTACCCAAGACTTGAAAGATGGGCAGCAAGGCCGTCGGCCCCCACGCACTGATGCTGTTCCAGCTGCGCTCGAGCCAGCGAGGGTCATCAATCTTCATGTCGCGTAGGCTCGTGCAGGTGGCATCCACCGACACAATCTTGCCGATGATGCCGCTTTTAGCCATCAGGATGAGTCGCCAATAGGCCATCGAATAGGCCGTTTTGATGGCATCGGCAAGCACCAGATTGCGGTCGCGGGCAATGGTCATCAGCTCGTCCCACTGTGCCGGATCAATGACCATAGGCGATTCGCACAACACATGACAACCTTTTATCAACGACCGACGGATGTGTTCGTAATGGTTCGTGGGCGTAGAAATGACATAGACGGCATCGGAGGCTTCCAGCAAGGCATCGAGGTTATCGGTTTTCAGAGGCAGGTGGGCAAGTGTTTCGGAAAGTCCGGTTTCTTCAAAGTGGCATACACCACTGATGGTCACACCGTTCACATAGCGGCTTTCGCGCACGAATTTATCGAGAATCGACGAGTTTCCAACCAAGCCGATGCGCATTTCGCGCTTCTCGCTTCTGATTTCGCTGCTCGAGATGCCCTCTGTGCGTTCGAGATAAACCACCTCGCAGAACTCTTTGAGGTAATCGAAATGACCCTCCCAGTCGGAACCTACCGTAAAAATGTCGATGTCGTAGCGGATGATGTCATCGATTTTCTGACCTACATACTCCTCGACGATGATTTCATCGGCGATACCCGTAGCCCTGACAGCCTCAACACGCTCGATAAGCGTCTGCTGAACATTGATTTTTCCGCGCGCCAAATCAAAACTGTCGGCGGTGACTCCGACAATCAGATAGTCGCCCAACGCCTTGGCACGTTCCAAAAGGCGGATATGTCCGAAGTGCAAAAGGTCGTAGGTGCCGTATGTTATGACTTTCTTCATCCCATCAATCCTTTATGATTCATATCCTCGAGGGCAGTTATCAAGGCAGCATTGTCGTCGACGGTGAGCGATCCGATGTGTCCCACGCGGAAGACTTTGTCGCGCAACTCGCCTCCGTTGGGACAAATCCAAATACCATAATGATCTTTGAGCGTGGTGAATATATCGAATGCCGACGCACGAAGAACCTCGTAAGACGTCATCGCATTGGATGGCGAGGGACTGAACATACGGATGGGCAGGTTGGCTGCGCGCTGCCTGAAGTCGGCCGCCAATGCTGCCGTGCGTGCCACCTCTGCGGCCACTCCGCCATTCTTTTCGATTTGCAACAGGCGTTCGTGAATCTGCAACAAGATGCCCACGGCAGGCGTGAACGGTGTTTGTCCGCGTTCACCGTTGGACAAGGCACTCTTCAAGTCGAGATACATGCACTTCACTGTCGTTTCACCGACACGCTCAAGTGCGCGCGGCCCGAGTACGATGGCCGATATTCCCGGCGGACAAGCCAAGGCTTTCTGCGAACCGGTAATCATCACGTCGGCACCCAAAGCTTTCATGTCGAAGTCGTCGGCAAGGAACGAACTGATGGCATCGACGACCCAAAACAGTCCGTTACGCTTCACAAATTCGCCCACGAGCTGTTTGTCGTAATATACACCCGTGGACGTTTCGTGAATGTTGATCAGCAAGGCTGTATATCCTTTCCCGTCGAAAGGGACAAGATGTTCGGCGGTAAGGGGTTGTCCGAACGGCAGTTTGATTTCGGTATGGGGAATGGCGTGCAAGGCACAAAGTTGAACAAAGCGTTCGCCGAAACTGCCGCCATTGACAACCAGCACTTTGTCTTGATCCGTCAAGACATTCATGACCACCGCTTCCATCGAGGCCGTTCCCGAACCGGTAATGAACACGGTGCGAGCCGCTTCGTCGGCACAGGCAAATCGTTTCATCAACTTTTCGTTCTCCAACATGATTTCAGAGAACTCCGGAGTACGGAAATAAGGTACCTGTCGGCTGCCGATTTCCAGCACTTCTTGTCCCGACATCACCGGTCCGATGGTAAAATTAAGCATTTCTTCTTTCATTGTTTTCAAAGTTATCTCAGCCCGACGGGTCTGCAATATGTCACAATAGGAACAGAAGTCCGTTCGTTTTCACAGACTTCCCATTGCAAAGGTATGAAAAATGATTGACATTCCGACTACAAACCTTTCAATATTCTCACCATACGGCCAAACGTATTGACAGACACTTTCGGCATGGAAAGAATCCGACCTTTCGGCATCATTTATCAAAACCTGTCCTTTTATCGAACCGAAGGGCACGTTTCATCTCGCAAAACCTGCCCTTTTGAAAATCCAAACCTGCCCTTTTGAAAAAGCAAGCCGAAAAGGCATACAATCCACTTGCACACAGTTCCTTACAGAAAGGATTGCAAACGTGCCGTTCCCATCCGGATATCATTTGTGGAACATCGGAAAGAAGTCAAGCAGAAGAACGAACAATTCCATCGGTTTGTACTTTGCGCAGGGGACAATTTTGAAGATACGACTTTCCTACGACAACGGTTTCCGATCGTGACGCCCGGCCGTTCACCCGACAACACCATCGCATCCGAGCCGGAAACGTTTGATGGTGGAGCAGATTGGTGGCAGATTAGTGGTGACGGAGCAAACACAATAGGGGTAAGAAAGAGAGATAATGGAATGAAATACCTTGATATACCCAACCATATACAATTGGGGCTTATCGGCTTTCGAGTCGGTCTCGCTTGTATGTCAGGCCGTCGGGAGGTAGGTTTTTGGCATCCATATCGGACGAGGAGCAAAACAACCTATGTACAAGACGGTTTACAGGCGGTGCATAGCTGCGGCAAACGCCTGAACAGCCCTTCATCGGAAGGGACATCATCACACACAAAGCTCAAAATAAAGTGTTAACTTTTCGGGTTTATCAACTATTGTTTGTAACTTTGTACGAGAATTGTTTTTTCACGAAAGAATGAATACATACACTCCCGACAAGGCCGTCGAGATACTCACAAACTATCTCGATGAAACGAAACGGCGCAAAACGCCGGAGCGTTATGCCATACTCGATGCGGTGTATGAGGCCGACGGATACTTTTCCATCGACGAAATCGGTGTCATTCTCGAACGGCGCAATTTCCGCGTGAGCCGTGCCACGCTCTACAACACCATCCGGATGTTCATAGACCTTCGGCTCGTGTTGCGCCACAGCGTGCAGAACTCAACCCGCTATGAGGCGTGCCTGCAAGACGACAATCCCTGTCGGCAGGTGTGTACCATGTGCGGAAGCGTCACAGAACTTTACATGCCCGAAATCGTCCGCGTGGTGGAGAATACCAAACTGAGACGTTTCCATCGCGATGGATTTGCCCTGAGCATCTACGGCGTGTGCAGTTCTTGCCTGGCCAAACGAAACAGACGCATGGGAAAAGAATCGAAAACAAGAAACAAGAAACCCTAAAATAGTTTTCAACACATGAATAAAGGAAAGATAGACGTCTTGCTCGGACTGCAATGGGGAGACGAAGGTAAAGGAAAAGTGGTGGACGTTCTTACGCCCCGATATGATGTCATCGCACGTTTCCAAGGAGGCCCCAATGCCGGACATACCTTAGAGTTTGAAGGCAAGAAATATGTCTTGCGCAGCATTCCCTCCGGCATTTTTCAAGGAGATAAAATCAACATCATCGGCAATGGCGTGGTGCTGGCTCCCGACTTGTTTATGAAAGAAGCACAAGAATTGGAGAAAAGCGGACACGACCTTACCCAACGGCTCTACATTTCCAAGAAAGCTCACCTCATCATGCCCACCCATCGCCTCCTCGACATGGCGAACGAGGCTGCCAAAGGCAAGGACAAGGTGGGTACCACGGGCAAGGGCATCGGTCCGACCTACACCGACAAAGTTTCCCGAAACGGGCTTCGCGTGGGTGACATCTTCCATCATTTCGACGAAAAATACGCGGCTCACAAGGCACGCCACGAACAAATGCTGCGCGCGCTCGACTTCACAGACTATGATATCGCCGAGGTGGAACGCGAATGGATGGAAGGCGTGGAATATCTCAAACGATACCACATCGTTGAAAGCGAACACACCATCAATAAGATGATCACCGAAGAGGGTAAAAACGTACTCTGCGAAGGTGCTCAGGGCACCATGCTCGACGTAGACTTCGGCAGTTATCCTTTCGTAACCTCATCGAACACCATCTCTGCCGGTGCCTGCATCGGTCTGGGTGTCGCACCGGGACGCATCAATAAGGTATATGGCATCATGAAAGCCTACTGCACCCGTGTCGGTGCAGGCCCCTTCCCCACGGAACTTTTCTGCGAAACGGGAACCAAACTTCGTGACCTCGGACACGAATATGGTGCCGTGACAGGCAGGGAGCGACGCTGCGGATGGATCGACTTGGTGGCTCTCCGCTATGCCATCATGGTGAACGGTGTTACCGATCTCATCATGATGAAGAGCGATGTACTCGACACTTTCCCCACCATCAAGGCTTGTGTGGCTTACCGCATCGACGGAAAAGAGACCCGCGACTTCCCCTACGACATCACCGAAGGAGTGGAACCCGTATACCAAGAACTGCCGGGCTGGCAAACAGACATGACCCGAATGACTGACGAAAGCCAATTCCCCGATGCCTTCAAAGCCTACATCGACTTCCTCGAAGAACAACTGCAAACGCCCATTTCCATCGTTTCCATTGGACCGGACAGGGCTCAAACCATCATCAGAAAATAATAATCATGGCATCCAACAAGCCCTCGATACCCAAAGGAACGCGCGATTTCTCGCCCGAAGAAATGGCCAAACGCAACTATATCTTCAACACCATCAAGGAGGTATATGAACTCTATGGTTACCAACCCATAGAAACTCCGGCCATGGAAACGCTGCAAACGCTCATGGGAAAGTATGGCGAAGAAGGCGACAAGCTGCTTTTCAAGATACTGAACTCGGGCGATTTCATGGGAAAAGTGAAAGACGAAGAACTGCTGGAACGCCAATCGGCACGTCTGGCGGCACGCTTTTGCGAGAAAGGACTGCGCTATGACCTCACGGTTCCCTTTGCCCGCTATGTCGTGATGCACCGCGAAGAGCTTCAACTGCCTTTCAAACGCTATCAGATACAACCGGTATGGCGAGCTGACCGACCGCAGAGGGGACGCTATCGCGAGTTTTTCCAATGTGATGCCGACGTGGTCGGCTCCACATCACTACTCAACGAAGTGGAACTCGTGCAGATGATTGACACCGTATTCTCACGTTTCGGCATCCGTGTCCAAATCAAACTCAACAACAGAAAGATACTGGCAGGCATCGCCGAAACCATCGGTGAGGCAGAGAAGCTCACAGACATCACCGTCGCCATTGACAAAATGGAAAAAATAGGTTTGGAAAAGGTCAACGAAGAGCTGCGCAACAACGGCCTTTCGGCTGAAGCCGTGAATCGTCTGCAACCCATTCTGACCCTCTCGGGCGACAACGAATCGAAGCTGAAAACCATCGAATCGGTTCTTGCCTCGTCTGAAATAGGTCTGAAAGGCATTGAGGAAATGCGGTTCATCTTCAACCGGCTGACGACCAATCCGACTGACAACGAGGTGGAACTTGACCTGACGCTGGCGCGCGGACTGAACTATTACACCGGCACCATCATCGAAGTGAAAGCCTTGGATGTGGAAATGGGAAGCATCACGGGAGGAGGTCGCTATGACAACCTCACCGGCATATTCGGTATGCCGGGACTGAGCGGTGTGGGAATCTCTTTCGGTGCCGACCGCATCTTTGATGTTCTCAACACCCTCAACCTCTATCCCACCGACGCTTTGCGCACCACCCAGATGCTGTTCGTCAACTTCGGCGAAACGGAAACTGCCTATTGTATGCCCTTGGCGACAGCTTGTCGCAAGGCAGGCATCCGCACCGAGGTGTTCCCCGATGCCGCCAAGATGAAAAAACAGATGGCTTATGCCAACGCCAAGGGCATCGCTTTCGTGGGAATGGCAGGCGAAAACGAAATCAAGGAAGGCAAAATCACCCTCAAGAACATGGTGACCGGCGAACAAACACTGCTCGATGCGAAGCAACTCACCGACACCATCTTGCAGGCTTACGCCACCGGCAATGCCTGACCGGTTGTCAAGGGGACATCGCCCGTCGATGTCCCACGTTGCCATCGTATCCGGAATGCAAGGTCATCATGCACCGACACAAAGATCTGCCGGAACGGATGACGACACAATCGCATAAACTCCCAGGTGGCAAACCGACACTCGGACAAGGCAGCATAAGGACATCCGGAAAGGAGGTGACGATTGTTAGGAGGGCAGAAACGAGGCTTTGCGGGAAGAAAGATCCCCACATTGCGTTAAAAAACAAGTTGATGTTGTTAAAGATAATGCAAAACCATCTCTGACAAACACTTGTTGGTTGAAAAAAATACAAGATTTTTGGTCGGGCAGATTTTTTGGATTATATTTGCAATCCTAATATCAAATCCAATTCATTTATGAACAAAACTGCTATCTATAACCGACTTCTCGAGTTCGGCATCAAACCTTCAGTTCAACGTCTTGCCATTTTGGAGTATATCATGACGCATCACACGCACCCCACCATCGAGGAAGTTTATAAAGGATTGTACGGTGAAGTGCCCACATTGAGCAAGACAACGGTTTATAACACGTTGCGAATGTTCTCCGAAAAGGGTATCGCCACCATGATTACCATCGACGACCACCGCGTGTGCTACGACGGAAATGTGGAGCCGCACGCACACTTCTTTTGCAAGAAATGCGGAAAAGTGTATGACCTCCACGAACAGGCACATCCCAAACTCGAAACCAAAGCCATCGAATCGGGGGGGCATCTCATAGACGAAGTGCAGCTATATTACAAAGGAATATGTAAGGGATGCCGAGAAACGAGCATCAATTAAATCACTTAATACAAAACATTATGAAGAAGAAGTTTATTTGTACCGTCTGCGGATACATCCATGAAGGTGAGGAAGCTCCCGAGATGTGTCCGGTATGTAAGGCTCCGGCAGCCAAGTTTAAGGAATTAGACGACAACGGTCCTGCTAGTTTTGCGACACAACACGTATTAGGCGCTGCTCGTTTGGAAAATGCTGACGAAGAAATGATCAAAGACTTGGAAACCCATTTCAACGCTGAATGCGGTGAGGTCGGCATGTACCTGGCCATGAGCCGTCAGGCCGACCGCGAGGGCTATCCCGAAATCGCAGAAGCCTACAAACGCTATGCCTTCGAAGAAGCCGAACATGCAGCCAGATTCGCTGAACTGTTGGGCGACGTTCTGGGCAACACCAAGAGCAACCTCGAGGCTCGCATCGCTGCAGAACACGGTGCTTGCGAAGACAAATTCCGCATTGCCAAGAATGCCAAAGCTGCCGGTATGGATGCCACTCACGACACCGTACACGAAATGGCCAAGGACGAAGCTCGCCACTGTGCAGGCTTCATGGGTCTTTACGAACGCTATTTCAAGAAATAAAAACGCAAGGATTTCTATCCTTCATCCAACGGAACAAGGGTTCACATGCCTTTTCATGAGATGAATCCATCAACCAGTAGGAGATGTCATGTTACTTCACGACATCTCCTATTTATATATCTTGAAGTGCTTTGCCTTATACTGTGCCGCGAAAAAGGGGAGGTTTTACATGGTGAAAGGACAGGTATCACAAACGAAAAGGGCAACTTTCGCGACGCAAAAGGGCAACTCATACCACGAACAAGCTGATTGACTCAACAACAGGCACAGAAGGCTACATCTCAAAATCCACTTCCCTGATGCCATCACTCATCTACAAGTTACGTTGTGTTCGCTTTCGGTATTTGCCGGTAAACTTCGTAGATTCTTTCGGTCGCAAAGCCTCACGAAACCCCATCAGCAATTTCTTTTTTTACATTCGGATAGGAACTCGACAACATACATAGCCTGATGTATGAGGAAATGCCTTTCAAAAGGTCTGTAATACGGTAAGCATGACGGGCAAAAGGAAGGTGAAAAACCGAGAGAAACCAACGTTTTTTTAGAACGACAATTATCGGCAGGCATACAAAGACAAAAGAAATCCCACACGGCAATCAGACCGTTCACGACACAGACAGTCAGGGTTGGTCTGCTTATCGGGAGATAGGCTGCCGATGGTGTTGCCGTGGCCCCCTGCATCAGTAGCAAAACAGTCATCCCAATACCCGATGATCAAACGATACGACTCGGTTGTTGATTATCGGTTGGCAATAAGCCATGAATCAGAAAAAGCGAAACGACACACCACATCCTCGGTCAGGCGATGCCGATATACATGAGTGAGAGGTTATAGGCCAGCATGAAAAGCCACAAGCCCACCAGTACGACACGAAGAGCAATGCGCTGTTTGCCCTCCGATCGTTTCAACAGACAGGCAATCGCCATCGGAAAAACAAAAGCCCAGTGGGGCGACATGATGTAAATTTCGTTGATGCCAAAGCCCAACACGAAATGAATGAACATGTCAAAGCCGAAAAACGACATCGCCAACCATAGAAGCTTTTGTCTGCGTCCGCACCAAATGCCCCCCAGTATAAGGACTGACATCAGTCCCATGACGACGTAGGGCAACGCACTGCCGTAAGGAACGATGACGGGACGACTCCGCAAGGTGTCCTCCAACAGATGATCGCGGTGCAGCAAAAAGGCTTCACCAAACAGATTTTCGACAAAGGTCGAGCTGCGTGAGGTCGAAATATCCGTCCATCGCATGAACTCTCCCTTTGCCAAGGGCTTGCCTGTCTTGGCATGGTCACGACGGAATTTCGCCCATGCACGCTTGTTGATCTCGGCTTTCACGCCTGCAGCGATGAGCGCCGTGTCCTTGATGGAAATGGTATCACTCACTTTCTGGTAGATGCGGGCACGGGCAATGGAATCGATGCGGGCCTTCTTGGCCTTCTTGGCCATCTCCTGCGGCCAAACATACACCCTGTATTCCAGTCGGCAAAAACCCCATATCAACGCCGATGGCAGCAGGACGGCCAAGAGGAGAAAGCGCCACCTGAAGGTTTTCTTGCCATTGACAAAGAGGGCGGCAAGGAAAGTCTTGATGCCGTTGTTGAGCGAAACACCGGCCGTGAGGACAAACATCATCACAGTCTGGCATTTGGTCCATGTCGTGCCTGTCTGCATCTTACGTCCCGAAAGATAAAGCGTGAACACCAAGAGGAACATCGACAGCGAGAAATGGTCGGGCACACACAAGCTCAACAGGACATAGGCAAACGAGAAAAGCATTGCTGCGGGCAGGGTGGCATCCCATCTTTCCAATCCTATCTGCTCGCGAAAGATGCGCCGCATGAAAACAAAGGTGTAAACACCCGTGACAACTTGCACCGCGGCCACCATCAAGGGAGCGAAATTGATGCCGAAAAGTGCCGTCAGACCTTGGTTGAGTGCATAGGCAGGAAACCAGAAAAAGGCGAGTAACGGATGGCGGTAGACATTGTAAGCGGTGTCCCATTCGGAAATGACATAGTAGGTGATGGGGTCGAAGCCCGACACCTTGAAACCGTTGACGAACAGTTTCCAGTAATCGTCGGCAGGCTGTAGAAAACGCGGTGCATAGGCCGTGACGACCAACACGTTGATTAAAACCATCAACAACAAGATGCCGATGGCGGGTAGGCGTTCTTCGTTACGGAGACGAAACAGGTCAAAGAATTTTCTCATATCAGTCGAGCAAGTAGCCGATCAGCAAGCCGGCATTATACATATAAAGGTATAACGTGAGTGCCATTGTCAGCATCCGCACCGCCTTACCGGCACATCCGCACCGTCTAAGGATGAAAGCGATGGCAAGCGGCACGACAAACAGCCAGTGGGCACTCATGAGATAGATTTCACGAAGGGCGAAACCGAAGCCGAGGTGCATCACCATGTCGAAGGCAAACCACGACAAACACATCCACAACAGACGGCTGTGACGACCGCACCAGATGCCGATGATGAAAAGCGCGACCACCAGTCCTTCGACCAAATAGTTGTAAAAAGCGTCGTAGGCGGCAAAAAGTTCTCGGCCATACTGCGAGTCACGTAGAAGGTCCTTGCGATGAAACTGTATCGATTCGCCGAAAAGATTGTGGTAAACGCTCTTGGGACGCGAAGTGGTGATGTCGGACCACTTGAGGAATCCTTCCTCGCTGATGGGTTCACTCACCCTCTTTCGGGGCGGAGGGGGCGGTGTCTTCAGCCGCGCCTGACGCTCGACGCGCTGTTTTTCGCGGGCAATCTCGTCGGGGCGCGTGAGGTATGTATAGGTCAGCCGGCTGACACCGCTCAGCAACACGAACGGCAGCACGATGCCTGCCAGCAGGTGTGAAGGTTTGAAAAAGGTGCGGCGGTTCACAAAGAAGGAGGCAAGAGCGGTCTTGATTCCGTTGGTGAGGGTCACGCCTGCCGTGATGATCAACAGCAAGGCTGTGTGACGGGTGGACAAGATGCCGTTGCCGCGCACGCCGGTCATCAACGATCCGGACAGATAAAGGGTGAGCGACAAGAGAAACAGCGACAGGATGAAATGATCGGGAACGACGACCGCCACCATGACATGGGCAAAAGAAAAGGTCATCGCCGCCAGCAACGCACTGTCAACAAGGCTCATGCGAAGCACTTCGCGGTAGGTGCGGAAAAGGAAAACAAAGGCATAGAAGGCACAAAACAGCAAAACTGCAGCCACAACAAACTGCACCATATTGAGACCGGTGAGCATGAACAGCCCGTAATTGATGCCATACAGGGGCAGACAGAAGTAGGAAAGCAGCGGATGTCGGAAGTCGATGGTATAGAAAGTTCGCCAGTGCGACACCATCGAATAAATGAAACTGTCGTATCCCGACATACGATAATACTTATAGAAAGGTTCCCAGCCGGTGGTGTTGTATATCGAAAAGCTCGGATAATAGACCGCAATGAAGACGGCGGTGATGCCCACAAAAAACACGCCTGCCGACAAAGACGGCAACCGCTCTTCACGCTTGAGCCTGAAAAGAGCGAAAACAGAGTGCAGGAACGACAAGTCGTTTTTCATGAAATAGCGCACCATCAGGAAATTGGAAGGCACGCTGACAGCCAATACCGGCAATATGGCCAATGCCTTGGATATTCCCAAGCGGAGGAAAAGCGACAACAAAAAGGTTTGCAACAGGTAGTTGATGACATGGGCAAAGGCAAAACCGGCACCTCGGCTTGCCGAGGAACGGACGCGGAAAGTGTAGCGAACGGAGGCCATATAGTTGAAAATGAAGCTCACCACATAGGCTATCGTATTGGCCAACAGCGGCTGCAGCCATATCGACAACAACAGATACACCCCGTATTGTACGGCGGTGGCCACGACACCCACTTGCGCAAAGCGGATCACTTCGACCCACTTGCCTTCAGCGAAAAGGTTTTTCAAATTTTTCATCGGCATATTCCAACATTTCTTTATCACCCCTGCTGTCGCCAAACGCCAACACCCGGTAATGCTCGCGGTGAGGAATGACAGCTTCGATGCGGCGCACTTTCTCGGCTCCGTAGCAGTTGGGGGTGGCAAAACGTCCGGTCATCCTGCCGTCTTTCACCTCCATTTCGGTGCCCACGACCGTCAGTCGCGTGCCGGCATCCTCGGCTTTGGCTTTCCATTCGTCCAGAAAGGGTGCCACCCACAGGGGGTCGCTGGCGGTAACGATCAGGATGCGCGACCGTTCTCGACAGGCTTTGTCGAGACAATCGACGGCCTGCGGACGGAGAATGTGACGGTGGGAGGCGGCAAAAGCGGCGGCATTGTGCCTCATCTTATCCACATGCACACCTTTATAATAACAGCCCAGCAACCACTCTTTGACCTTGCCGTTGGACAGCAGATGCAGTTTCATCAGCACGAGCAGAGGCAAAAAGAGCGTGAAACCGGCATAGAATGCGAGGCTGCCGTGGGTGTAACGAATGAAAGCGAGCAACGAATCGCGCGAAGTCAGCGTTCCGTCGAAATCGAAAACATAAAGTTTGGGTTTATCTTCCATGGATGAAAGTATCGTTTGAATGGATGAAAAAAACTACAGGCGTTGCGGTCACGGACGGCGGTTCATCGGCATGAGGCGGCAACCCGGCGTGTTTCAGAAGTAAATGATGAAAGCAAAGCTGAGTGCCCAGAGCAGCACCACCACCTGCATGAAGCGGTCGCGCAACATCACCTTGGTGGGATCGCCGCTCTTCTCATCGACCACTGCCACCTGAATGTATCGCAGCAACCCCAGCAACACGAAGAAGCTGGTGACGTAGAGATAACCTGTCCGGAAGCGCGACACCACTTCGGGCGACACGGTATACATGATATAGCACACCAGGGTGACGGCTGCCGTGATGGTGATGGCTTGGTTGATGAAGGTGAGATTGTAGCGTATGGTATTGGTGCGAGGAGCCTCACCGGTCTGTTTCATGCGCAGAACGTCGTCACGACGCTTGGCAAACGAGAGGAACAGCGTGAGAAGGAAGGTCATGAGTACCAACCAATGACTCAGAACGACCCCGATGGCAACACCACCGGCGAAAATGCGCAATACGAAACCAAACGAAACGATGCACACATCGACGATGGCATATTGCTTGAGCTTGGCACAATAAGCCAGATTGAGCAGCCAATAGCCACCGATGACGGCGGAAAGGCGCAGCAATGGCAGCCGGTCGAGGTATCCGAGGTTACTTCCCGACCACAGGGTGAGGGCGGACAGCAACACCATGATCCCCATCAACAGGTAGGCTTCGGTGATGCCCACAGCCCCCGAAGCCACCGGACGACGACATTTGACCGGATGACGACGGTCGGCTTCGGCATCAACAATGTCATTGAAACAGTAGACCGACGATGCCACCAGACAAAAAGCAAACATGGCAACGAGCGAAGACACCACATCGGAGAAATGGTTGAGCCGTCCGGCGAAAAACAACGGGATGAGTACGAACATATTTTTAATCCACTGTTTGGGACGTATCAGGAGGATGTAATAACGCATGAGAAAGTGATTTAGATGAAAATATTATGCCACCGTGGGATTTCCGCCACCCGACTCGCGGGGACGGGTCACGGCAGACTTGAACAAAAGCACTGCCCGATAGAGCAACCAAGCCAACGGAAACGATATGACCATGACGAGCAATGCCGTGGGCCAATAGCCCAAACGGTATTTCAGCAGGGGCATTTCAACCCAATGAAGATGGATGAGGTAAACCTCCAGACTGATGGTTCCGACGAATGCCAATCCCCGACGAACCACAGGAGCGACATCATCAAGCAACTTGCCCAGCAGCAGGAGTGAACTGATGGTCAGCGGAATGTAAACCAACCGTTCTATAAAAATGGGGAAACGGCCATGTAACTGTTGTTCGAGATAGATGCAAAGTCCGAACGATGCAACGAAAACGACCAAGGCGAACCATCCCGAAGCCCCGTCACAACGCCATTTGCCACGCACGGCCTCACCACAGTTGATACCCAGCAGGAAGATGGGAATGCGACTCCAGAAGATTTCCAGATGTCGCACGGCATCATGAACGGGTGCCACCCATTGCACCGCCACACACCACACCATCATCAAAGCCGGCAGCCATCGCAGGGAAGGGTAACGCTTGATGAGATTCATATAAGCCGGAGCAAAGCAATAAAGCATCATGGTGGCAGGCACATACCAAAAGGCAAGGTCGCCCGAGAACCAAAAACTGCCGTTGAAAAGGATGTTGGAAAAGAGGTCGGCAAGGTCTTGTGTGTAACGATGGCCGCCCGACAGATACCGCGGAAGATAATATATCGTAGCCATGACCAGCCACGATGGGTAAACGCGCCAATAGCGGTTGCGGAAGAAATGTTTGTATTCGGGTCGCCTCTGCCAAGAGAACCACAGGCCGATGCCACTCATAAAGAGAAACATATCGACACCCACGTTGCCACAACGGCGTAATCCGTAGAACATATCCGTCCGCGGATTGCCCATGTGAAAGAGCATGATGGCAATCATGGCAATGCCCATCAATTCGGTACGTCGACGACTCAACACATCCCAATCCAAAGAGAACTTCATGTATTTGATCGTTAATTCGTTTATATTCTTTCCTTCGCAATCCAGCTCCCGATGGCGTCTAAGCCTCCAAGCGCGGGTCGGGAATCTTCTTCAACAACAACTTGATGCCCCATGCCAGTCCCACGGCTGCCAGCATATAGAGCAGCAAGCCGGCACCGACATCGCCACGATGCGCCACGGGAATGAAGATTTTACGGGCGACGGGGTGGATGACAAACATGGCGGCCGAGATGTTTCCCACCCATTTCAAGGGCTTCATCAGCCACGCCGGTGTGAGTTTTACACCGGCAATGCCCAGCAGGCAAATCACGGCAGGTACGAAAAACCAAGTGTAATAGTTGCCGCTCATGACAAAAAGGAGCGCCAAACCCGCCATGAACATCGCCGCATAGGCGGTCTTCGACCACTCCCGGCGGACATAACGGGCACAGAGCAGGCCGAGACCGAAAGGCAACAGTCCTCCGACGGAGTTGTAACGCAGTCGGTTGAGTGTCTCGCCCGTGGGGTCACACACCATCTGCATCACCATCGAAAGTACCATCACAGCCACCACAACACCCCAATGCTTCCTGAAAAACAACAGGCGATAGAGGATATACAGCTGCAACATCAGTCCGAAAAACCAATATGGACCGGGCCAGATGACGTTGTTGGGATGTTCGAGCAGGTTGTTGAACAAGCCGAGTTGTGCCACAATGTCCAGCAAGCGGTAATGATGCGGTTCGTAAGTGACGGCATCGACGAGGGTGAACAGCACGAATCCGACAACCATCATCTTGAAAAGTTTGAGGAAATGGTAACGTGTGAAATGCCAAACGCCGGGTGTCGGCTGTGCGGCAACAGGCGAAACAGTGGCTTTTTCGTACTTCATAACGAGTCCGTAAGCACTCAAAAAGAGAAAAAGAGGCACCCCGTAATGGCCGAAGAACGACAAAAGATGGGTGATGAGGTCACCATCGGGACTGTTCAACAGTTCATATAGCCGGTCGGCTTTGCCTTGCGTAAAGGTATATTCGTTTTCTTTCACGGCAAACCGCAGCCAATGCGTGAAGTTGTGAAGCACGATACCCAAGATGGCTATACCGCGGATCACCTCACATTCTGTACGGGAAAGGAGTCCTTTGTTCATCATATCGGAAGTATGTCGTTCATTTCTTGACATCAAGTTTGTTGTAATCGACCTGCATCTTCAGCATACGCGGTCGCTGTTCGTTGAATTTCGGGGACAAGACATCGTATTGTTCGAGATAGTCTTTGCTGTGAATGCCTGCCAGATAGAGCAGCGTATGAGCAAAAGCATCGGTCATCAGCGGTCGTTTCCGGGCATCGAGTATGCGACCGTACACTTCGGGATGACGCACGGCATAGGAATGCGAACACCATATCCAGAACGGAATATCGAACTCCTCGCGAGCCAACCGTGCATCAATTTTTGCCGAATGTTGCCGTCCCGACTTGTTGAGAATGCCGTCAAAGCACTCCTCTCCGTGGTCAGGGAGGTAGATGACAATGGCCTCTTCGTTCTCGAAACGTCGCAAAATCTGGTCTACGACAGAGTCGTTATAGGCGATGGCATTGTCGTAGGCAGCCAAAATGTTGAGTTGGCGGGGACGAAGGTCGGGGCGATCGTAGTCGTCGCTGTGGAATTTCTCCCTGCCTTTGGGATAGCGTTTGTTGTAATCCATGTGCTGTCCCATGAGGTGGAAGATGATGAGATTGCCTTTCTTACGTACCCCCGACCGGCGGTTTGCGATGCTGTTGCCCAACGACAGCCTTCCATCGGCAACCATTTTGTCATACACCTTCAGCAAGTCTTCATCGTAGGTATAGAGGCTGTCGTTCCGCAAATCGAACATCGACGCGCTCAGCTCGGGGTGGTTCAGGAAGAAACCTCCGCTGAAGTCGTAGACGGCTTCACGCGCTTTGGGCAGGAACTGGTTGGTCAAGAAAGTCACATGATAGCCTGCTACCCTGAACAATTCGGGGAAAAGCGGATAGTCACACCACTCTCCTTTCCTGTCGACGGTATACATCGAGAACACCAGCTTGAAGACAAAGCTCGTGAGATTCCACGGTGTCACCACATCTTTGAAAGGCATCAGCAGTTCCCTTGTTGCCCTTTTCGACTGTCGGGGCGTGGTCGGTTTGTCGTAACCGTACAATGCCGAATGATGCCGATTGTAGCTTTCACCGATGATCAGGACGATGTTCGGGCTGGTATAAGAGCAACTGTCGACATGCACCTTGTTCTTTGCCGCGATGAGTTTCTTCACCTGTCGTGCGGCCAGCTGATTGGTTCTGATGCTGAAAAACAGGCGATACAGGGGAGCATAGAGCTGCGCGCTTTCTTTGCCTTTGGTCAGTTCGTGCTCCACCTCTCCGGGTTTCTCGTAGCTCATGAGCCGCCATGTCGCCACCTTATTGGCATAAGTGACGATGACGGCAAAGACTATCAGGACGCTGAAGGCGATGCCGAACAAGGCGCGATAGGGTCGGCGGGAGAACGGGCGGGGCGTATGTGAGATGATTTTCTTGCCGAAAGCCACCGTAAAAATATGGGCGATGAGTACCAGCAGCACCCATCCGAACGGCGAGAAGATGACATCAAAGTTCAGATTGCCGGCAATAAATTCACCGGCTTCGCGACCGTTCGTTTCACCAACGAGGAGCAACAGCGAGGGAGTGATGGGCGATCCATACTTCACGAAGCAGAAAGTATCGGCCAATGCCACCGTATAGAGCAACGCGGTGATGACCCCTCGCGTGTATTTCCGCCATCGTTTGGGGATGATGGTCATCAAGACACAGAGCAGAAACAAGTCGAGCAGCAACTCGAAAATGCCATACGGGTAAACATATTGGTTGCGGCCGGTCGGCATTTCAATCCATGTGATGACCACACCGAGTACCAACATGAACACGAAAAACATGGCATTTTGGCGCAAAGGCTCAAACACCAAGGAGAAAAATCGTTGAAGTCGTTCGTATAAAGTTTTCATCTTCACAAACAAGAGGAGAGGTCTTCGGCGGCGATGCCGCCACGAATCACATTTCGTTTTATCGCGAACCTGAAACAGTCCTGCCGACAACGCCTTCGCTTTCGCGGACAAAGATAGAAAAAAAACTCCACATACTCATGGACAAACGGCAAATTGTGGTTGCCCACACCGCACAAACCCGATGCCGACAAGTCCACCGATGCCGACCCATACCGACCGGAAGGCGAAACGTACCTGCACCCGCCGCCACAGCATTTCTTGCTGCAGGAACCTCCATCCGCTTCGTCTGTATTCTTTTTCCCCCACCCTTTCGTGCCAGTTTCATACCCCATCACAATCCCGTCGGCCAATCCCTGCACGAACATCCCTGCCCCACCTCGGATGCGTTTGCATTCCGCAAGAAAGCCATCGGATCTGAAAGATAAAACTTTGATATTTTGTTTATTCATGGAAAGTTCGTAACTTTGCCCCAAATATGGCAACGACTGACAACCATACAGAAGCGCAATTCAAGGCAGCCATGACAGAATGCCGCTCTCTGTTTGAAAAGAAAATACACGATTACGGTCCGTCATGGCGAATCCTCCGACCCTCGTCACTCACCGACCAACTCTTTATCAAGGCGAAGCGCATACGCTCCATCGAAGTAAAGAAGGAAGCATTGGTTGACGAAGGCATCCTGCCCGAATTCATCGCATTGGTGAATTACGGACTTGTGGGGCTGATACAGCTCGAGAAGGGTTTTGCCGATGTCATCGACATCACGCCCTCCGAGGCCATGGCTCTTTATGACCGATATGCCGACGAGGCACTCGCCCTGATGCTCAAGAAGAACCATGACTACGACGAGGCATGGCGTTCGATGCGCGTCAGCAGCTATACTGACTTCATTCTGACGAAGTTGCAGCGTGTCAAAGAGCTTGAAGAACTCAACGGCGAAGCATGGGTTTCGGAGGGAATCGATGCCAACTACATGGACATCATCAACTATGCGGTGTTCGGCATCATCCGTCTGAGCGAGTCAAGGGACTCTTAAACGCACCATGTCATGAACCAACTGCAAGCCAACATCCCACCACCCGCCGAACCAACCCCCGACAACCGGGAACAACAGCCGCACTACGGGTTGGCAATACGCATCCTTGTGAACCTCTGTCGGTTCGTGGTTGCATCGGTATTGGTGTTCTCCGGCTTCGTGAAACTCATCGACCCGTGGGGCACCTACTATAAAATCGAAGAGGTGATGAGGGGTATTCCCGGACTGTCGGCCGTCGGCAAGTTTCCCATTTTGGGATTGTCCGTAGGATTGTCGGCCATCGAACTCACGCTCGGAATATGCCTGTTGTTTGCCATTCATCGACGGGTGGCATCTCGCCTGACAGCCGTCTTGCTGGGTTTCTTCACACTCCTGACCCTTTGGATATACACCAACGGTTCGGTCAGCGACTGCGGATGCTTCGGAGATGCAGTTGTATTGACCAATGGCGAAACGTTTTTCAAAAACCTGTTGCTGTTTCCGGCAGCCCTGTTGGTGAGCCTGTGGCCGCTGTGCATGGTGCGATTCGTATCCAGAACCAATCAATGGATCGTAGTCAACTTCACGGTTCTCTTTTCCATCGGACTGGCATCATGGAGCCTCTACGACCTTCCGCCACTCGACTTCCGTCCCTATCACATAGGAGCCGACCTCCGGGGCGGACTCAGACAGGCAGCCGAGGCCCGACAGCCTCAGTTTGAAACGACGTTCATCATGGAGAAAAACGGAGAGCGACGCGAGTTTACGCTCGACAATTATCCCGACTCCACTTGGACATTCATCGACAGCAAATCGGTCATGACCGACCCCGGAGAGAAGGTTGAACTGCAAGATTTCTCCATTGTGAGGCGTTCCGACGGCGAGGACATCACCCAAGCCGTCGTCAACGACAAGGGATATACCTTCCTTTTGGTGGCTCCCGTCCTCGAAGAAGCCGACGACGGATCGTTCGGCGACATCGATCGCCTCTACGAATATTGTCTGGAACAAAACTATCCTTTCTACTGTCTGACCGCAAGCAGTGACCATGCCGTCAGAGAGTGGCAGGAAACCACCGGCGCAGAATATCCCTTCTGCACCACCGACGGCACCACTCTGAAAACCATCATCCGAAGCAATCCCGGATTGCTGCTCCTCAAAGACGGGAAAGTGGTGCGCAAGTGGAGCCGCAACTTCCTTCCACAAGCGGAAGAGATGGGCGACAGACGACTCGAGCAACTCGCTGCCGGACAGCCGCCCGAAACATCTTTCAGCCAACGCATGACAGCCATCATCCTGTGGTTCATCCTGCCGTTGATTGCCCTTACGATTGCCGACAGGCTCTGGGCATGGACGACATGGCTGAAGAAAAAAGAAGAAGAGAATCGTATTTACCAACTTATAAAAAAGAAGAACGAATGAGAAAACACATTGTGGCAGGCAATTGGAAAATGAATCTGAACCTGCAAGAGGGCGTTGAACTTGCCAAAGAACTCAACGAAACGCTGAAGAAAGAAAAGCCGAACTGCGATGTAATTATCTGCACACCGTTTATTCACCTCGCCACCGTTGCCCCGATGCTCGACAGAGAAGTCATTACGCTGGGTGCCGAGAACTGTGCCGACAAGGCAAAAGGCGCATACACCGGCGAAGTGTCGGCAGAGATGGTCAAGAGTACCGGTGCAAGCCACGTTATCCTTGGTCATTCCGAGCGTCGCGAATACTACGGAGAAACTCCCGAAATACTCAAAGAGAAAGTGCAGCTCGCACTCCGGAACAACCTCGAAATCATCTTCTGCGTCGGCGAATCGCTCGAACAACGTGAAGCCGGCCAACAAAACGAAGTGGTGAAAGCCGAACTCGAAGGCAGCGTCTTCAACCTCTCTGCCGAAGAGTTCAAACACATCGTGATTGCCTACGAACCCATCTGGGCTATCGGCACCGGCAAGACTGCCACCGCCGAGCAGGCCGAAGAGATTCACGCCTTCATCCGTTCGACCATCGAAGAGAAGTACGGCAAGGACATGGCCGCACAAACGTCCATTCTTTACGGCGGAAGCTGCAAGCCCTCCAATGCCCGCGAACTGTTCTCCAAGCCCGACATCGACGGCGGATTGATCGGCGGTGCCGCTCTCAAGGCTGCCGATTTCCTCGGCATCATCGACGCGTGGAAATAACAAGATTCACTGCATACCGGCCGGAAGACAAACTTTGATGAAGGCTTTACCGGACTGCCGACAGCCGATGTCTGCCCGATGCACCATGCAGAAGGCAAACAACCGCTGCCGGCAATCATCGGCGACAACTCCCGTCGGCATCGCTTCATCCAAGTTTCCGGCTTTTTCTGAGACCGACACGACAACAACGACAACACATACTGCCCGTATCGGCAAAGTGAGACAATCAGCACAACAAACCAAACACCAAACGGCATGAAAAGAACAGCCGCCATCTTCATCGCCATGTTGCTGGCAACTACGATGACATACGCACAGCATTTCACGGAGATCGTCCAAGAAAAGCAAAGTGGGAAAGGTACCGTGACCATTCACCAAAGCCCCGAAGTGGAAGCTGTGGTGAACGGCAACATCAATCCTTACCCAGTATCGGATCTGCCGAAACCGCTCGACAACAAAGCCACCCCCCGCAAACCGGCAGAACAAAAGACTGACGACAAAGGACAAACCGTTGCCAAGAAAGACTCGCTGAAAAAGAACGAGCCGCTCGAAACACACAACGACACCATTCAAAAGAAAGATACCGGCAAGTGGGTCGTCAAGAAAAACAAAACCGAAGACGACGACATCTTTGAAAAGAGCAAGCCCGACACGTCGAAGAAAATCATGCGCAACGCCCGCAAAGTAACGGGATATCGCGTGCAGGTTTTCGCCGGCGGCAACAAAAGAGAAGACCGGGAAAGAGCACAACAGGCAGGAAACCGCATCAAAGCCGTATTTCCCGACCAACCGGTTTATGTTCATTTCTACTCGCCGAGCTGGAAATGTCGCATGGGCAATTTTGTAAACTACAATGAAGCCAAAAGAGTACTCAACCAAGTGCGAAATATGGGCTTCAAGCAAGCTGTCATCGTGAAAGGAAAAATAACCGTATATTAAAATTCATGACTCCCGAAACACCTTTCCGCGAAGGCTTGGAAGAGCTGGCGGAACACTACAAAAGCGTCATCAAACTATTGGGAGAGGACGTTGAAAGAGAAGGGTTACAAAAAACACCCATGCGCATGGCAAAAGCCATGCAGGTACTCACAAGAGGCTATTTGCAAGACCCCGAGCAAGTCATCAACGATGCCTTGTTCGAGGAAAAATACAATCAGATGGTCATTGTCAAGGACATCGACTTCTTCTCGATGTGCGAACACCACCTGTTACCCTTCTATGGCAAGGTGCATGTGGCATACATTCCCAACGGATACATCACCGGACTGAGCAAGATAGCCCGCGTGGTCGACATCTTCAGTCACCGCCTGCAGGTACAGGAACGCATGACCCAACAAATCAAAGACTGCATCGAGAACGCCCTTCATCCGCTGGGCGTGATGGTTGTCGTCGAGGCCAAACACATGTGTATGCAGATGCGGGGCGTCGAAAAGCAAAACTCCATCACGACGACCAGCGACTTCAGCGGTGCGTTCAACCAAGCCAAGACACGCGAAGAGTTCATGAACCTGTTGCGCGGCGAGAGCAAGCGCATCTGACGCACGCCGCATCCAACATGCCACCCTCACACATCTACCAACATCACGCCAATGAAATTCATATCATGGAACGTCAACGGGCTGAGAGCCTGTCTGGGAAAAGGGTTCAAAGACATTTTTGAAACCCTCGATGCCGACTTCTTCTGTCTGCAGGAAACGAAGTTACAGGAAGGCCAGACCGACCTCGCCTTCGACGGATACCGGTCCTTTTGGAACTATGCCGACAAGAAAGGCTATTCGGGCACGGCCGTCTTCACCCGTCACGAACCGCTGTCGGTGACCAAAGGCATCGGCATCGACGAACACGACCATGAGGGAAGGGTCATCACCCTCGAATATTCGGACTTCTATCTCGTCACCGTCTACGTGCCAAATTCGCAAGACGAACTGAGAAGACTGGACTACCGCATGCAGTGGGAAGACGACTTCAGGACTTACATCCAACGGCTCGACAGCCAAAAGCCGGTCATCATGTGTGGCGACCTCAACGTGGCACACCGGGAAATAGACCTCAAAAACCCCAAGACCAACCGTCGCAACGCCGGCTTCACCGACGAAGAGCGCGAAAAATTCACCACACTCCTCGACAGCGGCTTCATCGACACTTTCCGGACGCTCCATCCCGACGACGTGACTTACTCATGGTGGTCCTATCGTTTCAAGGCTCGCGAGCGCAACACGGGGTGGCGCATCGACTA
Source organism: Prevotella sp. (assembly GCA_022781445.1). Taxonomy (GTDB): domain Bacteria; phylum Bacteroidota; class Bacteroidia; order Bacteroidales; family Bacteroidaceae; genus Prevotella. The sequence goes on from JALETQ010000035.1 coordinate 52,881, forward strand.
CTTCGTGGCATCACAGCGGCTCACCGACAAGATTACATCTGCCGGCATCCACACCGACATCCTCGGCTCCGACCACTGTCCGGTCGAGCTGGTGGCCGAAGTCAATCCGTGAAAATGCAGGAGCATTGCCGTGGAATGACCCGACGGAAGGCACGGAACTGCCCACGGACAATTATATCAAACAATATTTCTACCTTAAACCCCAATCGGTCATTAGAATCCGAGGCGGTTTCGTCTGCTGGTCGGCAGATGGTTTGTCGGTTTGTTACACGTATGGCCGTCTATGGCAAAACAAAACGACAGGCCGGTTACCGGCAAGCAGACGAGACTTGCCGATGAACGATTGGGGTTAATTTCATAAACAAAGGCATCACTGACGAGACCCGAGTCAGAAATTCTGCATCATCCAACCAAAAAAATTCATTAGATTCCGGGGCGGATTCGACTGATGATCGGGCAACTTGACCGACGTCAGGTTGCAGGCGAGCGGACTATAACAAAACAAAACGACAAACAAACTGCCGGCAAGCGAACAAAATCGGGCGAAAAACGGGATGAACGTCATGATATTAGAACCAAATGCCCGAAGAAACGATATGGATTCATTTGTAAAAGGGCATGAATCACCGGCCAAAAGGGCTGCTTCGACACCCTGAAAGGGCAGGTTTCACAGAACAAAAGGGCAAGTTTCACAACACATTGTGTTGCTGACTGATGCGCCAATCCAAACAAGCCTTTCGAGAATGACGGCAAAACAAACCGACAAACAAACCGCCGGCAAGCGAATGATACCGGACGGAAGGTGGTTGGAACGGCGTGAAATGTAATAACAAACGTTCTCATGACTGATTGGGGTTAAACCCGGCCACCACCGTGCAGCCGGAGAATGCGACAACAGAATCGGCAGAAGAACAGAACAAAAGAAGTGAAGAAGTCGATTTATAGCGCATTATTTGGAGAATCAAAAAAAAACATATACCTTTGCATCCGCATTTTCGCATTACAAATTTCAAAGTATTATGTATTTAGATCAAGCAAAGAAAAAAGAAATCTTTGGACAATACGGAAAGTCTAACTCTGATACCGGCTCACCTGAAAGCCAGATAGCATTGTTCTCATACCGTATTTCCCATTTGACGGAACACTTGAAAAAGAACCGTAAAGATCATAACACTGCTCGTTCGCTGACGCAGATGGTAGGTAAAAGACGTGCGCTTTTGGACTATCTCTACGACCGCGACATCGAACGCTACCGCGCCATCATCAAAGCGCTCGGCCTGCGCCGATAAGCACAACGTTTGCTAAAAGATTAAAGCCTCCTGCATCTCAGTCATGCAAGGAGGCTTTTTTATTACCTGGCGGATATGTAACCCGAATCGACCATCAGAGTCCTCATCGGTTTTTATTCGATTGCCGGACTGCCGGGGGTAGCGGTTGGTGACAGGCGTAGCGGGCTACATCAAAACAAACCGACCGACAAGACGGCGGCAAGCAAACGATATGGGAAAGGGAAACATTGAGAACCATTGAAAGTCGAAGAATCCCCAATCGGTCATCCAATCGAGGTCCATTGACATGAGACAGCCTTTCATCGACTGACACGCCGACATGACGACACACCAAGAGAACTCCTGCATTCCCTCAGACGCAACGAACCCTCATGTCCGGACAACGAGACCATGAGTCATACGATACCGTCCAACTGTTTCTTGAGCAACTGCAACTCATCTCTCACGGCAAGCAGCTTGTCCATAATCTTGGCGTTCTTGTCGGCACCATCGCGGTTGGCGTTAAGCACTTTGCGCGCCGCCGCCAACTTGAACCCCCTCACCTTGACGAGATTATAAATCAATCTGATTTGCCCGATGTCCTTTTCGGTGTACTGACGCACCTTGTTGCCACCGGTTTTGGGCTTCAGGTGGGGAAATTCCGTTTCCCAATAGCGCAGCAGACTCTCATTGACATCAAACATTTCGGCCACTTCCTTGATGGAGTAATACAGCTTGTGGTTCTTGTCTTTATTCAACATGGTTATGCAAAGATACAACGTAATGTCATTGAAACCAAAGAATTGGCAAAGAAAAGCATCATCCGGCAAATAGTTTTACATTGAACCCAAATCGGTCATGAGAGCGTTTGTTTATACATTTCCTGTCGTTCATTTCACTTTCCGGCCGGAATCTCATGACCGATTTGGGTTGAATCGATGTGACGACGCGAGGTGAACGAAAGGCATCAAGAACCCCTATCGGTCACCGGCCGGTTTTGCCTGCCGTCGAATACCGGCCATGCCACTTGCCGGGAAGGTTTCGTCTTACTTTCCGCCATGCCCCCGAGGACAGTTTGGGAACGAAAATGAAACCGCCGGGTGTTGCATGGCAATGTCTGAAAGAGTAAAATAAAATGTCCGTTTCTCCCACCGGAAACATCGGGAAAGAAACGGACCAAGCCAAATCCTATAGTTATGACGAGACCGAAAGAGCCTCACATGATCGGCGTTTACCGAACGACGGTCTTCTCGCTCTTCTTGCTGCCATCGGCATAGGTAGTGGTCTTCACATACAATCCGCCGGCAACGGGCGACATCACGTGGCGACCCTGCATGTCGTAATAGACTGCAACACCTGCCTGTCGCGCATCGGCGACGGCTGCATCGACCGAGTTTGTGCCACCATTGAGGGTAGATGTCTCGTAAGCGGCATAGAACAGAACTGCATCCGGTTTGACCGTGAAGACAACATAGCTCGACTGCTGGGTGTAAACATCCTTGGCTTCATCGTAAGTATAAACCACATCACCTATCTCCTCGCCGTTGAGAGCAACTAAATAGATGGCGTCACCGGACTCGGCATCACCCATCCACTGACCTGTCTTGAACGTTACAGTGGAACCTTCCTTGGTTCCTTTCACCCAGGCTTCGGGCATCACGGTGAAGAGACCTTGAACATACACCTCATTGCCCTTCACACCAACTTTCGTCTTGGCACCCTTAATGGGATCGTCTTCATATTGTTTGGCATCCAAGGTATAGTCCTTCAATTCGAGTCCTTCGGGAACCACCAGCGGTTTTTCATTGCTGATGGTGTAAACGGAATTGACATCTCCGCAAGAAGCCCATGATTTATCGTCATTCCAATAAACACCCAAAATGGCACCATCGGGCAACGCATCGAGGGCGATAGTTTCGTCGGTGACGGTATAGGTTACACTTTCGGTAGCGGTATCGAGCTTATAACCGACAGAGGCATCTGCTTTCAAGACACCGATCTTGACATTGGTGCTGTAATTGTTCGAGTAAAAAACATTCTGATTCAGGGGAAGCGTAATCTTATTGCCCTCTTTGGTGGCTTTCACCCACGAACCCACGCCAAAACCCGAAACAGGATTCTGAAGATAAACGGTTGAACCGTCTTCGGCAAAGACGATGGCGATGGGGCCGAATTGTTCACCTTCGTCAATGGTTTGGGCCTGAACATTATATTCAAAATTCTGACCGGTACGGATATAACGTTTCCTTTCACCGGCGGGAGTGTCTGTAATCACACTGATATCCTCGGCTTTAGCCACACGATTCGGTGTAATGACTGACGATTTACACATAGATTGAACATCAACTTTTCTGTGCATGGTTTGAGCCGAAAGGCCGAAACTAAACAATGCCATCATGGCAAACAGTGTAATTTTTTTCATGTTTCTTTAAGTTAAGTTGTGAATGGAGATAAGTTTATTACATAACAATGCTTAATCGAATAAGAACGACAAGATTGTATTATTTTCGACAAATATACAACAATATATGATAAGTACAAATAAAATAGGGGGTATTTTTATTCCATTTATCTTTATTTTAACAGTAAAATTAAAAATCAAACACAAAACAAGCCAAATCCATCTTCACAATATACAGAAGCGCCAAAATACACACCGAGCACCATTTTAACATTCAAAAATCAACATTGAACAAACAACCATAAAACTATCAATCACCCACAAAGCATTGAACAGCCCACAAAGCCTCCCGGATACTCATGACAGACAGGGAATAAGAGAGCGAAGACAGAAACGACCGAGAGCAACATTTGTCGGAGGTGTTGGTTTATGATTGCCTTGAACAAGGCAACGAACCTTTGGAAAGAACTAAAAAAAATCGTGCCGAAAATGTCACAAAACCACTATCTTTGCGTAATAAACAATGAAAACCAAGACGTAACAGCCCGAAACGCATGACTGACGAAGAATTTAAGAACGAAGTTAAACGCATACGCCCCAACCTGATATTGACGGCACGGCGCTACTTTCGCGACGACGGGACTGCAGAAGACGTGGTGCAAGATGCGCTTCTCAAGCTATGGAGCATGACAGAAAAGCTGAAAATGCCGCTCGAAGGTCTGGCTGTCGTCGTGGTCAAGAACCTCTGCATCAGCCAATGGCGCACCAAGAAACACACCATCGGCTACGAAGACGCCGGCGAAATGTCGGCCACAGAAGAAACAAGCGATAATGAACGAACGACTCACATCATTGGCATCATCAACCAACTACCGAACCAACAACAGCTCATCTTACGACTTAGACACATCGACAACATGACTTCGGCTGAAATTGCCACATTGATGGGTACGACAGACACCGCCATCAGAAAGCAACTAAGCAGGGCCCGACAGGCCGTGAGAGACAAATATCAAGCCAACAAATGCAAGAACGACAGTCCTCAAAATGATTGATACCATATAATATATATAGAACACATCCTCGAACACTTCATACCAAAATCGAAAATATGACCGACAATACACGAAATAAGAAGATTCATCAACTCATCGATAAATTTTTCGATGGGGAAACAACCCTGCACGAAGAACAACAACTCTACGAATACTTCAACAGCTGTGAGGTTGACAACGAGATGATGACCTATCGCGACATGATGATCGACCTTGGTTTACTGGCATCCATGCCACACCCGATTGTAGAAAGGCACAACAAGAAACGGCCATCAATCATGAGGTATATCGCCGCAGCAGCAGCTCTTGCCGGCATCATCTTTGGCGCGAAAGTACTTTTCGACGCAGAAACCGACCGACGGCTACAGGAACTCTACGGCGGAAGCTACGTCATCGTGAACGGCAAACGCATCGACGACCTCAAGAAAATCAGGCAACAAATCGAGGAAACCCTTGCATGGGCCGACAAGGTGAACCGACAGATCGATACAAACGACATGATGGCAGACACCGAACAGGAACTTCTCAACAGCATCGACAACCCTCACATGAAGAACGAAATCGAGAAAATGCTCACCAACTGACACGCGGCGCGCCCCGAAAGACATGCTCTCGGGAAAGTAACAACAAATAAAAATCAACCGACATGGACAAAAGAAAACTTTTTTTCCTCATCACAGGAATCATGACGACGATGGCCTTGCATGCCCAAAACAGCATCGACAAACTCATCGACCACTTCTCGACCGTTGGAAATGCCGTGTTCAGATCGGCTGTTGAACGCAACCCGCGCACCGGCAAGGTGGTCAAGGTGGTCAAAACGCTCAAGGCTGAAGGCAAAGCCGCCAGTGCCATCAGGTCGGCCTTTGCGGAAGAAGCCAGGAAAAGCAACTCGAATACTTCCATCAAGGACGGCATGAAAACCGTCATTCTGACCACACGACAGAGCGGAAGGCGCAGCGTCTATATGCTGAGAGAACCGGTCGAGAACGACAACTATCCTGAAATAAAAGCCACCATCATCATCAGATTCAACCAATAACTCAACAATATGAAAACGAAAAAACATCTGTTCACCCTACTTGCCGCCATGATGCTTCTTCCGACGGCCTGCAGTTCGGAAAGTATCAAACAGGAAATCGACAACGGTATCGACTACCTTCAGTCGATGAAGGACATCGAAGAACCCGGAGAAGAAGGAAAAGTCATCACGAAAACCTATCAGCTGAAAGACTTCGACAGGATCGACGCCTCGTTTGCCTTCGACATCGACTACACGCAAGGCGAGGACTATTTGGTGAAAATGACGGGTACGGAAGCTCTTCTGGACCGCATCGAAGTAACCGTCGAGGGCGGAACACTCATCATGAAGAACAAGAAACACAACCGAAGAACAAACGGAAAGATTCACGTTGTCCTCACGGCACCACGCCTGAACAGCATCGACAACAGCGGTGCCCTGACCTTCCGGACACAGAATCTGAATGCCGACAACTTCTCCATCTCCAACTCGGGTGCCCTGAAATGGATTTCGGGAAACGTGGATTGCACGACGCTGAACATCCACAACTCGGGTGCTTCCAATATCAAAGGCAACTTCCGCGCTGCAGGAAATGCGGATGTCTCCAATTCGGGACAAATGACCTTGGTGGGCAATGTGACATCGAAAAAGCTGCTGACCTACGAAAATTCGGGGGCGGACAAACATGAAGGCAACCTCCAATCAGGCGAGATGACAATGAAGAACTCCGGTGCTTCGGAATGGAACACGAAGGTTACGACCGACAATCTCACCATCAAGAGTTCGGGAGCCACCACTGCCACCATGACATTCAAGGGCGGAGCACTCACCATGACCAACAGCGGTTCGGGCAAGATGAACATCCACTGCGACTGCAAACGTCTTTTCGTGAAGAACAGCGGCGTGTCGAACATCAAGTTCACCGGTACGGCTGATGACGCTGAACTCAAATCATCTGGCATTGCCAAAATCAACAGTGAGGAACTAAACCGCTACTAAAACACCGGCCAGAAAGCCAATCGACAAGCGAATACAAAGGGGATGAATCCGAGAAGGATACATCCCCTTGTTTGTTTATCTCGACAGAAATTGTCTTTTGTTTACAAAAGAACCAGACACTTGGACAGATTCCGTCAATCCGTTTTGTCTGCTTTCGGGCGTAACCATGAACCAACAACGAGTATTTTAATGAAACAATGAGTAGCGTTGCAGCCGATAGAACCGACGGATTGTAGCTATAATAGCATCAATCCGACAAAACGTTATCTGTAAAAGAAATACAAATATAAGGTGGAAACTTACAGCATCTGCCATTATAAAAATACATTCGTCAATATTTGCATCAGTATTTTATTTTTCGTATATTTGCACAAATCCATAAAAAGAAGAACAACAAACAAGAGATCTTAAATTTATCGTTAATCAATCAATCAGAGTTATGAAAAGAAAATGTTTAATCCTTTCGATGCTTACAGCCATCGGAGTGCCCCTTGCGGTACAAGCCCTGCCCACAGACGGTGCAGCGGCAGCACTCGGTTTTCCGAGGAAAGTCAGTCAGACTGTCCCCTATTTTGAGGACTTCAGCAACCAATCATCGTTTAGTTCATTCATTGTAGTGGACAACAACAACGACGGTTCCACATGGGCGTGGCACAAAGACGAGAATCCCTATGCCCGATGCAGTTCCCATCCCACCAATTCGACCGACGACTGGTTGCTCACACCGCTCATCAGGCTGGAAGAGAACCACACCTACATTCTCAGTTTCAAGTATTGGAGAGGTTTCTATGCCGAGCGCATTGCCGTTGGCTTCGGTCCGGGCGACGACCCTTCGACCTATCAAGTCATCAATGCCGGCATTGACATTCCCGACACCGACGACAACGTCTTCACCCAAGAGGTGACGGCAACGGCAACGGGCGATTATCGTTTCGGCATCCACGGCATCACGTCCAATGAAAACCGACGTTTCTATATCGCCGTCGATGACATCAGCATCAAGGAAGGTTCGAAGACTGCGGCACCCGACTCGGTCACCAACTACAGCGTGAAAGCGGGCGAAAAAGGCCAACGCAATGCAGAAGTTTCCTTGCGCACACCCCTCCTCGATGCTGCAGGCAACACGCTGACTGCCTTGTCGAAGGTCGAACTGCTGCGCAACGACACGCTGGTTCACACCTTCGACAGCCCAAAGCCGGGCACGGATCTCACCGTCAACCTTCCGGGAGGCAAGGACGGCATGAATGTATTCACGGCCATTGCCCACAATGACAAGGGAGCAGGAAGAAAGATCTCGAAGGAGGTTTATATCGGCATCGACACGCCGATGCCACCTGCCAACGTGCGACTCATCGACAACGGCAAGACCTACACCGCCGAATGGGACGAGGTTTCGACCGTCGGCATCCACAACGGCTACGTAGATCCGGGGCAAGTGACCTACACCGTCTATAACGTCGTGGAAGAAGAGATTGCCAGCGGCATCAAGGAAACCGACTTCATCAACGATGACGCCACGCCATACGCCGTGACAGGCGTGACACAATACTTCGTCAGTGCCACCAGCAAGGCAGGTACGAGCAAGAAGCAACCCTCCAATTACCTCTGTACGGGCAAGCCCGCCCGGCTGCCTTTCGTCGAATCGTTTGCCAAAGGCAAGGTGGCACAAGAGAATTTGTGGTGGTGGCAGTTCGAGAAACAGAAAAACTGGCGATGCACCACGGCACTGGCTTACGACGGTGACGGCGGCTGCCTCAACTTCGAAGCCGAAGAACCCGGCGACGAAGGATGGATATCCTCCGGCAAACTGGCCATCCGAAATGTGCCGGCACCCCACCTCACATTTGCTTATTATGCCACGCCGGGCGTGAATAACAAGCTCGAAATCATTGCCTCGAGGATGCAAAACGAAGACGTTGTCATAGCCTCCATCGACTTCTCCACGCTCACCGGCGAGAGAGGATGGCGCAAAGCCATCGTCCCCATTGAAGGAATGAGTAAGGCAGAGTTCATGGTGCTTCGCCTGCACGCCGTCGTCAACGACGTGAAGGAACCTGTCTTCGTCGACGCTCTCGACCTCAAGGACCGCAAAGGCACCGACCTCGCCGCCGCCATCTTCGCACCCGAGGCCGCGAAGGTAAACAAGCCGGCACCTTTCAACATCAAGGTGAGCAACGAGGGCACCAAGGCCGTGAGCGACTACCGGGTGGAACTCTACTGCAACAGCAAGCTCGTGGAACAACAGACGGGCAAAGCCGTCAACCCGACCGAAGAACAAGTCTATACGTTCAACTATGTCGCGAACGTCAACGATGCCGAAGAACTCTACTTCCGTGCCGTCGTCAACTGCGCGGGCGACGAATACAACGGCAACAACGCAAGCTATTCGGATCCGGTCATGGTGGTGAAGAACGACCACTTCGACAACACGAAGCTCTCCGGTTCGGAGACGGGCAGCGACGTGGTGCTGACATGGAACGCTCCCGAACAGGAAACCGTGAAGACCGAAACCTTCGAATCCTATAAACCATGGAGCATCAACTACATCGGCGGATGGAACGTTTACGACCTCGACAAGGCATACACCTACGGCATCAAGGGCATCGTCTTCCCCCACTATGCCGACCCGATGGCATACATCGTGTTCAATCCCGAGGCTGCCGAAGTCGACTTGGAAGAGAATCCGATGATTGCCCCCCATACAGGAAGCCAGTTCCTCGGCTGCTTCGCCGCCGATCCCGAAAGCGCACCTGCCGGGCACAACGACGACTGGTTCGTGTCACCGCTGCTCAACGGCAAGGCACAGACCGTCAAGATCTGGGCAAAATCGCTCTTCGCCGATGCCGGTGACGGCGTAAGCCTCAAGGAACACTTTGAAGTCATGGCCTCGAAGACCGACAGCGAGGTTGCCCACTTCACCGACCGCATCGCCGACTTCGACAACGTTCCCGACCAATGGACCGAATACACCGTCAATGTTCCCGAAGGAACGAAGTACTTTGCCATCCACACCGTCTCGGCCGACAAGTTCCTGCTGATGCTCGACGACATCACCTACGAGCCCCAACCCATGACCGTCAAGGGTTACAACATCTATCGCGACGGAACGTTCCTTGCATTCGTTCCCGCCGGAACGTTAGCCTATACCGACAAGGGTAGTGCCGGTGAAGCACACAGATACCGGCTTACCACCGTTTACGAGGAAGGCGAATCGAGTCTTTCCAACGTATATGCCACCGCCACCGGTATTGACGAACAGGCATCTGCCGGGGCAAGCATCCGCGGAGGCGAAGGCTGCATCGTCATCAACGGTGTCGCCGGAGAGAACATCAGCGTGGTCAACCAAGATGGCATCACCTTCTTCAAGGGCATTGCCGAACCAACGACAACGGTATCTGTTCCGCGCGGCATCTACATCGTCAAGACCGGCGGAATGGTCAGAAAAGTGGTAGTCAAATAATTCATCAGACAGCTATGAACATCAAAAGAAACATCATAGTCACGGGTCTTCTCCTGAGTTCACTCTTTGCCGGTGCCGTGCCGGCAAAGAGAGGGCTTTGGCGACAAGTGCGCCTGGCCGACGGAACGGAAGTGAGAGTGCAACTCATGGGCGACGAGAACATGCATTACTATGCCGATGCCGACCGCAATCTCTATCAGGTCGATCCCCAAGGCATCTGCCGCCCCGTCAAGGAAGCCGACCTCCGGCAAGCCTATGCCCGCAGCAAGGCACGGCGACCGATGCCGGCACGCATGACACCCAACAGACTGGGAAAAGTAGACAAGGGCATTTTCCAAGGCACACAGCGCGGACTGATTATCCTTGTCGAGTTCCAAGACACCAAGTTCGGCGCAGGTCACGACCAAGCTCTCTATCAGCGCATCGCCAACGAGCGCGGCTTCAGGTACGGAAACTTCCAAGGCAGCCTGCAGGACTACTTCCACGACCAGAGCTTCGGACAGTTCACCCTCAACTTCGATGTCGTCGGCCCGGTCACCATGTCCCATGAAGCGGCCTACTACGGCGGCAACGGTCCCGACAACAACGACCTCCGGCCGGGCGAGATGGCCGCCGAAGCCTGCAAGGCCGTCGAGGGGCAGGTCAATTTTGCCGACTACGACTGGGACAAGGACGGCATGGCCGACCAGGTGTACTTCCTCTATGCCGGCATGGGCGAAGCCGACGGAACCAATGCCGCGGCCACCATCTGGCCACACGCATGGAACCTTTCCGAATCGGACTACGGCAAGACGCTCACCATCGGCGGCGTGAAAATCGACCGGTATGCCTGCAGCAACGAAATCAACGGTGACGGAGAGATCGAAGGCATCGGCATCATCTGCCACGAGTTTTCCCACTGCATGGGATTTCCCGACACCTACGACATCCTCTACACCGGCAACTTCGGCATGGGCAACTGGGACCTCATGGATGCCGGAGCCTATGCCGGCAACACTTTCGTGCCCATCGGATACACCGCCTACGAACGCATGACGGTCGGATGGAAAGAGCCTGTCGAACTGCTGGGCGACACCGTCGTGAACGGCATGAAAGCCAGCATCGGCGGCGGCGACACCTACATCATCTACAACAAGGCGTATCCCGACGAGTACTATCTGCTCGAGAACCGACGGCAAACCGGATGGGACACCTACGTGCCGGGCGAGGGCATGCTCGTGACACACGTCGACTTCGACTCCATCCTATGGGCAAACAACGTGGTCAATGCCGTTGGCGACTTCACCGCATACGGACTGCCGGGCATCACGAACGACCACCAGCGACTCACCATCCTGCATGCCGACAACGACGATGACTCCGGATACTTCAGCGTCAACGGCATGACGAAGTGGAAGACGACCGAAGAGACCGATGCCTATCCCTGCCTGCAGAACGACAGCATCGGCAACAACTCCGTGCCGGCGGCCACTCTCTACCACCGCAATCTCAACGGGCGGCGACTACTCAACGTGACCGTCGGCGACATCCTCATCAACCGCGACGGCACCGTCTCGTTCACCTTCAAGGACCGTTCGCAACAGGCCGACACCACAAATGCCGAAGAAGGTGTCATCTTCTACGAATCGTTCAACGCCTGCGAGGGCAAGGGAGGCAACGACGGAATCTTCGGAGGGGGCGAAGTGGGAACGGCTGACTTCGATGCAGACAACGACGGATGGGACGGACCGGCCATGAGCGGTGCCGACAAGTGCGTCAAGTCGGGCACGAACAAGAAGTCGGGGTCGATGACAACGCCCGTCATCAACCTCAACGGCGAGGCCGAGCTCACCTTCCTGGCGGCACCCTTCGGATCCGACACCCCCACCCTCACGCTCGCGGGAAGTGCGGGCGTGACCTTCTCCAAGAGCGAGTTTGCCCTCACGGCCGACCAGTGGACGGCCTGCACGGCGACCCTCTCGGGCAACGGACCCGTGAGGATCACCTTCGTGCCTGCCAAGCGCATGCTGCTCGATGAGGTGAAAATCAAGACCGACATCGCGGACGGCATCGCCACACACATCACCGGCAACAGTGCCGACCTGCCCATCTATAACCTGCAGGGTGTCCGCATGAACGCCGGCAAACTGCCCAAAGGCATCTACATCCGCGGCAACAAGAAAATCGTGGTGAGATAACACCCTCCCCTGCCCTTCAACAACCCTTCGGCAAAACCCCGATGCGAGTTGTGCGGCAAGGCTCGCCCCACACCACATCCCCGACAATCGCGACTCCCGATTGCCGGGGATTTCCTTTCCGCCCGTCTCCGGTCATCAGCCCGGGCAGGCCGACGGGCGGGAAATACGGACTGTTGGAAAAGCCACGTAACTTTGACCCTTTTGGCCAGGCAAGATTTGCCCATCTTGGGTACCGTATATTTGACCCTTGTAAAGTCCTGGTGCAGGGGTCAATTTTACCCTTGCGTCTCTTTGGAAAGATGGATTTGCACGGTCTCTTGCGTTGTAGTGCGCTCTGCTTTTGGGCTAGCAGACTGTTCTGCAAGCGTAGTGCGAAGTTCTGCTTGTGCTTTGCTGATGGCTTTGCATTCTTGTTTGAGTTCTTCGAGCATATCGAGAACAGGGGCTATTTCATTGTTCATACAGTTGTAATTTTGAGGTCATTAAATTCTACGTTTGCGGTTAGCTCTATTGCGAAGTTTCTTTTGAAAGCGGAGTTCATCAACATCTACACTTCCACTTGGCATCGGCATCGTAAAGATTTCGTCAAGTGCCTCGGATAAATCGGAAGTATATACGCTTTCATCTGTCGAATGTGCCATTGGCTCTTTTGATAGATGCTGTTGCGCTTGCTGGATGTTTTGCTCTATCTCTGCATTGAGGCGCGAGAAAGAGCAGGAACGGTCTATCTTTGAGCCACTGAAACTGTAACCGTCCTTTTCAAAGATGATTCCTTGCACTACATCTGTATTGCCTTTCGTTTTGAAACGAGTGGCAATATCCTGTTGTTCTAAACCTGAAACAAAATCTTTCCAGTTCTGCGATTGAGGTAATATAGCTTTGATGGCATCGAATATCTCATAGCGTAATTTATCTTCTCCTCGCAGTCGGTGGCGGTTTACCGCCTTCTTCCCCTCTCCAATGGTCAAACCATAACGCTCGGTCAGTTCTCGGCAAATCTTTGTTGAGTGGTATTTCTCATTGCGGTCGCTGATGGTCTTGCCATCATTGCCAATGCGATTGATACAAATGTGCAAGTGCGGATGCTGGCGGTCGCTGTGCCTTACGATAAGGCTCTGCGTATTGCCATAGCCCATCTTCTCTAAATACTCATTGGCAATCTTTATCATCACATCATCTGTCAATCGCTCGGTATCATGTGCCGAGAATGAGAGTATCGTATGACAAACAGGCTTCTGTACACTTGGACGCATAGAGGCTTGCAAGTTGAAGTCGTGTGCAATGTCATTTGGCAAAGAACTGCGTACACCTATGGCTTGTAAAACCTTGGCTTCATCTTCACGTTTGCTAAGCATATAATTGACAACTCCACTGAAGTTTGTTCCTTTGATAATTTTTGCAATCATGGTTTCAAGCGTTTCATAAGTTCGTGAATAAGTTGTTTCAGAGCTTTCAGATCTTCATTGAGTGCAGAGATTCCGAAAGCATTGAGTCGATGGGCAATCTGATTAAGATTGTTTGCCATACCTGAGACTGTGCGGATGAGCTGCATCTCTTCGGGTTTGATGTGTGCCTTAACTTCTGCTTTTGCAATGAGCCGACGCAGAAACTCGGTACGAGTGATGGAGGCTTCTCTCGCTTTGCCCAACAAGGTGTAGTACTCCATTGTATTAAGCCGAAGAAGCACTTGATATTTCCGTTTCTCTGATAATGTCTTGGTGGGTCGACCACCTTTATTCTTTTGTTCCATTTTTTATTTTTTTGATGAGACCAACGGGATTTTCACCTCCCAAAGGTGGGAGCAAGTAGGTTTTGAGACATTCAAAACACAAACTTGCTTCCCAGATAAACACTATCTTCTGATGCCACGCTTCGTGGTCAGTAACGAAGGTTGACTTTCTTGCACTTTGGACTGAGATACAAGCCATTCGTTGAGGTCTTTGTGAGTTTGATAGCGAACAGAACCGTCTATGACAGATGGGTAAAACTGCTTCAAAAATTCAAACAATTTTCGTCCTGCTTCATCATTGTCCAGAAAACTCTCAACTTGCTTGTAGCTTTTTAACTTCTCTTGAATACGTGGCAAAAGAGCCAAAGAATTAAGAACAATAGCATTACAAGTTGAGGATGGATTTAGCGTTTGCCACGAAAGGAAATCCATAAACCCTTCAAAGATTTGTAAAACGTCTGTGCCTTTACTAATAGTTGTAATCGCTTTTGGAGCTATGCAGCCTTTGAAATAAGAACTACGAATTTCCCATCCGCCAGCATCGTTTGCAAATCCAATGGCATAGTATGTCCGATTGGTATTATTGTATCGAATTTCAGAACAGAATCTATTAGCGATGCTGAGATATATTCCTCGCTCTGCGATGTAACGTAACAAATAAGGATTGGTAAGTGATTGCACAGATATGATTTCTAATTTGTGCTTAGAGGTTTTTCTTTCACCGCCAAAAGAAAAATCTTGATGCACTATTTGTTTTGAACCGATTAGAAAGTCAATGGCTTCGTACATGGTACAATGCTGTAAAGTACGTACAAGGTCAATAATATCTTCATGTTCGCCAGTTCCAAAGTCATACCATTGATTACGCTCTGTATTTACTTTGAATGATGGCGTACTTTCGTTACGAAGTGGGGAGCAGTACCAAAAATGAATTCCTTGTACTCGTGCAGGTGAATAACCCTGTTGCTGCAAATAATCTGTGATAGAGATTTGCTTGATATTTTGTATTTCCATTGTGATTTTGTTTTGATGTTTGAAAAGAATAACTCTCAGCCTTTTTCTTTTGGAGGCTGAAGGGTTTAGGATTGGTCAGACAGTCGTACACTATAGGCACCCATTTGCGACCGACCAAACTTATTTCTCTTTGGTCGGGTTGGTTCAGGTATATATAGCCTGTGTCCGACCGACCAAAGGTTTTATTGTAGAGAATTATGGCTGAGCCGATATTTTCCTCGTTCTTCCTTAACCACTATGCCTTTGTTGAGCAAGAATTGCAAAAGTTCCTTGAGTTTAGTTTGCCCATAGGATAGCCCCACAATCTTAGCATAAGCCTCTTTAAGAGCTACGATAAGTTTACTATATGGCAGAATTTCGCTTGTAGAGAAGACTGGCTCCAACGCCTTTCGATGTTCGTTAGTGCTTAACTCTTGGTAGGAGAAACGATGTGACTTCCGTTCATTGTCGGAATACGAGAAATCTATTTGGGGAATGCAAATCTCATCTTCAACCTCTTGGAGCCTAAAGGCAAATTTTTCAAAGGGTTTGGAGCGAATAATGGAGGGTGCAACAATACTGCGTTCAGGCATAGTGTTATCCCTCGTGATTTGAAAAACTGTTTCAGCCTTGTTGTTGAGTTCCGTCCCGATATGCCCTCGCGCGTTGTCGTCTCCCTTGTTGAGATGCAAGACGGTCTGTATGTGGATGTTTTGCTCGCTCGTCCATTGCATTAGGTCGCCCACTAACTTGGTTGCCTCCGTTGAATTGTTGATATCGAGCATCAAATCACGAATGCCGTCAATGACCACCAGTCCCACGTTGGGCGTGTTGTAGATGGCATAACGAATGATTTCTCTGCGCTCGTTCGGGTCTGCAATGGCTCTGAGGTGGCTGAATTTCAAATGCTCGGGCTCTCTATCAGTCGGCAGGCCTGCCAATCGCAGAATGCGTTGCATCACAAGTTGGCAATGATAAGGGCTTTGCTCTGTATCAAAGTAAAGGATATTGCGTTTACATTCTGGAAATGATGCCCGATACTCCAGCACCTGCCCATTAACAAGGGCTGCTGCAACGATGGCACTTACATTGAAAGTCTTCTTGGCTTTCGCCTTTCCTGTTGACACACTGAAATTACCCAGTGTGCTAATAATGGCTTCACCTGCTTGCAGTACAACTGGAGGAAGCGTAAACTCGTCCGTAACATGGATAAGTGAGGCTTTCCAAATGTTTTCATAATCTGTCGTATTCATCCTCGTCCTCCAGTCTTTCGTCCTGCCAACTCCAGCGCAAGGTCGGCATCCACAATAATCTTGCGACCTACTTGCGTGATGGCATGATTGATTTTACCACTCTGCTTTATACGGTTAGCTGTAGGCAAACTACACCCAAAGAGACGTGCAATGCCAGCCAAGCCATACACATATCGTCTTTCTTCTTTGGAGGAAGCCTTCGTTACCTCTCCACTTGTGGACATATTGCCGTGCTGTGCAAGGAAAAGCAACTCTTCACCAGTCATCTGCCACACAGGCTTGCCCAATAATTCGTTTATCGTCATAATTCCTTGTGTCTTGAAGTTAATAACTCACCCTTGCGCATAGAGTATTTGTCAGTTCTGACGATGCAAAAGTAGAGGGCTTTTGATGTTATTCCAAGAGGTATGGATATAGCAGGAAGAATAGGGATATGCAAGGAAATCAACGACTATCAAAACGCTAAATATACATTTAAAAAGTGGACTATTTCGGACTAGCGCACATTGTTTCTCAATTATCAATGATTGTTTAAGAGATTACTTTTGATGCCCTCTCACTGGAGAAATTATTTCCAGTAGCGTGAAAGTTCCGTTTTTCTTCGTTTTATTCATTATAAGTTCATAACTTTGTAGACAATATCAAGATAAACAATCATCTAATGGGACAGAAGAAAGAGCATAGCAATCTCATCAAGGAGCATTTGAAGAAGCGAGGTATCACTCAAACATGGCTCGCCAAAGAGTTGGGTATGAGTTTCAGTATCACCAACGCCTATGTTTGCAACCGCAAGCAGCCTAATCTTGCTATCATCTTCAAAGTGGCAGACTTGCTCGGAGTTTCACCCAAAGAATTGGTAAAATGATGCACAACAACCTGATAGATAATTCTTCCGATTCACTCTCTATGCAAACCTATATAAAGAGGTGTATTTTGGCTGAGGGTATCGATAAAATTCAGATAGCAACTGGGTATTGGGACATACCTGGTATGACGCTTGTTCTCAATGAACTTACAAGTTTTTTGGAACGTGACGGGACATCGCTTGAACTTCTTATAGGTAATGACCCTTATGTTTATACCTCATTACTTGCAAACCCAAAGTACAAGGACGCAAGTTATCCTTATGATTTTATACGGACTGATATACATGGCCTTAAAATAAAAGATGAGTACAAGAGTGTTATAGATCTACTGCTCCAGTATTGTGGTAATGGTAAAATGCAGATACGCATCTATTCGAAAAATGCTAAAGGTGAAGACGAATTCTTACATTCTAAATGTTATATTTTTTCAGGTCCTTCTTTTTCTTATGGTATCATTGGCAGTTCTAACTTTACGCAGAAAGGATTATTGGGAAATGCCGAATTGAATTATCTTGAGACCGATCCCACACGTATTACAGCTCGACCCACACATGGATCAAATTCAAAAGGACATATTTGTTGGTTTGAAGAGAAGTGGGAATGCTCAGAAGACTGGACACAGGAGTTCTTGGAACAGATTATCAAGAAGTCGCCTATCTACATTGATATACAAAAAAATGCTGTTCAAGAGTTTACCCCCTATGAGCAGTATATCAAATTGTTGCAAATTCAATTTGGGGATGTCGTAGACGCATCGCTCGGACAACAGATAGAATCCTATTTACCATCAAAGATTCACAAACTGAAGTATCAGATAGAAGCCGTCAAGCGATGCCTTGGTATTATGCGCGAACATGGTGGCTTTATGTTGGCTGACGTAGTAGGACTTGGTAAGACAATTATTGGAACGCTTATCATCAAGCGTTTTCTGTCCGTGCCAGAAGATGATGGTCGAGAACGTAAGGTGTTGGTCATTACTCCTCCTGCCATTCAGTCGGGTTGGAAGAAGGCTATTACCATGTTCGACAAAGATTCTGACGAGAAGATTGCGCCCTACATTGACTTCATCACAACTGGACGAATCGGAAATGTTACCGAAGATGAAAGCTGGGAAGATGATGACAGCGCTGATACTGGTGAATTTGAAGGGATGCTACAAGATAAGGATTATGGACTTATTATTATTGATGAGAGTCATAAGTTCCGTAATAGCAACACACTGATGTATCAGTCGCTTGACCAACTGATACAGAAGATTGGCTCTAATACAGGCACATACCCCTATATTGGACTTCTGTCTGCCACACCGCAAAATAATCGTCCGAATGATTTGAAGAATCAAATTTACCTTTTTGAGCGCAACCATAATGATAGTACGCTAAAGAAGGCTGAAGGAGGAAATATAGAAAAGTTCTTTGCCGACATAAATAGAGAGTATGACCTCCTTATTAGTAAGCCGAAAGTAGACAAGGAAACAGGGCTACTTATCCATGACATTCCAACTGACGAACGCCGGGTGCGGCTCAATACTGTCTCAAAGAAAATACGTGATTGCATTCTAATTGATATCCTTGAGCGCAGAACAAGAACTGACGTTAAAGAATATTACGGCGACGATATGAAGGCAGAAGGGCTGATCTTTCCTGAGATTGTTGGACCAAATAATCTTGAATATGTTATGGATGATGAGTTGGCGCAGCTCTTCTCTGACACAATGACGATTATTGCTCCTACGGAAGTAGAAAAGTTACAGACGGATGAGTGGCTGAAGTATTTCCGTTATCGTGCGATTGAATACTTTACCAATCCAGCCAACGAAAAGAAACATACGGGTCGAGGCAACCGTGGTGTGAGTGATGTGGCAAAACAGCTTGCCACCATCATGCAGAACCTTCTTGTGAAACGTCTTGAAAGTTCGTTCTCGGCTTTTACGCAATCTCTATCGAACTTGCGCTATTACACTGAGAACATGATTAAGATGTGGGAGAATGATACTATCTTTGTATGTCCACAAATTGACGTAAACAAAGAACTTGACTTCGAGGCAAAGACTAAAAAACGAGGAAAGAAAGTATCTTTTAGCGATTGCGTAGAGGACATTAGAGGCAAAATAAAAAAACTGACAGAACAAGGGCGCAACGAGAAAGGGCAAAATGCTGAATATACGCGTAAGGACTTTAAAGAGGAATACTATACCCAACTGAAAGAAGACTTCCGACTCATTTCTAACCTCTATGATCGATGGGCACGTAACTCACAAGACCCAAAGTTTGATGCTTTCAAAGAAAACATCAAGCCTGAACTATTCAATCCTCAAAAGAATACGTCAGGAAAGTTGGTTATCTTCTCGGAAGCAATAGATACGGTTGAATCGCTTGTTAGAGCTGTTAGAGCAAAGGGCTACAAAGTTCTTGCCATTACTGCTGCTAACCGTGATGAACTGGAACATACCATTGAGGAAAATTTTGATGCCAATTATGATGGTGAGTGGAAAGATGACTATGATGTTCTTATTACGACAGAAGTCTTAGCTGAAGGTGTAAACCTCCATCGTGCCAATGTTATCTTGAACTATGACACGCCATGGAATTCCACTCGCTTAATGCAGCGTATTGGACGTGTAAATCGTATTGGCAGTAAAGAACCATTCGTTTATGTGTATAACTTTATGCCAAGTGCTGAAGGTGATGCTCAAATACAGTTGGTTCGCAAAGCACACACTAAGTTACAATCATTCCATATACTCTTTGGTGAGGATAGCAAGATTTTCTCAGAAGAGGAAACGATTGTGCATCATGAACTTGTCGAGGCTATTAATGGTGAGGAGTCACCCTTGCAGAAGTATATCTTTGAATTAAAACAATACAAGAAGGAGCATCATGAACGCTATCTACAGATAGAGCAAACTAAGGGCGAATGGGAGATAGCACAGGCTACAAGTGGTACAGCATACTTTGTTGTGAAAGCTCCTCGCTCTGCACGGCTGGCCGTCAGAATGCGTAAAGAGGAAGATGGACAAAAGCACACTCGGATAATCTCTTTACTTGAGCTACTTGAGGAAATGCGGGTAGATGAGAATGTTAAGCGCATACCATTGCCTGATAACTGGCAGCAACTTTCGGATGAAGCCTTAAAGACGTATAATCAATATTTCGTTCGCATTAAAAGATCAAGGGCAGGAGATAAACGTACGCTGGCACAGGGAATTGTCGTAAAACTCTATGAGAACGACACTATCTCAGCAAAGTCAAAGAAACTTCTGGAGAGTGCACGAAAACTTGTTGACAAAGGAAACTTTGACATCATTAAAAAGATGTTGGCAATAAAGCAAGAATTAGAAAATCGTAACCAAAGCTTTTTTACCATCAAGCAACAGGATATTGATGAAATTCTGGAGCGTGAAATCGGTAAGCTTGTAGCCCTTGTGGAAAGTAAGCAGGGCGTAGCAGCAATTGTTTTAGGAACTATCAAGTAACGAAAATAAAAGACAACCTCATGGATATAGAGACATTTGATATAGAGTCATTCAAGAAGTATTTAAGTAGCCAGTATCAAGGCTGGAACTCATTCCTCAACAATATTATTTTCCCTATCTTTGGTGAAGATAAGTTTGAAACTTTTTCTGACACAGAGCTCTTGGAAAATAATCCTGAAGAAAAACCGTTGGCTGAAGCAACAGGAATATGTAGTATCAAGCAAGTGGGACAGATAGATATAGGGGTGCAGCCACTACAGATTTTCGATGTCACGGTTAGTGATCGTGTGATGATGGAGCGAAACCGCGTAAACATTCAACGCCTTATCCGTAAGGTCATGGAGAATTATTCCAGTGCCTTTATGCTCTTTCACTATGAGAATGATACTCGTTGGGATTGGCGTTTCACCTTTTGTCATAAGAAAGGTAGTCAGAAAGATGTCACAGATAGTAAACGATACACATTCTTGCTGGGTCCTGGACAATCTTGTCGCACGGCAGCCGAGAACTTCAGAAAGCTATATGAAAGCAGAGGAGCACTGGATGTAGCGAAAATTGAGACAGCATTCTCTGTCGAAGCACTTACTAAACAATTCTACAGAGACTTGTTTGAATGGTATCAGTGGGCTGTTAGTGACGCGTCAAATATAACTTTTCCCAATGATACGGCTATAGAAGATGATGACCGAGATGACATTGAGAAGAAAATAATCCGCATGATAACGCGTATCATGTTTGTTTGGTTTATCAAACAAAAAGAGTTGGTACCCGATCGTATCTTTGATGCTGATTTCCTCTCAACTATCCTCAAAGACTTTGACCCGTATAGTAAAACGGAGGGGAATTATTACAATGCTATCCTGCAAAATCTTTTCTTTGGTACGTTGAACCGTGCTATCAAGGATGAGAATGGGAATACCCGTAAGTTCGCCTCCTCAAGTAAGCGTGATGTCAAGACGCTATACCGCTATGCGGAATTATTTTCTATCAGTGAGCAGGAAGTTATCAATCTGTTTGCAGAAGTTCCATTCTTGAATGGTGGGCTGTTTGAGTGCCTGGATAAGACACGTTATAGTGATGGAGTGGAGCAGTGCTATAACTTCGATGGTTTCAGCAGAAACGATGCGCGATTTGCTGATGGGCGTTTCAAGCATCGCGCTGTTGTTCCTAATAACCTGTTCTTTGCGCCCGAAACAGGTTTGATATCCATCCTAAGCCGTTATAACTTCACCATTGAAGAGAACTCTCCAGAAGAGCAGCAGGTTGCGCTTGATCCTGAACTCTTGGGTAAGGTGTTCGAGAATCTTCTTGGAGCTTACAACCCTGAGACGAGAGAAACGGCACGTAATCAGAGTGGGTCATTCTATACTCCTCGTGAAATAGTCAATTATATGGTTGACGAAAGTCTTATTGCTTACTTGGGCAACAATGATTTTGTGCGTTCATTGTTCGGTAGTGATTTCAGCTTTGACGAGGCGAATACAGAAGAATATAAGAAGACAGCAGAACGATTAAAGCGTGTAAAGATACTTGACCCAGCCTGTGGATCTGGGGCGTTCCCAATGGGACTGCTCAACAGAATAGTTGAGATACTGAAGCGTATTTCGCCAGATGAAAATGTATATGACTTGAAACTATCGGTTATTGGAAATTGCCTTTATGGTAGCGACATACAAAGCATAGCAGCACAGATTACAAAGCTACGCTTCTTTATTTCGTTGATATGTGATTGTGAGAAAGATGCGTCAAAGCCCAACTTTGGCATACCAACGCTTCCAAACCTCGAAACGAAGTTTGTGTCAGCCAATACGCTTATTGCAAAGAAAAAGAGAGATCTGCAAGGAAATCTCTTTGAGAACCCGGAGATTGAACAAACAAAAAGAAAGTTGGCAGAGATAAGACATAAGCATTTCTCTGCAAAGTCGGCATCTACTAAATACCGTCTAAGAAAGGAGGACGAAGAGTTACGTGGGGAACTGATTAACCTGCTGTCTGACGATAATGGTTTCGCTCAAGACGATGCAAAACAATTAGCGAAATGGAATCCATACGATCAGAATGATACAAGTTCATTCTTTGATCCTGAATGGATGTTCGGAGTGGCTGATGGTTTTGATATCGTCATTGGCAATCCGCCGTATATTCAACTTCAGAATAATAGTGGTGAATTAGCTAAGTTGTACGAGGACTGCGGATATTCTACTTTTGCTCGTACTGGCGACATCTATTGCTTGTTCTATGAACGAGGATGGCAACTATTGAAAGAGGGCGGTTATCTGTGCTACATCACATCAAACAAATGGATGCGAGCAGGGTATGGCGACAAGACAAGAGGTTTCTTTGCCAATAAAACAAATCCAATGTTATTGATCGATTTTGCTGGAGTGAAGATTTTTGAGAGTGCTACGGTGGATACCAATATCTTGCTGTTCTCGAAATCAGACAACCTGCACAAAACCTTATGTGCAGTCACCAATAAACAGAACAAAGATAGCGTAAATAATTTGAGCGATTTTGCGTGGCAGGGATATTAAGAGATATGGATATGAGTGGGCTGAACTATGGCTTATTGCCACTTTCCCCTCACGCCATTACAATATTGATGAATACCCAGCAGTTAAACAATACTTACTTTCTTTCGGTATTGAAA
>JALETQ010000009.1 GCA_022781445.1 Prevotella sp.
AACCGACGAGGAAGTTCCGCCGACCGTTGGCGAGGCTTCCTCTTCTTTTTTACCCTGCCGGGATCGTTGTGCCGGGCTGAACCCGAATCCGTCATCAGACCGTTTTCCCTACATACCATGTTGTCCATGACATTTTCCGGCATCCGTTATGCCTCGGAGGACTGACAAACGGTCGGGGATGTAGGGGGCTTGACTATTCACGGAGTGGGAAAAAGCAGGCTAAAGTTTTGTTATCACGCTGCTTTTGCTTAATTTTGCAATCCCCAAACAATAGAATCAGATGGAAAATAATCTCGTAATTTACAACTCTCTCAGCCGTCGTAAGGAACATTTCGAACCCGTCCATGCTCCCAATGTGGGCATGTATGTCTGTGGTCCGACCGTCTATGGCGACCCGCACTTGGGACATGCCCGTCCGGCAATCACGTTCGACATCGTGTTCCGTTATCTGAAGCATCTCGGTTTCAAGGTGCGCTATGTGCGAAACATCACCGATGTGGGACACTTGGAGCATGATGCCGACGAAGGAGAGGACAAGATAGCCAAGAAAGCCAGACTCGAACAACTCGAGCCGATGGAGGTTGCACAACATTACATCAATCGATACCACTCGGCCATGGAGGCCCTCAACGTACTGCCTCCCGGCATCGAGCCGCTCGCAACGGGTCATATCATCGAGCAGCAGCAGCTTGTGAAACAAATCATCGACAACGGATTTGCCTACGAAAGTCATGGCTCGGTGTATTTCGACATCAGGAAATACAACGAAAAACACCATTACGGCATCCTCTCGGGACGCAATGTCGAAGACGCATCCAACGAGTCGCGCGAACTCGACGGCGTGGGGGAGAAGCACCATCAGGCAGACTTTGCGCTGTGGAAGGCGGCCCAACCCGAACACATCATGCGCTGGCCCAGTCCTTGGAGTGACGGCTTTCCGGGATGGCACTGCGAGTGTACGGCGATGGGACGTAAGTATCTCGGTGATAAATTCGACATTCACGGCGGCGGCATGGACCTGCTTTTTCCTCACCACGAATGCGAAATTGCACAAGCTGTGGCCAGCAGTGGTGAAGAAATGGTGAAGTATTGGATGCACAACAACATGATTACCATCAACGGAAAGAAGATGGGCAAGTCGCTCGGCAACTTCATTACGCTCGAACAATTCTTCAAAGGCGAGCATCCGAGCCTCACACAAGCCTTCTCGCCGATGACCATCCGCTTCTTCATCCTGTCGGCCCACTACCGCGGAACGGTAGATTTCTCGGACGAAGCACTCAAGGCTTCCGAGAAAGGACTCGAGAAGCTGCTTGCCGCCATCAACGACCTCGACCGCATCGTTGCGGCAGACCATTGCGATGCCGAGACCGAAAAAGTGGTCAAGTCGTTGCGAGGCAAATGCTATGACGCCATGAACGACGACTTCGCCACACCGCTGGTCATCAGTCATCTGTTCGAAGCCTGCGGCATCATCAATAAACTTGTGAACCACCAGGCCTCCATCTGTGCCGGCTGTCTGGACGAACTGAAAGAGGCGATGAAGCTGTTTGCCTTCGACTTGCTGGGATTCCTTCCCGGAAACACCTCTGCAGGAAAGGACCGGGAGGAGGCTTTCGGCAAAGTGGTAGACATGGTTCTCGACCTGCGTTCGAAAGCCAAAGCCGCCAAAGACTTTGCCACCAGCGATCTCATCCGCGACGAACTGGCGGCCGCCGGCTTTGAAGTGAAAGATACCAAGGACGGTGCCACATGGAAACTCAACCGCTGACACCGCTCCAGAGCCCGGAGACGATTTGCGGTCGATGTCGCACCGCATGACATCGGAAGCATTTTTCAACCCATCAACCCGGCTCGATCTCTCCCGATCGAGCCGGGTTTGTTTGATGACCGGACAGACTCCTGATGCTTGTCGTTGAACCCAAATCGGTCATCATGTCCGGACCGGTATGGTCAGAGGTGTCCTTTTGTCTCCCGAAAGTTGCCCTTTTGCCATGCAAGACCTGCCCTTTTACGGACTAAGACCTGCCCTTTTGAAAAGTCAGATCTCAAGAAGCCGGAAATAAAGAGGATTCCGTTTTGATTGTCAGGAAGATATGTCGTTTACAAGGATGTGTCCCGAAGCGGCTTGGAATCCGATGCGCATTGGTGCTGCTTTTCCCTGTCTGTTCGGTTTCATCGTTATGCTCAACCCCAATCGTTCATTGGATTCCGAGTCGGTATCGGCAGATTGCCGACCGGCTTGTTTGTTTTTGTGGCAGGCGTGGCGGACTGTGGCAAGACAGACCGACAAACAGGGTTCCGGGAAGCTACGATATTTCGGTCGGGAAGTGTCATCAATGCCATGAAAGGTGGGCTAACCCCCAATCGGTTATCAGAGCGTTTGGTTATACATTTCATGTCGTTCATATCACTTTCCGTCCGGTTTCGTCCACCGTCCGGCATCTTGCCTGTCGGTTTGTTTTGCCGTAGCCCGCCACGATAGCAACAAACCGACAAACCATCTGCCCGGCCATCAAACGAAACCGACTCGGAATCCAATGGCCGATTGGGGCTAAACGGCATGATGGCCGGTTGGTGTTCGATAAGGTATGGAAGCCGGTGTTCGGACGGGATGTGCGATGATGGTGACGTGGCTTCTTTCTTCTTCTCCTGAAAACAAACAAGGATGATTCACCGCTTTTTGATGAGAAAAAGGCAAAAAAGTGGCAGAAAAAAGTTATGGCTTGCAAAAAAATGAGTATATTTGCTGCAACAAGGCTTCATCATTGGTTTTCATGAAGTTGCCGATGGTTCGGGAAACCGTTGCCGAGGTCGCGTATGCCAGACTTTGGTATCGCGTTATCTGTAAAGAAGTCGGAAATACGTTGATTGGCTGATTCTCGGCTAATGGCATCCATTACGAATTATTCCCATCCCCAAAGAGTAAACGAATGGTTATTGGTAATAAAAAGAATGAAGATGTAGGCTTAAAATAAAGTAACTTTTTCTTGCAGAACTAAAAATAATATAGTATTTTTGCAAAACAGATATACAACATAATCAAGTCGACAAGATGATGCAGACCCAACTGTCCAAAGGAAGCGAATGCTGAAAAGCTTTTAACAGAGTAAGCAGGTATTTATTTCTAAGAATTATGAAAAAGTTTTTAGCAAAAATCGGAATTGCAGCATGTTGCATGCTCTTTAGTATGAACACTTTTGCAGATGATAACGTTCCTTCTACGAATGAACCCATCGCCTTTACGGTGATAATGTTTGAAGATGGTACAACGCGGATTTA
>JALETQ010000027.1 GCA_022781445.1 Prevotella sp.
CGCTACCAGTACTTGGTACTGCCGACATCGGCAGAAGCCGTGTGTCCGGTGGAATGTGATTTACCGGACGGAAGTCGGCAAGCCAAGGCCATGAAGGGGGAAGAGGGGCAGAACGGGCCGCCGGATGACAAGAACGGGCCGGGCGTCAGGGGCGGGGAAGGCCGGCGGAAGGCATCCGTGCGCGGCTTATTTTGCGGTTCCTGCTTTTTTTCGTACTTTTGTCCTCAAATAAGTCAAGATGAACAGAGTATTTCACAAACGCATAACGCCCACCGCCGTTCTCTACGCCGTTCTGCTGGCGGCCCTCTCCTTGTTTTTCTTCTGGCAGGCGACGGCCGTCAGTGCCCTCGTCGGACTGATTCCAACGGCTTTGACAGTTATTCAGGTAGAACAGTCGCTGCACACCACCTACACGCTGACCGACGACGGCAGGCTGCAGGTGTATCGGGGCCGCTTCTTCCGCAATCTTTCTGTACATATTAATGAAATCATACGGCTACAGAAGCAGAAGGCTCTCTTCGGCATTTTCAGCTTCGTACTCGTCGAATACGGTGCGAGACATCTGCTGGTGGTGATACCCGACAACATACAGGGCTTCATCGACGAACTCCAAAAACGCCGGCTCCATGTGTAAGAAGTTCCTTTCCCTATGCCTCCTGTGGCTGTGCCTCGTTCCGTTGTGGGCACAGGAAGACGTCACTTTCGACGAAACCGACGACAACGGCTCCGATACGCTGCTGGTCGAAACCTTTCCTGCCGACAGCGTTCTGCAAGCGTGGCCCCGCGGGTTGCAGGCACGTCTGCAACAGATGGTCGACGACCCTCTTTTCGAACGTTCGCAGCTGTCGCTCATGGTCTTCGACCTCACCGACGATTCGCTGCTGTTTGCCCACCGACCCCATCAGCTCATGCGTCCCGCCTCAACCATGAAACTGCTCACGGCGGTGGCTGCCATCGACCGATTGGGCGGCTCGCATCGCTTTCGGACATCGCTGCGTTACACCGGCACCATCGACTCGGGCGTTCTCGACGGAAGGCTTTATGTCGTGGGCGGCTTCGACCCGCGATTCAACACCGACGACATGAACGCCTTCGTGGAGAGCCTGCAGAAAATGGGCGTGGACACCATCCGCGGTGCCGTCCTCATGGACAAGACCATGAAGGACGGCAAGCAGTGGGGTGCCGGCTGGTGCTGGGACGACAGGAACCCCGTTCTCTCGCCCTTGACCGTCAACGGCAAGGACCGCTTTGCCGAGGTCTTCATGCAGAAAGTCCGTCAGGCAGGCATCGTCGTCGAAGCCACTGTCAGTGAAGAACGCTGCCCCCCGGCCGCTTTTGAGATATGCTCGCGCTTTCATTCGCTCGACCAGGTGCTGCACCGCATGATGAAAGAGAGCGACAACCTCTATGCCGAAGCCATGTTCTACCAGATGGGAACCAACGACGGCACACAAACGGCCACGGCAAAGGCCGCCGCCGCCGTCGTCAACGGCCTCGTCTCGAAAGTGGGACTCCCGGCTTCCGACTACCGCATCGCCGACGGCAGCGGCCTGTCCCTGTACAACTACGTCACCGCCGAGCTCGAACTGGCTTTCCTGCGTTATGCCTTTCAAAACGCCAACATCTTCCACCACCTCTATGCCTCGCTGCCCGTCGCCGGCCGCGACGGCACGCTGAAATCACGGATGCGCGGTTCGTTCGCCTCGGGCAACGTCCGTGCCAAGACAGGTTCGGTGGCCGGCGTAAGCTCGCTGGCAGGCTATTGCACGGCCTCCAACAGCCACACGCTGTGTTTCGTGTTCATTCATAACGGCCTGCGCACCGTCGCCCCTGCCCGAAGATTCCAGGACCGGGTGTGCCATTTGTTGTGCAGTCCGCAGTAATCATCCTTCAATCCGTTCACACATGATACCCATCAATGATCATCAGGTAATGTACGCCATCAAAGATTTCGTCGAAGAACTCATCAGCCTCACCGGCATGACAGGCACCTCCGTGGCCGTGTCGCGCTATGTGTCGATGATTGCCGTGGTCATCTTTCTGGCATGGTTTGCCGACTTCTTCTTCCGCAGGGCCGTCGTGCCGCTCGCGTTGCGCATCCTCTCGAAGTCCGATGCGGAATGGGCACGGCTGCTCTTCAACCGCACGGTTCTCACGTCCGCATGCCACATCCTGCCTGCCGTCGTCGTGTGGAAGCTCATGCCGCTCGTCTTCTTCGAGTCGGAGGTGACGGGCGAAGTCCTCACGCGGCTCACAGCCGTCTACATGACGGTCATGACCGTGCGCACTTCCATCGTCTTCATCAACTCGTTTGATCTGCTCAACACCGAACGGCGGTCGTCGACGCAGCAGTATTTCAAGACCTTCCGCGACGTGTTGAAAATATTGATGATATTCATTGCCGTCATCATTCTGGTGAGCATCGTCATCAACAAAAGTCCCATGACCCTCATTGCCGGCCTGGGAGCCACCTCTGCCGTGCTGATGCTGGTCTTCAAGGACACCATCGAAGGACTCGTGGCGGGCATCAGGCTCACGAGCAACGAGATGGTCCACAAAGGCGACTGGATCACCGTTCCCAAGGCATCTGCCGACGGTACGGTCGAAGAGATAACCCTCACGACCGTGAAGGTGCGCAACTTCGACAACACCATCGTCACCGTCTCGCCCAAGACTTTGGTCGACGACTCGTTCCAAAACTGGATAGGCATGCAGGAGAGCGAGGGAAGAAGGGCGAAACGAAAGGTGTATTTCGACTTCAGAAGCATCCGCACCGTCACGGGCGACGACCGCAGACGACTCGTCGAAAAAGGCTATTTCACGGAGAAAGAGTTGAAGGAGGGCGACATCAACATGGCATTGTTCCGGACATACGTGGAGAAATATCTTGCACAAAGGGCCGATGTCAACAGCGACATGAAGTCAATGGTACGACAACTCGAGGCCACCAATACGGGACTGCCCGTCGAGCTTTATTTCTTCATCCGCAACAAGGAATGGGTGGTCTACGAACACAGTCTGGCGGATATCATGGAACATGTGTACCTCATCAGTGCCGACTTCGGGCTGACCATCTACCAACAATATCCCGAACAATGAACGTCACACAGAGGGCTTTCCCGTCTTTCGGGGCGTGACAGCCCTCTTCTACGCTACACGGAAACAACCACACTCCTTTCTTCTCAAACAATCATCAGACCGGGATTCATAACCGAATCGGACAACAGGGGGCAATACAAATTCGGACAAAGGTATCTCTCACCCCATTTGGAATTGGATTTTGGCCGGGCATACACAAAAAATCGAAAGCCGTTTCATCTTCTTGTCATCATCGGTGATTGCAAAAGGAACTGTCCTTTGCCTCCGATGGCAGATGAAACGGCTTTCGGTGTGATGGCAGGCTGTGCCCGCCGGTTATCTTTTACCGATCTTCCAGGCCGGCACGACGACACCGCGGGAATAGCAGGCCCGCAGCGTCAGATCGAACACCAGCGTCGAGTAGGCGGGGATACCGGTCTTCTTCATGCTGCCGTAAGCCAGATTCTGCGGAATGTAGATTTCCCACCGGTCGCCCTCCTTCATCTTCATCAACGCCGTACTGAAGCCGTTGACGAGCGCGTCGACAGCCAGTTTGGAAGGCAACACGCTCTCCACCCGGTAATCGCCGATCCATGTCTGGTCGAAGACAAGGCCGTCGGGATGGGTTGTCGAGGGTAACAGCCGGCCGCGGTAATCCACCCTCACCGTGTCGGTAAACAAGGGCGAACGCTCTCCGGTGCCCTCGCTGATGACACGTGCAATGACATAATCGGTCGGCGTTCCCTCGGTCTGCTGGTCTTTGGTGAAACTCTTGATGAGCTTCCATTGGGTGTCGCCGGCAGCGATCTTCTGTCGGACTTGGTTGTAAAGGGTCTCAAAGCGTGTCGCGTTGGAGTTCTTCCAGTCGGGATATTCCTCGATGTCGTTGTTGGTTTCTTTGCACGAAGCCATCAATGCGAGGACGGCCACGACGAACACGGACAACGTTTTGCCGGTCAGGCGACGCTTGGATGAGGGTTGTTGGAATGCTTGCTTGCTCATTTTCTTATTAGGTTTGGGGCTGCTTTCCGATGCCGGTGGCGGACCGGGAGGGCAGCCGGAGGATGTCGGCTGATGGGAATGATTTCCCTTGGAGACGATCTTTCCTGATGGATAATGCTACAATAGTTTCTTGAGAAGACCGGTGATGCTCACTTTCTCTTCGATGATTTCGTTGAGACGACCGATGGGTACGCGCTCCTGCTCCATCGTATCTCTGAAGCGGAGGGTCACCATGTTGTCGTTGAGCGTGTCGTGATCGACGGTCACGCAGTAGGGCGTACCCACGGCATCCTGCCGGCGGTAACGCTTGCCGATGGAGTCTTTCTCGTCATAGCTGCAGTTGAAGTGGAAGCGCAGTTGGCCGATGATCTCGCGGGCCTTCTCGGGAAGTCCGTCTTTCTTGACCAGAGGCATCACCGCCAGCTTGGTCGGTGCGAGAGCTGCCGGCAGCTTCAGTACGACACGCGTTTCACCGTTCTCGAGTTTTTCCTCACAATAGGCGCGACTGATGACCGACAGGAACATACGGTCCACACCGATGGAAGTTTCAATTACATACGGAGTGTAGCTTTCGTTGGTTTGTGGGTCGAAGTATTTGATTTGCTTTCCACTATATTGTTCGTGCTGTCGCAGGTCGAAGTCGGTACGGCTGTGGATGCCTTCCACCTCCTTGAAGCCGAAAGGCATGAGGAACTCGATGTCGGTAGCCGCATTGGCATAGTGTGCGAGTTTCTCATGGTCGTGGAAACGGTAGTTGTCGGCCCCGAAGCCGAGAGCCTGATGCCATTTCATCCTGAACTCTTTCCAGCGGTTGAACCAGTCCATCTCCGTGCCCGGAGTGACAAAGAACTGCATTTCCATCTGCTCGAACTCGCGCATCCTGAAGATGAACTGACGGGCAACGATTTCGTTTCGGAAGGCCTTGCCTATCTGTGCGATACCGAAAGGCACCTTCATGCGTCCCGTTTTCTGCACGTTGAGGTAGTTCACGAAGATGCCTTGGGCTGTTTCGGGACGCAGATATACTTTACCTGCCGTGTCCGATACCGATCCCATTTCGGTAGAGAACATGAGATTGAACTGACGCACATCGGTCCAATTCTTCGTTCCCGAGATGGGATCAACAATCTCTTCGTCGATGATAATCTGCTTGAGGGCAACCAAATCAGATGCCTGCATGGCATCGGCATAGCGTTGGTGGAGGGCATCGCGCTTCTGTTTGTATTCTGCCACGCGCGGACTTGTTTCGAGGTATTGCTTTTCATCGAAGCTGTCTCCGAAGCGTTTGCGTGCCTTGTCGACCTCCTTGCGTATTTTCTCTTCGTACTTCTCGATCTGGTCTTCAATCAAGACATCGGCACGATAGCGTTTTTTCGAATCGCGGTTGTCGATGAGCGGGTCGTTGAATGCGTCGACATGACCGCTGGCTTTCCATACGGTGGGGTGCATGAAGATGGCCGAGTCGATGCCCACGATGTTCTCATGGAGCAGCACCATGCTCTTCCACCAATACTCTTTGATGTTGTTTTTGAGTTCTACACCGTTTTGTCCGTAATCGTAAACGGCACCCAACCCGTCGTATATGTCACTGCCCGGGAACACGAATCCGTATTCCTTGCAATGCGAAACTATCTTTTTGAAAACATCTTCTTGTGCCATAATGCTTGTTTTATTGTTCTGATGATGTGTGCAAAGGTAGTGCTTTTTCGCGAAATGTGACAGACAGAATAACGATTTTGTGTGCCGTCAGCGTACAAATCGGACAAAACAACATCGTTATCCGGAAAGAATATTCACGGAAGTTCTTCATCCTTTAAACAGGATGTAATTCAGCGTGCATTCTTCTTTGGAGGTCTCCTATGTCCGAGATAAGTCATCCATGCGTAATGCGGTCGATGGTTGAGATAGTCGGGGTCGTCATCATGTGCGTAGGCTTCGCGTTCGAAGGCAATCCGTCGATAAGCATTTCCTTTTCGACACAAGCGTATCAGCCACTCAACGAGATACCATACATAAAAGAACACAAAGGCTGTTTCTCTCATTTGAGCCGTGTGGATACGCTCATGACGCACAATGCGTGCAGTGATCCGTGCGTGGCGACGACACACCAGCACACCAAAAAGATTGATGGCAGTGAAGCCTTTGAAGGGAATCAGGTTATTGCGAAGGATGAACATATATTTTACGGTATCACGATTTCGTATGAAGTGAAGACGGATGCTGTGAGGAAGTAAATCAAACGGCGGCAAGACAAACCTTACCGCCGTTTGAACATAGGCAGGTTTTTATGAATTCCTACCTTTCATGATTTATTGATATGTTACAAATTCCACCTGTTATTTTTATCGAACCTACACAGATGGCGTAACGTCCGATTATTTCACCAACACCTTACGGGTAGAACCGTCAGCCATCTTCACGATGTTGATGCCGTGTTGGGGAGCGTTGATGCGCTGTCCGTCGATGGTATAGCGGGCCACTTCGGTGTTGTCGGTGGTCTTTCCGGCCATATCAGTCACGCCGCTGGGGTCGGTGAGAGATACGACGTTGCAGTTGTAAACCAAGTTGTTCACAGGGGTCGTGTTGTCATAATCCGACATGAAGGCAACGACTTTGAGGTTCTCGGTCTTCCATCCTGCCTGAACGTCGAAGGTATAGCTGTACGAATAGTAGTTGCCATCCCATTCAACGATGTCACCCCAGATGGCATTCACTGCACGGTTGACGTGCTGTTGCACATAGTTGTCGCCGGCACTGGCCTGTGTGGAGGTCGGAATGTTGTCTTCGGTCAGACTGAGTGTGAGTCTCGGGAAAGTCTTTCCGAAGCGCGAAGAAGCCACACCTTTTACTTGCACTTCTATCTTGTTGCCGCCTTTGGGCATTGTTGCTGTCAGTTCAATCGACACGGGAGCCTTTTCTTTCAGACGGGTATTGATGTATCCGAGGTAGTTGCCGGCAGGTCCGACAGGTGTGGAACCAATGCCCCAACGGTCGTACATGAACGCCGGAGCGTAAATTTTCTCGCCATAGAACCATTCGTATGCGATATCGGCTTTGGTGGTAAACTGGTCGGTATAGTAACCGGAGTGGTGACAGATGACGGCCACTTGTGAGGCAATATCGGGATTATCGTGCAAGGCTTTTGCCAATCCATACGCGGCAGAAGGACAGTTTCCGCAGTTCTCGGTGGTGAATTCTTCCACCAGAACCTTCTTCTTGATGTCCACATTCAGATTGCCCAGCACCGTGATAAATGCCTTTGACTTGTTTTCGGTGGCTTCATTGTCTTTGCCGTTTACCTTGGTGATGACAAAATAGTTCTTGTCTGTACCCGGTTCGGCGGGTGCGTTGATGGTCAGTGGCACACTCTGGCTGTTGCCCGGAGAGAGCGGAGAGATGAGCTTGTACTCTTGTTCGGCACCTGCCACGCCATCTTTCTCGATATGATAGGTGATGGTCGAAATGTATTCCTTGCCTGCATTGGTCACGAGTGCAGAAGTCTTGACGGGTTGTCCGGGGTCACCGAATGGGAACACGATGTTGGAAGGAACCGCAGCGTTGGTGGCAAATTTCTTTTCGATCAACACCCGGGTAGCTATCGGTCCGAATCCGGCATTCGATTGGTCGATCCATGATCTCAAGGTAATGGCGGTACGGAGGAAGAGCGATCCGGGAACATTCTTGAGTTCTGTTCCCATGGCGATTGGGTGATCTGTCACATTGTTGCGACCGGTGACCTTAAAGGTGAGACCGACATACACGCCTTCGGCAGTGAGTTCGTAGGGAGTGTCGAGCATGACGTCGTTTGCCATGCCGAGTTTCTTTTCTCCTTCGTCACCTGCCACCAGGCTGTTTTGGTCAACCAACTTGTGCCACACGTCAGCTTTCTCGGCTGTTGAGGGGAGTTTTTTCGAAATCCAGACTTTCACGTCTTGGATATTCTCTTTGTCACGAAGATAGAAACGAACGGCTTTGATGATGCCGTTTGCTGCGAAAGGATTATCGCCGGGAATGAACATGGCTGCATGATAAATCTCGGCTTTGGAGATTCCCACAGCACCGCGTTCGCCTTGTCCGTCATAATATCCCCACCACATTTCACCCTCTTTGGGGTCTATGCGTTGCACGGATGCTGCCTTTGCAGCGTCATTGTTCACTTGCGCCGAGTTTGCCGGTGCCTTTTGTAAAACCTGCGCTTGGACTTGCCACATGAAAGTCATAGCCAAGAGCATGGTCAATGAAAGTATTTTCTTTGCCATAGTATGAATTAGTGAATTAAAAAAAATGCTTTTGAAAACGGTAGTCTGTAAAGGTTGGAAAGTATTGCCCGTCGTTATCTGCCTGTCCGTGCATGGAACCATCGGTGTCAGAAACTCAACGACGAAACCGAGGTTGTGACATCTCGTGAAATTCAATGCAGAAAATACGACGCATGATGGGATGTCGGAGAAGCTGAAATGTACTCCCCAAAGGGATAACGCCACATCCGAAGAGGTCAGAAAGGGGTGTCGTGGAGTTGCAGGGTCTGTAAAAGGAGAATGTATGCCCCCTTTACCGGAGGCATACATCCCTTGGTTTATTATCGAACCAGTTGTTTTACAGATTTTCCATCGCTCATCTTCACGATGTTCACACCCTTTGCGGGGGTTGAAAGCAAACGACCGTCGATGGTGTAACGAGCCACTTCCTTGGCATTGATCCCTTGTGTGGCATCGTTGATGCCATTTTCGACATTCGACATCTTGATAACAATCGACTTGCTGACACCGCCCGAAGTAACGGTCATCTTCGTTGTCATGGCACCATGCCTGCCATCGGGAACGATGACATGATATTGTCCGGACGCTTTGGCTCCGGCTTTGATGGTTACACCGTTCAATTCATGCGTTATGTCCTTTACCATTTCACATTTTTCTCCCATACACCATGAAACGTCGCCTATGGGATATTGACCAAACTCTACCAACGTATTGTCGGAGATTTCAATCTTGGCATCAACCTTGATATCGGACGATGAAGTGTTGTAAACAAACAGTCCTTCGAAATCTGCTCCGGAGGGATTGGTGTCGAACGACCAGATAGGCTCGTCACCCCAGTCGGGATCGAGATGTCCCTCGATATTGATTACCTCTCCGTCGGCGAGCGATGCTCCTTTGTAACGGATGTCAAACGACTGTGCGTGAGCTGCCATCATGGAGGCAAACACGCAAACTAAAGTCAAGATTTTCTTCATATTTTGTTTTCTCCTTTATTAATCGGGTTTGTAAAACGGCTTCATTGGATCTTCTGCTTGATGACCTGAACGACGCCGGCATCGTTGTAAACGAAGGCAACGACCGATACATTTTCGGCCTTCCACGATTCCTTGAGGGTCGTGGTGAAGGTTTCACGGGTGGTTTCATTATAGGCCACCGAGAAATCGGTTCCCCATTTGCCGTTGACGGCAGTGCGGAACACATTGTTATGTACGTATTCGCGGTTCATGCTGCCATCGGGCATGAGCTGTTGGGCAACGATATGGTCTTCCACGATCCATAACTGAAGTTTGCCTTTCATGTTGTCGAGTCCGTAACCCTCGACGTTGAGGGTGAGTTCGCGGGTGTTCGGGTCGAACGCAGGAATCACGTTGAGTTTGAGCGATGTGGGCTTTTGGATCTCGTTGTGGACATAGGTAGCCCACTCGGTGTGTGCAGCTACGCCGCTGACACGGTTGATGATGCCCATCGGCCACGCTTCGATTTTCCAGTAATTGTTGTATTCGTCGCCCAAATCGGTTTTGAGAAACCTTGTGTCGTTCGAGCCTTTGACTGCCAGTTGTCCGGCATGGATACTCACGGCCACGACGTTCTCTTCTCCGTATTGTGCCTGCAGGTGTTCGATGACCTCGTGTGCTTTCGGGCAGTTGATACATTTTTGTCCGGTAAAGTCTTCGATGAGGACGTGGCGTGCCACCGTTGCCGGCTCGACATAGATGTAACGGTCGGCTTTGTCGACCTCATCGCAGGAGGTGAGGAAGGCAGAAAAGGCAAACGCGCCATAGAGTATATGTCTTATTTTCATGGTGTCTTAGAAATTATAGTTGTACGAGAAAGTGAAACCTTTGCTGGCAGGGATGTAACGGCAAACACCGCCGGCGCAGTTGTAGCCGGCACGCGTGCGGCCGTATCCTGCCTGAATGCGGTGCGAACCTGCACTGAACGTAACCAGTCCTTGGTAGTAGTGCAAATTGGTTTCCCCCGAGTTATACATATCCGACACGGTGATCATCCAATGAGGAAGCAATGAAAGTTCGAGCAAGCCGTGAATCCAGTCGCCCTGGTCGTCCTTGGTGGCAAGGTATTGTGCCTCGCCTCTCAGGGTCATCTTGTTGTTGAAGCGATATTTGGCATCGGCGATGAAGATGTCGGAGTGGATCATTCCGCCTTCACCCTCGACAATGGTCTTGTTGTAGAACTGATTCATATACATGAGATTGAGCGTGAAGTCCTTGGTGAACTTCTTTTCGATCTGTACGTTGATGTCCTGATAATAGGTGCCGCCGCCCCATTTCCAGAATGCCGAACCATAGCCGTCGCTACCCTTTACGCCGCCATCGGTGATGTTGCGGTCGATGCCGTGTACGTGCGAGAAGTTGATTTTCACGTTGGTTCCGTACTTGCCGCCGACGAACGTTCCTTTCTTGAAGCGGTAACCCAGTTCGGCTTGATATGCCCATTCGCCTTCGGGATGGGTGGCATAGGGATAGAATGCCGCCAAAGCGTAGGTTTGATCCATGGTGAAGGCAGGCAGGTGGTTGATGAACGAAGAGGTTCCTATCATCGAACGTCGGCTGCGGTAGGACATGTTGTCCGAACGCTTGGCTTGCAGGAGCAGGCTCATGCCGCTGCGCGAATAGCTGGCCGACAGCATCCCGACATATCCCCGGCGGTAGATGTAGCCGTTGTCGAACGATGGGTCTTGGGTCTTCTGGGCATATTCGGCCAGAAGGTTGAAGCCACCCTTTTGCAAGCGGGCACGCACATCCCAGGCATTGACGTTCTCGGGGAGGTTGAGCTTGTGTGAAGCATCGGTCATGATGTCTTCCGTTCTCTCGTGCTTGTTGACGAACGACGCGCCCAAGGTGATGTAGGTGTTGCTGTTTTGCAATCCCTTGAACCATCGGTCGAGGTTGAGTTCGATGTCGCCACCCGACACCAGGGCATCGTTGTAATTCCAATAACGGCGTTGGAAACCGCTAAGGGCTTTGACAGTGACCCCGGCAACCGGCTTGACTGCCACACGGGCACCCAGCAGCGAGTTGTCGATACCGAGCGAACGCTCCTCGTAAGTGCGGAGAATGAATCCCGAACCGAACTGTTCGTAGAAGTTACCCAAGGTCACTTCGAGTTTCTCGGAGTGCATACGGGCGTAGATGTTGGCCAATCCCCATCCTCTGAAATCCTTTTCGTAACCGGGCATCGGAAACCGAAGAAATTCCACACGGGCACCTGCATCAAAGTGTTTGCTGGTGACACCGATGTTGGCGTATGTGTTGGTGAGTCCCCAATAGTCGGATTTCTCGGCTCCGATCTTCTTGTCTTCCTGTGGAATGAGCGCATCGCTTTGGATGCTTCCGGTAACGGTCCACTTGTTGTCATTGTCTTCTTGTGCCGCTGCCAACGCCGGAACGGCGATCGCCACGACCAAGAGTGTTTCCTTAAACATGCTGTTGCGTATCATTTTACCAGTTCGCGTACTTTTTCGATCAACTCCTCTTCGGCTCCTTCGGTGTAGCCGTTATGTTTGTAAACGATATTGCCTTTTCCGTCGCAGATGAGTACGTAGGGAATCATCTGTACGCCGAGGGCACGCTTGAATTCGCTGTTGGGGTCGAGCAACACTTCGTAGGGCCATCCGTGGCTGTCCACAAGAGGTTTTACTTTGTTGACGTTTTGTGCCTGATCGACCGAAATGGCATAGAGTTTCACTCCGGTTTCTTCCACCCATTCATCGTAAACTTCGGCAATGGCCGTCAGCTCGCGGTTGCAGGGTTTGCACCATGTGGCAAAGAAGTCGATGATGAACGGCTTGCCATTGTTGGAAAGTGTGTCGGTTCTTACTGTTTTACCGTCAATGGTCTTGAGTGTAACCGACGGCAATTGTGCTTTAGCTGCTTGGAAGCCGATGAACAAAACGGCTAAAAAGAATAAGGTCTTTTTCATAATTTCTCCGTAGTTTATTGATAAATTGCTTGCAAATATAAAGAAATTATCTGTAGGCAGGAAATTTTATTTGGTTAATCTTTCTTTATGAAAGCGTGATTGACAGGGGCTTCCACGGCCATTTCGAAAGCTTTAACGACGCGAAATGTCTGTTCGTGGTTTTACGAATGCCAACGATGCGGGGATGAATAGGGCAGCTGCACCTTATTATATATATGTTTCGAAGAGGAGATCTGCGATATGGCATACATCAAATCGAGGGACAAAAAGAAGCATCCCAATCCGGATCGGAAAGTGTCATGGCCGGCAAGAAATGAAAGACCAAACGGTGTGTTCACCGGGTCGGATTTACAAAAGGGGTACTTTCGCCTCGCCATTCCTGTCCTTCTGCCTCGCAAAATCTGCCCTTTTGCCTTGTAAAACCTGCCCTTTTGTAAAGTTGTTGCTGTGGAATGTTGCAACTGTTTGTAAAATAATGATTTATGGTACATGGTGAAGTGTGCGCCTTTGACTGGGCAGTGGCCTTGCCGACAGTTGTCGGTACTGTATGAACAAATGCCCTCGCCACTCCGATCGTGACCCTTCAGCCGGCGAGACATCAAAGGGGTACACAACAAAATTTCTTGCAACGGCTTACGCTATATATTGATCAATCAATCTAAAAAAGAGGAAGACTCTTGTATATTTTCGCAAAATTATCGTATCTTTGCGAGTTGAAGAAACAGGTAAGGGAAGCAGGAACAACCATCGTTCGGCTTCTTCTGCGACACTCCTTTCTGTCACCACGGCTCCAAACCTCTCCGAAAGCCTGTCGGCCATGTGTCATTCAGCCGCAAGGGGATCATCCATGCCCGAGAAAGCCGCCGTAACGGCGATGGAAAGTTGCGCGTCGATTATCCGAACGGCTCATCAAGAGCCGTCATTCCACCAAAATTAAGTAACGACAAACAATGAAAGCAAACGAAATCCGCGAATCATTCAAACAATTTTTTGCCGACAAAGGGCACACGATAGAGATGTCCGCACCGATGGTTGTCAAAGATGACCCGACACTGATGTTTACCAATGCGGGCATGAACCAATGGAAAGACATCATCCTCGGTACCCGTTCACCCGAACCGCGCCGGCGTGCCGACTCACAGAAGTGTCTTCGTGTGAGCGGAAAGCATAACGATTTGGAGGAAGTGGGACACGATACCTACCACCACACCATGTTCGAGATGCTCGGCAACTGGAGTTTCGGCGACTATTTCAAGGAAGGTGCCATCGACATGGCATGGGAATATTTGGTGGACATCCTCAAGCTCAATCCCGAAGATTTGTACGTAACGGTATTCGAAGGCTCGGAAGAAGAGCAGCTCGAACGCGACAACGAGGCGGCAGGCTATTGGCGCAAGCATGTCCCGGAAGACCATATCATCAACGGCAACAAGCACGACAACTTTTGGGAAATGGGTGATACGGGTCCCTGCGGTCCCTGCTCTGAAATTCATCTGGACTCTCGTCCGGCTGCCGAAAAGGCACTGACACCGGGCAGAGAACTGGTGAACAAGGATCATCCGCAGGTGATTGAAATATGGAACCTCGTGTTCATGCAGTTCAACCGCAAAGCCGACGGCAAGCTGGAGAAGCTCTCGATGAACGTGATCGACACCGGCATGGGGTTTGAAAGACTCGTGAGAGCCATCCAAGGCAAGACGTCGAACTACGACACCGACGTGTTCCGCCCCTTCATCAGCGAAATAGAAAGGCTCACCAAGCTCACCTATGATACCGAAAACGAAGACAGCGACACGCAGAAACACGAAATATGCGTTGCCATGAGGGTCATCGCCGACCACCTCAGGGCAGTGGCTTTCTCCATTGCCGACGGACAGTTGCCGGGCAATGCCAAGGCAGGCTACGTCATCAGGCGCATCCTTCGTCGTGCGGTACGATATGCTTACACCTTCCTCGGACAGAAAGAGGCATTCATCTATAAACTCATTCCGACCTTGGTTGCCGAAATGGGAGCCGCTTATCCCGAGTTGCCGGCCCAACAAATACTCATTGAAAAGGTCATCAAGGAAGAGGAAGAAGCATTCTTGCGAACACTCGAAAAGGGCATTAGCCTGCTCAACCAAGCCATGAGCGACATGAAGTCGCAGGGCAAGACCCGACTCGACGGTACGCAGGCTTTCAAACTGTTCGATACCTACGGCTTCCCGCTCGACCTCACCGAACTGATTTGCCGCGAGAACGGTTTTACCGTCGACGAACAGCAATTCACAGAGGAGATGGCCAAGCAGAAGGAACGCGCCCGCAATGCCGCCGCGGTTGAAAACTCAGACTGGCACATCGTGTGTCCGGGTGAGCAACAGTTCGTGGGTTACGACTTCACCGAATATGGCTGTCGCATCCTCCGCTACCGACAGGTGACACAGAAAAAGACTTCTTATTACGAACTGGTACTCGACCGTACACCTTTCTATGGCGAAATGGGCGGACAGGTCGGCGATCAAGGCGTGCTGGTGAACGAAACCGAAACCATCGACGTCATCGACACGAAACGCGAAAACAACCAGTCGGTCCATATCGTCAAGCAGCTGCCGAAGGACATCGAGGCGGAATTCATGGCGTGTGTCGATACTGAAAAACGCGAAGCCAGCGCAGCCAATCACACAGCCACCCACCTGCTTGACTACGCGCTCAAGAAGGTGCTGGGTGACCATGTGGAACAGAAGGGTTCGCTGGTAAGCCCCGATACGTTGCGTTTCGACTTCTCACACTTCCGGAAAGTGACCGACGGAGAATTGCGGGAAGTGGAACGGACCATCAACGCCATGATCAGAGAAAACATCGCCATGACCGAATATAGGGACACCCCCATCGAAGAAGCGCGCAAGTTGGGTGCCATCGCCCTGTTCGGCGAGAAATACGAAGACAAGGTGCGTGTGGTGCAGTTTGGCCCGAGTTGCGAGTTCTGTGGTGGTATCCATGTGAAGCAAACGGGACAAATCGGCATTTTCAAAATTATAAGCGAAAGCTCTGTTGCAGCAGGCATCAGGCGTATCGAAGCCAAGACGGGCAGCCAATGTGAAGAATATTTCTACCGGCTGGAAGACAATTTCCGCGCCGTGGCTGCACTGTTCAACAACGCCAAAGACCTGCACGGTGTCATCGGGAAGTATATCGACGAACACGACAGCATGAAGAAAGAGATCGAAGCCTTTCAGGCACAGATGGTTCAGCGCGAAACCGAGCGTCTGGTGGCTGCCGCCCGCACAGTCAACGGCGTGAAGGTGGTCACCGAAGTGATGCGGCTCACTCCCGATGCAGCCAAAGACCTCGTGTTCAAAGTGCGTCAGGCCATTCCCGAAGGACTGCTTTGTGTCATCGGTTCGATCCATCAGGACAAACCGTTGTTGAGCGTCATGGTGAGCGAAGACATGGTGAAAGACCATGGACTCAATGCCGGACAAATGGTCAGGGAGGCTGCCAAACTCATCAAAGGCGGTGGCGGCGGGCAACCTCACTTTGCCACTGCCGGCGGAAAAGATACCGACGGACTGTCGGCTGCCGTCGACAAGGTGGTGGAAATGGCAAAACTCTAAGCACAGGGTATTCGCGAACAGCCCTGCGTAACTTTGTCATCATCGGTTGACGGACGGTGACCATGAAGCGATTCACGCACCATGCGGCATCAACCGATGATGTTTCCCGGTTGTCACCACGGTCAGGAGTGACCGGAAACCAAAACCTTGACAACGTATGATCCCCAATAGATCGTGAGATTCCGAAACTCTGTCTTGTCCGGTGTCGGGAATGTGGCTATCCAAATGCGCCGGCAAACGGACGACAACGGCCCGGAAACTTCGGGAACATCGTGAGGATGTTCCGGGTGGAATGGTGAACATCAGTGATAAACAATGGGAAACCGACTCCCCGAACCGACCGGCGAAGGGCGGTTGCGGTGCTTCCGAAACCGGGATAAACAAGCATCGTCTGCCCGTCAAGAACAAACTTTACTTTAAGACGAAACCTACAAGCAATGATAGAGATGTATTCACTTTTAACAATGAACAATATGAACAGTAAACTAAGAAAATTGCTTGTAGCCATGATTGCGTGGACAGCCATGTTTGCGCCGGCACAAGCTCAGTTGTATTTGGAGGAGAACTTCAACTACAACACAGGTGATTTGTACAATCAAGGAGGATGGATGTTGTATAATTACACCAATTATGTGAACAGTCCCATCCAAGTCATCGACAAGCAACTGACCTATCCCGGTTATGCCGACGAGCCGAAAGGCAAAGTCATTGAGCTGACCAACACGACAGAAAGCAATCAGAGTCTGGACAAGATTTTCAAAGATGACGAGTTGAAAACTGGCACGGTCTATTATGCTTTCCTTGTGAACATCAAAGGAATCAACACCGAAGCCACTCAGGCAAGCGACTTCATCGCGCTGGTTCAACAACGCGGAACAACCTTTACGGACGGGAACAACGGTTTCACCTTCGGCAGAGTCTTTGCCAAAGAGAGCAGCGCAGGTCACTTCTATCTGGGTATCTGCAGAGGCCAGGGAACGGAATCGGCTGTAGCCTTTGCCCCGGACGAATACGAATACGGCAAAACTTACCTCGTTGTCGTGAAGTATGAAATTGTGGGAGAAAACGCGGGATTCTCTGATGCCGACGATAACGTGTCGCTCTTCGTGAATCCCCAAACCGGCACCGACGAACCGGCACCGACAGCCGTTCACACCAATACCACGACAAAGGATTTCCGTATCGGTGCAACTACCGGCGGATTGAAGGGTATCGCACTCATGCAGAACCATTCGGGATACAAGAATGCCGTGAATGCAGAGATCGGCAACATCCGTATTGCCGGCACTTGGAATGAAGTGTTGGGGCAAACGGGAGGCGGTCCGGTGGTAGAGATTCCGACTTTGACGACCGATTACGTGTCGCCGGGCAACTATATGACATTCAGCAAGTCGGGCTTGACCCTCGTGGGACGTGAGTATTCGACGACCATTCATCTCTCGGGTACCAACCTGAAAGGTGATGTGACCCTCGAAGGACCGGCCGACAGCGACTTTACCATTACCCCGGGAACAACCTTGACCAAAGACCAAGTGGAAGCAGGCGTGGACATCGTCGTGACGTTCAAGCCCACCAAATATGCGCAGACCAATGCAACGCTGACAGTCAGCAGCCAAGATGCCAAGGCTCTCAGCATTCCGTTGAGTACCATCAGCTGTGTCGCCAAGGAAGTGAACAACCTCTCTGAAATTGTCAATATCGACAACACCACCGGCGAAAACGGCCCCAACAATCTCTATCTCGTGAAAAATGCCGTGACGGTATCGCACAAAGCCGATATGGGCTATGGTATTTATTACTACATGCAGGACGCCACTGGAGGTGCCTATGTCGAACCGGGCGACGGTTTCAA
Source organism: Prevotella sp. (assembly GCA_022781445.1). GTDB lineage: Bacteria > Bacteroidota > Bacteroidia > Bacteroidales > Bacteroidaceae > Prevotella. The sequence goes on from JALETQ010000027.1 coordinate 17,727, forward strand.
CAAGATGTTCCCCAATGCAGCTTTCACTTTTGAAAGAGGAGATGAAGTTTCCGACCTCGTGGTATTGGCAAACAACAAGCTCAACATGCTCTATCTGTCGGCTTGGAACGGCATGAATGACGGTGAATATACCCTCGTTTCGCAGAAGAAAGAAGTCGAACCTCGTGTGCTGACCGCCAAGGACATGAAAGCCGGCGGAGCTGCCTTGACCAACATGCTGGTGAGAATCGAAGGCGTGACGTTCGGTCACAGAAACGGAACGCAGCTGACACCGATCACCGAAGGCGAGACTTTTACCGATGACATCAACAACCGTGCCGCATTCCAAGATGCCTCGGGTGCCATCATCGACGTCCGTATCCTGAAGGGTTCCGACCTCATCGGTACCCCGATTCCTGCATACGGCAACATCACGGGTATCTCCACTTCATCGACAGGCATGATGCTGCTGCCCCGTGACAAGGCCGATGTCGGAGCCGTGACTCCTCCCGTGGCGGTGAAAGAACTGCTCGACAACTGGAGCTTCGAGAGCTGGCAGACAAGTTTCTTGGGCGATTCGCCCGAAGGATGGGACACCACGCTCGGCGAATGTACCCAAGAGAAGACCGACAAGATTGACGGCAGCGTGGCATTGCGCCTCAAAGCCGGCAACAAAGATGTGTCGGGTAAACTCGGACAGGAAGTGAAACCGTTCGCCGAAGATGCCTTCGTAGCCGGTGAACAATATGAAATGACCATCAACTACAAAGTCGTGACCCCTGCTGCCGACGGCAAAACCGTTGTGTTGAACAGCACTTGGATGAAAGGCGAAGAGGTGCTTGATGCCGATGCCGCACTGATCAACAACGGCGAAAGCCTCGAAGCTGCCGGAAACTGGACCGAAAAGAAAGTCATCGTGACCGTTCCGGCCGATGCAGACCGCTTCTACTTCTCGTTGAAAGTGGGAAAAGGTGCCGAAGTCCTGTTTGACAAATTTGGCTTCAAACCTTATGATAACGGTGAAGCCTCATTGCTGATCTCTCCCCAATCAGCCACGTTCAGCTCGACACTCAACAAGGCTGTAACCCGCGAAATCATCGTCAAAGCCAACCATATCGAGAAAGATATCAACCTGCAGGTGACCGGTACGAACCGCGCAATGTTCTCGGTCGAGCCTGCAAGCATCCCCGCCGGACAGAAAGCCACCATTGTGAAGGTGACCTATCTGCCCACGGAAGCATCTGCCAACCACAAGGCTACCCTGCTCCTCGACCCGCAGACAGAAGGTGTGTCGGGCATGGTTTCGCTCACCGGTGCCGCTTACGACCCGGAAAATCCGCCGACAATCACCCCCGAAATGACAGAGATGCAGTTTGATGCAGCCGTAGGCAAAAGTCAGACGAAGACGCTCAAAGTGGCAAGCAAGAACATTCTCGACTATTTCGTGACCGCCAAAGTGGTGAACACCAACCTCGGATTGTTTACCCTGAGTACCGGCAGCATTGCCAAAAACCAAGATGCAGCCGAACTCAACATCACCTTCACGCCGAAAGAAGCCGGAACATTCAACCAGACCGTAGAACTGTCGGCTACCTTTGCCACGACCATGCGCGTGAAACTCACCGGTGTTGCCACCGGTTCGACCGAGCCTGAAAAGGAAGGCGACGACTTCCCGCTCATCACGGAGAATCCGCTGAAGCTGATGATCGAGACCTTCGACACCAACGAAAAGAACAAACCCGTGAGCCTCAACCAATGGAAGAATGTATCCGTGAAGGGTTATCGTGCATGGTGGGGTTATGACCTCGACGGTGAAAAGGTATCGAAAGCCACGGCCTACGACTCCAAAACCACCGAAGATTACCCGATGGAAATGTGGCTTGTCACTCCTCCGCTCGACTTCAAGAACGCCGAAAGCAAGTTGTTTACGTTCAGAATGATGGGTACTCACCTGTTTGACGGCATGGATGCGAAGCTCGAAGTGTGCTATATGGACATGAATGGCAGCGAACTCTATACCGAAGCCATCAATATCCCGAACATTCCGATGATTGCCAACGACAACGAAGACTGGCGTGAAGTACACCTCGACTTCACCGGCCAGAACCTCGCTGACGTGTTCTTCATCGGATTCCACTTCACGGGTACGGGCGGAACCGCCAACTCTGCGGTTTATTATGTCGACGATGTGACATGGGGACGCACCGATATCCCGATGCTCAACTTCTCGACGGCTTCAATCACCGAAGTGGCTGAAGTAGGAAAGACTTTCACTTCCAAAGCCATCAACATCACGGCGGCCAACACAACCGAACCCGTCACGCTCAAGCTCGTCGGTCCGAATGCCGGCAAGTTCAGCCTCTCGACAACGACCTTGCCTGCCGCCGGCGGTGAGTTTACCGTATCGTTCAAATCGGATGTGGAAGGTGTTCATGAAGCCGGTGTCAAGATTTCTTCGCGCGGTGCTGCCGACAAGTATCTGTCTATCAGCATCAACAACAAGAAGGCCGTGGACGGAATCAATGAAATCACCTGCGAAATTCCTGCCGACGGTGTGGTCTATGATTTGGGCGGACGCGCCGTTTACGCCAAAGACGGCAAACTGACACGCGGAATTTATATCGTACCGATGGAAAACGGCAAGTCCAGAACCATCGTTGTGGAATAACAACTTCCGCAGAACAACGGAGGTATGCAACACGTGCAGCCGATGATGATGCGCTGATCGAACGGCGTTAGGACGGACATGAACCGGTGAGCGGCTTCGCAGTCCGACCGGGAATCCGTCGGACGATAAGCGGTTATCGCGCCCGAAGGCGACAAGAGATACCGCCCCGGTATTTCCGCCCGACACAAATGCAGTCCTGTTGCATACTTTCCTTCACTTCAATGCCTCTCTTCTATCGCCGTGCCTGCCACGGATGTGATGGGCGGGGGTGGTAGCCGGCCGGGCATCAAAGGCTCGGTCGCTTCTCCTTCCGAGCCCCTCATGACAACGATAGGTTGAGAGGCATTCCCGTATCCTTTCGTTTCTGTCTGATCTTCGAGGCATTATCCTTATCGGAATCTGCGCACCGGGTCATCCGTTTCTTCTCGTCCGCAATGTCTTCCGACAATTTTCGTCCGCTTGTCGGCATCTTGTCTGTTGCTTATCCGGCACTTCTGTGTGCTTGTGACGCGCACTTCTTTTGCTCGGTTTCGCCGAAACGGGGTGTCGGGCGTAGCGAAGAATAACTCCAGAACGGTCATGAAAGCCCGAACCGGTATTGTCCGATGACGGGCAAGGAGCCTGCAAACGGACAAAAGCTGTCGGGAAGCATGGAATATGAAGATAAGAAATGACACTTTACTGTTTCATGACCGATTTGGATTTTAACGTGATTTAATGGTGTTTTCCGCTGTCTGCGAGCCGTATTCCGCGTGTGTTCCGACCCTTCCGCCACCTTACCGAGAGGTGCGGAAGAGGGGGGGATTTGGGACAATTGGAATATGCTGATAATCAGAATCATACAAAAGCATCGGAGGAAGCTCGGAAAACGATAGTACTTTTTGTATGAAAAGTACTATCGTTTTTCTATAAAAGTACTATCGTTTTCACTGAAAAGTACTGTCTCTTTCAAGAAAATGCCGTTTCGGTTGTCATGAAAGTACTGGACGTTACGGTTAAAAAGTATGATGTTTTTGTAAAAATACAGGTGTCTTTCACCCCAAATCGGTCATCAGTTTCCGAATCGGTACCGTTTGATTGTCGGGCAGTCTGATTGTCGGTTTGGTGCAGGCGTGGCAGGTTATGCATGAGCTTGTGTCACAGTTTGTCGGTAGTGGTGGAAGGAAATGGAAAATCGGGGGGAAGAACGGGGAAGCTCGGAAAGATGCGGACATCAAAAAAGCCTTCCCAAAAGATGGAAGACTGTAAAGCATGACGCTGTCGCCGCGGCGTGACAGTGGGATGCCGATGCACCATACGCCGGCTTAGGTGTTGTGGCCGGTGATGAGGGAATTGCCGTTGCAAACATGGTGGAAGATGGTTTGGGTGGCACCGGCACGGTCGGACACATACTTGCCGGCATTGTCACCGGCTTGCCGGCGGGTTTCGGGTTTCCCGATAAAACGGTTCATGATGGCATCGAAGTCATCGGTACTTTCAATTTCAAGTCCGCCACCGACAGCTTTCAGTCCTTGGGCTTCTTGGAAACGCGCGTTGTTCGGACCGAAGATGACGGGCTTCTGCCATACCGCCGCCTCGACGACATTGTGGATACCCGCGCCGAACCCTCCGCCTACATAGCATACATCGGCATAACGGTAAATAGACGACAGCAGTCCGAAGCAGTCGATGATGAGACATTGGGCTTGTGTTGCCTCGGCTTCAGTGGTTCGGGTGTAGCGCAACGATCTTCCCTTCAGCGAACTCTCGATGCGTTGCAGGTGGTCTTCATCAATGACGTGCGGGGCGATGATTATCTTCCATTCGGGGTGACGGTTGAAGAAAGCCGTGAAAATATCTTCATCGGGCTGCCAGCTCGAACCGGCGACGAACACCTGCGAATGCCGTTCCTCGGTCTGTCCGCCCCGGCAGAATGCTTCGACAAGGGGCAGTTGTTTGGCGGCTTTCTTGATTTGCAACACCCTGTCGAAACGCGTGTCACCCACGATGCTCACATTGTGCAGTCCCAATCCGGCGAGCAACCGGCGGCTTTCGTCGTTCTGAACGAAGAAATGAGTGAAGCATTCCAGTACGGCGGCATAGGATCTGCCGTACCATTTGAAAAATACCTGTCCCGGCCGGAAGATGCTCGAAACACTGTAAACGGGTACGTTTCGGTGCTTGAGGATATGCAGGTAGTTGTACCAGAATTCGTATTTGATGAAGAATGCCGCCACCGGCCGTATGAGGCGCAGGAAGCGTCGGGCGTTGGCAATGGTGTCCAACGGCAGATAGCATACGATGTCGGCACCTTCGTAGTTCTTCCGTACCTCATAACCCGAGGGCGAGAAGAAGGTGAGCAGGATCTTGTATTGCGGACATTCCTTTCTGAACAGTTCTATCAGAGGGCGTCCTTGTTCAAACTCTCCGAGCGAGGCAGCGTGAAACCACACATATTGCGCCGATGGATCGACTTCGTCTTGCAACACCTGAAAGGCTTGGCGTTCGCCTTTCCACATCTTTCTTACTTTGTTGTTGAAAATACTATACACCGCCACTCCTGCCAGATAAAGCCAGATGGAGATGTTGTACCAGATGTTTCGCCAGAGCTTGTTCATGGGTCAGCCTAAGGTTTCGATGGCTTTGTGCAGACGGGAGAGGGTTTCTTCCTTTCCGAGAAACGACGAGATGTCGAACATGCCCGGACCTTTGCCTTCGCCGACGAGTGCCAGACGAAAGGCATTCATCACGTCGCCGAGTTTGTATTCCTGTTGTTTCACCCATTCGAAAACTGCCGTTTCCTGTGTTCCTGTACTGAAATCGTCGAGCGGCTGCAGCACGCCGGCAAGTTCGGCCATGACCTTTGCCGACTCGGGTTTCCAGCGCTTGCGTACCGTTTTCTCATCGTAGGTGATGGGCGGCACGAAGAAGAACGAGCAGAGCGGCCACAGTTCTTTCACGAAGGTTACGCGGTCTTTCATCATCGCCACCACTTGTGTCACGCGGTCGAGCGACTCTTCGATGCCGTTGCCTGCCACGATGGGGGCAAACTCTCGGGCGATGGCATCGTTGCTCTTGCCCAGCATGTATTCATGGTTGAACCATAGAGCCTTTTGGAAGTCGAAACGGGCTCCGGCTTTCTGACATTTCGTGATGTCGAACAGCTGCACCAGCTCATCGATCGACAGTATTTCCTGTTCTGTTCCGGGGTTCCATCCCAGCAGGGCCAGGAAGTTGATGACGGCTTCGGGGAAATAACCGCTTTCGCGGAAGCCGCTCGACACCTCGCCGCTCTTGGGATCTGTCCATTCGAGAGGGAATACCGGGAATCCCAGCCGGTCGCCGTCGCGCTTGGAAAGCTTGCCTTTGCCCTCCGGTTTGAGCAACAACGACAAGTGGGCAAAGCGCGGCATCGTCGTTTCCCATCCGAAAGCACGGTACAACAGTATGTGGAGCGGAGCACTGGGCAGCCACTCTTCGCCACGGATGACATGGGTGATTTCCATCAGATGGTCGTCGACGATGTTGGCAAGGTGATAAGTGGGCAGTTCGTCGGCACTCTTGTAGAGGACTTTGTCGTCGAGTATGTCGCTCTGGATGCGTACCTCACCGCGTATAAGGTCATCGACCACGACCGTTTGGCCGGGTTCTATCTTGAAACGCACCACATATTGCTGTCCGTCGGCAATCATGGCATCCACCTCCTCGGCCGGAAGGGTGAGCGAGTTACGCATGGACATACGTGTCTTGGCATCGTATTGGAAGTTATCGATGGATTGTCTACAGGCATCAAGTTCCTCGGGTGTGTCAAAGGCATAGTATGCTTGGCCGTTGTCGATGAGCTTCTGTACATATTCCTTATAGATTTCGCGTCGTTCGCTCTGTCGGTATGGGCCATGTTTGCCGCCGAACGACACCCCTTCGTCAAACCTGATGCCGAGCCATTTGAACGTCTCGATGATGTATTCTTCGGCTCCGGGCACGAAACGATTGCTGTCGGTGTCTTCTATTCTGAACACGAAGTCGCCTCCGTGTTGCTTGGCAAACAAGTAATTATATAACGCAGTACGCACGCCACCGATATGAAGTGGACCCGTAGGACTGGGTGCAAAGCGCACCCTGACTCTTCTTTCTTCCATGATGCTTCTATTTTTGGCGACAAAATTACAAAATCTTTTCCATATAGTTGATGCACTGTTGTATTTTAACCCAAATCGATCAAGAGAGCGTTTTGTCCTGTATTTGATGTCAATGATGGCACTTCCCGGGCGGGTATCATCCGCTTGTCGGCATCTTGACTGCCGGGCTTGTCTTGCCGTTGTCCGCCACGCCTGTCACAAACCGACAGGCAAGCTACTCGACAATCGGACAAAACCGCCTCCTCATCTGACTGTCGATTGGGGTTAAAGACGGCGGTCGCATATTTTGTCGAAGAACCGGTGTGTACCTTCTTCCGTTGCTTCCCTGGCGATAGGGTGGCTTGTTGCACACGGCAACGGAGGAGTGATGGCAGAATAAGCCGCAGAGACATTTTGTATTGTCAGTGAAAAGCCTTAACTTTGCGCCCCATAAAAGGAGACGTGGATGGCACCCGACATCGGCTTTACCCACGTTCATGACCCGATTCGACTATGTTCATCATCTATTATCTGACTTATGCCTGCTGGTTCCTGCTGTCGTTGCTTCCGCTTCGGATGCTCTATGTCTTGTCGGACGTGCTCTATGTGCTGATGACCTCTGTGGTAAGGTATCGCAGAAAGGTGGTCAGGAACAACATTGTCTCGTCGTTTCCCGAAAAGACTACCGCCGAACACCGACGTATCGAACGTGACTTCTATCATTTCCTATGCGATTACTTCGTGGAAACCCTCAAGATGATGACCATGAGCGAGCGGCAGATGAGAAAGCGGATGACATTCACCGGCCTCGAAGATCTGCACCGGTGTCTGAAGGAAGGCCAGTCGGCAGCAATCTACTTGGGGCACTACGGCTGTTGGGAATGGCTGACGTCGCTTCCTTATTGGATGCCCGATGATGTGCAGTTTGCGCAGGTTTACCATCCGCTCGAGAACAAACGCTTCGACAAACTGTTCAAGAATATGCGCGAACAACGCGGTTCCGTGAGTATCGCCATGCAGGAACTGCCTCGCAAACTGGTCGAATACCGCAAGGCCGGCAAGGTGATCTGCATCGGATACATTGCCGATCAGGTGCCCACATGGACCAACATTCATCACTGGCTGCCCTTCTTGCACCACGACACACCCGTGCTCACCGGTGCCGAAAAGCTCACCCGCAGTGCCGGCCATGCTGTTTTTTATGGTGAGGTGACCCGTATCGCGCGTGGCAGATACACTTGTTCCATGCGACAGCTTACGCGCCATTCGAAGGATCTTCCACCGTTTGAGATTACCAATATATATTTCAGAGAACTCGAAAAGACCATCCGACAGAATCCGCCCTATTGGCTGTGGAGCCACAACAGATGGAAGAGAACTCACGAGGAGTTCGATCGCCGCTATAAAGAAGTGGGCGGAAGGGTGATTCTCAGAAACGACAACACAAACAACAGGAAAACGATATGACATCCGAACAGATCCTACGCAGCAATCTTCAGCAGACAAAAGAAATACAACAAGTCATCTTGGGCATACTCAAAGCTATAGACCGGGTATGTAAGGAGCATGGACTGACATATTATATCATAGCAGGCACCATGCTCGGTGCCGTGCGCCATCATGGATTTGTTCCTTGGGATGATGATGCCGATGTGGCATTGCCCCGCAAAGACTATGATATATTGCTTGAACATGCGGACGAATGGTTGCCGGAAGCATACGAATTGGTGAGCAATTTGACCGATACAGGCTACCCATACGCTTTTGCACGTATACAGGACAGACGCACAACATATATATTAAGGAGGAAATTTAACTTTATAGGAGGCGTTCCCGTAGATGTTTTTCCACTCGACGGCATGACGGAAGACAAGTTCAAACGCAGGGTACATTATGCAAAGTATGAGTTCTTTGCTAAAATCAAGTACTTTAATCTCATTGATCCGTATAAACATGGTCGCGGATTGAGAAGCGTTTTTGTCAATATGATGCACAAATGTTTTTCAACGAAGAAGCTGCATCAACGCATCGATGCCATACAACGTGAGTTTCCTATTGGCATAATGCCTTGTATTGCCGATCATGACAATCGGCCGGAGCGTGGAATATTGCCAAAGGAAGTATATGGGAAACCTTGCCCCGTCAAGTTTGAAGATACGGTTTTGATGGGAGTTGCGCAACCGGAAGTCTATTTGAGATATTGTTATGGGAATTATATGAAAATGCCCGATGAACTGCCTCCGCAGAATTTCCGTTACCTCAATTTGGATTTGCCTTATCGAGAGTACATGCGAGATCATCCTGACGCATAATCATTGAGAGATGGGAGGTAAGGTCTCAAGGAAAGTAGGTTCGGAAGCCAATGTCCTTTTCCTGATGAGTTCTGTTCCCGTAACGGCTTGTCTCTTACGCATTCCTTCGAAGTCGAATGAGCGGAGGATTCATCAGGAGTTCTGTAGATGAGTCCGAATATGAGATTCTTCTTCAAATTTTCATATCTGAAAAGAGGGAAGTTCTAAAAAAAAGGTTTATTTTTGTAATCGATTTGATGTATCAAGATGATTGAAATAACGAGGAAGACCATAGATATTGACCGGGTACTCAGAAGTAAAATGGGCAATAAAGCCGACTATGTACCCAAATTCGGACTCCGGTGGCTCCGAAAAATCATCCATCAAGACCAGGTAAACGACTTCTTGTGGGACAGCAGAGAACTTTCGGGAGTTGATTGGCTGGTGGCCACCATGCATTATCTTGATGTCAGACTCAACGTCATCGGGATGGAAAATCTGCCATCCAAAGATTCCGGAAAGCTCTATACTTTCGTGTCAAACCATCCCTTGGGAGGAGCAGACGGTGTGGCTCTGGGGGCCTTGATAGGCAGGCAGTATGACGGAAAGTTCAGGTATCTGGTCAACGACTTGCTCATGAACCTTCCCGGATTGGCACCGCTGTGCATCCCCATCAACAAGACCGGCTCGCAGAGCAGACAGTTTCCCGCCATGGTCGAAGCCGGTTTCAAAGGCGACAACCACATCCTCATGTTCCCGGCCGGACTGTGTTCGAGGAAGATAGACGGCAAAATCCAAGACATTGCCTGGACCAAAACTTTCGTAACCAAGAGCATCGAAACCCGTCGGGACATCGTTCCCGTCCATTTCAGCGGTCGTAACTCCGACCGTTTCTATCGCATTGCCGACATCTGCTCCAAGTTACGCCTCAAAGTCAATGTCGCCATGCTGTTCCTTGTTGATGAAATGTATCGCAATGTGCACAAGACTTTTGATGTCACCATCGGCAAACCCATTCCTTATACCTCGCTCGACCGTTCCATGAATGCCACCCGATGGGCTGCCGATATTCGCGAGAAAGTGTACCGGCTGTCACAAGAATCCAAGCAACAGGTCTGTCCTGACAGCACGGGCGTCATCTTCCCCAATCCGCATTTGCCATCTGTTTAGAATGCCCCTGAAGACCATTTTATCACAAAGATTATGCAACAACCCATTATCCCTCCTGTAGATAAAGAGAGTTTGATCAAAGAACTCACGCACGACAAGCAACTCCGAATGACCAACAAGAGTCATAATGAGATTTATATTGTCGATTATCACGATTCGCCCCATGTCCTTCGAGAAATCGGAAGACAGAGGGAAGAGGCTTTTCGTGCCGCCGGCGGTGGGACGGGCATGTCGTATGACCTCGATGAATTTGACACCATGCAGAACTGTTACAAGCAGTTGATCGTGTGGAATCCGGAAGAACAGGAAATCATCGGGGGCTATCGCTATAAGCTCGGTAACGAGGTAGACTTCGATGAGAGCGGCCAGCCGGTGCTTGCCACGGGGCATCTGTTTTCCTTTTCCGACAAGTTCATCAGAGAATACTTGCCCTACACCATCGAGTTGGCACGTTCGTATGTGTCCATCAAGTACCAAAGTACGCGGATGGGAGCCAAGAGCCTCTTTGCGCTCGATAATCTTTGGGACGGCTTGGGGGCACTGACAGTCATCATGCCCGATGTCAAATACTTCTTCGGCAAGGTCACGATGTATCCTTCTTATGTGCGTCGTGGTCGTGACATGATCTTGTTTTTCCTCAAAAAGCACTTCGGCGACCCGCAAAATCTCATCATTCCCCGCAAACCTTTGCAGATTGAATCCGATCCCGAAGAGTTGGCACGGTTGTTCAACAGCACGGAGTTCAAGCAGGATTATGTCATTCTCAACAAGGAAATCCGTCGGCTCGGCTACAACATTCCGCCGTTGGTCAATGCCTATATGGGACTGAGTCCCACCATGAAAATGTTTGGCACGGCCATCAACAACGGTTTCGGCGATGTCGAAGAAACGGGCATCCTCATTGCCGTCAACGAAATTTTGGAACAGAAACGCTTGCGCCACATCGATTCTTACATCGCCGAACACCCGGAGGCTTTGCAGATAACGTCGGGTGCCAACAAAATCATTTTCAAGGCAGAGTGAATCTTCCGTCTGCCGTTAGGTCTTGCCGTAACCCGTTATGTATGCCATAAGCCGTCAGCCAAACCGGTCGACAACTGCATAATACCGGTTCGGTTCTTGATGGCCGGTTCGGGCTGAAACGTTTTTGTAAATCATTGACAGACAGATTGTGTGCCTCCGGCAAACTGAAACCTGTCCTTTGGTGTCATGAAAGGGGAACTTTTACGAGGCAAAACCTGCCCTTTGGGAAGACATTTCATGTCCTTTTACAGACCTGCCGTGCAGTGGTGGGCAGGTAAAGGTTCGATTTCTCTTTTTTTCGATGGGTATCGTTCCGGCCCGAACCGGTTATGTGAAACCGATTGTTTTTGTTCGATGATGTTGAACTTACGCAATCCTCCTTTTCTTCTCGGGCAATATTTCCTGCAAACCTCACCTAAATCCCAATCGGTTATTGCCCGTTTATTTCGACATCGCATATCGTCCCATGACACTTTCCGTCCGCCTGTCGTCCGCTTTCCTGCATCTTGTCTGCCGGTTTTTCCGGCCGTAGTCCGCTACGCCTGCAACAAACCGGCAATCCGTCCGGTGGGTAATCGGACAAGCCGGTTCGGTTCCTGATGACCGGTTCGGAATAAAATGGGCTGCGATGACCACCGCAGCCCATTTCATGTAAGCAATACCGAAGTTTCCGGAGAGGAATCATCTCATGACTTTCACGGTTCTGCCGTCTTCTTTCCTGACGATGTTGATCCCGTGTTGCAATGTCTCTTGTTTTACGCCATCGAGCGAATAGATGGCAGTCGGGCCGTGTTTCTCTTTCGAGGTGGCAGGACTGATGCCGTCGGTGATGTCGGTGATATACACGCGGATATTCCAGTTCAGATTCAAGTCGGCGTTGAGTGTGGGCAGTTCCACCCAAGTGTTGTCGGTTATGTTTTCCGAGAAGAACCAGCCTCCCTTGCCTTTTTCGCAGGGGCCGGTATCGGTTCCGGCAGGGAATCCTTTGGAAGTCGTCATTTCATAGCCCACCCAATAGTCGCCCGATTCGAGGACAACCGGTTTGGCCAAGGTGTATGTGTGCCATCCCACTTGCAAGCCTTCCGATGGTTCATCGACAAGCATGTTGCCCGGTTGTGTGCTTGATCCGTTGCCATATATCCTGATGCTGATGCCTGTCGGACCCGCTTCGGCGATGTGGTATTTCACGGCAGAGATTTGTTTCTTGCCATAGTAGGGTGTCAGTTCGTCGGGCGTCAGGCGGATGGCTGCGATGAATTGTGCTTCATCACCTGTTCCGATACCGCTGTCAGGATCACCGTCGTAATGCAGGACGATACCGTTTTTGTCAATACCGATGATGATTTCGTCGGTCACCGGCTTGCCGTCAAGGACCACACAGCCTTCACCTTGATCGAACACGGCTCCTGCGGGCGATTTGATTTCACATCCTTCGAGTACCAATGCCGATAGATGGTTGATGGACGGCAACTGCAGATTTCCGGTGAAGTGTGTGGTCGAATTGATGATCGTCACCTTTTCACCGTTTGCTGCTGCCGTACCGGCGATGCCCTCCGTTCCCTTTGCCGTCAGGTCGGTGTTGGCAATGGTCAGGAAAGAGCCGTTTACGAAGATGCCGCAACTGTCGGTCGAAATACAAGTCAGGCTGCCACCTCTTACCGTCTGCTCAAAACCTGAGGCGTTGACCATGCCCGGTTGTTTGTCACTCTTGATACTATTGGTGCCCTTACATTCGATGATTAGGTTGGCAATGCCATAGTTACTGATGCCTGCCTGTTCCTTTCCGTCAATGTCTACTCCATCAAGAAGTAAGGTTTTTGCCACGGGATCGAATGAAATATTTCCCTTGTCGACACTCGAAAAACCATTCGTTTTGCTGATGTCCGTATAGTTTTTAGAGGTAAGTTGTACACCACCGATGAACAGGCCGAGCCCGGTTTCTGTCGGTTGGATGAATATTTCGTCGGTCACAAGTTTTCCGTCGACGGCTATTCCGTAAAGGTTTGCGTCGTAGGCTGCCGTCTCGTGCGATACGATTTTGCAGCCGATGAAGGTCACCGAAGCCAGATCGCAGATCGAACCTTTCACGCCGTTGCCTTTCACACGTGCCGTTGTTTCCACGAAAGTGAGGTGTTCTTGCTTCCTGCCGTTCCATCCGGCGATGCCCCATTTGCCTTCGATGGTCATGTCGCAATGGTCGATGACCACAGGAACACCGTTCATGAAGACGCCCGTGTCGCCGGCCTTGAGTTCCACCTTGCCGCCTTTGAGTGTCGTGGCTTTGGTCACACCGATGGCTGCCTTGGTGCTGCTGATGCGGTTGGTGCCCTCGAAGAGGATGGTCAGACCGTCGATCTTTTCATTCCTCAGACCGGCGTTCTCACCCGTAGCTTCAATGATGACATCGGTCAAGGTGAGAGTCTTTTTGTCTTTGTCGAAGACGATGGTACCCTGCTTGAGCGCGTCAAATCCGCCTGCAGCCGTGATGTTGTTGAGGTTTTCGGTCGTTACCTCCTTGCCTCCGATGTTGATTCCGATGTCTTCGGCGTGTCCTTGTGTCGCACACCATGCCGAGGCGAGCCACAACAATACGAAAGAGAATAGCTGTTTTTTCATGTCTTGCATTTTATATTATAACTTAATGAATGAGTTGTGATGACATTATAGTCATCAGGAAGTTGCAAATATAAAGAATTATTTTTATATGCCTGTGAATAATGTCTAACAAAAATGCCTCCTGCGTTCGTTGGTTTAGAGAAAGAAAGCATTTGCCGGTCTTGTGCCGGAACATGAATGAGGGTCAACAAGGTTACGTTTCTTGCATGATACATGGCGTATATGGGGTAACTTGTCATACATTCGGAGCCGGCTTCTCCGGGAGAATTTCTTGGACATGTCGGCACGGCAGACGGGGAAACATGCACTGATATTCGGCAGAATTGTGTATCTTTGCAATCGGTTATGTGGCGGAAGCCGTCGGATGCCTGCCATCGGTCAACGGCGAAGCCACACCGGTTGCAGGCAATACAGCTGCAGGCAAAGGCTTCTCACGCCACCCGACGAACAAAATGATAAGATTACCCTTCTTTCTGGCACGCAAGATTTACGCCGACGGCGACAGCCGCAGGCAAGTGAGCCGTCCCGCCATCCGCATTGCTACCATCGGAGTTGCCGTCGGATTGGCGGTGATGATGATTTCCGTGGGGGTCGTGATCGGCTTCAAACACAGCATCCGCAACAAGGTGGTAGGCTTTGCCGGCAACTTCATCGTGTCCAACTTCATGACGCTTCAAGGCTTCGAGCCGCGCCCCGTTGCCATGCCCGACAGCATGATGAAGGCCGTCGGTGGCATTGAGGGAGTGAAGCATGTGCAGCGATACGCTTACAAGCAGGGCATTCTCAAGACCGACAACGACTTCCTCGGCGTGGTATTCAAGGGTGTCGACGAAGGCTTCGATGCCGGCTTCATGCAAGAGAATCTCAAGGAAGGCGAGATACCCGGATTCAGCAGCAGGGCGAGCGGCAACCGCATTCTCGTGTCACGCACGATGGCCGACCGGCTTCGTGTGAAGACGGGCGACAAGATTTTTGCCTACTTCGTGAAGGGCGACGATGTGCGGACGCGCCGTTTCACCATCGCCGGCGTGTACGAAACCAATCTCAAGATGTTCGATGAGTCGACCTGCCTTACCGATTTATATACCGTCAGCCGTCTCAACGGATGGGATGAAGATCAGGTGAGCGGTGCCGAAGTGACCGTCACCCGTGCCGACGACGAGGATGTCACCGAGCAGGCACTTGTAGACAAGGTGAACAAGACACTCGACCGCAACGGGGAAACGTTCTCGACCCTCTCCGCCAGGAAGATGTATCCGCAGATATTCGTGTGGATTGACCTCCTCGACCTCAATGTGTGGGTCATCCTCGGGCTGATGATGGCGGTGGCAGCTGTCACCATGATATCGGGCCTGCTCATCATCATTCTCGAACGGACATCCATGATCGGCATCCTCAAGGCACTCGGAGCGCGCAACGATACCGTCAGGCACACTTTCATGTGGTTTGCCGTCTTCGTCCTCGGCAAGGGATTGCTGCTGGGCAACATCATCGGTGTGGGGCTGTGCCTGCTGCAGCAATACACAGGCATTGTCAAGCTCGACCCCGCCAACTACTATGTCAGCGAGGTGCCGGTGGAACTGAGCTGGTGGTGGATCGCGTTGCTCAACGCCGCCACTTTCGCCGTCTGCGTTTTCGTACTCATCGCTCCGGGCTATCTCGTGTCGCACATCCATCCTGCCAAATCCATGCGGTATGAATGATGCCGCGGCAGCCGCGCCGCCGAAGCCCGGACCGGTCATCCTCGCCAAGCATCCTTATCATAACATCTATAACACTCAAAACAGCATCAGTCATGGACAACCTCAAAACAGCATTAGCCTCCAAACTCCTCCAAGTGAAAGCCATCAAGCTGCAACCCGCCGATCCTTTCACGTGGGCATCGGGATGGAAGTCGCCTTTCTACTGCGACAACCGCAAGACCTTGTCGTTTCCCGACCTGCGCAACTTCGTCAAACTGCGCCTCGTACATACCATCATGGAACGCTTCCCGCAAGCCGAAGCCGTGGCAGGCGTGGCGACAGGAGCCATCGCACAGGGGGCTCTCGTGGCAGATGCCTTGCAGCTGCCCTTCGTCTACGTGCGCTCCAAACCCAAAGACCACGGACTCGAAAACCTCATTGAGGGCGAAGTGGCTCCCGGAACGAAGGTCGTGGTCGTCGAGGATCTCATCTCCACAGGCGGCAGCAGCCTCAAAGCCGTCGATGCCCTCCGCAAGCACGGATGCGAAGTGGCGGGCATGGTGGCGGCCTATACCTACGGATTCCCCGTGGCCGAAGAGGCTTTCGCGCAAGCCGGCGTCGAACTTGCCACCCTCACCGACTATCGTCATGTGGTGGCCGAAGCCCTCCGCACAGGATACATCACGGATGCCGATGTCGAGGTTCTCGACCAATGGCGCAAGGCTCCCGACCAATGGTGCCGGTAGTCCCGGACCATTCACGAGAACCCGGACCGGAACTGTCCGGCCGTCGGTCGGGAAGTGCTGTCATCGACACGACATGCAGGACAAAATGACCGGATGAACGAAGGAGAGACAGGCCTTCATGCCCTTCGGGAGGGCGAGCCGTGGCGCACCGGCTTCCGCGGCGTCTACCTTACAAGCATAATAAACAGATATGAGCCTGAGCGGTCTGACGACCGGCCCGGGACTTGACAAAACAATCATCAGACATGGAATATACCTTCGAAAGCAGTGTCAAGCAGGTGGAATGTCCGCAAACGGCAGTCTACAAGAACCTGTGTGACCTCAACAACATCGGAAAATATGGCGACCGCATACCGCCAGAATTCCTCGACAACTTCACCTTCGACAGCGACTCGATGGAAGTGGACATCAATCCTGTGGGGCGCATGAAACTCGTCATCACGGAGAGGGCCGAACCCAAACACATCAAGTTTCAGACAGAGAAAGCTCCGATTGACTGCAAAATGTGGATTCAGCTCAAGGAGCAGACGCCGCAAACCTGCCTGATGAAGCTCACCATCAAGGCCGATATGACGCCGCTGGTGAAAATGATGGCAGGCAACAAGATCAAAGACGGCATCGAAAAGATGGCCGACATGCTGTCGAAGATTCCCTACGATCAAAATATGGAATAGACGATGAGAAAGATTCTTCACCCCTCGGCAGTACGCCTGGCGGCGGCCGTCGCACTCGCGGCAACGTGGACGGCGTGCCAGGACGAGTCGTTCACCTTCAGCACCTACCGCAACAACCTCACCATCGACAACAGCATCCATCAGGACCCGGTGCTGGCCGGGGCGATGAACGCATTCTCAAAGGGCATCTTCTGCCGCATCACTTTTTCACAGAAAACCGGTGTCAAGAAGTTCATCTTCGAGGATAACCACGGCAACCGTTCCGAAAAACCTTTCAATGCCGTCGACGAAAGACTGCAAAGCCAGAACCATCTGGGCATGAACAACGGCCTCATCGTGGGGTTCACCACCTTTGGAAGCTCCGCCCCGGGCACCGCTGCGGGGGGCGATGCTTTCGTGGCTTACGACAACCAGTGTCCCGACTGCTTCAGGTACGACGAGCTGCCCTTGCGCAACTTCCCCCTGAGTCTGCACGGCAACGGCATGGCATCGTGCGACAACTGCAAGCGCAAGTACGACCTCAACGTCGTCGGCAACGGGCTCACGCGCTACCGTGCCACCACGACGGGGCCCAACGGAATCCTTCATGTGGAATAATCCGGCAGGGCGGCCTGCCCCGTTCCGGAAACGCAAAAGCTCAAGAAACTTCCGTGATGTTCCTTGAGCTTTTGTTCTTTTGTGCCGATGCGTCCGAATGGCCGATTGGGGTTTGGCCCCGGTCGGTCATCAGAGCATCCGATTCTTCATTTCATGCCGTTCATGCCGCTTGGGGTCCGACGGAGTCACCGGATCTGATCCGGCAAGACTGCGAGGACTGACAGAGTGGCAGTAGAAACCAACCCTTTCCGGTTTCTTTTTCTGTCTGTGTAACTTGCTTGTCCATAACGCATTACGGCAATGCCTGTCAGGGCCGTTGAGAGGGATAGGACCCGTGGGGCACGGGGATAGGACTCGTGCCCCACGGGGATAGACCCCGTCAGGCACGCGGACAGGCTCCGTCGGCGATACCCTCCGATACCGCCATTTTGTCAGTATCCCTTTTCCCCTTTCGGCCTCTGATGACCGATCGGAGTCTGACGCCCGATGAGGGATTATTCGAAATCGTCTGAGAAGCCGAGTCCCTTTGCGCCGGTCGGATTTTCGCCGTCATCTACGCCGATGGGTATTTTCGGTTCGTCATCTACTTGCATGTTGGTCGGTTCCATGAGGTGGCACTCTGCGGACAGGGCGAGGGTGATGGTTTCCGGCTGTATATATGTTCTTTTCATGTCTGGTGTTCTTTAGGGGATTGATATTATTGGTAAACAGTTACTTTTCTTCCGTCCACGATGTAGGTGCCGTTGGGCAATGACGATACATTGCCGCCAGCCATCCTTCTTCCGTCGATGGTGTAGATGCCTCTTGGTGCAGTCGGTTCTGCATTGCTGCCGATGACTTGGATGCCGCTCACCTCTTCGTCGTCGGCACTTCTGAATTCAACGCTGATTCCGGATTGCGGTGCTTCCTTGAATTCCAGCCACCAGCGCAGACCCTTCAACGGAAATTCCCTTTGATAGCGGGTCAGCTTGCCTTTGTTCATGGCATAGGTGTAGTTGTCGGTACGGCCTTGGACCTTCGGGTTGGTGACGCCGTCCTTCCAATAGATGACAGGGTTGATGGTGAGCGACTGTCCGTTGACGGCATTTGTCTTGGTTTCGGGCATCTCGCTTACCAGGTTCTGATTGAACGAGACTGCCTGCATGATATAAAGAGGGCTGGTGGTTCTGTAATTGTTTGTCAAGCCATTGTCATTGTAACCTGCCACTTTCCAGTCCATGTTCACGCTGATGCCTTCCACGTTGGTCTTGATGAGATATGCCTTGTTGTGCTCGATGGCTTGGTCTTCCCATGCCTTGCCGTTCAGGTCGATGGTCTTGAAATGGATGGTTTTCCCGTCGTCCGACAGTTTCTCAAGTTCTGCTAACTGCACGTCTGTTCCGAACGCGGTGAAGACCTGGTCTTTGTTCAGGTCAACCGGAAGTGACAGCGAGTTCCATTCGCCAAGCGCGAATTGGCGTTCAAGAACCATCGTCTCGTAATTGCGTGCGGACCATTCCGAGTTGAAACTTTCGTTCTTGGCGTGTTCTGAAATGAGGAAGTCGTTGCCCAGATATTTCAATTGGAAGTTGTCTACAGCCACCCAGTCGCCGGCACCGGTCGATTCATCCAGCCTGACACCCAACTCAAGGTGTTGTCCGGGAGAACCTTGCTGTTCTCCGGGAATCCATACGATGGCCTTCGCGCTGTAGTTTTCCGAATTCTCATAGAACTTCATGCCCGATTCGGTCAGGTCTGTGGGTTGGGAGGGCAGGGACGAAATCAGGGGCAGCTTGGCTTCTCGCCAGTACTCTGACCCTTTGGTTACATTGCTGATGTCGTTGACTTTCGCATACAGATAAGCATTTTGTTTGGTCGAACCGTCTCCCGGTTTGTAAAATCCTTGGCATGTCACCATATACCATCCGCCTCTTGTGATCAGGTCGGTGGTCGTCTGGGTGATACTGCCCGTACCGCCTTTGATTTCTCCGTTGAAAAACTGTCCGTAGAGGAGTTGGTAATAGGTCTTTTGGCCTGCGGGTACCGTCGTGTATTGTGTGTCGATGCCGTTATTCTGTACGGTGTAGTTGGGAGAACCGCCGTCATCGCCTATTCCGAGGGCATTGTCTATTTTGACGGTTCCTGTTCCGGGTTGCAGATTCCATTTGCTTGCATGGCCGTCCCTGCGCTTGAGGCCTTGGTCGTAAATATAGAATGTGGCATCGGCGATGTCTTTATATGATACCACGGCTTGGCCGAACCTGTTGATCAGATCCTGTTTGGTGACAATTCTCCATTGACAGTATTTGTTGTTCTTTGCCTCCTGGGTATTGGCCAGTTGTGTCACTTCAAGGACGTTCTTGCGTACTCCTGCCGAACTGTCCTTCCTCTTCAGGTAATACCATTTTGTCCCCTCTTGGTAACAAATCCAATATGTATTTACGTCAGTGGCTTGGAAGAAATACCATTCGCTTACGGCGGTGATTCCGTTTTTCTTTTCCTCGGAGGCAATTTTGCGGTCTGAAATCACACCGTCTTGGTCCGTACCGACTCCTCCTCTGATCCATGCCACGTGGTTTTCCTTGGTATTGATCATTTCCGGACTGATCAGGATTCTGGCATGTTGGTAATTGCCGTAATTCCCTGATGTGTATTCCAAATAGAGAGGTGTTCCTATTTCATACAGAGAGCCTTCCACACCCCAGTGTCCTCCGGTATTGAAGAAACAGTTCGGATCTCCGTCCTCCCATGCGCCGACATTCAGCAGATAAATCGTATTGGTGTTGTTGACGGTGTTGAGGGTATTGTGGAATTTAAGCCATAAAGCCTCATTTCTTATTTCGTGACCGGGCCACTGATACCGTGCAGTGTTTTGTGCCTGCAACAAACTTGGCAATACCGTAAGCAGTATTGCGACAAATAGTAATTGTCTTTTCATTTTTTTCTTTTTTGAATGGATATTCTTTGTTATCTCTCTCTATCTGTGACGATTGTTTCTCTATGATGATCTTCTTTTTACCTTCATCTTGGTTTTATTTGCTTTCATCTTGGTTTTACATCCCCCGATGGGTTAACCGATGTCTTTGTTTTCCTGTATGTTAATGTCGAATTGTGCTGCAAAGTTATGGCATAATGTCTAAATACTTTACAATTTGCAAATAATATAATTCTTGTTAACTTAAAATTGGGGGGGGGGTAACATTGCTTAACAAAAATACATTACAATAGGACAAAATTTAACGTATTGAAATGAGGAGTTTATGAAATAAGGATAATTAGTGTTTTGTGGCTTTTGTGGCGGATGGACTGAAGAAAGGGAAAGGCGGTGAAGAACAACGGCCGGAAAGTGTCGTGTCCGGTGTGAAATGCCGGATCGGGCAGTCTGATGACCGATTGGTGATTATTGTGTGGTTGTGAGCGGGAGCAGGAGAGATTTCGGAATGTTGTCGGGATTGCGCGGTGTGAGCGACGGAGAGTGTGGCGAAGCGTTCAGAAAGGCGAAGGTAAGAAAAGGCCGGGAGCCGGTGTCGCTTTCATGGACTTTGTCATCTTTGCGTTCTTCGAGTAAGAAATTGATACCGGAAAAGCTTGTGCTATGGGATGATGTCTTGTCATCATCCCTCCTTTCCTGTCAATATGATCCGTCCTGTCTCTCAAGAGATTCCGGCTTTTCGATCAAAACGGTGGCATAGGCAGCCATGCCTTCCTGCCTGCCCACGAATCCGAGATGCTCTGTGGTGGTGGCCTTGACGGAGATGTTGTCGATGTCGGTGCCGATGATGTCGGCCATGCAGCGGCACATGGCAGGAATGTGGGGATTGAGTTTGGGGTGTTCGGCACATACCGTGGCATCGATGTTGCCCACGCGATAGCCTTTCCGTGCGAGCAGTTCGACGGTTTGGCGCAGGATAACCTTGCTGTCCATGTTGAGCGTCTCGGCAGCCGTGTCGGGAAAGTGGTGGCCGATGTCGCGCAAGTTGGCTGCCCCCAGCAGGGCATCGCAGATGGCGTGGAGCAGCACGTCGGCATCACTGTGTCCCAGAAGACCGTGGGAATGCTGCAGACGGATGCCGCCGAGCCATAATTCCCGTCCGGCCTGGAAGCGGTGAACGTCGTATCCGAAACCTACTCTTATCTTCATGATGGCTGTTCTTTTGAAAGGGTTGATGTCAAAAAAACGCTCTCTTCGCGGAATCGAAAAGAGCGTCCGGAATGGTTATCTGCGTTTCAGGAGGTCTTTCACGCCGTCCATGTCGAAACTCAGCGTGAAGCGGAGCGTCTGGTCGAGCGGGTTGCTCTTGGCGGTGGCAATGACATAGCCGGCATCGAGCGAGAACACGCTCATCTTGAAGCCGGCACCTACGGTAAAGTATTTGCGGTTGCCTTTGGTTTCGCTTTCGTGGTGATAGCCGGCGCGGATGGAAAACTGGTCGTGGTAAACATATTCGGCACCCACGCTCCACTGAATCTCCTCCATCTCCTCTTTGAATCCGTTGGGGGCATCGCTGAAACTCTTGAAGATGCCGCCGATGCTGGAAATGTCATAGTAGTCCTTCATCGTGCGATCCTTGAAGTCCTGCTCGGTTTCGCCTTCCTGCTTGACCGGATAGGTCGGCACGAGCAGTTTGTTGGCGTCGGCAGCGATGGTGAAGCGGTTGTATTCGTCGATAGGCACCATCAGCGAGGCACCCAGACGCAGGTTGGTGGGGATAAACTCGCTCCGGTTGTCACCGCCGAAGGTGATTTTGCTGCCGATGTTGGAAATGTTCAGACCCAGGCCGAGCTGGCATTCGCGACTGCCTATGTTCAGATAGTTTTGGTAGTAGCAGGCGATGTCGGCGGCAAATGCCGATCCGGGGGCGGTATCATCGGTGTAGCTGTAGGTCAGGTCGGAGTAAATCCATCTCACGGCGGCAGCGATCGAGAACTTTTCGCTCAGCATCAGCGAGTATGCCACGTCGAGCGACAACTCGTAAGGATTGATGGTAAGATGGTTTTGCGTATCGCTGCCGTAGTTGGTGAACACTTCTCCGAGCGAAAAATAGCGCAGTGAGCCCGACACTGCCGAATAATCGCCGATGCGATAGTAACCTGCCAGATAAGCCAAGTCGATGTCGGACACCAGCTGTCGCAGCCACGGCGTGTAGTTGAGGGCAATGCCGGCACGCGAGATGGTGAACGGATATTTGGCGGGGTTCCAGTATTGTGACACCACATCGGGGTCGGTGGCCGCACCCACGTCTCCCATACCGGCGGCACGGGCGTCGGGAGCGATGCCCTGTGAGGTCACTGACGTCCTGACGGGGTTGAACATTTCGGTCTTGATGTTTTGCGCTTTCACCGTTGTTGCCGTCATGGCAAGCAGTGCCGCGAGGGCAGAAATCTGTATTTTCTTCATCTGTTTTGTTGTTGCTTGTTCGTCTTTCATCCGCATCGGATGGTCATGATGACTGTGGGATAACGAACGCCGTTGATTATTTATTGTTCATGATGATGAGTTTCTTTGCTTTCGATGCCTTGGTACTGCCGTCTGTACTGATTTTTACACGGTAGAGATAGACACCGGTTTGCAGTTTGCTTCCTCCGTCTACAGTTAAATCCCAGTCAACGGTGTAGGCAAAGTCGGTCGAAACGCCCTGTTCCCGATGCCTCCAGAGGAACCGGCCGCTCACGTCAAACACTTCGATTTCGACATCCATCCGGCAACCGTTGCGGTCGTGGTTGATGATGAAGGTGGTGTTGTCGACCGCCGGATTGTTGGTTGTCGCCACACTGAACAGGT
Organism: Prevotella sp.; assembly: GCA_022781445.1. Lineage (GTDB taxonomy): Bacteria > Bacteroidota > Bacteroidia > Bacteroidales > Bacteroidaceae > Prevotella. The sequence continues at coordinate 41,031 of JALETQ010000027.1, forward strand.
TGGGTTCGAGTCCTTTCACGACCTCGAAGGTGAGTTCGGCTGTCGAGGAATTGTTGAGTACGTCCCACGCCCTGAACTTCAGTTTGTGAAAGCCTTCCGGCAACTCGGGTATGTTGTAGCTCGTGATACCGGTGGTATAGCTTCCGAAATCGAAGTTGAAACGGTCGTTGAGGACGAACACCTTCGTCATGTCGCCATCGATCATCAGCTCCATGTCGTGCCCGATGCCAGCCCCCGAAGCGTTGATGCCGTCCTTGTCGGTGATCTGTGCCACGAAATAGGGCGTGGTGTTCACTTTTCCGCCATCGGTGAAAGACGGCGTGTTGAGGTAGGCATAGATGGACGGTCCGACGGAGTCGTTCTCCATGCTTTCCGAACCTCCGACAACAAACCGGTCTTCGGCACCGTGTGCCGCCTGTTTGTGGTCGTCGCTGACAGCCAGGATGTTGATAAGTCCCTGCTTGTCGGAGTACATGATGTCCATCGGTACGGTGAAACGGAAGGCGAACTCGCCGTTGCGGATGCTGTCGGCACCATTAAATATGACTTTCGTGCGGTCTTTGAACTCGAAAGTGGCGATGCTGCTGCCCGGTTTCTTCATGTCGGGGTCGTTGCGTTTGCAGACGATTGTCTCTTCGGCATCTCTCACGGTGGCGTATGCCAAGCCGTTAAAGGCATCAACCTTCTTTCCGTTTTGCTCCACATGTCCTTTGATGACCACTTTCGAGCCGGCTTTGAGTGGCGGGAGCAATCCCGAAGAGTTGCTCTTGCCGTTGATGGAGTCGATGACCACCTGCATGGTCGGAGTGTTGAGTTCGAGCGACGGATCGCCGAGGATGTGGAAATGCAACTTGTTTTCGGTCAGGTCGCGCGAATTCGTGATCAGTTCGTTTTTCGCCAGCCGCATGGCTTCGCCGATGGCCACCCGTTTGCCGTCGGTATGGTTGAGGACATGTTTGAGAAACGCCATGTTCATGGGCTTGTTGTAATAGGCATAAACCGTCCGTGTGGTTCCGAAGAACGCCACGGCTCCACCTTTCTTGTTGAGTACCGCCACTTCGCCGATGCTCGTTCCGGAAGCATCGAAGGGCATGATGTCACACGATGCCGTCACCCAAAGAGGCAGGCGCGAGTTCTGGAAGTTCATGAAGTCGGAGATGGTCAGTACCCTTTCATGGGAGATACTCGTTTCGTTGCCATGTCCCACATAGTCCATGATGAGGGCTCCGGCCGACTGTTGGCTTTTGATGATGTTGGTGGCTTCGGGATAGGAGTTGCCCGTCGACGAAGTGACCATCGTATAGGCATCCCACATCACTTTCTTGACATGATAGCCCGGTGTGAGCGTGCTGATTTGCCGGGCGGTTTCTTCGCCGTCGGTCATGTGCAGGTTCGAGTTGCCGTCGTCGGCCATGATCATGATGGTGTTTTGCCACACGCCGGCATCCTTGTTCTCTCCGTAGGCAATGGTCTTGTCGACCATCGTCTGGGCTTCGTCGGCGTTTCTCACGGGGAATCGTCCCACACCCACGTCGATTTTGTCTTTCCGCACAGGGTCTTCGCCCTCGCCGTCGTCAAGCAGGCCGTACCAACTGTCGTCTATGTAACAGTTTATCTGGTTGAAGGACTCTTCGCTTTCGACAGCCAGCAGGAAGTCGTCGGGGCTGTAGTTCGCCCATGCCGGCGTGAGCATGCGGTTGTCGAAGGCAGCATCTCCGAAGAGCAGCAGGTAGCGCGGCATGTCGCGGTCGGTCTCTGCCCGGTCGTAGAGCATCTTGAGATAGCGACGGTAGGCGTTTCCGTCGGGAGTGCCGCTCGAGAACTCGTTGAAGAGTTCGTCGGCAGGTACGATGCGCACGCGCAGTCCGTTGTTCGTCTCCCGGTATTGCTTGAGCCTTTCGGCCTGCTGACGGAGTTTCTGTGAGGTGGGAATGATGATCACCATGTCTGCCGGACCGTCGCCATGCAGGTTCTGGTTGGTGATGTTGTGGACGTATTGAGGGGTGGGGAACGATGCCGAAAGTGCCGGTGCCGGTGCATATTCTTCGGCAGTGATCTGGATGAAGTCGAGCCTCACTGGTTGGGAACCGCTGTTGTGCAGCGAGATGGTGTTGTTGTCGGTCAGGTTGTCGGCATGGAGAATGACGCTTGCCTGTGTGCCGTAGTCGTAGCTGCGGAATGCCGTCGTGCGCATGGTGCCCATGTCTTTGTCATTGATTTTGATGTCCACTTCGGTCTGTCCGCCGGCAGAGATCACGATGATGACCCTGCCTTTGCTACCCCTGCCTTTGCGCGACAGGGTGAAGTCACGGCTGCCCATCGGGGCGACGGGTTGTGCATCGTAGAGGTTGCGCCCTCCGTGAAACCACGCATGACCCTCGTTTTCGTAGAGGCTGTTGCGGTCGTCGTCGGCAGGATAGAAACTGTCGATGAATGAAGCACTGTCGGCAAGCAGCGGCGGCTCGTCGCTTTCGGTGATGAAATAATATCCGTGCGTGGAGAAATAGTTGCGCCGCCGCACGCCCTCCACCTCTTTTTTGTCGACGAGCCGGTCGTTTTCCAATACCTTGTAGAGTTCTTTTCCGTCCCACGACACCGGTCCCCGGGCATGGAACAGTCTCCGGCCACCGGCTTTGAAGGTCGGGATTTCCTTCAGGTCATCGGTGTCGGCGAGGTAACTGCCGTCGAGGGCTTCGGGTTGCAGGGCACCGCCGTATCCGTAGACCTTCACTTTGTCAATACTGCTGAAGCCTGCCTGTCTGATGAGGTCTTCGGTGATTTGGTACACACCGCTCTCGGGTACACGGATTTTAGCCCATTTGCCCGTTGCAAGCACCGACCGGCCGGCATAGCGTTGCGCCGCCGCAGAAGCCTGCCGGGCCTTGCTCCTCATCTGTCTCGGGTTGTCGATCGGCGTGGCTTGTATGTCGAGCATGAAGCTCACGAGAATCTTGGGCTTGCCTTCGTGCATCACGAGCGGCATGACAAGCACCTCGAGTACGCCCTTTTTGCGTTCCACCACCACCCGCGTTTCGACCTCGACTGTCGTGGGCAGGGGGGTGTCGGTGATACGCCCGTAAGCCTTGATGTCGGCCGGTGTCATGTCGATATACTCCGGATACAGCACCTTGGCGGTGTAAACCGAGTCGGCAAAGCCGTTGTTGAGGGGCAGTGTCCGGGTGAACACGGGCAACACCGAGTCAATTCTCACCTCGCCGGCGGTGAGGTTCACGAAACTTTGTGCTGCAGCAGTGAGCGAAGATACCCACAAGAGCAGAAGCAGCAGCCGGTATTTTGTTTTCATGTTGTTCCTTTTTTCTTCTTGGTTCATAAGCAGGGGTCGTATGTCGTGAGCCGTCTTCGTGCCGTCGTGACGTTGCGATGAGGCTTGCACGGTTTATTTGCAGACGAAGTCGAGTACTTTCTCGTCTTCGATGAATCCCTCGATGCGGTCGTCTATGCGGACGGGACCCACACCGGCAGGCGTACCGGTGTATAGCAGGTCGCCGGTCTTGAGGGTGAAGAACCGGCTGATGTAGGCAATCAACTCGTCCACACGGTAGAGCATATCGCCGGTGAATCCTTGTTGGACGGTCTTGCCGTTGATGGCAAGACTGAAACGAATGCGTTGCACGTCATCGTGTTCGCCCAACTCTTTCCAGTCGCCGATGACTGCCGAGCCGTCGAATCCTTTGCATGTCTCCCAAGGATGTCCCTTGGCACGCAGCCGGCTTTGCAAATCGCGGGCGGTGAAGTCCACGCCTACGGTGACGGCGTCGTAGTACCTGCGGGCAAACTTTTCGGGAATGCTCTTCCCCAGTCTCGATATGCGTACCACGATTTCGCCCTCGTGGTCTATGCGGCCCATGTGGTCGGGAATGAAAAAGGGCTTATGGTCTTTGAGCAAAGCCGAGTCGGCCTTGGTAAAAACCACCGGCTCTTCAGGTTTGGATAACGTGTCATGCAACTCTTTATTGTGTAAGGCATAATTCATGCCAATGGCAAATATCTTCATTTTTTATTCCTTTCGGGTTGTCGATGGCGTAGAAGTGAAGGTACCATCAGTTATTCCTTCCTTCGTGACAAATGCCTTCAGACGGGCATGCAACGAGGGATGTGTTTCGGTTGATAGTTACAAAGATAGACGATTTTTCCGGATTCGTGCCATCTTTGTGTCACAAAATAAATTAAACCCTAACCGCTCATCCGGACATGTGGCCCTGCATTTCCTGCCGTTGCCCTTATCCCTTTTGGTGCAGATCGGGCAGAAGAATTGGTTGACAGCGTGTGTCACAAGCGCACAGAACATTTGATTTGTCACGACAAGCAGTATGGATGTCGGGATGTCAAAATGCCGGAAAATCGATATTCGGACCATAAAAGCAGCATTTTTCTCGCGGAAAGTTTGTCTTTCTCAACAAAAATACTATCTTTGCAAATGAATTAATTATAAATACAAAAATAACATTATGAAGAAGTATATCTGTGAAACCTGCGGATACGTTTACGATCCAGCAGAAGGCGATCCCGATGGAGGCATCGCCCCCGGAACAGCATTTGAAGATATTCCTGAAGATTGGGTTTGTCCCATCTGTGGCGTTGGTAAAGACGACTTTCATGAAGTAGAAGAATAATCGACTGTTTTCATGAAAATATACATACGGGGATGATGCCGTCAGGCGTTGTCCCCGTTTATTTTTTTTTTTTTGACATGGCTACATCGCACACTTTCCCCAAGCCCCTGCATGGCTCAGAGGGGAGACCGAACAACGGCCGATCACAACACTACACCCATCGCCGCATATCCGTCGGTTCGCGTGTCGTCAAGTGCCAAGAAACAAAAGTTGCCCTTTTACCTCGTCATCCATGCCCTTTTGCTTCACAAAACCTGCCCTTTGAGGCTTCAAAAGCCGGCCTTTGCAAAAACAGGCTTCTACTCATGACAAGTGCAGGGAAGTCCCATCGTTCATTGATCGTCATTTCTTCCCAAACCGGCCATGAAAGTCCGAAACGGTTTTAGGTTGATTGTCGGGCAATTCCGATATGGGTATATCCCCAACAGATCGTCATAACGATCGGGTCAAACACCGTTCAATGTTCTTTTTCCGGCGCATTTATGCGTCGAATCACTAAAAAATCAATACTTTTGCACAAATTTTCCTCGTTATCACTTTCAGCCATAAATCCTATCGGGATTTGGCCAAGATGGCGACCGGTCTGCCAGGCGATTGAATCCGGACAGGACAGGCCATCGTACCGCTTAGTCTGGCATCTCATTGCGTTCACAACGCTTCCCGGCCGACAACCGAACAATACCGGTTCGGCCATTCGTGATCGATTTGGGCTTATTGCTCGCTCACCCATTCGTGTCCGGAATGTTTGATGTCTGTGTACTGACGGCACATGTAGTCTTGGCCGGACGTGCCGGCTCCCGAAAGTTCTTGCGGAAAGTATGAGGCAAGAAAACTTCTGTTTCAAAGGGGCGGACTAACGGAAATATTTGTAACTTTGCAAACATGAACGGACCAATATCACAACGCTACGAAATCATGGCACCCGTCGGCTCGCGCGAAAGTCTCGTCGCGGCCATCCAAGCCGGTGCCGACTCGATATATTTCGGAATCGGACAACTCAACATGCGTGCCCACTCTGCCAACACTTTTACCATCAACGACCTGCGCGAGATAGCCTCGATGTGTGCGCAACACGGCATCAAATCATACCTCACCGTGAACACCATCATTTATGGAGAAGACATTGCTGCGATGAAAGAAATCGTCGATGCCGCCAAGGATGCAGACATCACTGCGGTCATCGCATCGGACGTGGCCGTGATGATGTACTGCAACGAGGTGGGTGTAGAGGTACACCTGTCTACCCAACTCAACATCACCAATATCGAATCGCTGAAATTTTATGCCCGCTTTGCCGATGTGGTGGTACTGGCGCGCGAACTGCAATTGGAACAGGTGGCCGACATATACCGCCAAATCGTGGAGCAAGACATTCGCGGCCCCCACGGCGACCTCATCCGCATCGAAATGTTCTGCCACGGTGCCCTGTGCATGGCGGTGTCGGGCAAGTGCTATCTGAGTCTTGACAACGAACATCGGTCGGCAAACCGCGGAGAATGTCTGCAACTGTGCCGACGCTCGTACATCGTGACCGATGCCGAAACGGGTACCCAACTGGAGATAGACAACAAATACATCATGAGTCCCAAAGACCTCAAGACCATCCGCTTCATCGATAAAATGCTCGAAGCCGGTGTACGTGTGTTCAAGATTGAAGGCAGGGCAAGGGGACCCGAATATGTGTACAAGGTGGTGAAGTGTTATCGCGAAGCCATCAACAGCGTGGAAGAAGGCTCTTTCACGGAAGAGAAGAAAGACCGATGGGACGAAGAATTGGCTACAGTCTTTAACAGAGGCTTTTGGGATGGGTACTACCAAGGACAGAAACTGGGCGAATGGAACAGGCACTACGGATCCAATGCCACGGAGAAGAAAATGCTGGTGGGCAAGGTCATCAAGTATTTCTCGAACCTGTCGGTTGCCGAAGTGGCAGTGCAGGCCACCGAAATGGCTGTCGGCGACGATCTGCTCATCACGGGTCCGACGACGGGCGTGATGTTTCTCAAGGCCGAAGAGATACGCTATGAACGCCAAACGGTGAGTCAGGCAGAGAAAGGATGGCGGGTGTCGATACCCGTGCCGGGAAAGGTGCGCCCCAACGACAAGTTGTTCAAACTCGTCAAGAGCCTGTCGTGAACATCCGGATCGCCGGGAGGCATGAACGAGTCATACCATAATTATATATATAACGAATCCCAATCATCATGGAACACAACCAACACCCGATAACACCGGAGGAAGCTTCTCCGAATGAAATGACAAACATTCAGACCATCGACGAACTGCAAGACGAAGTCGTTGCCGAATTTGAAGGCTTCGACGACTGGATGGATCGCTACCAAATGCTCATTGACTTGGGCAATGACCTCGAACCTCTCGAGGATAAGTACAAAACCGGGCAAAACCTCATCGACGGCTGTCAGAGCCGGGTGTGGCTGCAAGCCGACAACCAAAACGGACGCATCGCACTCAGAGCCGAGAGCGATGCCCTCATCGTGAAAGGCATCATCGCCCTGCTCATCAGAGTTCTCAACCATCATACGCCTGACGAAATTCTCCATGCCGACCTGTATTTCATCGACCGTATCGGACTGAAAGACCACCTGTCGCCCACCCGCAGCAATGGTCTGCTTGCCATGATCAAGCAGATACGCCTGTACGCCCTCGCTTTCAAAAAACAGCAAGAGGCATGAACATGCGCAAGTTGCGTACCATCGAGATGAACCGCTTGTCGGTGGACGAATTCAGACAAGCCGAGAAATTGCCCCTCGCGGTAGTGCTTGACAATGTGCGTTCGCTCCACAACGTGGGGTCGGTATTCAGAAGCAGTGATGCTTTCCGCGTGCAAAAAGTCATCCTCTGTGGCATCACGGCCCGGCCTCCGCACAACGATATTCACAAGACTGCATTGGGTGCGGAAGACAGTGTGGCATGGGAATACCATGCCGATGCCTGCGATGCTGTGTCGAAATTGCGCGATGAAGGATGGTTTGTCTATGCCGTCGAACAGGCGGAAGGATCGGAAAATCTGCAAAATCTCCATCTGAGCCACTGCCCCGACGGCAGGAAGCCAGCAGGCTACGCGGTTGTGTTGGGCAATGAAGTGAAAGGCGTACAGCAGTCGGTCATCGACCTTTGTCATGCGTGTCTGGAGATTCCGCAGTACGGTACCAAACATTCGCTGAATGTGTCGGTGGCTGCCGGCATCGTCATCTGGGAATTTGCCCGTCGCATGACCTTATTGATGCCTGGTGAAGACGACCGGGCATAAGTGTGCGACAGGCTCACATGTAATTAATCCCAAATCGACCATGAAGTCCGATCCGGGTTCGTTTGGTTGCCGGGCAGATGAGTGCCGGTTTGTTGAAGGTGTAGCGGGCTATGTCAAAACAAGCAGGCAGCCAAGATGTTGATATGCCGACGAAACCGGACGGAAAGTGTTGAGAACTGTAGGATTAAAGGGTTTAATGAACCGGTTGGGGTTAAGTCGGAGAGAAAATTTGTTTGCTCGCCCAACAACTCGTTCCGGCAAAGCCGACTCAGATAGCATGCGCATAAGTGTACGCTCCTCGTCAGTTCGGAATCATATGGCCAATTTGGAGCAAAACCCTTTGCCGAATAAAAATATTATGCTATTTTTGCACGCGTTACCTAAAGTCTATCTTTCATGTGTTCATCCGATAAAGCCTCTACCATTGACCGACAAGCCATATTCAGCCAAGCACGTGACTATCTCGTCATCTCATTCGGTCTGACTCTTTGCACCATCGGGTGGGTGGTATTCATGTTGCCCAACCACATTACGCAAGGAGGTATTCCGGGTATCTCGTCGGTTCTTGAATGGGGATTCGGTATACCGGTGCAGTACACTTACTTCATCGTCAACTTCGTTCTTCTTGCCATCGCTCTTCGCATTTTGGGATTGATGTTCTGCCTCAAAACCATTTATGGAGTCTTTTTGGTGACCTTTCTCGTTCCTTTCTTCCGAAGCCTGTCTGTCGGGACACAGATGCTTGCCACCCAGCCTTTCCTGGCAGCCGTAATCGGTGGTGCTTTCATGGGAACGGGTGTCGGCCTTTGCTTGTCGCGCAACGGCAGTACGGGAGGTACCGATGTCATTGCCGCGATGATCAACAAATATCGCGACATATCCCTGGGACAAATCATTCTTATGGTCGACGTGGGTGTCATTGCCTCGAGTTATTTCGTGTTGAAAGACTGGGAACAGGTGATCTACGGTTATGTGGTACTCATTGTCGCCACGTTCTGCGTAGATCATGTCGTGAACCTTACCCGCCGTTCGGTGCAATTCTTCATTATCTCTGACAAATACGAAGAAATAGCCGAACAAATCAACAACAGTGTCAATCGTGGATGTACGGTCATCAACGGCAAAGGATTCTATTCGGGCAAGGAACTGCAGATGCTGTTTGTTCTTGCCAAACAGAGCGAGTCGGGTAAAGTGTTCGAACTTATCAACACCATCGACCCCCGGGCTTTTGTGTCACAGAGTGCCGTCATCGGTGTTTATGGCCAAGGCTTCGACAAGGTGAAAGCCAAACGGCGCACCGTCAAGAGAAAGGAGTAATCCCAGGTAAGTCCGAATACCGGATTCGATGTTTCATGCAGTTCGTGACGTTTCGACCGTTATTGGGTAAAACCGGTTCGGGTCTGTTTCTTTTCAGATTGCAATATACATTAATAAGAAAGAATAATCATAATGCCTTATTTCGGAGAGATACTTTCGTTGGTCGTTGCTGTTTGTTTCACGGCAGCTGCCTTGTTTTGTGAAGCAGCCACCAAGCGTGTGGGGGTTACCGTATTCAATGTTTACCGCATGGGTGTGTCGCTGCTTTTCTTGGCAATCGTGTTGCTGTTTCTTTCGGGCAGTCCCTATCCGCGTTATGCCGGTTGGGACACGTGGCTGTGGATGTTGGCTTCAGGAATCATCGGTTTCTTTTTGGGCGACTGGTGTCTGTTCAAGGGATACCTTGCCATCGGAGCTCGCTATGGGCAGTTGTTGTTCACTCTCAACCCCATCTTCGCAGTCTTGTCGGCGTGGTTGCTGCTGGGGCAGCGTCTGGCATGGACATCGTTCGTTGCCATTGCCGTCACCTTGTCGGGCATCATGATCTGTGTGTTGGGAAAGGGCGAAGGCAAAGGCATCTCCGTTCAGCTGCCGCTCAAAGGTGTCTTCTATGGGGTTGGTGCTGCAATAGGGCAGGGCTTGGGCTATGTCGTGGGCATCGTGGGCATGAATCTTTATAAGGCAGATGCACCTGCGGCCTTTTCTTCGGATATACCCATCGCAGCCAATTTCATTCGTTGTGCCGCAGGTTTTGCGTGTTTCCTGCTTTGGCAAATGTCGGTTGGCGATCGTAGGCAGTTGTTTGCTGGCTTTCGTGACAGATCTTATCTACGCGTGGCATCGGCAGCCGTGCTTGCCGGTCCGATCTTAGGGGTGGTATTGTCGCTTGAGGCCGCCCGCCATTGCGATGCCGGCGTGGCAAGTACGCTGATGTCCACAACGCCCATCATCATTCTCATTCCCACTTATTATCTCTACAAGCAAGCCATCACCGCCAAGATGCTTTTGGGCTCGGTGGTCACCGTGGTGGGTGTTTCACTGTTTTTCCTGCTTTGACAATGGCTTTTCTGTCGGCAAAGCCGAACAAAGTCCGTGTGTCATTTTTTTTCATCGATGGGACAAATGATAAAACTGACACGACATGATCTTGTGGGAAAATGTTAAAATTCGAATGCCGGAAAAATCGTCATTCCAACATTTATAAACATCGACGGCATTTCTTTACACAGGAAATAAAGATTAACTACCTCTCTTAACAATAAAATAAATAAAAAAAAGAAGTAGACTTGATTTTTTTTGTATATTTGCAACCGAATACAAACTACGCTTCTTTGTGAGACATTGGGGAGACGCTCGCGATATAAGCTAAAGAAAGATAAGCCAAGTTCCCCCATTTTTTAATCCTTAGTTATTATGATGAAAAAAACTACCCTGTTGGCTGTGTTCATGGCATCAACCGCCTTGTATGCACAGAACAGCGATGGCTTGAAAACCAGATCGAGCCTCACAACTAATTCCAATGCCACGATGACGAAAATCCTCAAGAACGTCGAGAACCCTACCGAATATGGTACGCGGGTGGATATCTTGAAGGAAGATTTCTCGAAGATGGCAAGCGGTTCTCTTGATGAACCCGATTTGGAAACTGTCATCAACGACTACGAAATGAAACCCAATGCCTGGGAGAACATTCTACCCCAGTACACCCAAACACCCAACTGGGGCTCACGCTATGTATACTGTGCCGGTGGCCATGCGGCCATGATTCCCGAAGATGGCGGTGCCAGCCTCAACACGCCGATGCTTGACGGCTCGAAATATGACGGTGTGGCCTTTATAGAATTCAAAATCCGCACCGGTATCCAGCAAGAATCTAATAACCTCGTCGTTGAAGGTGCCGAAACCAATAACATGACCGCTACTTGGCGTTTCCTCAAAAATAAATATTTGATTGAGGGTATCAACGACCAATGGCAAACCTATACCGTGCGATTTGACGAAGTTGGACCTACGACAATCTTCAATTTCGCATTGATGCAAAGACAACAAGGTGAACAGTTGGCTCCTGTTTTCTTCGACGAGCTGAATGTTTTCCAAATCAAACCCTATGTAGGCATGCCCACCATGCTTCCTCATACTAATTATAAAGGTAGTTCATTCACTGCAAACTGGACAGCCGTTGAAGGTGCCGAAAGCTACCTGCTCAATGTATATGCCGTTGAGGAAGAAACCGGTGTCAAGACCTATCTGTATCAAAACGAATCTGTGACCGGCAACAGTTTCGAGGTGAAGAACGCCATTTCGGGCGAAACCTACTATTACGATGCTCAAGCTGTGAAAGGTGACAAGAAATCGTTCCTTTCTCCCAATATCGAGGTGTTTAATCTTGAAATTCCCAAGATGTTCCCCAGCACCATCAAGGATGGCAAGTACACTGCCAAATGGGACGAATCTCCTTCTGCAGAGCGTTATAACTACATGGCTTCTTACGATCGTGTGGCCAAAGCCGATGGAGAGTTTGTCGTTACGAAGGAAGACTTCACCGGTGTTACCGATGCCAATGGCAACCTCACCGGCTGGACGGTTGAAAATCCTGACTTTCATACATATGACGACTTCTATCTGAAAGAACTCAAACAAGCCGGCTGGCATCTCAAGAACGGTATGCCTTACACCGATTTTGTATGTGTGGACGGTTATCAATATGTATATAATAAAGAAGATGCCGGTTTGGTTTCACCCGAACTTGACCTCTCCAAGGATGGCGGTAAGTTCAATGTAAGCGTTAAGCTCTATGGTGTCATCGGTTCCATCTGGGACGCAAACAACGTAGAACATAAATATCAGACCCAATGCGCTATCGCTTTGTTCAATTTCAACAAAGAAAAGGGTGACTACGAACAAGCTGAACTTATTTATCCCGAAGGTGTGAAAGAAGCATGGCAAGACTTTACCGTTCAATTCACCAAAGGTTCTGCTATTTCCAAGATCGGTTTCTATGCCGTGAGAGGTCCTGAGAATCTCTATATCGACGATGTGAAGATTACTCAGAACTACAAAGCCGGTGAATCTCTCCGCGATCCTTTCCTCTTCTCTCGTTTCTATGAAGGATTGCAAATGGACGTGACTCTTCCCGGATTCACCTCGGGTGAAAAGATCTACCACAAGGTGAACGCCGTGAAAACCGGCAAAACCGGTATTGTCGAAACAGGCTATTGTGACTATGAATTCGTAGGTGTGAGCAATGCGGTCAACGGCATCGGCAATTTGAGCCTCGCTTCAGCCACCGTTCAGGTTATCGACGGTAAAATCATTGTGAACAATCCTGAAGGCAACGTCGTTAACCTCTACAGCGTAGACGGTGCACAGGTTGCAGCCGACAACAGTGGTAACAAAGAAGTTGTCTTCAATGCTGCTCGCGGTTCTTACATCGTGAAAGTAGGCAAACAATCTGTAAAACTCACATTCTGATTCCCATTCAGATAATCTGCCCGTCGCTTCCCAACTCTGTATTGGGAGGTACGACAGACAAACACTTTTAGATTTGACAAGCGAACCGCCCGCAATCTCTTTGGTTGTCGGGCGGTTTTATTTCCTTGCCCGGGTCTGTGTTCTTGTCGATCTGAAAGGTAAGCGTATGCCGGGCTCATGTAATTTGCAACTACAACTACGAGGGTATGTCAAAACAGATAATGGAGAGAAGGGGCCTTCATATTGATGGTTCCATATCCTCTCTCAGCTCACTAAAACAACTGCTACCATCAAGTTGTTGGCTTGTTGATAGCAGTTGTCCTTTACAAATGATAGTCGTCTTTTAGAGGAGTGGAGTTTTGACACACCCTCGTATACATGAAGCGCGTTGTTGTCGTTGAGGTTTCCGTCAATGTGGCAACAATGGCAGAAATGAAACCCATGGGAGCAAATTCTTTCTTGCAGTCTCTGAATTGAACTTGTTGCGCCCCGATTTATCCGTCCTGTTTAATTTGAGGCAGTACGGTTCATCTTTATTGTCTTCTTGTATAGGAAAGGCGATTCGACTTTCAGGATAGAATCGTTGACGGTAATGAACTCAAGAAACTTATTGCCGATGTATATATGCCCTGAGTTGACAAAGAGAACGTCTCTTTGCTGGTCGGCGATGTGTATCAGCGACCATTCTCCCGTTACGTCCTCGTCGACAAAAGTCTTCCAGTCGGTGAGGGTCATGTGTCCGTTGACAAGGACGGAATCTCTCGACCGTTTCGTGACATGTCCGTTGAATGTTCCATTGTCGTTGAACCGGTAGCGTTGGTGTAAATAGGACGTGGAAGAAGAATCGGTGTAAGTCCAGGAGCCATACATGAATTTATTGTACTGTTCTCTCAGTCTCGTGGTTTCTTCTGAATATTCATCACCGATAAATTCATATCTTCCCTGACAGGACAAAAAAGATAGAAAGGCAATCAGTGTGAGTGGAAATAAACGGAACTTTCGCATGATATCAATGTTTACATTAGAGTTCTATGGGAATATAATAGAAATGCCATTCTAATTTAGATTTGTTGGATGGAAGTGTATTGTAAGACTTCTGGTTCATTCAGCGTGTATTTTACAATACTTCCGGTTTGCTTGTCGGTTCTTTTGATGAGTTGATGTCGTGCAAGTTGCCTGAATATGAGGTCATTGTAATTGCGAATACGAACGATGTATATTTAAGATGTATATTTAAAATAGATGTTTCATGATAAAATTCTATGTACTATAACAATAAAACGAAAAGCATGTTGTTCTATTGTATGTGTTCAGCCAACGATTGATTTTTTACAGAGTCTGTTTGTACTTGAGAACGTGTTGATAGTTTCCTGCCTTTGTCAATGGTTGTACCTTTCATGCCTTCTTCTCTGTGACTTGTCGGATTTGTATCACTTTATACCATTATTAATATACGCGCGCGTATTGCACGTGCAAGGGGCAATCGGATAGGGAGTCGTTTTGAAGGAGATGAATATCCTGCCAATAAGGTAAGAAAAGAGGGTGTGAAACCCTTTTCCGACTCTGATTTCTGCATTCTGCATAAAAAAGGAAAAAACAGACATTTTCTTTTGCCATCTCAAAAAAAGAATTTACCTTTGCCGACAATAAACTTATATTCTACAATTTATATACTATGGATAAGAAAACTGTCATCATTGGCGTGATAGGTGCCGATGCGCATGCTGTTGGCAACAAGATTATTGACCTTACCCTCAACAATCATGGCTTCAACGTGGTAAATCTTGGTGTGATGGTTTCGCAAGAAGAGTTTATCAACGCAGCCATCGAGACCAAAGCCGATGCCATTATCGTTTCTTCTCTTTACGGACACGGTGAAATCGACTGCATGGGTCTGAGGGCTAAATGTGATGAAGCCGGACTGAAAGGCCTGCCCCTTTTCGTAGGTGGCAATCTCGTTGTTGGCAAGCAAAACTTTGAAGACGTAAAAGAACGCTTCCTCCAAATGGGCTTCGACTTTGTTTATCCTCCCAGCACACCCATTGAAGACACCATAATCGACCTCAAGAAAACTTTGAACATAGACTGATTTCGTATATCGGAAGGCGGCGCACCCATGAAAATTTTAGCGGTAGACATAGGTAGTACGTTCACAAAACTGACGGCTATCGATGGCGAACAAAGACGAATCATCGGAACTGCACAATCGTTTACTACCATTGAAGACGATGTGATGATAGGTTTTGATCATGCTTTTCAACGATTGACCGAAAAGCGCGAAGGAAACCCTTGTGCCGGATTCTCGTATGACCGGTTACTCGTTTGCAGTTCGGCTGCAGGCGGACTCAAAATGGTGGCTCTCGGACTTGTTCCCGACCTGACTGCCAAAGCGGCTCGAACAGCTGCATCCAATGCAGGCGCGAAGGTGATGAAGACCTTTGCATACGAGATCAGTAAACAGGAAGAAGAGGAAATTTATCGGATAAATCCCGATCTCGTATTGCTCTGTGGCGGCACGGATGGCGGCAACAAAGAAGTCATCATTGCCAACGCCCGACGACTTTGTCAAATCGACCGTAGTTTCACCACCATCGTGGCAGGCAACAAAAGTGCCAACGACGAAATCATCGATATATTCAAGCAAGCCGGAAAGGACTTTGTCGTCACCGAGAATGTGATGCCCCTTTTCAATAAACTCAATATCGAGCCGGCTCGCGATGCCATCCGTAACTTATTCATTGCCCGCATCATCGAAGCCAAAGGCCTCCATAAGATGCAGGAAAAAACTCCCTATAAAATCATTCCCACACCTTTGGCGGTATTACAGGCATGTGAACTTTACAGCAAAGGTACGGCCACACAACCCGGAAAAGGAGATATGCTCGCCGTTGATGTGGGGGGAGCCACCACCGATGTTTATTCGATGGCAAACGGCAAGCCCACTATGGAGAGTACACTCGTGAAAGGCTTGCCCGAACCTTGGAGCAAACGTACCGTTGAGGGTGATCTCGGCATGCGCTACAGTATGCGCCATGTTTACGACCATGTGAAAGACAGGGCAATAGACGATGCCATGCCCCTCGATAAGGTAAAAAGCTGGGTCGACAAGTGTTCGGCAGCCCCCGAAACTCTGCCTTCTGCCGATTCGGATGAAGAAAAAATAGAAGAGTTTCTCGGAAGGTCGGCAGTAGCTCTTGCCGTGGAAAGACATTGCGGCCGTATGGAAGCTGTGTATACGCCTTTCGGACTGATGCATACCTTGGAAGGCAAAGACCTCATGGAGGTGCCGAGTGTGATTGGTATCGGTGGCGTGATTCGTAACAGCCGGCATCCTGAAGCCATCCTCAAGGGAGCATTCTATGACATCGCGCGTCCCGGATGTGCCAAGCCCAAGACACCGAGACTTTATGTGGACAGCAAATATATCTTTGCGGCCATGGGTTTGTTGAGTACCATCGAACCCGAACTGGCTTTTGAACTGCTTGAGAAAGAAACCGTCCTGCTTGACTATAAGCCCCGGGAAGTGACCATAGGCAAACTTCCCATGGCCGGGCAGGTGAATGATGAGGATCTCGATGCAGGCTGTGCTTGCTGATAAATCAGAATCTAATAACTTAAACATAAAATACACGTATGGAAACGGAACTCAAAAACAAAAGAATTCCAGATGACCTTTTCATGGCAGAGCGCGAAGAAGTGCTCCGGCAATGGCCTACCGGTCAAGAAATAGACTTTCAGGAGGCGGTTGACTACCAATTGTCGATTCCTAAAGAAAAGAGATTCGGCGAAAAATTGGCGAAAGCCGACAGAGAAGGGCTTACCCTTATTCAGCCTCGTGCCGGTGTTGCACTCTATCAAGAGCAGATCGAATTGCTGCAATATCTCGAAAACCAAGGAAAGGCTGACCTCCTTCCTACAACCATTGACAGTTATACGCGTCTGAACCGATACAACGAATGTGAAGTCGGAATCAAGAAGAGCCAGCAGTCGGGACGCTCCATGCTCAACGGCTTCCCCGCCGTCAATTATGGTGCTAAAGTCTGCCGATTGGTGACTTCGTCGCTCAAGAACCCTATTCAGGTAAGACACGGAACGCCCGATGCCCGCTTGCTGACCGAAATTGCCATTGCAGGTGGCTTTACCTCATACGAGGGTGGAGGTATTTCCTACAATATTCCCTATTCAAAGAACCATTCCATCGAGAAAACCATTCGTTATTGGCAGTACACCGACCGTTTGGTGGGTATGTATGAAGAAGCCGGCGTGAGCATCAACCGCGAACCGTTCGGCCCGCTGACAGGTACGCTCATTCCTCCCTGTATCTCCAACTCGGTGGCCATTCTCGAAGCATTGCTTGCTGCCACTCAGGGTGTGAAGGACATCACCGTGGGTTACGGACAAATCGGTAACCTCATTCAGGATGTCGCCGCCATGCGTGCTTTGGCAAAACAAACTAAAGAATATCTCCACAAATACGGATTTGACGATGTACGTGTCACTACCGTGTTCCACCAATGGATGGGTGGCTTCCCCCAAGACGAGTCCAAAGCTTTCGGTGTCATCTCGTGGGGTTCGGCTGCCGCCGCTTTGGCAAAGGCTACGAAAGTGATCGTCAAGACTCCGCACGAGGCCTACGGTGTGCCCACCAAGGAAGCAAATGCCTGCGGTTTGAGAGCTACCAAGCAAGTGATTTCGATGCTGCGTGACCAAGACCTCCGTGAAATTCCGCACGTTGTCTGTGAAAGCGAAGTCATCGAACGTGAAGTGAAATGTATTCTCGATAAGGTCGAAGAACTCGGCAAGGGCGATATCGCCATCGGTACCGTGGCAGGATTCGAATCGGGTGTACTCGACATTCCTTTCGCACCCAACCGCAACAATGCCGGTAAGGTTTTGCCCGCTCGCGACAACGATGGTGCCATCCGTATCCTCGAAATGGGTAACCTGCCTTTCACGCAAGATATTAAAGACTTCCACAGAGCCAAACTCGAAGAGAGAGCCAAGTTCGAAAACCGTAGTGTATCGCTGCAGATGGTGATCGACGACGTGAGTGCCATCGAAAAAGGTTTCCTCGTGGGTCGTCCCGAAACCGAACACATGAGAAACAACTGATTGCTGTTCCTTTCCTCTTAGGACGAAGAATGTTCTTCGGCAACAGTGCCGACAATCTCAGATGTCGCTATCGACGGCATGTTTCCATATATATTATGGGTTCGCTGCCGACTTGATTTCGCCGGTTGCCGCCGGTTCTCAAACCGATGACCGGCAGGCTTCGGCAGGACAAAGATGATAATCTTCCTCCGGCAGGTCTTGCACACGGCAGCCGGCTTTGCAACGGGTTATCCGAGATTGGCGATGCTTTTGTGTCGGACTGGATAAAGGACATTCTTCACTTCCGACCAATGCCTGCCGCCCTTCACGATATGACTGAACATTACGGAATGTCATGCAAAGGGAAACGGCAGGACGGCAACCGGTGTGATGCCACTCCGGTGCATCGACAACAACAGAACATACCAAACATTTCTGTAAATATAAAAATACAATCAAACCATGAAAATCAAGAAAGTAGTTTGTGCTGCCGGGAAGACCGGATTCTTCTTCGACGACCAGAAAGCAATCAAAGCAGGTGCAAAAAATGACGGTAACTTCTATGTTGGAGAGCCGATGACACCCGGATTCACCTCTGTTAGACAAATGGGTGAGTCTATTTCTGTCATGTTTGTTCTCGAAGACGGACAGGTTGCCCACGGTGATTGTGCTGCCGTTCAGTATTCAGGTGCCGGCGGACGCGATCCCTTGTTCCTTGCAGAAAACTTCATTCCCGTCATCGAGAAGGAAATTGCTCCCAAGTATGAGGGACGTGAAATTACAAACTTCCGTGAAATGGCTGACGTTGTCGACAAGATGACCTCTCCCTCTACGGGCAAAGTGTACCACACCGCCATCCGTTATGGTGTGACCCAGGCTTGCCTCGATGCCGTTGCCAAAAGCAAGCATTGCCTCATGGCCGATGTCATCGCCGACGAGTATGGCACAAAGGTCAGCGACAGTATGGTGCCCATCTTCACCCAATCGGGCGACGACCGCTACATGAATGCCGACAAGATGATCATGAAAGGTGCTGCCGTGCTTCCTCACGCTCTCTTCAACCACGTTGAAGAAAAGGTAGGTCTCAAAGGCGAAAAAATCGAGGCTTATATCGAATGGCTCCGCAACCGTGTGATCGACAAGAAACCGTTTGCCGACTACAATCCGATTTTCCACATTGATGTATATGGCACGCTCGGCCTTGTCTTCGACAACGACTTCGAGAAGATAGCCGATTATATTTGCGGATTGGCAAAGATTGCCCAACCCTTCCATCTCCGTGTAGAAGGCCCTGTCGATATGGGCGAGAAGCAAAAACAAATCGAGGCATTGGCTGCCATCCGCCGCTTTATGGAAGAGAAGGGTACCGATGCCGAAATCGTGGCTGACGAATGGTGCAACACTTTCGAAGATGTCATCGACTTCACCAAAGCCAAGGCAGGACACATGGCTCAAATCAAGACTCCCGACCTCGGCGGTATCAACAACTCCATCGAAGCCGTTCTCTACTGCAAGGAAAACGGAATGGGAGCTTACCTCGGCGGTACCTGCAACGAAACCAACCGCTCGGCTGAGGTCGGTGCCCACATTGCAATGGCGACCCAACCCAAACAATACCTGGCCAAGCCCGGTATGGGTGTCGACGAGGGCTACATGATTGTCTTCAACGAAATGTCGCGCATCCTCGCTCTTCGCAAATAAGTCTAACCATATCCATGCGTGTAAGGCGGTTTCCTCCATCGGACCGCCACCGCGCATGACCCATCCAACATTCGGCACAGTCAGTGCTGTGCCCCCAAAGATACAACATTCATGGAAACAAACAATATGAAAGAAATCCGCGTACTCTCCCCGACAGCGATTTTGGGATATGGCTTCCCCGAGGAATCGTTCGTTGAAGGTATGCGTCGCAAACCCGATGTGATTGCTGTCGATGCCGGTTCTACCGATCCCGGACCCTATTATCTGGGCGCAGGCTACTCCTTTACCGACCGCAATGCTGTCAAGCGCGACTTGTCGATCATGATACCTGCCGCCCTCGAAGCCGGCATTCCCGTCATGATAGGTACAGCCGGCGGTAGCGGTGCACGTCCGCACGTTGCCGAAACCGTAGGTATCATTAAGGAGATTGCAGCCGAAAAGAGTCTCCATTTCAAGATGGCTGTTATCCAGTCAGAGTTCGAGAAAGAATATATCAAGGAAAAGATTCGCAAGGGCGACATCTCCCCGCTCGGTCCTGTGGCTGAACTTAAGGAGTCGGATGTGGACGAATCGATCCACATCGTTGCTCAAATGGGTGAAGAACCCTTCATTAAGGCTATTGATGAAGGCGCACAGGTCATCCTTGCCGGACGCAGCTACGACCCATGCGAGTTCTCTGCATTGGCCATCAAGCGTGGCTTCAACAAGGCATTGGCCATCCACATGGGCAAGATCCTCGAATGTGCTGCCATCACAGCCCTTCCCGGTAGCGGCAGCGACTGTATGCTCGGTACCCTGAGAGAGGACAGCTTTGTTGTCGAACCGCTCAATCCCATCCGCAAGTGTACCGCCCTTTCCGTGGCTGCCCACTCGCTCTATGAGAAATCCAATCCCTACTTCCTGCCCGGTCCCGGAGGTGCTCTCGACCTGCACGACACCAAATTCAACCAGCTCTCTGATACTCAGGTCGAGGTGAGCGGCACCAAGTTCGTACCCACCGATGAGTACTTTGTCAAGCTCGAAGGTGTGCGTCGTGTTGGTTATCGCACCATCTCGCCCGCTGCCACCCACGACCCGGTGATGATTGCCCAAATCGATACCGTTGTCGAGAAGGTGAAAGAGCGGGTGGAAGACAACTTCCGCAATTCGGGCATGAAGGATTTCCACCTCGATTTCAAGATCTACGGCAAGAAGGGTGTCATGCACATGTTCCCCCAAACGCCCGATTCGCAAAGCGACGAATTGCTCATCATCATCGAAGCCGTTGCCGCCACGCAGGAAGAGGCCAACACCATCTGCGGCTTTGCACGTTCCACCATGCTCCACTATGGCTATGAAGGACGTGTGTCGACAGCCGGCAACCTCGCTTTCCCCTTCTCGCCGAGCGATTGCAAGATGGGAGCCGTTTACGAATTCAATGTATATCATCTCATGCGGATCGAAGACACCGTGGCTCCGTTCCCCATCGAGTACATGAATTTCTGATACAAGACCTAAATAAAGTTGTAAATAAGTGTATGGATAGTTCTGCCGTCAAAAGTCTGTCGGCGGCTTGTCACCGACAAATTGTCCCGACATCCTTTTGCGGCGGTACATCCTGTAACTTGCCAACAGCAGAAAAGATATGGAAAAATATAAGTTAATCGACCTCGCTTCGGTCATCAGAAGCAAGAACTCGGGTCCTTACGAACTCACCTTTGACGTGATTTTCAAGGATTTTGAGACATACAATAAAGTGAAAGCCGCCCAGGCCATCAATAAGGCCAACTTCTGTGAAGCATACGGCATCGACGAAAGCGACATCTTCCATCTCGTTTATTTCGACCCTGCAAAAGCAGTCAAAATCACCATCCGCCGACCCATTTCCAGCGGTGCGCTCGGTGAAACCGATGTCTACGGTGCGCAGCAACACGCTCCGTTGATGGCAATGGAAGTGATGTTCTGATACATATTCCCGCATCTGTTGCTGCTTGCCGGCGGCCGATGCCAACCGATCCAAGCGGATCTGCACCGACAGGGTACGGACAAGCCGATGAGCTTTGTCCGTACCCTGTTTCATTATCCCTGTCGGTCATCGGAAACCGGCCGATGCCGAGTCATTTCTTGTCTTCATATTCCATGCTACACGAACTGTTCGGGTTCTAACCCAAATCGGTCATTAGATTCCGAGTCGGTTTAATGGCCGGTGCGGGTAAATTGCCATACTGTCAGATGAAACCGATCCCGGACGCATGACCGATTGGGACACATGACCGATTGGGATTCGTAAGGCGGAATAAATGAGGTACAGCGATTTCGCGACGGAACCGGTTGAAGACATTACTTTTTGATGAATCCCAGGATGGTTACGTGCGGGTCGCGCGATTGGTTGGCCGGATTGGTGCCCGGTTCGCCCTCCGGAACGGGAAGGCCCCGTTTTTCGTAGTAGTCTTTCCAGTAAGGCAGCAGTGTGCCGTCTTCGGTGCTGAATGACATGGGGATGGTTTTGAAGACGGGTTGCCCTCCGGCGGTGACATAGCTCTTCTGCACCAGTTCGCTGCAATAGAATGCTTCGTCATCGGCACCATATACGAAATCGTAGGGCTTGCCCAGCCGGGCAAACGCGCGCTGCAGCGTACCGACGGTGTCGAAAGGAATGTTTACGCGTCCGACGAGCAGGGTTGGGGTGTCATGGCTTTCTGCCTCTTTCAGCAGCGAGTCCATCGGGGTGATGCTCACGCCCCGATGCACCGCCTCGATGACTTGCGGCGTATGGCTCTCGCTCCGGTGGAAGATGGCCACGTGGTCGACGGGATAGTCTTTTCGGGTGGCTGTCACCTGTGTGATGGCATTGCCTTCGGGGTTGACGAAGAAGATGAGGTCGCCGTCGCGCAGGCTGTCTGTAGTGACCTGTGCCTCGCCACTGATGGCAGCGACAGCCATCAGCAGTGCAATGAACTTTCTTTTCATACTGCAAAGATACTGATTTTATCCCTTGTTTTCGTTTTCC
>JALETQ010000030.1 GCA_022781445.1 Prevotella sp.
TCATCACCAACTTTAACCGTGTGTGCATCAATGAACGAGGCTTGACCTTTCACCAAGGTGATGCAGGGACACGAAAGGAGAGTTTCGACACCCGCACGGAGTGTTTCAACCACCTTCTGCTTGCGTTCCATGATCTTCGGGAAGTCTATGTCGTATTGGAGATTGGTCAATCCGAACAAATCGGCTTCTTTCAGATTTTCAAGAATCTCGGCATTTTTACACAAAGTCTTGGTAGGAATGCACCCACAGTTCAGACAGGTGCCACCCACTTCCTTGGCTTCGATGATGACTACTTTCAGCCCTTGTTGTGCTGCATATTCGGCTGCCCGATACCCACCGGGACCGCTTCCGATAATAATCAGATCAGTCTTCATTTTTCAACTGTTTGTATGTCAGTATCGGTTTTTTGGCAGCTTCCACATCATCAACCCTTCCGATAGGAGTATTATGCGGAGCACTTTTCAGCAGTTCGGGCGATTCTTTCGCTTCTTGAGCAATCTTTCTCATGACTTCAATGAAACCGTCAATGGTATTTACACTTTCATTTTCAGCCGGTTCAATCATCAATGCTTCATGGAAAAGCAATGGGAAATAAATCGTAGGAGCATGGTAGCCATAATCGAGCAATCGCTTGGCAACATCCATGGTAGTGATACCTGTCGATTTATCTTTCAAACCATTAAAGACAAACTCATGTTTGCAGATTTCATCGATGGGAAGTTCATACACGTCTTTCAGCGACTCTTTGATGTAGTTGGCGTTCAGCGTGGCCAAAGGACCCACCATCTTGATATTCTCCTTGCCCAAAGTGAGGATATAAGTCAAGGCTCTCACATCAACGAGGAAGTTACCGAGGAAGTTACCTACCGAGGTGGCACCATCCTTTTGGAGAGTAAAGGTATCACCATCTTTGATGACACGAGGGCTGGGAAGGAATGGAACGAGTTTCTCACTCACGCCGACAGGACCGCATCCGGGGCCTCCGCCACCATGAGGAGTGGAGAAGGTCTTATGGATATTGATGTGCATGACATCGAATCCCATATCACCGGGACGGCAAACACCCAACATCGGATTGAGATTAGCTCCGTCATAATACATCAATCCCCCGCAATCATGAATCAGTTTTTCAATCTCCGGAATCTCTTGTTCGAACAAACCGAGCGTGTTCGGGTTAGTCATCATCATACCTGCAATGTTGTCGTATTCTTTCTCTACGACTGCCTTGAGATCTTCGAGATCAATCCTTCCGTTGGCTTTACTCTTCACTTCGAGGACATCCAATCCGCAAACGGCAGCCGAGGCAGGGTTCGTTCCATGTGCGGAGTCGGGAATAATCACCTTTGTACGTTTCAAGTCGTTGCGACTCTCGTGGTACTGACGAATCATCATCAAGCCCGTCAACTCTCCATGTGCTCCGGCAAACGGATTGAGCGTGAACTCGGCAAAGCCTGTGAGAGCAGCCAAAGTCTTCTGCAAATTGTAATAGAGTTCAAGAGCACCTTGACAGGTTTCGACAGGTTGCAAGGGGTGAATGTTAAGGAAAGCCGGCATTGATGCCATCTCCTCATTGATGATGGGATTATATTTCATGGTACAACTTCCGAGAGGATAGAAGCCATTGAGCACACCGAAGTTGTTGCCACTATGGTTGGTATAGTGGCGAACGACTGTCATCTCGTCGCATTCAGGAAGTTCAGCGTCCTTCTCTCGTCTCATTTCTTTCGGCAGTTCGTAGTTGCCGAATTTGTTTTCGGGCAGGTTGTAACCTTTTCTTCCCTCGTGCGAAAGTTCGAAAATCAGATTGCCATATAATTTATTATTCATAGCTATTCTTCCTTAATTAAATGTTGGTAAGTTCGACCAAACGATCGATTTCTTCTTTGCTTCTCTTCTCTGTGACTGCAAACATGATGGTGTCGTCAGCAACTTTGATACCTCCCATGAAACCGTTTTCAAGGAAATGTTGTTGCAATTTGTCGACATCTCCCTCGTAACGAACGCAGAATTCGTTGAAGAAAGGTTGGTCAAAAGCCATCGTGAATCTGCCGGTTCTGAGCAGTTCGTCACAGAGATAGTGTGCTCCGGCATACGATTGCCGTGCAGCCTCCTTGAGTCCTTCTTTACCCATCACCGACATATAGATAGTCACGAAAAGAGCCATGAGACTCTGGTTGGAGCAAATGTTTGACGTAGCTTTCTGTCTACGGATATGTTGTTCGCGCGCTTGGAGTGTCAAGACGAAAGCTCTCTGTCCACGTGTGTCGTGTGTGGCACCAACGATACGTCCGGGCAATTTACGCATCAGCTTCTCCGTACTACACATATACCCCACCGAAGGACCTCCGAATGCGAGCGGAAGACCCAGCGACTGGCCGTCGCCCACAGCGATGTCGGCACCCCATTCTTTGGGAGTCTTCAACACAGTGATATCAGCAGGGTTGGCATTCATGATAAACAGTGCCTTATTTTCGTGGCAGGCATCTGCAAATCCGCCATAGTCTTCAATGACACCATAGTAGTTGGGTTGCTGAACTACCATGCCGGCAACGTTGCCTTTGGCAAGTTTAGCCTTCATGTCTTCCACGTCGGTTGCGCCGTTCTTGGCATCAACCATTTCAATTTTTACACCGTGAAAATGAGCCAAGGTATTGATGACACGCAAGGTCTTGGGATCAATGGTCGACGAAACCAAAACAGTATCGGCTTTCTTCGAGTTGGCAAATGCCATCAAGACAGCCTCGGCAGTGGCGGTGCTTCCGTCATACATGGATGCATTGGACACATCCATCCCGGTCAGCTCTGCCATCATGCTTTGGAATTCAAAGATATAATGGAGTGTTCCTTGCGAAATTTCGGCTTGATAAGGAGTATAACTGGTGAGGAATTCCGATCGGCTGACCAGATTCGGGACAACCGAAGGTGTGTAATGGTCGTAAACGCCACCGCCGGCGAAGATAGTCAATTGATTATTTTTCTGACCGAGCGATGAGAAGTATTGACGCAATTCCAATTCGCTTTTCATCGAAGGAATGTCGTATTCGCCTTGAAAGCGAATGTCCTTCGGCACCTCAGCGTAGAGTTCCTCCAAGGAATTGATGCCTACTTTTTTCATCATTACTTTCAAATCTTCATCAGTATGAGGAAAAAACTTGTGTTGCATGTTCTGTAATTTTATGTCTGACAATAATTTGCAAAAGCTATCCTTTGAAGAAAGGATAGCCTTTTATGAAACAGCTGGTCACTTCATTATGCTTGAGAGCAGAACTCTTCATAAGCTTTAGCGTCCATCAACTCATCGAGTTCGCCTGCATCCGAGAGTTTCACTTTGATGATCCAGTTTGCAAAAGCGTCTTGGTTGAGCAGTTCGGGTGTGTCTTCGAGTGCTTCGTTGATTTCAACCACTTCACCACTGACGGGTGAAACGAGGTCGCTTGCAGCCTTTACGCTTTCCACTGCGCCGAAGTCTTCGTCTCTTGTAACTTCGTCTTCAACTTCAGGTAAATCAACATATACGATGTTACCTAACGCATGTTGAGCATAATCGGTGATACCAACAAAAGCGAATTCTCCCTCAACACGAACGTATTCATGCGACTCTGAATAGAAGAGTCCTTCAACAAATTTTGCCATAAATATGATTATTGAATAATTAAATGATTAATCTTTCTTGTAATGTTTCTCATAGAATCTCTTCTTGACGACCACGCCGGGGAAGGTTTTCTTGCGGATTTGTACTTCCACTTCAGTACCCAATTTGGCATATTTGGCATCAATGAATGCCATACATACGCTCTTGCCTGTGGAAATGGAATTGTAACCGGTGGTAACTTCACCGATTTTCTCGCCGTCTTTCAACACGTCATAACCATGACGCGGAATGGCATTGCCCTGCAATTCGATACCGATCACTCTCTTGGCAACTCCTTCAGCCTTTTGTCTCGCCACGGCATCTCTACCGACAAATTCTTTATCGAGCTTGCAGAACATACTCAAGCCGGCCATTACCGGTGAGATTTCATCGGTGAGTTCGTCGCCATAAAGGGGAAGACCCACCTCGAAACGCAAGGTGTCACGGCATCCGAGTCCGCATGGTTTGCAGCGTCCGCTTTCGATCAATTTGTCCCAATTACGGACGATGAAGTCATGAGAGCCATATATTTCAAATCCGTCTTCACCGGTATAACCGGTACGACTGAGAATGATGATTTCGCCATCCACTTCCACTCGCATGGCAGTATAGAATACCAATTCTTTGCATGGCAAGCCCAAAACTTCGGCAACAACTGCCTCGGCTTGGGGGCCTTGTACGGCAAGCTGTCCGTAGTAGTCGGAGCAGTGACAGAATTCGATATCGTAATCGCCGATATTTTGCTGCATCCATGCCACGTCCTTGTCGATATTGGCAGCGTTGATGACAAGAAAGAAGTCGTTCTCGCCCATTTTGTAAACGAGAAGGTCATCGACAGTTCCGCCATTCTCATGCAGCATCATCCCATAGAACACTTGTCCTACGGGAGCACCTGCAACATCGTTGGTGAAGATGTGATTGACAAATTTTTCAGCATCTTTGCCCGAAATGGCAACTTCACCCATGTGAGAAACATCAAAAACGCCACAATCTTTACGAACTGCATTATGCTCTTCGATGATGGATGAATATTGTATCGGCATGTCAAAGCCTGCAAACGGTGTCATTGTGGCACCGAGTTTGATGTGTCTGTCGTGCAGACAGGTTTTCTTAATTTCCATGACTATATCAATTTAATGTTGTTCTTCGTGTTGTTCTTCGTTAACAATCATCTTTTTGAGAGATGAATCAGATAGCTTTTATCTTACCATGTAACGCAAAACAGATGTTCGATATTACTTCAGGCAAAGACAGGCATTCATCATTTACACCATATCTATATAGATGATGGTGCAAATGTACTAAAATAATCTCCAATAACCATACGTTTGGCGCAAAATTCTTCTGTCTGCAATTTCAGGAGAGCTTCTCTGTTTGTTGCAGGCGTAGCGGGCTACGCCAAAACAAAACGACAAACAAGATGGCGACAAGCGGACGACAGCCACTCGGATTCTTATGAATCTATTTGGGTTAAAAGCCCGAAATCAGACAAAGTCGATTTTCAGAATCCTTCTTGACAGGCAGCATCGTTTGACCGATCAAAAAAAGTGACCGGCAATGAAGTCGGTCACTTTCTATCTTTCAGAGATTTCTTCACCTTGATAAAATGAAGAAATCCTTTCCTAAAAGACTTTATCAAAGTCCTCTCGCCTTGAGGAGTGCTGCTGAGTCGGGCGACTTCAAACCCGTGAAATCGCTGAACATCTGCATCAGATCTTTGGTGTTTCCACGGCTAAGAACCTTGCTTCTGAAGGCACCACCCACCTCGGGATTCAAAGCACCGTGCTTGGTGAAGTAATCACCCACGTTTACTGCCAACACTTCACTCCACAAATAGCTGTAATAACCGGCAGCATAGCCACCACCCCAAACGTGGTTGAAATAAGAAGTAGAATAGCGGGGAGGTATTTGATTGTCGAGCAAGTCGACAGCATTCAAGGACTTCCGTTCGAATTGTTGCGCATCGGCTGAAGTCGGAATCTGGTCAGACGAAAGCATGTGCCATGCCAAATCTTCGCAAGTGGCAGCCAAGTTTTCACCCAAAGCGTAGGCAGACTGGAAGTTGATGGATTGTAACATCTTCTCTTTCAATTCCTCAGGCATGGGCTGATTGGTATTATAATGGCGTGCATAATGCGAAAACACTTCGGGAACGGTGGCAAAATACTCGTTGAATTGTGAAGGCAGCTCCACGAAATCACGCGTTACGGCAGTTCCGCTGAGAGTGTTGTATTTACAGTCAGACAACATTCCGTGAAGCCCGTGACCGAATTCATGGAACATGGTGGTCACCTCATCCCATGTCAACAAGGTGGGTTGACCGTCAGGAGCCTTGGCATAATTGCAGACATT
The DNA here is from genome assembly GCA_022781445.1 of Prevotella sp. Taxonomy (GTDB): domain Bacteria; phylum Bacteroidota; class Bacteroidia; order Bacteroidales; family Bacteroidaceae; genus Prevotella. The sequence goes on from JALETQ010000030.1 coordinate 5,984, forward strand.
ATAAATAATAGGTATCTGATTTCTCAAGCCACTCTGCTTGGCAAAAGCACTCATCCATGCTCCACCACGTTTGGTCGGCCGGCGAAAATAGTCGCAGTAGAACAATGCCTTTACCGAACCGTCTTTGTCAATGACATCAAAGACCTTCATGTCGGGATGGTAAGTGGGGATGTCTTTGCGCTCTTTGAAAGTGAGACCATAGGCTTTATTGGCCGCATAGAACACACCATTGACCAAAACGCTGTCAATATTGAAATAGGCTTTTACGTCATCATCGGAGAAGTTGAAGCGGTCTTTCTTCATCTTTGCCGAATAATAGAAACGGTCGTAGGGCTGGAGTTTGAAGTCTGCACCCATGCTTTGGCGTGCATACGCTTCTATTTCATCGGTTTCGGCAGAGGCCTTGGGTTTGTAGGCCGCGATGAGCCGGTTGAGGAAAGCATATACGTTGTCCGGATTCTTTGCCATTGTATCATCGAGCGAGTACGACGCATAATTCTTGTATCCCATGAGTTCAGCTTTTTCGGCACGCAGTTTGGCAATCTCAACCACCAAGGGGAAAGTATTGAACTGTCCGCTGCCGTCAGCGCGATGAATCGAAGCGTTGAACACGCGTTCACGCAAAGCGCGGTTGTCAAGGCTTGCCAAGATGGGTTGCTGGGTTGTATTGGTAATAACAAGACAGTAAGAAGCCTTGTTACCACGGCTTTCGGCATCTTTTTTACACTGCGCAATATCGACAGTACTCAACCCCGAAAGTTCATTGACATCATCTACCCACACGGCAGCTTCGTTGATTGATTTGGGCAACGTGTTACCAAACTCTTGCTGAAGTTCGGCCAAACGATTGTTGATTTGCTCCATACGTTTCATTTTATCAGGACTAAGCAAAGCACCCGATCGTACAAATCGCTTGTAAATCGTTTCCAACAATTTTTTGTCTTCACCCTGCAATTTGTTGTATTCGTTATCATACACCACCTTGATTCGATTGAAAAACTCGCGGTTGAACGAAACTTCGTTATCAAAGTCGGTCAGCAAAGCAATAGCTTCCTTTTCGACAGTTTCCAAGTCTTCGGTCTTATGCGCACTGGTCAGGCCGAAAAATATGTTCGAAACTTTGTCCAGCAGCAATCCGCTCTTTTCATAAGCGAGGATGGTATTGGCAAAAGTAGGCTTTTGTTTGTTGTTCACAATGCGGGCAATTTCTTCGCGTTGTTGCTGAACACCGGCCTTAAGAGCCGGCAGATAGTGTTCACTCTTGATGATGGTGAAGTCGGGCGCGCCATAAGGCAAAATAAATGGACGCATCAATGGATTGTCGTTCATCATGGTTTTGTTTTTGTCATCAGACACAGAGCCGGCTTGTGCAAGCACCGAAACCGATGCCAAGCCGAGCGTGAGTAATGTTTTTCCGATTGTAATTTTCATCGTCTTCAATATGATTGGTTGTATTTCTTATGTCAAGAAACGACAGCTGCCCCTATGAGCTATCTTACTTGATTTCGCAAAGATACTCAAAAAATATACATGAACAGTATCTTTTTGCCATAAAAACACACGTAAAGCCCCTATCGATTATCAGGGCCAGAGAATTCAACTGTCACGCTATTCTAAAACTCCCCGAACAAATTATGGTCGTTTGGATATAGACAAGCGGTCTGTCAGCAATCAATACCGGTTAAATTTCTGATAATTCTTTGGCGTAAAAAGTATTATCGGGGAATCTTTTATAAAAATGTCGCGGATGAGAAAAGGGATTGTCTCGTAAGGAAGAGAAACGAAGAGAAAGGATTTTTCGGCATTTCGGTGGCGGAAAACAAGACTACAGTGAACCATCGGCATCAGCCGACAAGATGAGCCCACAAGGGAAACCCTTCCTCTTGGACAAAGAGAAAAAGCCATCGAAACGAGTAAAGGGATGACGATTGCAGACAAAAAAGCCGAAATCACATCATCATTTTCATCGTTTTCGATGGCTTTCGTAAAGATTTGAAGCTTTCGAATCAGAATTGTGCAGTCTTTTCCTGTGCCGAATGGAACTCGTCAATCATTCGATTCATGATGACTTCCACCGGAAGAATTTCCTTGATGGCCGATGCCACCTGTCCGATTTCAACCTCTCCGTTTTCAATATCGCCTTCGAAGATTCCTCTGCGCGCCGAGCCCGGAGGAACGAGCTTCAGCAAATCTTCCTTGGCTGCACCTTCTTTCTCGGCCTCGTCGATGCGGGCAAAGAGAGCATTCTTGACCAAACGTGTAGGAGAAAGCAGCTTCAGCGTGAGCATGGTGTCGCCTTCTTCCAGAGCGGTGCAGCGTTCTTTGAAAGCCATCGAGGCACTACTCTCTTCTGAAAGGGCAAACAATGTACCCATCTGCACGCCCTCTGCCCCCAACACCATTGCTGCCAGCATGGCTTCACCACTTGCTATACCTCCGGCGGCAATCAGTGGAAGGGAAGTGGCTTTGCGTACTTGAGGTATCAAGGTCATCGTGGTTGTCTCTTCACGGCCATTGTGTCCGCCGGCTTCAAAGCCTTCGGCAACGACAGCATCGACTCCGGCCTCTTCACATTTCTTGGCAAACTTGGAACTGCTCACGACATGACAGACTTTGATTCCGTGTTCATGGAGCAAGCCGGTGTACTTCTTCGGACTTCCCGCCGAGGTGAAAACAATCTTTACCCCCTCGTCGATGACGATTTGTATAAGCTCTTCGATCTTGGGGTACATCAACGGAACATTGATTCCCCAAGGTTTATCGGTAGCTTTTTTGATTTTGGATATGTGTTCACGGAGAACTTCCGGGGGCATCGAACCGGCACCTAAAAGTCCCAATCCGCCTGCATTGCTTACAGCAGCGGCCAGTCGCCAGCCACTCGCCCACACCATTCCTCCTTGTATGATGGGATATTTGATGCCGAACAAATCGGTAATTCTGTTATTTTTCATGTTTTAATGCTTTGGTTTGTGATGTTATTGTCTATGCTGTTTCGTTCATCCGTGATACACCTCCGGTCGGTCATCTGGGCGATTGGGGTTCAATTCATGTTCATCTGTCGATGGAGCATTTTCAGCCGACATCGGCTTTCTTCCCATTCGACTTTCTTTTGCCAACTTAAACAGCTTGAAAGGAATATGGCAATACCCTCGGGGATGCTTGTCGAGATAGTCCTGATGATAGTCTTCGGCATCATGGAAGTTTGCCAACCGCTGCACTTCCACGACAATTTTTTGTTCGATTGTTTCCTGCTTCCGGGCGATAAACTTCTCTACAAGAGCCATGTCTTCATCGCTTGTGACAAAAACACCGGTGCGATATCGGGTACCTACGTCGCAGCCCTGTCTGTTCAGACTCGTCGGGTCGATGGTTTCAAAAAACAGTTCGAGCAGGAAAGGCAGGTCTATCCGGGCGGCATCATAGGTCACATGAACAGTCTCTGCATATCCTGTTGTTTCGGTAGAAACCATTTCGTATGTCGGCATATCATCGGCATGACCGTTCGCATAACCGGCTGTAGTGGTCAGAACGCCCGTTATTTGTTTGAAGAAATGTTGTGTACCCCAGAAGCATCCTCCGGCGAAATACACTTCTTTGATGTCTTGTTTCATGCTGTTCGGGTTGAATAGTTAATGTGTTGTTGCAGTGTCTTCGATAAAGGGTTGATGAAAACAAGTGTCCGACAATGACATGAGTATGTGATGGACTGCAACCTGAAACATTTGTTCGATGTAGGAAAAAGAACAGGTGTCGGACAATCTGCATCTGCCAGACGAGACCAGCGGCAGCGTCTGTCCATGACAACAAGGCGACAGCCGAAAGATCGGTTCGAGAAAAGTCATGACTGCCGGCGGTCGGTTTTCTGCTTTTCTTCTTCAGTTGCCGTTTCTCTTCATCGTCAAGGAGGAAGAAAAACAGAAAACCACACGTCGGCAGCATGACCTCGAATGCCTTTACGGCTCACTCCTTACCACAAATCGAGACGATTTTCTTTGGGAATATAGAGTTTGTCGGTGGGCTTCACGTTGAAGGCTTCGTACCACATATCGATGTGGGGAAGTGCTCCGTTCACACGCCATTCGCCCAGTGAATGGGGATCTTTGGTCGTGCGGTTACGGATTTCCTGCTCGGTGATGTTGCTTGCCCACACACCAGCGTATGCAATGAAGAAGCGTTGGGCGGGAGTGAATCCGTCTTTGTTCTTCAAAGGCTTGTTCTTGGTGGCATTTTCGAGGGCATAGTATGCCAGCTGCAGCCCACCGTGGTCGGCGAGGTTCTCACCCAAAGTGAAACGTCCGTTGGCATTGAGGTCGGGCAACACTTTGATCTTGTTGAAGAAATCGGCATACATGTCGGCACGTTGCTCGAAGCCCTTGGCATCTTCAGCCGTCCACCAGTCGTTCATATAACCTTCGGCATCGTACTGACGGCCTTGGTCGTCGAAGCCGTGAGTCATCTCATGACCGATGACAACGCCGATGGCACCATAGTTGAACGCTTCATCGGCCTTCGGATCGAAGAACGGATACTGCAGGATTCCGGCAGGGAAACAGATTTCATTGGTGGTCGGATTGTAATAAGCATTGACCGTTTGGGGAGTCATCATCCATTCGTCTTTGTCGACGGGCTTGCCGGCTTTCTCTTCAATATGCTTCTTACTTGCGAACAAACGGCTGGCCTGCACGTTTTCATAATAGGACTTTGAGGGATCGATTGTCAGCTCGCCATAGTCTTTCCACTTGTTGGGATAACCGATTTTGACATAGAAATTGTCAAGTTTCTTGTGGGCGGCATCTTTCGTTTGCTGTCCCATCCACTTCTGGGCATCGATGCGTTGACCGAGTGCAATCTGCAGATTCTTCACCAGTTGTTCCATGATTTTCTTGGAAGAAGCGGGGAAGTAGCGTTCGCAATACATCTTTCCGAGAGCCTCGCCCATGGCATTTTCGACTTGATCCGTGGCTCTTTCCCACAACGGATGGTCTTGCTTGCGACCCGACATCACCTTGCCGAAGAACTCGAAGTTGGCTTCGCGGACATCGTCGCTGAGGTAAGGAACGGCACTGATCAAAGCATCCCATTGCATCAAGGCCTTCAGATCTTCGGCTGTGGCCGAGAGAAGCATCTTGTCCAGACCTGCCATGAACGCCGGCTGTCCGACAACCATTTCCTGAATGTACTCCGATTTCACGCCCTCGGCGTTTGCCATGGCTTCCAGAGGAATGTTGGGATAGTTCTCCTTGAACTGTGCCAAGGTCATTTTGTTGTAGTTCGCTTGGGGATCTCTCAACTCTGTCATGCTCTTGGAGATTAACGCCAGAGATGTTTCAAAGCGGAAAATGGCATCGCGCTTGGCTTGTGCTTGGGCCTCGTTGAAGCCAAACAGCTTGAACATACGAACGATATGTTCGCGATAGGCATCGCGGATGGCTATCGTGGCAGCATCGTTATTGACATAATAGTCCTTTTGTCCGAGGGTCAGTCCGCCTTGATAAAGGTTCAGAATGTTCATGGTGACATTCTTTTCATCAGCTCCGAAATACGAACCGAAGGGAACACCATAGCCAAACGAAGCATACTTGAGCTGCAGCCGTTTGATGTCTTCCTTGGTCTTGGCGGCTTCCATTTCATCGAGAAGAGCCATGACGGGCTTCACTCCGTCCTTGTTGCGGCGCACGGAATCCATTGCCAGTTTGTAGAAGTCGCTCAGTTTCTGCTCTGTCGAGCCGGGCTTGAACTTCTTTTTCAGGAGGTCACCGAGAATGGTGTTAATTCTTTTGGAATTGTCTTTTGCCAACTGATCGAAACTGCCGAAACGCGAATAGGCTGCGGGCAAGGGGTTTTTATCTTGCCAACCGCCGGTAGCAAACCGGTAAAAATCCTCTGCAGGATTCGCCTTTTTGTCCAGATTCTCAAGTTTGAGTCCTGAACCCGATTGGGCTGCAACGGTAAGTGACATGGTTGCAAGCGCCATCATCATGAGTTGTTTTTTCATTGTTTACTGTTATTTTATGGATTGATGATTGTTTGATTGTTCCTGACAGATTCTCAGGATATTTGTTCCAGCTCCACGGACAAGGTCTCCCAGCGTTCCACTTCACGGTCTATGGCGGCTCTGGTGGTGGTATATTCGGTCACCAGTTCCATATTGGAAGCGTGTTCGGGGTTGGACAACAACTCGTCGAGTTCGCCGATGCGGGCTTCCATCTTCCCGATTTTCTTTTCGCTATCGGCGATGGATTTCTTGAGTTTGTTGAGCTGCTTTTGTTTTTCCTTGTGTTCGGCATAACTCTGTTTGCCTGCTTTTTCCTCCACGACTCCGGCAGGCCGGGCAGGTTGAACCTGCCTGCTCTCCTGCGGTTCCGGTGCCGCCGCATCATGGGTCTGCAGGTAATCGTAGATGCCCCCGAGGTGTTCGCGCACCTTGCCGCCACCGAATTCGTAAACCTTCGATACGAGTCCGTCGAGAAATTCGCGGTCGTGCGACACGATGACGGCAGTACCGTCAAAGGCTTTGACCGCTTCTTTGAGCACATCCTTCGATGCCATGTCGAGGTGGTTGGTAGGCTCGTCGAGAATCAGCAGGTTAACAGGTTCGAGCAGCAACTTGATCATCGCCAGACGGCTTCGTTCACCGCCGCTCAACACTTTCACGCGCTTGTCCGAGGCTTCGCCGCCGAACATGAACGCGCCGAGTATGTCTCTGATTTTCAACCTCACCTCTCCTTTCGCCACCTGGTCGATGGTATCGAAGACGGTAAGCGTCTCATCGAGGAGCTGTGCCTGATTCTGTGCGAAATAACCCACCTGCACATTGTGGCCGACCTTCAGGTTTCCGGCAAACGGAATCTCACCCATGATGCACTTCACGAGCGTGGATTTGCCTTCGCCGTTCTTGCCGACAAAGGCCACCTTCTCCCCTCTCTTGATGGAAAGGTTCACATGGTCGAAGACGGTGTGGCTGCCATAATCCTTCCGCACGTCGTCGCAGATGATCGGATAGTCGCCCGAACGCAGGCAAGGAGGAAACTTCAACCTGAGTGACGAGTTGTCGACTTCGTCAATTTCGATAGGGACAATCTTCTCTAACTGCTTGATGCGGCTCTGCACCTGCACAGCTTTGCTGGGTTTGTAGCGGAAGCGTTCGATGAAATCCTTGATGTCGGCAATCTCCTTCTGTTGGTTTTCGTAGGCTCTCAACTGCTGCCCGCGCCGTTCAACACGGAGCTTGACATACTCGTCATACTTCACCTTGTAATCGATGACCTTGCCGCATGAAATCTCCAAGGTACGGGAAGTGACTTTATTGATGAAAGCCCTGTCGTGGCTCACCAGCACGACGGCACTGCCGCTCTGAACCAGAAATTGTTCCAGCCATCGGATACTCTCTATGTCGAGGTGGTTGGTAGGTTCGTCGAGCAAGAGGACATCGGGACGCTGCAGGAGGATTTTCGCCAGCTCGATACGCATGCGCCAGCCGCCGCTGAATTCGGAAGTGGGGCGCGAAAAGTCACCGCGGGTGAATCCGAGTCCCGTCAGCGTGCGTTCTATCTCTGCCTCGTAGTTGTCGGCGCCCATCATCATGAAATGCTCATGGGCGGCGGTAAACCGCTCTACCAAATCGAGATAATCATCGCTTTCATAGTCGGTCCGTTCGTTCAACGACTGCTCCATGCGGGCCAGACGCTCTTTTTCGAGGGTGTGATTGGCAAAGGCTTTTCGGGTTTCTTCGCGCACCGTTGTGTCATCAACCAGTTTCATGACCTGTGGCAGATAGCCTATGGTGGTATCATTGGGCACGGAAATCACTCCCTTTGTGGGCTGTTGCATGCCGCAGATGATCTTGAGCATTGTCGATTTTCCGGCTCCGTTCTTGCCGACCAGTGCGATACGGTCACGACGATTGATGACAAAACCCACGTCATGGAACAAGGGTTTCACACCAAACTCAACCGACAAACCTTCTATTGAAATCATTTCCTGCTAAAATTTTATCCGCAAAAATACTCAAAAATGCGTACATCTCCAAGCAATAAGACCTTTTTTCAAGAATTACAATCTACTTTACGAAGGACGAACCGGACAGAAGGGAAACACGGCACCACGACGATGCGACCGTCAGGTTGCCTTGCCGTTTCCCACGGCTTCTGTCCGGATCAACATGCCGTCTTCACCTGTCACATGGACTTTCATGAAGGGAAGCGCATGCCTCCGACCGGTCATGCGGGCGTTGATGCCGCGTTTCATGCCTTTCATGGCCTTTCTCCGTCCGTTTGTGTCCTTCTCCATCCATTTGCGTTCGCTTGCCGCCACCCTGCCCGTCGTTCTGTAGTACCGTGGGCCGACCCGTCTGCCGCATACGGCCGGCCAAGCCGCCCGACAACCAGACGATACCGGTCCGGATTCCCGGAGCCGACCGGGGGGGCAAGGGGCATCCGAATGGCTGTCAAAGGGCATCGCCGTTGTTCCTTCCACTGTCTGCCGAATCATTGGCATGGGTGCATTTCCGAATTCCCAACACGTTGAAAAATATTTCCCAACGGGTTGAAAAATATTTCCCAACAGGTTGAGAAATATTTTTCAACGTGTTGGGAATTCGGTCAAGATACCGAAACGCCGATGAAAGTGTACCCGAAACCGGTTCATCCGATTGCCGGGCAGACAGGATGTCGGTCTGTTGAACCCCAATCGGTTATTAGAGCGTTTGATTATACATTTCATGTCGTTCATTTCACTTTCCGTCCGATTTCGTCCGCCGCCGGCATCTTGCCTGTCATTTTGCTTTGCCGTAGCCCGCTACGCCTGCAACAAACCGACAATCCATCTGCACGACCATCAAGCGAAACCGACTCGGAATCCAATGACCGATTTGGATTGAAGACGCGGTGCAATGCGGCAATGGAAGGTTCATGGACGACGGGGACATGGACACTCTTTCGTCGGTTTCCCAAAGGAAAGGAAAAAGAAACAGGGAATGGGGGCAATCCGTCCGCACCCATTCCCAACCAACGAACAACGGGCGGCCGCTTGATGCGAACCGCCCGTTGCAGTATCATGGATGGACAGGCTGTTTGTCAGATACCCATCTTCTTACGGATGTCCTTGGGAATGGCATTCTTGTTGACCATGTAGTCCATGGTGTTGGCAGCAATAAACGCCTTGGTCATGTACCAGATGCCTTTATAGTCGCCGGTTTCGCCCCAAGAGTTCTTCACCATATAGTATTCTTTGCCGAACTGGTCTTTGGCAATACCGTAGATGAGCATACCGTGGTCGTCGGTCAGCTCCCAGTTATCGAAGCGTTGTTGACGCATTTCCTGAGTGGGAACGATTTCGGGAACCTTGCATCCGAGCGAGTCGAGCAAGCTGGTCTTTTGGGTCTTGGAGAGCTTCAGCCAACGAGCCATGTCGCTGCCGGCGAGACTTTGGGCAGCCTTGGTGTCGCACATGTAAGCAAGACCGGTGCGGGTAAAGCCTTCTTCCGAAACGTCGCCACCCCAAGCCACGGTATAACCGTTGTTGACGGCGTTGTCGATGATGCGCATCATGTCGTCCATCGGGAGGTTCCACGACAGCGGATTGCGCCAGTTGTCTTGCACTTCGACGGCAAACTGGGTCCAGAAAGGATGGTGCGTATAGCTGGTAATGGTCACATAGTCATCGAGATTGATGCCAAGACTGTTCATGAATGTTTGCGGAGTGTAGGTTTTTCCTTCGTATTTGAACGACGCGGGGCACTCGCCGAGGTAAGAATCGAGGATGCCCTGCATGCCTTTTTTCCACTGCATGGAGATTTTCGGCCCCTTGTTTCTTGCAACTGCGTTTACATAGGGTTCGAGCAGGCTGAAGAATTCGTTGAAGTTATTCAGCGAATCGCCATACAGACTGCCGGGGAAAGGCATGGCGTTTTCGGGGCAGATACCATAGTTTTGCAAGCAGTAGAGCACATCATAAGCAGCACCGCCTTGGGCAAACTGGCAATCACCATGCAGGCGAACAACCTGAACCGCACGGTCCATGTAGGTCTTGTTGGCAACAAATGACTCGCAAAGGTCGTAAGTCTTGCCGGTGGCTTTCAAGATTTCGGCCTCGAAATAAGAAAGCGTCGAATAAGCCCAACAGGTACCCGAACGGTTCTGATCCTTGATGCTTGTGATCTTGTTCTCCTTGATCGTGGTGAAGACCGGCTTGTTTGCCTCGTTCTTCTTCTCTTGTGCATTTGCTCCCAAAGCAACGATGGCAGCGACTGCAAGTACGAATAGTTTTTTCATTTAATTGATGATTGATTGTTGAATATGATGTTAATGTTTTAATTTACCGGTTCTCTGCCATACAGGCTTCCACATCCTGCGGACGGATGGGAATCCTCACGTCACCGAGGAAGGTGCAGCCGTCTTTGGTGATCAGCACATCGTCTTCCAGTCTGATACCGCCGAAGTCTTTATATGTTTCTATTTTGTCGAAGTTGAGATACTCGGCGCAATGACCGTTCGCCTTCCACTCGTCAATGAGGGCGGGGATGAAATAGATGCCGGGTTCGTCGGTCACGACGAATCCTTCTTCCAATCGTCGTCCCATACGCAGGGCATTGGTACCGAACTGATGGAGCATGGGCTGTGTTTCTTCGTCAAAACCTACGTAACGCTGGTCGAATCCTTCCATGTCATGCACGTCCATACCCATCATGTGACCCAATCCGTGAGGAAGGAACAGGGCGTGGGCACCTGCCCTGACGGCTTCTTCGGTATCGCCTTTCATGAGCCCGAGCTCTTTCAAGCGGTTGGTCATCAGTCGGCAGACGTCAAAGTGAACATCCATGTACTTCACGCCGGGCTTTGCCACATCAAGCACATAGTCGTGACATTCTTCGACGATCGAGTATATTTCAAGCTGTCTTTGAGAGAATTTCCCACTCACCGGCATGGTACGGGTATGATCCGAACAATAGTGATTGACGGTTTCGGCACCACAGTCGCACAAAGCCAGGCGTCCTTCCTCGAGCACTGCCATCGACGGATTGCCGTGCATGATCTCTCCATGTTGTGAGAAAATGGTGGCAAAACTGTTCATGGCACCATACGAACGTGCTATGCCGTCAATCTGTCCACCGATGTACTTCTCGGTCAATCCGGGACGGGTGAGGTGCATGGCGGTGGTGTGCATTTTGTAACCGATGGTCTGTGCGCGCTCCAACTCTTCGATTTCTTGGGGTTCCTTGACCGAGCGCATCTTGATGACGGCCATGATCAATTCCATCGAAGCGGCTTCCTTCTGTTGAGACGGATGGATGCCCAAGAGGTCGAAAATCTGGATTTTGATGTCATGACGATAGGGGGGCAGGAAGTGAATCTTGCGGTTTTGAGCCTTGGCGGTTGCCACGATTTCTGCCAAGACCTTCATGGGTGCACTCTGGGCAACCCCCACTTGCGCAGCCATGTCACTCACTTTGTCGACCGAGCCATACCACACGATATCCTCGATGTCGATGTCATTGCCTATCAAACACTCTTGGTTGTTGTCAATGTCGATCACTCCCACGAGCCCGTCGCGCTTCTGTCCGAAATAATACAAGAACGTAGAATCTTGTCTGAAAGGATAATAAGCGTTGTTGGGGTAATTACAGGGCGATTCATTGTTGCCGAAGAAGACAAGAAGTCCGGACTTTACCAGCTTCTTTAGTTCTTCACGACGTCGGATATAAGTTTCTTTGCTAAACATGGTAATGATGATTGTCTGTATATTTTCTGCAAAGATAAAGGATAAAACAACGAAAGTACACTTTCATCTACTTAAAAAAACAAAATACTTATCTGTATTTCATTCATTCTATCCGCGACAAACACCTAAACGCCCTACGAGACCCGGCAATACCCCTACATCTCCGGGTATCTGCCAAACGGAGCGAAAGGTTCGTCAGGAAATGAAAAGACGGTCTTCAAAGACAGGTGTCACTCACGCCTGATGGTGTTTTTCATCCATTTGCCTTTGAAAAGAAGAAACAAGAATACGGTACCACGCAGCGTCAATTCGGTAGCCATGGCCATCCATACACCTTGCAAGCCGTAATCTTGTGCCAACCAGTATGCCAACGAAAGGCGCACACCCCACATGCAGACGAGGTTATAGAGTGCCGGACGGAGGGTGTTTCCGGCTCCGACACAAATGCTGTAGGTCACGATGGCAGCACCAAACATGGGTTCGGCAAAGGCTTCTATCCGCAAGCAAACGGCACCGAGAAGTCGTGTCTCCTCAACAGGCGTCATCAAAGTCATCATCTCATACGCCGTGAAAAACATCACGACACCCATCAAAGCCATGACCAGCATCCCCGTAAAGACGCTCAACCGCGCAAAACTCTTCGACAAATCAAAACGTCCGGCACCCAAGCTCTGCCCCACCAAGGTCGTTGCCGCCTCTCCGATGCCGTAGCCCGGCATGTAGCAAAGACTTTCTGCCGTGATGGCAATCGTGTTGGCAGCAATGGCCACGTTGCCCAACGGCGATACGATCATGGTACTGACGACCTGTGCCGAACCCATCAGGAAAACCTGTAGGCCCATCGGTGAACTGATACGCAGGGCTTGTCGGAGGTAATTCCACGAGAAGAAGGAATGTACTTTGTCTTGAAAAACAGAGAGAATGGGCGAACGTAAAAATGCCATCCATCCCAAAATGAGAGCCGTAACGATAATCGACAGCGAAGTTCCGACGGCGGCTCCGGTCACACCCATGCCGGCTCCGGGTATCCACCACGTCACCCCAAGCCATCCGACGGTGCGGGACGGAAAGATGAAAACAAAATTGAACACCACATCGAGCAGACACATCAGCACGCTCATGACGCTCGGTCGCTGCATATCGCCTGCCGACTTGAGCATGGCCGCCGACAAACTGTAGAGCTGAAAGAAAGGAATGGTCAATGCAAAGATGAGGAAATACATGGTTGCATCATGCGCAATATCATCCTTACCACCCAGCCAAAAGGGCAAAGGACGGGCTATCAGCACTCCGGTCAGCAGTACGATCATGGCAGAAACAAAGGTCGCGATCAAACCGGTTCGCGCCACCTTGCGGGCACTGATGAAGTCGTTTGCTCCGATGAAGTGCGCCACTTGCACCGAGAAACCCATCGAAGCAGCCGACGTGAGTCCGCCAAACAGCCATGTCGTGGTCTCCACAATTCCGATGGCTGCCGTGGCATGAGTGCCCAGCCGTCCCACCATCGCCTGATCAATGATGAACATCACCACCGAAGATATCTGCGCCAGGATTGACGGAATGCTCAGGTGAAAGAGCAGCAACAGCTTCTCTCGACGGTTCATGACTTGTCCGTCACGAATGCGGGCAAGCAGTGCTTCGCTTCTATCTTGGGAAAACAGCATGGTTTCTTGGCAGGGATGGTGATGGATTATGTCGGGAAAACAATGAATTCCGTACTCGAAAGTTGACGCTCCGACCTGTGAAAAGGATACCGAATGACCCAAGGTCGACGATCGGATGACCGAAAGTATAAAACTGTATCGGCAACCGCCCCCCATCCATCGGTTCAAGAATCACGGATGAGGGGCGGAAGATGATCGGCAGCTTCGTTGCCGCCCGGCCTCAGTCGGTCGGAATGTCGTAACGGTGTTGTCAGCGTTTTCTCTTCGTTCCGGTCCTGTTTGTCGATTTTGTTCCGGTCGTCGTTTTCGTCGGTACAGGCTTATAATATTGCAAAGCCTCGGGCATCCACTTCCTGATGCTGGCAATCCGGGACGCATCCGAAGGGTGGGAACTCATAAGCTGGATGGTGTTTCCGCCCGACTGTGCCGACATTCTTTGCCAGAAATTTACGGCAACCTCGGGGTTATAGCCTGCCATTGCGGCAAAAATCAAGCCCATGTGATCGGCCTCATGCTCATGATCGCGCGAGTAAGAGAGGTTCTTAAATTGAAAACCTGTTTGCGCAACCATCGTTCCGATGTCGATGACTGACGAGCTGACACCCACGACTTGGGCTATCTGCCCCAAAACTTGGGTGCCGTATTGCTGCTTCATCTTCTTGCTCATCTGCTCTGCCGAATGGCGGGCAACGGCATGGGCAATCTCGTGACCTAACACGATGGCAAGCGAAGACTCGTCTTGCGTGACGGGCAACAGACCCTCGAAAACCACGATCTTACCGCCGGGCATACAGAAAGCATTGACATTCTTGTCCTGCACCAGGTTGAACTCCCAACTGTAATTGCCGATTTCGCTTGCCATGTTGTTTTGCCTGAAATAGTTTTCCACGGCAGCGGCAAGTCTCTGCCCCACCCTTTTCACCATCGCTGTCTGCGCGGCATTGGTCGAAATCTTGACCGTCTGCATATACTTGGCGTACTCCTGTTGGCTCAGACTCAGGATTTCGGCATCGCCAACCATGAGACTTTGTTTCCTGCCTGTCAAAGGAACTGTCCTTGAAGTGCCACACGACACCATCAGTACCGCCATGAGCGATACCAATACCACATTGATTCTTTTCATGTATACCATATAATTAATATTGTCCTGTCCTTGTACTCTTTGGAGCATACAGATGAACCGTGAAATGACAAGTCATCGATCGGTCATTGTCATTTATCCTGCATTGACCTTGAAGAAAACAGGATGTTCACCGTGCAAATTTACACAAAATACCCATATATCGGCAGGAGGAAGGAAATATTTATTGTTACTGTCCGGCAAGAAAGAAAATATGATTTCCGTCTAAGTGCTTAAGGCACAACTCTCTGCGACTAAATGCAGGTTGTATGTTGCCCCTCATCCAAAATCGGGTATAAATACGTAGGTGTTTTCTTTGCCTTCCTCGTTATGAATGAGTAACTTTACGGCAAATTCTATAATATACAACTTATGAAACAGAAATTCACTTTAATCACATTGGGAGTAAAGGACTTTCAAAAGGCATTGGCTTTCTACGAGGGCTTGGGATGGAAGAAATCGGAACAGAGTCAGGAATCCTACGCATTGTTTCCTTTGGGCGGGATAGTTTTAGGACTATATCCACTGCAAGAATTGGAAAAAGACACAACGCTGAATTATCAGCAGACGTCCTTTTCGGGCATGACAATCAGCTATAATGCCACATCGGAGGAAGAAGTCGATGCCGCCATGCAGGAAGCCGAACGGCTCGGGGCAACCGTTGTGAAGCCTGCACAGAAAGTGTTCTGGGGCGGTTACAGCGGCTATTTCAAGGATTTGGACGGCTATGTGTTCGAGGTAGCCTACAATCCTTTTTGGAAGATTGACAACGAGGGCAACCTCGTCATATAGTTCGTCAGACGCAATGACCAAGGAACAGACCATTAAGGAACTGACGGTAATACCCGGAATAGGGAAATCGCTTGCAACCGACTTGTGGAATATAGGGATAACCTCCATTGACGACTTGAAAGGCAAAGACCCCGAAGTTCTCTTTACCTTGTCCAACGACTATGCCGGAGTGGTGCAAGACCGTTGCGTGCTGTATGCTTTCAGATGTGCGGTTTATTTTGCACAGACACCGCCGGAGCATCGGGAAAAGGAACGGCTGAACTGGTGGTTTTGGAAAGGCTGAAAAATATGACGTCATATTCACGCAAATATGACGTCATATTTTGTTGGAAATGACGTCATATTTTTGTATCTTTGTCCGTGAGAGCCTAAAAGCATGCCGGCCGACAAAGGAAAGCCCCTCGCCTTGACGGACGGCAAGGCATCGAAACAGAGGAGCAAAACTAAAAACCAAACAAACTATGGCAAACAGACCTTTAGCCTACACGCTCACCGAGCGCAAGGCAACCATCGGAGCGATAAAAGGCGTTTCCCGAAATTCGAGCAGTTTCTTGCACATAGGGGACATTTTGATTATTCTACAGCCACGTTTGCCATTGGTACGGCTCATGAGTTCTTGCTGATTTCTGCCATTTCTTTCTGTTCCGTATGGCTGGGAGCTTATCAATGGTGGTTCGCTGCATTTGCAGGGTATTCCATCCATCTTATAGTACATCTTGCACAATGGGCAATATACCGAAAATATATACCTGTTATCATTACCACAATCTTGACGTTGCCTTATTGTGTCTATGCCTTTGTTGAATTTGCAAAGGCATCTATTCTGTCTCCTTTGCAGATGTTATTATGGGCAGTAATCGGTATTGTTCTTACTGTACTTAGTTTGCTCTCTGCATTTTTCGTGATGAGCAAGTTTCAAAACATTGAGTAAGACTGCAACAACAATTAAATGGAAAAGAACTTGCTTTATTAAACCGAAGCAAGTTCTTTTCCATACTAAGCCTACATACTCCTTATGTTGTATTAGCCTGTCCATATCCCTTGAAATCTTTTGGTCAGTGATTTGAGCGTAAATCTGTGTACTCACAATGGAGCATGCCTCATCGTTTTGGCGATGCTTTCTATCGGAATGCCTGCCTCCAAAGTCAGCGCACCGAAAGAATGGCGGGCTACATGCAAACTGCTTATCGTTAGCTCGCTTTATCCACACACATTTGACTAACGATTTGGCAACGTATCTTCCACATAAATCAACCGGAACAAAGCAAAAACAACACCTGCAAGCGACGTTTCGGATTAAAATGCCGCTTGCAGGTGTTGAAAGAAACAGATGAAAAACATGCAGGTTGATGCCTTCTGGCATGGCCTTCATCCGAATATAACGAAGAAATCCCGCTTGTACTCTCACATCTCACGCGCCTTCAGAAAGGAAAACTATCGCCATTCGGCCGGCATTCCATGAACGAGAGATGATCAACGGCTCATTCGCCGAAGATCTCTTTGAGCTTGGCGTGCAACTGACTGCCCTGCAAATCTACGGCAATGATCTTTCCTTCGGGATCGAGAAGGACGTTGGCGGGAATGCCCATGATGCCGTACAAACCGGCAGCTTCGCTCTTCCAACCTTTCAAATCGGAAATCTGCGGCCATTCCATACCCAGTCTTTCGACGGCATTCTTCCATGCCCCGGCCTGTGTGTCGAACGAAACACCCACGATTTCATAGTTCTTCTTGCCTTTATATTTCTTATAGGTTTCCACGACATTAGGCATTTCGCGACGGCAGGGACCGCACCAGCTCGCCCAAAAATCCACCAATACATAATTGCCTTTGCCACACCATTCGCTGAGTTTGTGAGGCTTGGACTGTGGGTCGTTGGCTGTCATGTCCTTGAACATCATGCCGGGACGACGCTTCTCGAGTGCCTTGAGTCGCTGCTTGCCCAGTTCCATCATCGGATGATTATAGTAGGCAGCCGACGAGTCGAGATATTCTTCGAGTTGTTCGTAGGTCAAGCTCCAAGCCACCATTTGGAAAAGGTAAGCCGGAATGACGTTGTCGCGGTTGGCACGCATGATGTCTACGACACGTGCGACCAGACCTTTTTCGGCTGTTTCATATTCGGCTTCAAGAGCCTTCATGGTTTGTTGTCCCTCCGGAGTGACATTGCCGGTCATCGTCTTCGAAAGTTCCACCATTTTATTATAAGTACTTTCCAAACCGGCATTGAGCGTCATGATCTCATTTTGGTATTCAACAAGCTTCTTGTTGAGCCGCGACAAGGAAGTCACATCGGGTTCGCCCTTGACAAAATTGACCGTTGAACCGTCGTTCACGAATGCCATTGCGAGATCAGGACGGGTATAAAGCGTGATGAAAGTGTTGCGTTCCTTTGAGAGATCGAGGTTCAAACGGCCATCGGTAACGACAACGCTGTCGACTTTATTTTGCGAACCGTTCTCGAAATAGTACACTTTCTGCACATCGGGAGCAACTTCGCCGCTCACCTTGAAGCGAACCACTTGCGCCTGCATCATCATGGAAGCCATTGCGATGCTTATCAATACAAATCTTCTTTTCATGTTGGTTTATAATTATTGTTACAAGTATAACCGTCTTCCACCTCACAATCGAAAGCGTCCGGGTGACCTTTGCAGATGTCATCATGAGGGACGAAAAGTCAGCAAATGCCCGTTTGGCGTGCATTTCCCGACATGTCGTGCGCAAAGACAAGTAATGCAAATGTACGAAAATTATCCGCAATCGCACCGAAATTCATATAATTTGTGTAATTTTGCCGCGAATCACAAATCATCGGAGTGCTTGTAACCTCGTTAAAAACAAGATTTATGCAACAGAAACAACTTACCGTGAGTATGCTTTTCTTATGGATGAGCATTCTCTTCTGCGTTTGTCTCATCCTGTCAAACGTACTCGAAACCAAACAAATCGCAATAGGCTCCATCACCATCACCGGCGGATTGCTTGTATTTCCCGTTTCCTACATCATCAACGACTGCGTTTGCGAAGTGTGGGGGTACTCGAAAGCGCGTCTGCTGATATGGATCGGTTTCATGATGAACTTCTTTTTTGTGGCCATGTGTGCCCTTTGTGACTTTCTTCCGGGCGCACCCTATTGGGACAATGATGCCGGTTTTCATGCCATTTTCGGATTGGCTCCGCGCATCGCCGCCGCCTCTTTCATCGCCTTTCTCACAGGTTCGTTCATCAATGCCTATGTGATGAGTACGATGAAGGTGTCGACACACGGCAAACATTTCTCGGTTCGAGCCATCGCCAGTACCGTTTTGGGCGAGAGTGCCGACTCTGTCATTTTCTTTCCGCTGGCACTCTGGGGTGTCATTCCGAACAACGAAATGTTCTATCTGATGATTTCACAGGTTATTCTCAAAACCGTTTACGAAATCATTGCCCTGCCTGTAACCATCCGGGTGGTGAAGTTGATGAAACGACACGAGCATACCGACGTGTATGACAACCAAACCGACTACAACATTTTGAGGATTTTCAACATCTGACAAAAGGCCTTTTGTCCGGCCACAGCAGATGACTTTTATCACACATTTGAAAACATTGGCTGTCAAACGGTCACGATTCGTATGGTAATTCGTGACCGTTTGACGGAAAGGCCAAAAGCTTTTAATCTACCATCCCGAGGCTACCGAGAGGTCATCTTCCACATAGAGAAAGCAAACGGACGGACAAAGAATTATGCCTCTGTCGGTCATCAGAACGCAACGTTCGACATCTCATCATGTTCATAACCATTTCCCGTCCGGTTCAACCGCCTGTCGGAATGGGCATCTGTACCGTTTGAACATCGACAAAATGAAGGTCAAAAGGGCACGAACCGCAAGATTCGCACTCCTGCCGTAAACACCTCCTTCTGTCATTTTGCACAGACAGCCGACCGCTGATTGTCCTGCCGCTCGACAAAACCTCACCAAGTGCATCATTTTGCTCGGACAAACACCGAAAGGAAGCATATTCTTTACGATTCGGCAACCCTGCAAACAAATTGCAATTATTTACCGAAAAAAGTAGATGTAGCGTAGCTATAATTCCTTTTTTTTTTCTACTTTTGCAGAGTAAAGTGAACTAACATAATATTATTCAATGAAAAAGAAAATCCAATTCAGTCTCGTATATCGGGATATGTGGCAGTCTTCCGGCAAATTCCAGCCGCGTAAGGACCAGTTGGAGCGCATCGCTCCTGTCATCATTGACATGGGTTGCTTCGACAGAGTGGAAACCAATGGCGGTGCATTCGAACAAGTAAACCTCTTGGCAGGTGAGAATCCTAACGACGCTGTCCGTGCATTCTGTAAGCCTTTCAACGAAGTCGGCATCAAAACACACATGCTCGACCGTGGTCTCAATGCACTCCGCATGTACCCGGTTCCCGACGATGTACGTCAGTTGCAGTATAAAGTAAAACACGCTCAAGGCGTAGATATCCCCCGCATCTTCTGCGGTTTGAACGACACACGTAACATCATTCCGAGCGTAAAGTGGGCAAAGGAAGCAGGAATGACCCCGCAAGCCACTCTTTGCATCACCACTTCTCCCGTTCACACGGTTGAATATTACAGCAACATCGCCGACGAGGTGATTGCTGCCGGTGCAGAAGAAATCTGCTTGAAGGACATGGCAGGTATCGGACAGCCCGCCCTTCTGGGTGCCCTGACACGCTCCATCAAGGAGAAACATCCCGAAATTATCATCCAATACCACGGTCACTCGGGTCCCGGTCTTTCGATGGCTTCCATCCTCGAAGTATGTAACAACGGTGCCGATGTCATCGACACCGCCATCGAACCGCTCTCTTGGGGTAAGGTTCATCCGGATATCATCTCTGTTCAGAGCATGTTGAAGAACGAAGGCTTCGAAGTGAAGGACATCAACATGAACGCTTACATGAAGGCACGTTCGCTCACTCAGGAGTTCATCGACGAATGGTTGGGTTATTTCATCAACCCCGGCAACAAGCACATGAGCTCGCTCTTGCTCGGTTGCGGTCTGCCCGGCGGTATGATGGGTTCAATGATGGCCGACCTTGCAGGCATCCATCACGTCATCAACAACACGCTGAAAGCCAAAGGCGAACCCGAACTTTCCACCGACGACATGCTCGTTAAGCTCTTCGACGAGGTTGCTTACGTTTGGCCTCGTGTAGGTTATCCTCCATTGGTAACTCCGTTCTCGCAATATGTCAAGAACATTGCTTTGATGAACCTGCTCACCATGGCCCAGGGCAAAGGACGTTTCGTCATGATGGACGAGTCGATGTGGGGTATGATCCTCGGCAAGAGCGGTCGCATCCCCGGCGAAATCGATCCCGAATTGAAGGAACTTGCCAAGAAACAAGGTCGCGAATTTACCGATGCCGACCCGCGTACACTCGTTCCGAATGCCCTCGATGAGTTCCGCAAAGAGATGGACGAAAACGGTTGGGACTATGGAAAAGACGACGAAGAGTTGTACGAACTTGCCATGCACCCCGAGCAATATCGCAACTTCAAGAGCGGTCAGGCCAAGAAGAACTTCCTCGAAGATCTGCAAAAAGCCAAGGATGCCAAACTCGGCTCGTCGCTCACTCCCGAACAGATTTCTGCATTCAAGCATGCCAAAGCCGATGCCATCGTATCGCCGGTTAAGGGACAAATCTATTGGGAATTCAACGGAGACGGTGAATGTGCTCCCACCGTTGAACCGTATATCGGCAAGGAATATAAAGAAGGCGAAGACTTCTGCTATATTCAAACCACATGGGGCGAGATCATTACCATCCCTGCTGCATTGGGCGGCAAGCTGGTAGAAATCAACGCCAAGAGAGGTTCTCACGTTCAGAAAGGCGATGTCATTGCCTATATCGAACGTCCGAACGCTGACGCATAATATTCTTTAGAGAAGACTATCATGAAAGAGCGAGGAGGAGTTTGGCTTCAAACACATCCTTGCTCTTTCTTAATCTTATGCTTGCTCTTTCTTAATCTCATAAAGGCAGCTTATCCATCGTATGATGATAGCTTACATGTCGTATGGTGATAGCTTGTCCATCTTAAGAAGATAGATTATCCATGAGTCATCCGAACATCAGTTATACCGATATTATCGACCGATATTATCGCAACGAACACCCCAAACTCAAAGAAATACTGCTGCGCCACAGCGAGTCGGTTGCCCGCAAGGCACTCGACATTGTACGTAGACATCCCGAATTGAATGCCGATGCCGGGTTCGTCGAACAGGCTGCCATGCTTCACGACGTCGGTGTCGTTTACACCGATGCACCGGGAATTTACTGCTTCGGAAACGAGCCCTATATAAAACATGGCATCTTAGGTGCGGCACTATTGCGGGAGAACGGTCTGCCCGAACATGCCTTGGTGTGTGAGAGACATACGGGAGCCGGCATCTCACTCGCCGAAATAGAATCGCAGAAACTGCCTTTGCCACCGCGCAATTATTTACCCGTCAGCATAGAAGAACAGATCATCTGCTATGCGGACAAGTTCTTTTCAAAGACCCGTTTGGAGCAAGAAAAGACCATAGAACAAGCCATCAAGAGCCTCAAACGCTTCGGAGAAGAAGGTGTCGAACGGTTCAAGGCATGGGCTGCCTTGTTCGAATAGCCCGCCACACCTGCCCGGTCAGCTGTTATTTGATAAATGCGAATGACCTTTTACGCTGCTTCAACTCTGTATTGTGATTGCGAAAAGTACCGAATCATACAGAATGATATCGTATCTATCAGTATTTTGGTCGCGGACTTACGAGCCAAAACATTTGTATATCAAGAAACAATATCCTTCGATATGCCTGCAAAAGCGGTAGAATATCATGCTCCGTTTCCCCCCTCGGCAGTAGTTAAAATAAGAAAATAAAATCGTTTTTCAGCGATTATTGCCTAATTTTGCCCATCGTTTATGAAAGCCTCGTCGAAGATATGTATCTGTTTGTTAGCCTTCATCGTAGTGATGGCTAACGCATCCGTGACACAACGACCGGCAATATCCAACCTTTTATCTCCACCTTCGCTCGTTTCGGCAACGCAATCAACCCGTTCCGGCATATCGTTTTGCGGAACGGCGGCACAGCTTCGGCAGTTTTCCGACACGGCTGTGACGCCAAAGCCGATGAATCCCACGGCCTACAATGCCGGGACAGACAGCGTTGCATCCGATTCGCTGCCCGCCGACTCGCTCGAACGTGCCATTTACCTCCACAACAAAGCCATCGATGACTCAATCCGCCTGGATTCCATTCAGCGCAAACGCTCCAACGGACTTGAAGCACCCGTGACATACACAGCCAAAGACTCGCTGGTATATGATGCCGGGCGGAAGACGGCCTATCTGTACGGCAGTTCCAAGATGGACTATCAGGACATGAACCTCGAGAGCGACCGCATTGTGATGAACTTAGACCAAAATCTCGTCCATGCGATGGGAACCACCGATACCACCGAAGTGGACGGCGTGAGGGGAAAACCGCTTTTCAAGAAAGGTTCGGAGGAATACAAGAGCGACACCATCGCCTTCAACATCAAGACCAAGAAGGGCTTCATCAACCAAGTGTCGACCCATCAGGAAGAAGGCTTCCTGTCGAGCGAGCGTTCCAAAAGAGATGCCTCGGGCAACCTGTTTCTCGAACACGGACGCTACACCACCTGCGACGAAGAGTGTCCGGACTTCTATATCGCCCTGTCGAGGGCAAAGGTTCGTCCGGGCAAAGACGTCTTTTTCGGTCCTGCCTATCTGGTGGTAGCCGACGTGCCGCTGCCGTTGGCGATACCGTTCGGCTTCTTCCCCTTCACAAAAAAATACTCCAGCGGCTTCATCATACCCACTTACGGCGACGAGAACGAGCGCGGCTTCTACCTCAGAGACGGCGGCTACTACTTCGCCATCAACGACAAGTGGGACTTGAAGATTCTCGGCGAAATCTACACAAAGGGGTCTTGGGGACTGTCGGCCGCCAGCAACTACCGCAAACGCTACCGTTACAACGGCAGCTTCTTTGCCTCTTACCAGGATACCCGCACCGGTGACAAAGGCCTGCCCGACTATACCAAGCAAACGAGCTTCAAGATCCAGTGGAGCCACCGCCAAGACCCGAAAGCCAATCCTTACAACACCTTGTCGGCAAGTGTCAACTTTGCCACCACGAGCTATGAGCGCAACAACCTCACGAGCATGTACAATCCGCAGGCCTTGACGCAAAGCACACGCACCTCGTCGGTCAGCTGGTCGACCACTTTCTCGAATATCGGCTTGAGCGTCAGCACCACTGCCAACCTTGCGCAGAACATGCGTGACTCGATCATCACACTGACGCTGCCCGACATGAACATCTCGCTGAGCCGACTCTACCCCTTCAAACGCAAGAACCGCGTCGGGGAAGAAAAGTGGTACGAGAAGATTTCGGTGTCATACGACGGACAGTTCAGCAACAGCATCACCGCCAAGGAAGACCAACTCCTGAAAGCCAACCTCTACAAGCAGTGGAAGCACGCCTTCAAGCACCACATTCCGGTGAGCGGTAACTTCACGCTGTTCAAAAGCATCAACGTCAATCCCTCGTTCGATTTCACCGACAGGATGTACACCCGTAAGATGATACGCTCGTGGGATGCCGTCAATCAGGTCGAGAAAGCCGACACCACCTACGGTTTCTACAATGTCTACGACTGGCGTTTCAGCATCTCCGCCTCGACGAAGCTCTATGGCTTCTACATTCCCAACCGCAAACTGTTCGGCGACAAGATCGTTGCCGTGCGCCATGTCCTCACGCCCACCGTGGGTTTCAGCTATGCGCCCGACTTCGGACAGCGGCGTTACGGCTATCATGACAGCTACATGAAGACCGATGCCAACGGTAACGTGTCGCTGGTGTCCTACTCTCCCTATGACCAAGAGCTGTATCGCGCCCCGGCAGCGGGCAAGACGGGCAGCATCTCGATGTCGATCGCCAACAACATCGAGCTGAAGATGAGGTCAGACAAGGACTCGACGGGTTACAAGAAGATAAGCATTATTGACAACTTCGGATTGCGGATGTCCTACAACATGGCTGCCAAGGAACGCCCGTGGAGCGACCTGTCGATGGACCTGCGCCTGAAGTGGTGGAAGAATTACACGTTCAACATGAACGCCGTCTTTGCCACCTATGCCTACGAACTCGACGAAAACGGCAGGCCCTACGTCGGCACGCACACCGAATGGGGGTACGGACGGTTCGGCAGATTCCTCGGAACGTCACAGAACATCTCGTTCACGCTGACACCCGAAAAGCTGCGTAAGTGGTTCGGTGGCGGCGATGACGGCGAACAGGACGACGTCAAAAAGCGCGCCGCCGACAACGGTTATGACGAAGACGGTGTGGAAAGCAACATCGACAACGACCTCGAACGGGGCAAATATGCCGCCAAGAAGAAGGCCGGCAAGGCCGAAACAGACGACGACGGCTACATGTCGTTCAACATTCCGTGGTCGCTCACCTTCGGCTACGGCATCACCATGCGCGAGAACACCGCCGGCAAGTTCAACACCAAACGTATGCGCTACCCCTATAAGTTCACGCAAACGCTCAACGTCAGCGGCAACATACGCATCAGCGACGGATGGAACATCAACTTTTCGTCGGGCTATGACTTCGAGACCCGGAAGATGTCGATGACCACGGCTTCACTCTCTCGCGACCTCCACTGCTTCAACATGTCGTGTTCGGTGGTGCTGGCCCCCTACACGAGCTACAACTTCACCTTCAGATGCAACGCCGCCACCCTTACCGACGCGCTCAAATACGACAAGCGCAGCGGCTATTCCAATGCCATCCGTTGGTATTGACGCACCGTTTTCTCTCTCCCCCGCTCTTTCCGCGGCGACAACACTCGCGCCATCCCTTCGCCCCGTTGTCGGCGAAGTGACCCGCCTCGACGATTGCCCTTCCGCCTCCCGCCATTGTCCGCCCCGAATCGCCTCATTCCGAATCGGGCGGTTCCGGCCGTGACGTGACAAGTCCGGCTTGACACATTTCCCGTCTTTTTCCCCCGTCGGAGCCACTTCCACAGCCATACAGCCTCGCCCTTCATCGCCAAAGCATAGATTTCATCGGCGTTTCGGTATCTTGACCGAATTCCCAACCTGTTGGGAAATATTTTTCAACCCGTTGGGAAATATTTTTCAACAGGTTGGGAATTCGGACATGCCCCCATGCCAATGATTCGGCGGACAGTGAAAGGAACAACGGCGATGCCCTTTGACAACTATCCGGATACCCCTTGAGTGCCATTCGGATACCCCTTGACAGCCATTCGGATGCCCCTTGCCCCCCGGTCGGCCCCGGCGAGCGGACTTCACCGGACCTGTCCCGACGGTGAAAAACGACATCCGGCAGGCACGCCCGAGAAGTGCAAACGGCAAAAACAGGGCTTATGGGCAGGCGAAAACACAATTTGGACAGGCTGCAACTCCTTTGATTCAACTTTTTTTGTAACTTTGCACCCGCCATTCATGTTTGGAACGATCGAAAGAGAGAAAAGCAACACAAAGGTATCCGGACACGGATATGAATGGAGCAGAAAAACAATTATGAAACAAGATACACCCAACAACATGGAAGAACGCCGGCAAGGACGTTCGCCGCGGCACCCCCGGGAACGCGATTCGTTCTTCGTGATCCGCAACATCCTCAATGTCATCTTCATGATTCTGGCAGTGACAGGCGTCTGCATCTACTTTTTCGGCAACAGCCCGGCATGGACCTACGTCATCATGGTGGCCGTGGTCATCAAAATGTTTGAATCGGTCCTGAGATTCTTCCACCGCTGACAACGACGCATCGAGGCGTGTGCATCGGCCGGAATCCGCCCGGGAAATCCGATCCGGCAACTTACATCACCAACCGTCATTCATCATTAAGCATCCGTTATGCCGTTTGTTTTCCACATAGACATCATCGACCTCATCTTCAAGGGTTTCTTCATAGGCATTCTCGTATCGGCCCCGATGGGTCCCGTCGGCATTCTTTGCGTGCAACGCACCCTCAACAAAGGTCGTTGGTATGGCTTCGTCACCGGCGTGGGTGCCACGGCGAGCGACATCATCTACGCCCTGATTACGGGCTTGGGCATGAGTTTCGTGATGGATCTCATCAACAACACGCAAAACAAATTCTTCCTCCAGCTCGCCGGCAGCATCATGCTTCTGGCGTTCGGTCTCTACAGTTTCCGTTCCAACCCGATGGAGAAAGCCCACAAGAGCGGCCACTCCAAAGGCTCGCTGGTACACAACGGCATGACAGCATTCTTCGTCACGCTGTCCAATCCGCTGATCATCTTCCTGTTCATGGCCCTCTACGCCCAGTTTGCCTTCATCATTCCGGGCCGCCCGCTCGAAATGTCCATCGGCTATCTGAGCATCATCGGCGGAGCCATGCTGTGGTGGTTCGGCCTCACATGGCTCATCGACAAGATACGGAACAAGTTCGAGGACTACGGCATCATCATCATCAACAAGGTCATCGGCAGCATCGTCATCCTCATTTCCATCCTGATATTGCTCGGAACGGTCTTCAACCTGTCGCTCATCGACTAGCCGTCACCGCTCTCCGCATCCCCGTCGAAAATGCCGCGACGCCGGGACAAGTCTTCTCATACACCGCTCAAACCGTTTATCATCATGTTTATTTCAAGAGAATTACGCAAGAAGAACATCGCCGAATATCTGCTGTACATGTGGCAGATCGAGGACACCATAAGAGCTTACGACTGCAACCTCACCCGCATCCGGAAGGAATATGTCGGAAAATTCGACTACGACGACGAACAGAAGGAAGAAGTCGTCGACTGGTTCGGAAACCTCGTGAGCATGATGAACCGCGAAGGATGCCGCGAACACGGACATCTGCAGATCAACAACATCATCCTGCAGGATCTCGGCGAGCTGCACGTCAAACTTCAGCAAAGCGCAAAGTTTCCGTTCTATAACACCGCCTACTACAAAGTGCTGCCCTTCATCGTCGAACTGCGGCAGAAAGGCAACAGGAACGAAGGCGAAATCGAAACCTGCATGAACGCCCTCTACGGCGTGATGATGCTCCGGCTGCAGCAAAAAGACATCAGTCCCGACACTCTGCACGCCATCCAAGAGATCTCGACACTCATCGGAATGCTCTCCGACTATTACCTGAAAGACAAGACCGAAGGACTTGATTTTGACAACGACTAACAACCATCAACCATGAACATACTCATCACCGGATGTAACGGACAGCTCGGAAACGAAATCAGGCTGCTGGAAAACCGACACCCCGAACACGTGTTCTTCAACACCGATGTCAGCGAACTCGACATCACCAAAGCGGAACAAGTCGATGCCTACGTGCAGAACAACAAGATAGACGGCATCATCAACTGCGCGGCCTATACCGCGGTGGACAAAGCCGAGAGTGACCTTGATTTCTGCAGGCTGCTCAACAGCACCGCACCGGCGTATCTGGCAGATGCCGTCCAACGACGAAACGGATGGATGATACAGGTGTCGACCGACTATGTGTTCGACGGAACAAACCACATACCTTACCTTGAGAGCGACCCTACGGCACCGATTGGCGTATATGGCAACACCAAGCGTGAGGGCGAAATCGAAGTGATGAACCGCTGCCGGCAAGCGGTCATCATCCGCACGGCATGGCTCTACAGCACCTTCGGCAACAACTTCGTGAAAACCATGCTGCGACTCGGTCGCGAAAAGCAGCAGCTGGGCGTCATCTCCGACCAGATCGGTACACCCACCTATGCCGCCGATCTTGCCGAAGCCATCCTCCACATCATCGACAAAGGCATCGTGGCCGGCATCTACCACTACACCGACGAAGGCGTGGCCGGCTGGTACGACTTCACGAAAGCCATCCACCGCATCGCGGGCATCACAACCTGTCAGGTGAATGCCATCGGAACGGAAGACTATCCCACACCCGCCCGCCGACCACACTACTCGGTATTGAACAAAAAGAAAATCAAAGACACCTTCGACTTGAGCATCCCCCATTGGGAAGAGTCGCTGGTGCGCTGCATCGATAAACTGACACACAACGCATGAAACAAGAAATAGAACGCAGAAGAACATTCGCCATCATCTCCCATCCCGACGCCGGCAAGACCACCCTCACCGAAAAGTTCCTCCTCTTCGGCGGACAAATACAGGTGGCAGGTGCCGTCAAAAACAACAAAATCAAGAAGACGGCTACTTCCGACTGGATGGAAATCGAGAAACAGAGAGGTATCTCCGTATCGACCTCGGTGATGGAATTCGACTACATTCCGCCCGGAAAGGATACCGAATACAAAGTCAATATCCTCGACACGCCGGGTCACCAAGACTTTGCCGAAGACACCTTCAGGACACTCACCGCCGTCGATTCGGCCATCATCGTGGTCGACGGGGCCAAAGGTGTCGAGACACAGACGCGCAAGCTGATGAACGTGTGCCGCATGAGAGCCACACCCGTCATCATCTTCATCAACAAAATGGACCGCGAAGGCCGCGACCCCTTCGATCTGCTCGATGAACTCGAAGAGGAACTTCAAATCAAAGTGCGACCGCTATCGTGGCCCATCAATCAGGGAGCGAAGTTCAAAGGGGTGTATAACATCTACGAACAAAAGCTCGATCTCTTCACGCCCGACAAACAAAGGGTCACCGAAAAGATGAGCATCGACATACACGGTGATGAGCTGTCTCAACGAATCGGAAAGCAGAATGCCGACAGGCTGCGCGACGACCTCGAACTGATCGACGGGGTCTATCCCCAATTCGACCTCCAAGCCTATCGCAATGCCGAGGTGGCTCCTGTGTTTTTCGGCTCGGCTCTCAACAATTTCGGTGTTCAGGAGCTGCTCAACTGTTTCGTCGAGATAGCCCCCTCTCCCCGACCTACGAAAGCCGAAGAGCGCGAAGTCAATCCCGAAGACGACAAGTTCACGGGTTTCATCTTCAAGATCACCGCCAACATCGACCCCAACCACCGTTCCTGCATCGCCTTCTGTAAGGTATGCAGCGGCAAGTTCGTCAGGAATCAGCCCTACCTCCATGTGCGACAGAACAAGACTTTGCGCTTCTCCTCGCCTACGCAGTTCATGGCCCAGCGCAAATCAACCATCGACGAGGCATGGCCGGGCGACATCGTCGGACTGCCCGACAACGGCATTTTCAAGATAGGCGACACGCTGACCGAAGGCGAGATCTTGCATTTCAGAGGGCTTCCGTCTTTCTCTCCCGAGATGTTCAAATATATCGAAAACGATGATCCGATGAAAACCAAGCAGCTCAACAAAGGACTCGACCAGCTCATGGATGAGGGAGTGGCGCAAATGTTCATCAACCAATTCAACGGAAGGAAGATCATCGGCACCGTCGGACAGCTTCAGTTCGAGGTCATTCAGTACCGTCTCGAAAACGAATACAACGCCAAATGCCGATGGGAACCCGTTCATCTCTACAAAGCCTGCTGGATAGACAGCGACGATGACGACGAACTCGAGAAGTTCAAGAAGCGCAAATACCAGTACATGGCCAAGGACAAGGAGGGTCGCGACGTGTTCCTTGCCGACTCGGGCTACGTCCTTCAGATGGCACAGGAGGACTTCAAGAACATCCGTTTCCACTTCACGAGCGAGTTTTAGGGCAAATCGGATAAAAAAGCACAAACGTTTGCGGTATCTTTCCGTATTTCATTAAAAAGCATTATCTTTGCGACCAATTCATGTCAGCCCGCCGGACGATTGTCCAAACGGCATCCGACGGGCAGGCAGGGTCACAGTCGGGCAGAAGGAAGTGCAGCAAAGCCCTTTCAAACATTCCCTCGACAAACTGTGTTCCACATACCATTACATGACAATAAGGCTATAAGAGCGTGAAAATCAAAGATGTTCTGCATACCCTTGAATGTTTCGCGCCTCTGCCATTGCAGGAAAGCTACGACAATGCCGGCCTGCAAATAGGATTGACAGAGGCGGAAGTTTCAGGGGTATTATTGTGTCTTGACATTACCGAAGCGTGTGTCGAGGAAGCCATCGGGCGACATTGCAACCTGATCGTGTCCCACCATCCGCTGCTGTTCAGGCCGCTGAAGCAAATCACCGAGCGCGATCCCATCCAACGCATCGTGATGAAAGCCATCAAAAACGATGTTGCCGTCATCTCCATGCATACCAATCTGGACAATGCCATCGGGGGGGTCAATTACAAGATTGCCGAGAAACTGGGACTTCAATCGGTCGAATTGCTGACCGAGAAGTGCATCCCGCACATTTCCAACAATGGCGAAACGACAGGCGATACCCTTGTTGGAGGAGCCGGCATCATTGCAGATCTTCCGCAACCGATGGCTGCCCGCGACTTCATGCAACACCTCAAAACGTCGCTTCAAGTGCCGGTGGTGCAATCCAACGCGCTCCTCACGCGCTCCATCCGGCGCGTTGCCGTCTGCGGAGGAAGCGGTGCTTTCCTGCTCCGCGATGCCGTTACGGCTGGTGCCGATGCCTTTATCACCGGCGAAATGCACTACCACGATTACTTCTTCCATGACCAATCGATTCAGATTTGCGTCATCGGTCACTACGAAAGCGAGCAATTCACCTACGAAGTCTTTGAGGAGATTCTTCGCAAACACCATCCGGACATCGACTGCTTCATCGCTCACAGCCAACAGAATCCCATCCTCTATCTGTGACAAACGGACACGACAAGTCGGCAGATTTTCGGTTTCACTCAACAAGAGGTCGGTACGGAAGACTTCCTCATGACCCGAATTAACAATGAAGGTGCAAAAGAAAGCGTAGTCCTTCCACCATCATGTATCATATAAAGGCAAACATTCGCTGCCTCTTTCTGCATGACAGAAGGCAAAGCGCGTGCAAACAAACGAATCATTCACTCAACATTATCAAGATATGGCTAAGAAAAATCCCACCGACCTCTCGGTCGAAGAAAAGCTGAAAGCACTGTATCAACTCCAAACCACGCTGTCGGCAATTGACGAAAAACGTGCCTTGAGAGGCGAACTTCCCCTTGAAGTTCAAGACCTCGAAGACGAAATCGAAGGCTTGACAACCCGAAAAGAGAAGATACAAAATGAAATCAACGAGTTCAAAAGTGCCATCACACAAAAGCAACGAGAAATCATCGAAGCACAAAGCAATGTGGAGCGATACAAGAAACAACTCGACGAGGTCCGCAATAACCGCGAATATGATACGCTGAGCAAGGAAATCGAATACCAGACACTCGAAATCGAACTGTGCAACAAGAAAATAAAAGAGGCACAATTCAGAATCGAAGAAAAGGAGAAAGACCTCGTTTCGACCGGTGAACAGGTTGAAGAACGCACACAGGCACTCAACGAAAAGAAGAGCGAACTCGACGAAATCATGCAGGAAACCAAAGAGGACGAAGAGAAACTCCGTACCAAAGTGGCTGACTTGGAAAGCAAAATCGAAAGCCGTCTGCTCACCAGCTTCAAACGAATCCGCAAGAATGCACGCAACGGTCTGGGCATCGTTTACGTCCAACGCGATGCCTGCGGCGGTTGCTTCAACAAGATTCCGCCTCAGAGACAGCTGGATATCAAGATGCACAAGAAGATCATCGTCTGCGAATATTGCGGCCGAATCATGATCGATCCCGAGTTGGCAGGTGTGAAACCGGTGGCAGCCACCGAGGACAAGACCAAGAAGAAGCGTTCCATCCGTCGCACAAAGAAAGAGTCGGAGGAAACCGTTTCGGAAGATTGATACCCCTGCTACGGGTCATTGGGTGCAAGAAAGGTTGCCCGATCGGCAAAGACAACCTTTCAACCCAAATCGGTCATTAGAGCGTCTGTTTATACATTTCATGTCGTTCATTTCACTTTCCGTCCGCTTTCGTCCGCCGGCCGGCATCTTGCCTGTCATTTAGCTTTGCCGTAGCCCGCTACGCCTGCAACAAACCGACAAGCCATCTGCCCGACCATCAAACGAAACCGCCCCGGAATCTAATGACCGATTTGGGTTCAAACCTCTCCGCAACAAGTCCGGAAACAATGAAAATCGGCAAGACAACTCAGGTTGTCTTGCCGATTTTTTGATACGGAGAGGACATGATTCACTTGCAAAGAGTAGAGCCGACATGCTTCGTCAAGCCACGACAGCAAGTCATCAGCTCTTCACTTCCACGATTTTGGTGGGTTCCTTGTCTTTGTTTCGACGGTTCACCATCGTTACGACAGCCTGTGCAAACGAGAGGAACGCCTGTCCCGACATGGTGTCTGTGCGAAGTGCCACGGGCATTCCTTCATCGCCTCCCTCACGGATGCCCTGCACAAGGGGAATCTGTGCCAACAAAGGGATGCCCATTTCCTGTGCCAGCTGCTTGCAACCTTCCTTGCCGAAGATGTAATATCTGTTGTTGGGAAGTTCGGCAGGAGTGAACCAAGCCATGTTTTCCACCAGCCCCAAGATGGGTACATCGACTTTCTCATTGAGGTACATATCGATGCCCTTTCGTGCATCTGCCAAGGCAACACTTTGCGGCGTGCTGACAATGACGGCACCGGTAATGGCCAAGGTCTGAAGCAGCGTGAGGTGAATGTCGCTCGTTCCCGGCGGTGTATCGAGAATCAGGTAATCGAGTTCGCCCCAGTTGGCATCGGCAATGAGCTGTTTCAAGGCGTTCGATGCCATCGCTCCCCGCCACAATGTAGCTGTTTCGGCATTCACGAAAAAGCCTAAGCTCAATACTTTGATGCCATACTTGCCGACAGGTTCTATCAAATCGCGACCATCCACACGGACGGCATAGGGTCGGGCCTCCTCTTCATGGAACATCTTGGGTATCGAAGGTCCGAAGATATCGGCATCGAGCAGTCCCACGCTGTAACCCAACTTCGACAAGGCGATGGCGAGATTGACAGCCACCGTCGACTTGCCCACACCGCCTTTGCCCGAACTTACCGCAACGATATTTTTCACATCGGGCAGCAGTTTGCCTACTTCGGGGCGTGGTTTGGAAGCAAATTCGGTGAGGATCTCCACCTCCACCTCTTTCGAAATCTTGTAATGTATGGCGGCTTCTACCGACTTGACAGTCGATTTGAGGAAAGGATCCGTCTCCCGGGGGAACTGCAAGGTAATCCTCACCTTCATGCCGTCGATGCGGATATCATCGGCAACCATGCCGCTTTCAACGATGTTTTTCTTCGTGCCGGGATAGGTTACGGTGGTCAAAACATCGGTAATCAATTTGGGATATAAAGTCATTGTGTATGATTTTTTGTGCTTAAGTCTTTGCAAATATACGGTTGTTTGGCGGCATCACAAAATTATCTGGGATATAAAATGTTAAGTCTGCATTCCATTCCGAGCCCCCTGTTATCTTTCGGAGGACGGTTTCGGGAGCGATGCCGAACCGGTCGTCAGACAGCGAAGTCATGAGCATAAGGTTTATTGATGACGCTTACCCTCCGTTCTCATCCGTTTGCCGGCATCTTGCCGACCGGTTTATCCCCAACCGGTCACTACCGGCATGAAATGCAGGACAAAACGCTCCGATGACCGGTTGGGGACAAACGAACCGTCGCAGGGCAACAACCAAACGGGTTACCCTGCGACGGATGTTCAGCTCGTATGCCGAGGCATCAACGAGAGATACGGTTGTTTATCGTCTATCCAGATATTTCTTCACGTTTTCTTCGATTCGGGCGGCGATGTCGCCTTCACAAACAGCCTTGTCAAACTTTTCGCCGGTGATGTTTTCATACAGTTCAATGTATCGTTCGCTGACACTTTCGGCATATTCATCGGTGATTTCGGGCATGATTTGTCCGGGTTCGTTCATGAAGCCGTGATCCATCAACCAGCGGCGCACGAACTCTTTTGACAGTTGTCGCTGTGGTTCGCCTTTCGCCAGTTTCTCCTCATAACCCTCGGCATAGAAGTAACGGCTCGAATCGGGCGTGTGAATCTCGTCGATGAGATACACCTTGCCGTCGCGTTTTCCGAATTCATACTTGGTATCGACGAGGATCAGTCCTTGCTTGGCGGCTATTTCCTGTCCGCGGGCAAAGAGCCTGCGGGTGTAGTCTTCCATGATTTCATAGTCGTCGGCCGACACCAGCCCCTGTGCAATGATTTCTTCTTTGGAGATATTCATGTCGTGTCCTTCATCGGCTTTGGTCGTCGGGGTGATGATGGGCTCGGGGAATCGTTCGTTCTCCTTCATGCCTTCGGGCAGCGTAATGCCGCAAATCTCCCGGTTTCCTTTCTCATATTCTCGCCACGCACTGCCTGTCAGGATGGAGCGGATGATCATTTCCACACGGAATCCCTCGCATTTGAGTCCCACGGTAACCATCGGATCGGGCGTGTCGAGCTTCCAGTTGGGACAGATATCCTTTGTCGCATCGAGGAATTTTGCCGCAATCTGATTGAGTACTTGTCCTTTGTAAGGAATTCCTTTGGGCAGAATCACGTCGAAGGCCGATATTCTGTCGGTAGCCACCATCACCAGCAGGTCGCCGTTGATGTCATAAACGTCACGTACCTTGCCGTGGTACACACTCTGTTGTCCGTCGAAACGAAACTCTGTTTTGGTCAATGCTTTCATCATTTTGTCGAAGTTAAGATATGGTTGATGGTTCGGCAATGCTCTCGGCGCGTTCATAAGCCTCGACGATGCGTGTCACGAGCTTATGTCTGACGATGTCTTTTTGCGACATTTCCACGAAAGATATGCCTTTGATTCCTTTTAATATCGCGTGGGCTTCACGTAGTCCGCTTCGTTGTCCTCGGGGCAAGTCGACCTGTGTCAAGTCACCGGTGATAATCATTTTGGTATTCTTTCCCATGCGGGTGAGAAACATCCGCAGCTGGGCGGTGGTGGTATTTTGGGCTTCATCGAGGATGACAACGGCATCGCTCAGCGTTCGTCCCCGCATGAAAGCCAAAGGAGCTATCTGAATGATGCGCTTGTCGATGTATTCCCGGAGCTTTGCCGGCGGGATCATATCTTCCAAGGCATCGTACAAAGGTTGCAGGTAGGGATCGATTTTGTCTTTCATGTCACCGGGCAGGAAGCCCAGTTTCTCGCCCGCTTCAACGGCGGGACGGCAGAGAATGATTTTCTTTGCCGACTTCTCTTTCAACGATTTGACGGCCAAGGCAATGCCCAAATATGTCTTGCCGGTGCCCGCCGGTCCGACGGCAAAGACCATATCTTCTTTTTCATACTCGTCGATGAGCCGTTGTTGGTTTTGACTTTTTGCCTTGACAGGACGTCCTGCAGTGGTATAGACCACGACTCCACCGGCATGGTCGTTGTCGGTTTTGCGGCCGCGAACGATGTCGAGGATGGCTTCGGGCGTAATTTGGTTATACAGAAGCACGTGTTTGCGCATTTCTTCGATGCGTTCTTCAAACTCTACCATCTCCTCTTCATCGCCCAAGACGTGCAACACATTGTCGCGAGCCACGATGCGTAATTTCGGAAACAGTGATTTGATCATCTGCAGATGAATGTTGTTTTGCCCGTAGAGCAGTACGGGCGAAATGTCCTCAAGGACGAAATGCTTGTCTATCAATCGTCGGTTGTTTATTATGAATTTCGGTCACAAAATTACGACAAATCCCCCAATTTACAAAAAAAGTAAACCCATTTATTGACGAACAGGTCCATCCTTCATCCGTCGTTCACAAACGATGACAAACGACAGCCGGCGAAACGCCCGTTCGGCTTGTCGGCAAAAGGAAATTGCGACGAAACGCCGATCGGTCATCCCCTCCCTGACCGGAACGGTTTTCTTGCCGAACGGATGCGTCGTCGGCTTGATGCAGGCATAGCGGACTGTGGCAAAACAAACCGGCAGCAGTGCTGCTTGCCACATCGGCAGTGCCTTTCGGGCCAACATTTACAGAAGCATCATAAATATCTACTTGTCAATGCGTTTCGATGTACCGCAAATACGTCCATGCAAAAGGGCCGGTTTTGAGTTGTGAAAGGGCCGGTTTTACATCGCAAAAGGGCAAGAATGGAAGCCCGAAACCTCCCCTTTTGAAAACCACCCGCGACACAACATGACACTATACGTATCATCTGCCTTTCAAAACACCCGAGTTCACCTCCAACCGGACAGAGAATCAGAGTCGGGGAATCCCCAACCGGACATGAGAGCGTATCCTACAAGTCATGCCGATGATGGCATTTCCCGATCGGATATCATCCGCTTGTCGGCATCTTGCCCGCAGGCTTTGTCTTGCCACAGCCCGCCACGACTGCCGCAAACCGACAAACAAGCCGACCGTCAATCGGGCAATGCCGAATAGGATTCTCATGACCGATTTGGGATTAAATAAGAAAAATAAGCCACCGGATGGATCACGCGAACAAAAATCTAAAAAATAAACCAATAAACATTTGCCTGCTAATAAAAATAATGGTATATTTGCCAATAAATACACTCAAAACCATAGAACTGCTATCAAGCACATCTGTCATGTTGTCAAGTCACCATGTTTAATCCCGACACCATAATCCAAGAAAGGAGGGAACACCGATTATGGAGATCCTGCATTTTTTAATACAAAAAAAACAAATAATTATGGAACACATTTATAAGAAGATTTGTTTTGTTTTGACGTTTGTCCTTCTCTGTATTTCCGATATGATGGCACAGAGTTTCGAGACAAACATAGCAACAACCCTGACTCAGGACGAGACAATTCTGTCCTTCAACAGGGAAGAAGCCATTCGCATTACCGGTATTCTTGCGAGCGGTAACGTGAAATTCATTTCCCCAACAGGAAGCGTCAGGATTCTCGCATCCGACCATTATGGATACGAGGCTTTGGTGTATGAGTCTTTTCCATCACTGGCTCCCAAGGGCGGCAATGATATCTTTGAGTCAATGGGGTTAGAGACCGGAAGAGTAAAGAATTTCATTCCCGAGAAAATCCATGTCCGCATATCCGGTGCGGAAGTGACCAATCTCAAGCTCTTGGTTTCCGGGCTAAACGGCATCGGCCAACCACCCTCGGGCTTCCTTCATGCTGATACGAAGCCGGTATCGCGTTTCCCACAGCCGGGAAGATTCAATGAAGATACCATGCGCCAGGCTTTCATAAACCGCCTCAACAAGAGCCTGAGAAACTCCGGGGCACTATGGGTCGCCGGCGACACTCCGTTCAGCCGTCTCTCCTATGAGAAGAAAAAGGAGATGTACGGTGGAGTCGTACCGAACTTCAACGGTGCGGAATATTACATCGGCGGCATCTTCGACGTGGAAGATTACGCTTACACCTCCGGGCAAAGCCAACCGTCTTCCTACATCCCCGACTTCGACTGGCGCACGCGCCACAGTGCTACCGTCAAGGGAGCTCCCTATTTCCAGAATGAAATTACGGGGTGGATCACTCCCGTGAAAGATCAAGGAAACTGCGGCTCTTGCTGGGCATTCTCGGCCATAGGAGCCATGGAAGCCGTTGCGAAACTCTACCGTAACACGACCTACGACTTCGACCTGTCCGAACAGGAACTGGTGTCCTGCTCAGGGGCAGGAAGTTGCAGCGGAGGATGGCCTTCTATCGCATTGGATTACATCAGCCACAACAAGATTCAAGATGAATTGTCGTTCCCGTACAAGGCTCAAGACCGTCCCTGCTCGGAGAAGGGAAAGCCCCTATATACGGTCAAAAACGACGGAATGACCATTTTCAGCCTCGCAAACAACGATTTTGCCTCAACCGAGAAATTGAAATCCATGCTGCTCAAGAATCCGATTGCAGGTCTTATCGATGCTTGGCGCCATGCCATGACCCTTGTAGGTTACAGAACGATAAAGGCCGGAGATGTGGTCTATGAAACATATAAGACCCGGATCACCATTCAACCGGGAGACCCCCGCATCGGCAAGACGGCTTGGATCTTCAAGAACAGCTGGGGAGAGAAGTGGGGAGATCACGGTTTCCTGTATGCGTTCGTGGACATCAGGAACATGGTAAGTTCCGCGACTCCGACCCTCCCTTTCGAATACAACTATTACCCGGCCAACAATCCTTCTGCAGCCTCGCCCGCACTCGCTTCGGCTCTTCTTACACCGGCGCAAGCTTGCGACAAGGACAATGACGGTTACTATTGGTGGGGAATCGGTCCACGTCCCGGCAACCTTCCTGCAAATGCCAAGTGGGAGGAGGACAGCGACGACAGTGACGCCTCCATCGGTCCGATGAACCAATACGGCTTCCCCACGCTCCTGAAAGACTACGACCTGTATATCAAGGATAATGTCGAGGACATGGGTTTCGAGCCGAACACCACAATTGAAAGCGACAACTTCTGGAGTGCACCGCAGGTCTGGGTCAGAAATCAAAAAGATAACATAAAGGAACATCAGAACCCATTGGGAGGAAAAGACAATTATATTTACGTAAGGGTTTGGAACAGAGGACAGAAAAAGTCTCCCGAATCAAGAGTGACTGCCTATTGGGCAAAAGCGGGGACTAACCTGCAATGGCCCGAAGCGTGGACAGGTGTGATGACGGTTGATAATACCCCTGTAGGAGGGCATATTGCATACCTTGGTGTCGTACCGCCATTGAACCCGGGGGAATATTCAGATGTTGTAATCAGATGGCCTACACCAGATCCCGAACAATTCTCAAACATTACCAATCCTGCCATCGGAGGAGACAATCTCTGGCATTTCTGCCTGTTGCTGAAGATTGCCGACAAGAATGACGGTCTCACCTATCCCAATACACCCAATATATACGAACATGTCTCCTATAACAATAATGTGGTACAGAAGAACGTGACGATAGTGAACGTCGATTCCGGTTCCTCCTATGAAGGTGCGGTTTCCATCATGAACCACCTCACGCACAAGGAGGCTTACAGCCTTGACATGATTGAACTGACAAATGCAAACACGACGGAACCAACCCAAGGTTTTCACGCGGCCCCGAAATCCTTATTCGACAATGCGAGGGTGCAGTTGCGCATGGATCCGCAAGTACTCTCCGCATGGAACGAGGGAGGCAGACGATGCATGAACGTAAAACCCACAAGCAATCCTCACACACAGGAATTTGTCTCCTCAAACGGCTCGCTGAGCAACATCATGCTCGCTCCCAAGGAGATCGGCCTCGTCAAGTTGAGCGTGAACTTCAAGACCGTCCTCCCGGAAGGAAGCAAGCCCGAGAGACACACCGTTCTCCTTCGCCAGAAGGACAAGGACGGAAACGTGATTGGAGGAGAGACTTTCGTATTCATTCGTGAGCCGAGACCTGTATTGTATCCGCAGATAGTCGAAGACAGGGATGAAGGAAATGTAACACTCTCCGTAACGGGTGTGGATGAGGACGCTGCCTACCAGTGGTTTGACTCCAAAGGAAAAATGATTGCCGAAGGGGCAAAAATGACCTGCACGCCCCAAAAGGACGAGACGTATAAAGTTGAGGTAACGGCAAAGAAAGACGGCTATCTCACTTCTTCGGAACTTCTCGTGAAAGCCGGTGAGGGAAAGGTGAAGGTGTCTCCTGTTCCGGTCAAGTCGGAATTGACGGTATCCTATGATCTTCCAGATGGAGAGTTTGACCTGTACATTACAGGGGCACAGAACCAGACAAATTATGGGAAATATGCCCTCGACCGTACCAAGAAAGTGATGGTGGTCAACGTGTCGGGTCTGCCACGAGGAATATACATTGCCACGATTGTTGAAAAGGACGGACAGACAGTAGAATCCGTGAAATTCATCAAGGAATAAATTCTGTGAGGGAGGAGGAGTGTCTCCCGGCATTCCCTCCCCTCTCCTTGTTTCACAAATAATCAATGAAGTATGAGATTGAAAAATTACACCATGTTGTTGCTGTTGATGTTTGCAGTAACAGTTAAAGGACAGGAATGGAAAGAGTTTCACGTGGAGAATCCGGGCACACTTATGGAAGTAATTGGGGAAGGGGCGGAAGAACTGACCCACATCAGGGTGACAGGGACGATCAACGACAGGGACATCGCATTTCTCCATCA
>JALETQ010000039.1 GCA_022781445.1 Prevotella sp.
GCAGAAGTGCTGAAATATTGAATGGAGCGTGTCGTTGGGAGTTATTTTCCCACCGATGATTTCGCCGAGTTGTTCGAGAGCTTGGTTGAGATCGGCTGCGACAAGTTCGGCAGTAATATTGCTGTTTAGGCCATCAATAACACGGTCAAGACTGTTTTTTGCACGCGTGAGGGCTTCATAGTGACGTGCTGAGGTAATGATGGTGATGTTCTGCTTGTATTCGGGAATGTCGGCGACATTATATATTGTTTGTTCGAGAAGATTAATGTTTGTGCCATTTTTTGCACTTATCTTCACAACAGGAATGTTCTTGTCGATATTGACGAAATAATCTTTAAGTTGCTTGAAGATATATGTCTCCGCATGATTGTTTTTATCTATTTTATTGCATACTGTCACCAAGCGTTTATCTTTGGTTAACTGTAACATATTGTCTATTTCCTCGACAGATGGTGCATCATCGATAATCCACAATATGATTTGCGCCTGTTTGGCTTTTTGGTAAGTAAGTTCTATTCCCATCTGTTCCACGCTATCTTGTGTTGCTCGAATTCCTGCTGTGTCAATGAATCGGAACGTCACTCCGTTGATAGTTGTCGTGTCTTCGATGGCATCGCGAGTTGTTCCGTGAATATTGCTCACGATGGCTTTTTCTTCATTGAGCAATTTGTTGAGCAGCGTACTTTTTCCCACATTCGTTCGTCCGATGATGGCTACTGCGATACCTTCCTTGAGTGCTTTGCCGGTTTGAAAAGAGTGGGAGAGAGCCGATATTTCCTCTCTGATGTGTTGGCTCAGGTTGAGCAATTCCTTTCGGTCTGCAAATTCGAGTTCTTCGTGATCTGAAAAGTCCAACTCCAATTCAAGCAGAGAGGTTAGTCGCAGCAACTGTTTCCGAAGAGATCCGAGCCGGCTGCTTATATGTCCCTTAAGTTGATAGAGAGCCGTTCGATGATTGGCTTCATTGGTGGCAGCGATGAGATCGGCCACAGCTTCAGCTTGTGTAAGATCTAATTTTCCGTTCTCGAATGCTCTTTGGGTAAACTCACCCGGTAAAGCTTGTCGACACCCCCGGTCAATGAGTCTTTGAATGATGGTGCGGGATATATAGGAAGAACCATGACACGATATTTCGACGATATCTTCTCCGGTATATGAATGAGGCTTTCTGAAGACGCTCACAACCACTTCGTCGATGGTTTTACCATCGGCATCGCAAACGTTTCCGAATGTCAGACTATTTGAAGAAACCTTTGATAAGTCCTTGTCCAAGATTTCATTTGTGATGGCGATGGCTTCTGCACCTGCGATGCGGATGATTCCGAGTGCTCCTCCTTCGGCTGTGGCCGGCGCACATATTGTGTCTTTCTCCATGATGTTAAATAGAAGCATTATCCTTTTTCGAAGAGGATAAAGGTAAATATTTGTCAGATTCTCTCCAAGATTTTCTCAACAAGCTTGTCGATGGAATTCTTGTAGTTTGCATTTGCCTGCTTTGCCACTCTGTTGGCTATTACCATGCAACATGTCATGGCCTTGTGTCCCAATAGCTTAGACAATCCGGCTAATGCAGAACTTTCCATTTCATAATTGGTTATTTTCATGTCATTGTAGGAAAACGACATGATTTTATTGTTTTGTAACGGATCGGAAATAGGTATGCGAAGTTCTCTTCCTTGTGGGCCGTAGAATCCTCCGCATGCAATGGTCACGCCCCTTACCATGTCGTCTTGTGCGATTCTTTCGATGAGTTCTTTGTCGGCATCAGCCACGTACGGAGCTCCTTTTTGGGAATTCCAGTCCATGTGCTTCTTAAAGTTTTCTTCAAAGGCCAGATCACAAATATTGTCTCGTCCTGCATAGAAGTTCAGCAGTCCGTCAAATCCTATGCTTTTCACACTGGCGATGAATGTCCCGGTAGGGGTATAAGGCTGTAGTCCTCCACATGTACCTATCCTTACGATAGAGAGGGAACGTAATGCCTCTTTCTCGGTTCTGGATTCAAAGTCAATGTTGGCCAAAGCGTCAAGTTCATTGATAACAATGTCAATATTGTCGCATCCAATGCCGGTACTGACAACAGTGATTCGCTTACCTTTGTATTTTCCGGTTATGGAACGAAATTCACGGTTTTCGACTTGGAATTCAACTTCATTGAAATGTGAGGCCACGAGTGAAACCCGGCTTGGATCTCCTACGAGAATTACTTTGTCTGCCAAGTTTTCGGGCTTCATGTGTAAATGAAAAACACTGCCATCCGGATTGAGGATTAGCTCTGAATCTGCGAAATATTTTTTCATAATTGAATTTGATTTTTTCTTTTTCTGTGTTGAGAGATTCAATCCGACGAATCGGTCGAGGAAGAAGATGATGATGGTTCTCACCGATGTTCAAATAAGCCTTCTTGCTTGCGTTCCCGAACGATAGCGCCAAGTTCGCAAACAAAGATAAAGTATTTTTTGAGAAAATGAAAGTTTTTCTATGTTTATTTCATCTTGGTTTCATTTTGTCGGTTTTGTATCGCATAGTTTATTCCATGTGACTGTTGGATGAACGGTCGGTGGTGTTTTGAGCAAAATCAAATGTAGGTTTAGTCATCGAATATCGTTTGGGTGAAGGAAAGGGTAAGATTTACCGGGTAAAAGGGCCGGAAAAGTGGCATAAAAGGGCCGGAAACACAACACAAAAGGGGCACTTTCGGAGGGATGTTCATAAAGTTTTAGCTTTCAATCAATTATCAAAGTACCTGTATTCAATCCGAATCGGTCATTCGAGTTTGATTTTGTTCCCGGTTTTACCGGACAGCAATCGAACGAAATCTAACCATCATCATCTTTGTCAGTGAAATTCATCGACAGCCTTTTACTGCTTGTCTGCGTCCAGTCCGCCATGAAGTTGTATGACAAGTCTTGAACTGACAACCACCAGTTTGTTCGACAAGCCATCAAAATAGTTTGTCTTTATGAACGAATGGAGTTAGTTCATGTGGTGGTGTCCGATGATTCCTAATATGGAAAAGGTCATCTCGTCGGAATCAGTCAGAAACCTTTAGTCCGGATAATTCAGACGGTCGGGTGTGATGTTTTCCAACACTTCCTTGAGATATTTCTTCGATTCCCACCGGGCCATCGGTAGGTCGTGCAAGAGCCAATTCCCACAATCACGCGGTGTGGCTCCCGGCAATTCATCTTCGTAGGATGCGATGAAATCGAATGTGTCGCGCATCAGATCTACGATGTCGGCTGATTCATAATCGCCTCTGAGCAACAAATAATTACCCGTAAGGCATCCCATAGGCCCCCAATAGAC
Organism: Prevotella sp.; assembly: GCA_022781445.1. Classification (GTDB taxonomy): domain Bacteria; phylum Bacteroidota; class Bacteroidia; order Bacteroidales; family Bacteroidaceae; genus Prevotella. The sequence continues at coordinate 3,310 of JALETQ010000039.1, forward strand.
GATTCTATCGCTCCATTGCGGGTTGTTGCGCAGGTATGTAGCTGCCAGATGTTCGATGGTGTGAAGCGCACCGGGCTGCATGGCAGGTTCTCTGTTTGGAGTTTTCATGCGGATGTCAAAAGTTGTTACGGTTTCTTTGCCGATGGTATCTTTGCGCGAAACATATATACCACGCTTCAAATGGCAATGATCAATGGTGAAACTGGGTATCTTATCCATATGTGTTTATTTGTCGGTGAAAAGTGAACGGTCGGTCATGTTCTCGCGTGGAATGTTCCTCGTGTATTCATGTGATCAGACCTTTTTTTATATGATTTGCCGAAGGATCTCTGCTTATGGTTGCTGCTGTAGTGAATGACATCTATAGGATGTCGAGAAAACGACGACTGATTTCAAAAGAGCGTCCGGCCACATTGTCCCAGAAGTCATAGTATTGTGACGCGTCGATATCGCGCAATGGCACGTCACTGATGACTCTGAACGATAGGAACGGTACTCCGTAGATGTGGCAGGCTTGAGCGATTGAGCAACTCTCCATGTCGACAGCCATGGCTTCAGGAAAACGGTCGATGATGAAACCCATTTTCTCTTTTGTTGTCACGAACCAGTCACCGCTCACGGTCAATCCTTGATGAATTTTGATTCCCGTATTGATGGCGAGAGCCTTCTCTAACAGGTGGGCATCGGAAGTATAGCGGGCAGGCATACCCATCATCTGTCCGTATGCCGTTTCGGATCCACACGAAACATCGTGATACACGCATTCTGCGGCAGCCACCACGTCGCCGGGTTCCGTTTTCAAAGATGCGCCACCGGCACATCCCGTCGAGATGACAGCATCGGGTTGGAACGCTTTTATCATTTCTATCGTTCCGATGGCAGAATTGACTTTACCGACACCGCATTGTTGCAAGATGATTTCTTTGCCCTCATATATGCCTCTGATGGTTTTGTGCTTCATGTCGGGCACTTCCGAATGGCCGGAAAGGATGGAACGAAGAGCTGAAAACTCTTTTTCCATTGCTACTAACACACCTATCTTCATTTGATTTCTTTTTATTCCGCGCAAAGTTACGATTTTATTTCGTACTTTTGCAGGCATCTCTGAAAATAATATAATAAAGATATCGATATGAGAACTTGGAAACAATGGTTGCCCGATGTGTTGGCGGTAATTCTTTTTGCAGTGCTGGCATTTGCTTATTTCTTTCCTGCCGACATGGAAGGACGTATTTTGTATCAACACGATGTGTCAGCAGGCAGAGGCGCAGGCCATGAAGCTGCCGAATATAAGGCACGGACGGGGGAGCAGACCCGATGGACCAACGCCATCTTCGGGGGTATGCCCACTTACCAGACTTCACCGTCCTACAACAGCACTTCCACGTTGAATCAAGCTATTAATGCCTATCATCTTTGGTTTCCCGATAATGTGTGGTATGTCTTTGTTTACTTGTTGGGCTTCTACATCATGCTCCGCTGTTTCAACTTCCGTCAATCGCTGGCCGTGTTGGGTTCCATTGTTTGGGCATTCTCGTCCTATTTCTTTATCATCATTGCTGCCGGACACATTTGGAAGGTCATGGCACTTGCTTACCTGCCTCCTCTCATAGGCGGAGTGGTGCTGGCTTATCGGGGAAAACTTCTGTGGGGTTTTGTGCTGACAGCCTTGTTCTCTGCCTTTGAAGTGCATGCCAACCATGTTCAGATGACCTATTATTATTTGTTCCTCATCCTTTTCATGGTTATTGCTTTTTTGGTCGATGCCGTTCGTAAACACGAATTGACAGGCTTCTTCAAGGCTACGGCAGTATGTGCAGTGGCTGCCGTCATTGGTATCGGTGTGAATATCTCCAATTTGTATCACACTTGGGAGTATCAAAAGGAAACCATGCGCGGTAAAAGCGAATTGGTAAAGGCAGCTGACAAAGATGCAGCCAACCAGACAAGCAGCGGACTGGATCGAGATTATATCACCCAATGGAGTTATGGTATAGGTGAAACGTGGACACTCCTTGTACCTAATACGAAAGGAGGTGCTTCGGTACCCATGAATCAGAACGAAACTGCCATGAAGAAAGCCGAGCCGATGTATTATGACATTTACAGCCAAATCGGACAATATTGGGGTGAACAACCCATGACAAGCGGTCCAGTCTATGTGGGTGCTTTCGTGCTGATGCTCTTCATCTTCGGACTTTTTGTCGTCAAAGGACCCATGAAGTGGGCATTGCTAACGGCGACCGTCTTCTCCATCCTGTTGGCTTGGGGGCACAACTTCATGTCGCTCACCAATCTGTTCATCGACTATATGCCCATGTATGCCAAGTTCAGGGCTGTGGCTTCCATCCTTGTGATTGCGGAGTTTACAATTCCGCTCCTTGCCGTCATGGCACTGAAACGCATTGTAGAAGAACCGAATTTCCTCAACCGTCACAGCAAACAGCTTTACATCAGTTTCGGACTGACGGCCGGCATGGCACTGCTCTTTGCCTTGATGCCCACTGTCTTTTTCCCGGACTACATCAGTTCGGCCGAAAGACAAGCTTTGTCGCAAATTCCATCCGAACAACTTGGCGGATTGCTGGCCAACATTACCGAGATGCGCAAAGCCATCTTTGTGGCAGATTGCTGGCGAACGGTGTTCGTCATTGTGGCGGGCATGGTGTTGTTGATACTCTTGAAAAAGAACAAACTCAAGAGTTCTTACACGGTTGCAGCTATTGCCGTGCTTTGTTTGGCGGACATGTGGATGGTCAACAAGCGTTATCTCAACGATGGCATGTTCGTCAATAAGAGCGTTAGGGAAATGCCTGTCGAGATGACCGAGACGGATGCCATGATACTCAAAGATAAGTCGCTGAATTACCGCGTACTCAATTTTGCATCCAACACCTTCAACGAGAACGAAACATCGTTCTATCACAAGAGTATCGGTGGATATCACGCTGCCAAGCTGCGACGTTATCAAGAGATGATCGATCACCACATTATACCCGAAATGCAACGGCTCATGAAGGCTGTCGTGCGTGCCAACGGACAACTCGAAACTGTCAATGGCGATTCTCTCTTCCCGGTCATCAACATGCTCAATACCAAATATTTCATCATGCCCGTCAAAGATGGACGTACGATGCCTGTAACCAATCCGTATGCAATGGGTAATGCTTGGTTTGTTGACCATGTTGCCTATGCCGCCAATGCCAATGAAGAAATTGATGCGGTGGGCAAAATAGACCTGCGCCGTCAGGCAATAGCCGACAAACAGTTTGAAGATATATTGGGACAGAGTGTGAAACAAGATTCTACCAGCCGTATTACTATGTCCGAGTACGAACCCAACAAATTGTCGTATGTCACAGAGTCCGGCAAAGGCGGTGTAGTGGTCTTCTCTGATATCTATTATCCCGGTTGGACGGCAACCATCGATGGCAAGGACATACCGGTCGGAAGGGTTAACTATATTCTGAGGGCTGTCAATGTCCCGTCGGGTAAGCACAAGGTCGTATTGAGTTTCTTCCCCAAGACCATCGACCGCACAGAAACTATCGCGTATGTTTCTTTCGCTCTCTTGGTACTTTCGTTCATCTTTGCCTTATTGAAAGCATATCTGAAGTATCAAAAGGAGCATTGACAGAACATCGTTTTAATTTTGGAGGATTATCTCTTTGTTCACAATGTATCTATCTCTGCTCTTGACATGCAGAACCACGAAGATTTAACGACCTGCAGTTTGACAGAATGATGAAAGGCTTATCGTCGCGGCAACGCGTGACAAAGGCATTGAAATATGCCGGAATGGTGGCAGTAACACCCTTGTTGCTGTTCATCATTTTGGCTGTTTTGCTTTATCTTCCGCCCGTTCAAAACTGGATGGTCGGAAAAGTGGCAGACTATGCTTCGGAGAAACTCGGCATGGAGGTCAAGGTTGGCAAAGTGCGGCTGGCGTTTCCGCTTGACCTGTCGGTTTATGATTTCCTGGCAATGAAGAAAGACAGTACCTCACTTCAAGCCGCAGATACTATTGCATCGATCGGACATCTGCTCGCCGATGTCCGACTGTTACCTCTCATCAAGCATCAACAAATAGTGATTGATGCTTTCGAAATCAATCAATGTGTGTTCAATACCGATGATATGATACCTGAAGCGAAGGTCGAAGGCAGAATCTCCAAATTATATGTTCGCGGGCAAGGTATCGACCTTCCACATCATATTGTCGACCTTGAACGGTCTTCACTCGACAAAGCTTTCGTAACTGTGAGGTTGAACGATTCGGTTCCACCCGACACAAGTACGACCAAGACCTTTTGGAAGATAAAGGTTGGCCGTCTTGATGTGTCGCAAAGCCATGTACGACTGTTTACCCCCGGCGATTCACTCAAAGTGGAAGTCAATCCCGAGAAACTGCAAATCACGAAGGCATTCATCGACACCAAAGAAACGTTTTACGGGGTCGAGAAGATTGATTGGACTGATCGTCTGTTGGCTTACGACAACCGCTATGCCAAGCCTGTAGAAGGATTAGACCCCAACCACATCTTGTTGTCGGAGTTTGCCCTGTCGGCAGATTCCATCAGTTATGCCAAATCGTCCCTCCAATTATCAGTGAATCGGTGTAGTTTCAAGGAGAAAAACGGATTTCGAGTGAAGAATATGAGCGGCAGGATGACGCTCGATTCCATGTTGGTGTATGTACCCGAATTTGCACTCGCCACAGATTTTTCGCAGTTGAAGGTGAAGATGTTGATGCCTATGAACGTTACTGCCAAGACCCATCCGGGAGTGATGACGCTCGACTTGAACGGATACATCGGCAGAAACGACCTCATCAGTTTTGCAGGAAACATGCCCAAAGGCATCGTAAATCAGCTTCCACGTTCTCCTTTATTACTTCAGGGTAAGATTCAAGGCAATCTACAGACCATGACCATCGACCGTTTGAACTTCTTGTGGGCAAACACAGCCCGGTTGTCAATTAGCGGTCGCCTGTCGAATTTGACGGATATGAACCGTCTTGCCACAGATTTGAAATTCAATCTTCGGTCGCAGAACATGGCATTCGCCAATACGTTGATACCGAAAAATCTGCAAAGAACAATCCATGTCCCCGACATGTTGCAACTGCAAGGTTACCTGAATTCGAACAAAGATATTTATCGTCTGTCGGTGGATGGACAGATTGAGAAAGGTTATTTATCGGCAAAGGCTTTTTTTAATCCCGCTCGAAAGCGTTATGACATTGACCTGAAAGCCAACCTTCTGCCTCTCCATATGATGATACCGTCCTACGGGTTGAGTCCGTTCACGGGTAGTCTTAAGATGCAGGGTAGCGGGTATGATCCCTATTCTCCTGCCACTAACATCCAAACGACGGTAGATGTACGCCATTTCAATTACCAAGGTTACAGCCTAAAAGACATGAAGGGCGATTTGAAGGTGAAAGACGGACGCATTGTTGCCGATTTGCATGGACACAATGCAATCTTGGACGGAAGTGTTTCTGTCAATGCCCTTTTCAATAAAAAGTATGTCAAGGGAACGTTGATAGCTGATGTAAGCAACATTGACCTGCACGCTTTCCATTTCGTCAAAGACCAAGAAGCGCGTGCTGCCGGCTGTGCACATCTTGATATCGAAAGCAACTTGAATAACAGTCATCGTCTGCAAGGTTTCATCAGTGACCTCGCTATTCATCACAATGGTCATTACTATCGTCCCGAGGATATGGTTCTTGATGTAATGACACGTCCCGATACCACGCTTGCCATCATTGATTGTGGTGACTTCCACCTGGACATGAAAGGCAAAGGCGGCTATGAACGCTTGATCAAGCATGCAGAGATATTGAGTAAAGAGGTGAAGCGTCAGTGGAAAAACCGGATCATCGACAAAAACCGGTTGACTGCTGCTCTTCCGCGATTGGGTATGGAACTGCAAGCCGGCAGAAACAATATCTTCAGTCGGTATCTCTATACGAGAGGAATCAGGTTCGACCAACTCAATGTGGCGTTGCGTTCTTCGGTCGAAGAAGGACTGAACGGCCATGTTGCCGTCAATGCACTCTATGCCGACAGTATGCAACTTGATACACTCAGGTTGTCCATGAAGACAGAAGAGAATCTCTTTTCTTACAGCGGCATGGTTAAGAATGCCAAGAACAATCCACAACAAGTGTTCACGGCTTTGGTCGATGGCACTCTGTCTGAAAAAGGAACGACCATCTATGCCCGATTGCTCGACAGCAAGGATAGAATCGGTGTAGCCTTGGGAGCCAAGGCAAAGATGGAGGATAGAGGCATCCGTATCAGTCTTGATGACAAAGAAAGCATACTTGGCTATAAAGCCTTTCAAGCCAATGACAGTAATTACATATTCATGGCTTTCGACAAACGCCTGTCTGCCGACCTGACATTGAAGGCAAAAGATGGTACGGGTATACAGGTAACCACTGATGAGGACAATACCGATGCCCTGCAAGACCTCACCGTCAGTCTCATTCGCTTTGACTTGGGCGAACTGACCAAGTTGCTGCCATTTCTGCCCAAGATCAAAGGTGTAATGGATGGAGACTACCATATCATCCAAACGACCGACCGGGTTTCAGTGTCATCGGCCATGAATATCCGCAACATGGTATATGAGGAATATCCGATGGGCAATATCGGAGCCGAGTTTGTGTATATGCCCGAGGATGGTGGCGGACACTATATTGACGGTATCCTCTCGAAAGACGGAAAAGAAATCGGCATGTTGACGGGTAGGTATCATTCGGTTGGTAAAGGCACGCTTGATGCTACTATGCAGATGGTTCACCTGCCTCTCGACTTGATCAACGGTATGATTCCCGATCAAATCGTGGGACTCAAAGGTTATGGCGACGGTGTCATTGATCTGAAGGGAAGTTTGTCAAATCTTGATGTCAACGGAACCGTCACACCCGATTCGGCCTCGCTGATCAGTGTGCCCTACGGCATTGACCTGCGATTTGCCAAAGAGCCGATTCATATACGGAACAGTCGTGTCAAGCTCGAAACCATCCGCATGTATGCCACCAATAAAAGTCCGTTGGTTGTCAACGGTTTCCTCGATTTCTCTTCCTTGGACAGAATCAAGTTGGATATCAACATGATGGCTCGTAATTTCCAACTCATCTCAGCCAAGGAGAATACACGCTCCGAGGTTTTCGGTGATGCTTTCGTCAATTTCTTTGGTTCCATAAAAGGCGGGTTGGAACATCTCAAGATGAGAGGTAAATTAGAAGTGTTGGGTTCTACCGACATGACCTATGTCCTGCGTGATTCGCCACTGACAACCGACAAACGGTTGGAAGAACTCGTTTCGTTCGTCAACTTCTCCGATACCGTGGAGAAGCCCGCTTCTCGTCCCAAATTGCAGGGATTCGACATGGACATGGCGTTGAGCATCGACGAAGGTGCCCACATCATGTGCAATCTCAATGCCGAGAAGACCAATTACATCAACCTTGACGGCGGCGGCGAACTACGCATTCGCAGTAATGATGCTGAGGGTATGCGCCTAACCGGAAGATATACGCTGGCAAACGGTGAGATGAAATATTCCTTACCTGTCATTCCGCTCAAGACCTTTACCATCCGCGATGGCAGTTACATTGAATTTACAGGCGACCCGATGAATCCCAAACTCAACATCACGGCCACAGAACGTACCAAGGCTGCCGTTTCGGAAAGCGAAGGAATAAGCCGTATGATAGACTTTGAATGCGGTGTCATGATTAGCAAGACGCTCAATGATATGGGGTTGGAATTCATCATCGATGCTCCCGAAGATCTCGCCATCAGCAATGAATTGATGAGTATGTCGAAGGAGGAACGTGGCAAGTTGGCAGTAACCATGCTTACCACGGGTATGTATCTTGCCGACGGCAATACAAGCAAGTTTTCGATGAACAGTGCCTTGGGTTCATTCTTGCAGAGTGAAATCAACCAGATTGCCGGTTCGGCATTGCGGTCGCTCGACCTCAGCTTCGGCGTCGACAACACCACAGATGCCATGGGAGCCATGCACACCGACTATTCGTTTAAGTTTTCCAAGCGATTCTGGAACAACAGGCTTCGTGTGGTCATTGGAGGCAAGTTCTCCTCAAACAACGATTATTATGACCAAAACGATACCTTCTTTGATAACGTGACGTTCGAGTATCGCGTGAGTCCCACGTCCAATAAGTACCTCAAACTCTTTTACGACCGCAATTCTTATGACTGGATAGAAGGTAATGTGGGCAGATACGGTGTCGGTTTCATCTGGCGACGCAAGCTGCAACACTTCAAAGACATATTCAACCGGAAGTCGGGAAAGTCCGTAACTCCCGTTCCGCAGGGTGCAGCCGTAGGCACAGACTCGCTTTCATCCCATCAACCTCCAATGTAACTGTATAGTCATGAAATCCATCCATCTCCATACATTCCTTCTTTGTGTCATGCTCACAGCCCTGTTGGCATCGTGTTCGTCGGTTGCTTTGGTTCCAGAAGACGATCATCTGTATACCGGCATCGACAAAATCGAATATCCGGATTTCAGGAAAAGCGACCATGCATTCCTTACCCGAAAGGAGATTGAAGCCGCCTTGGCATGCAAGCCCAACGGCTCGTTGTTCGGCAGTTCCGGCCATCGTTCGCCGTTTCCCGTCTCTTTGTGGATATACAATGCCTTTTCCAATTCGTCCAAGCCTTGGCAAAGATGGTTATCCAAGACTTTCGGTAAAGCTCCCGTGCTGATGAGCCAGGTCAATCCGCAGCTGCGTTCCGTGGTGGCACAATCGGTTCTCCATGCCCACGGATATTTTAGGGGAACGGTAGGTCATGATGTCCGGCCGATGAGGAATCCCCGCAAGCAGAAAGTGGCTTATACGGTCGATATGGGACCTCTCTTTACCGTAGACACCATCAGTTATACCAACTATCCTCCGGAGGCGGACAGCATCATTCATGCCCACGAATCCGAACGGCTCATCGTTAAGGAAAGTCCGTTTGACGTGTCATTGCTTGACAGGGAGCGAATCCGCATCAGTCGATTGCTGCGTAACAACGGTTACTATTATTTTCAGCCGAGTTATTCGACCTATCTTGCGGATACGTTGCAAAACGAGGGCAAAGCCGGATTGAAATTGCGTATGCTCGACAGTCTGCCTGACGTGGCACAACGAAAGTGGTACATAGGTAAAATCGACATCAATCTGAGACGCGAATTTGCCGAGGAACTCCATCAGATCACCCGTCGAAGAAGATATGTCGTGCACCACAATGGCAAGCGTACACCTGTCCGCATGAAAGTTATCATGCGCGATGTGAAGTTTCGTCCCGGTGACATCTACAGTTACGACAAGTATGTGGAGTCGATGGAGAAGCTCGCCGGCAAGGGACTTTTCAACATGGTTGACTTCCAGTTTACGCCCCGGGACAGTTCTGCAACCTGTGACTCGCTTGACCTGATGATCAACTGTGTGTTTGACAAGCCTTATGACTTCTATGTCGAAGCCAATGCCACCGGAAAGACCAACGGACTGCTCGGCCCCGGGCTTACCTTGGGATTGGCGAAACGCAATGCTTTCAGAGGTGGCGAAAAGGTGGAGTTCAATGTTCACGGATCTTACGAATGGCAGACGGGACACGATATCGAGGGAACATCCACCCAAATCAACACTTACGAATATGGTGGCGACGCGTCGGTCGAGTTCCCCCGACTGTTGTTGCCTTTTGTCAGGCGCAAACGCTTTTCCGTCACACCGTCGACGACTTTGAAAGGGTCACTCAACATCGTGAACCGTGCCCACTACTTCCGTCGCCATGTCATTTCGGGCGAATGGACTTACCGCATTCAAACGTCCGAGACCTCGCGCCATCAGTTCAGTCCGCTCATCCTCGAGTACAACTACATGAACGCCATGACCGACGAGTTTAAGGAAATCCTCGACGCCACCCCTTACCTCAAGACTGCCATGATGGATCAGTTCATTCCCAAACTCAGTTACACCTACACCTATGCCAGTCCGGCCAAGGCGGCCAGTCCCGTCTCTTGGGAAACCACTGTCAGCGAGTCGGCCAATCTTCTGTCGTTGAGCTACGCCGTCTTCGGAGAGAAGTGGAGCGACAAGGAAAAGACGATGTTCAAGAATCCCTATGCACAGTTCTTCAAAATCGAAACCGACTTACGGAAAACATGGTCACTCGGTCAGTCGAGCCAGATCGTGGGACACCTCAATATCGGTGTGGCATACGCTTATGGCAACTCCACAGCCATACCTTACAGCGAACAGTTCTATGTAGGTGGTGCCAACAGTATCCGTGCCTTTAATGTGCGCAGTGTCGGCCCCGGAGCTTATCGCCTTGCAGAAAAGAAGAATGCCTATATGGACCGCACCGGTGATGTGAAACTGTTGGCCAACCTTGAATACCGCACCAAGCTCTTCGGCAACCTGCACGGTGCTCTCTTTTTCGATGCCGGCAATGTGTGGACGGTTCATGACGATCCCTATCGGCCCCAGGGTCAGTTCAGATTTGATGAATTTGCCCAACAGCTTGCCATCGGTACGGGCATCGGCCTGCGTTACGACCTTGAGTTCTTTGTGTTACGTCTCGACTGGGGCATCGGCCTGCACCTACCCTACGAAACGGGGAAGAAAGGCTTTTACAACATTCCTTCGTTCAAAGATGGCCAGAGTTTCCATCTTGCCGTGGGCTATCCCTTCTGACGTGGGCTCTTCCCATGTCCGGACTTTTCTGTTCGGCTGCGGATTTCCAATATATTTCCCAAGAACGGTCGTGTTTTCATTTATCCCCAACCGGTCATTGGAGTCGGGACCTGTTTCGATTGCCTCGGATTCCAATGGTTCAGTGACCGATTTGGGATGAAAGACACCTGTATTTTTACAGCTTGCAATGTCCACTGAAGAAAGCGTGAACATGCCGCCGTCAAAACCTTGCTCTTTTGCACGACGGAAGGGCAAGAAACAAGAGGCAAAACTTGCCCTTTCAGGAAACAAAAGAGCAGGTTCTGAAAACGATTGTCAAAGG
>JALETQ010000004.1 GCA_022781445.1 Prevotella sp.
ACAGAAAATTTCAGTAACTTTGTCTTTGGTAATCATCGTCTGTTGTTTTTGTAACTATTTGATTTACACCTATAAAGATACAAAATAATAGCGAGATTACCAACTTTTATCACAAGTTTTTTTATCCCGAACTCAGGTTACCAAATGTCCATTACGCCTACGATTTGATGCAAATCTATATGTCGTCACATATGAAAAAGGAGGGAATACCTTTAATGGGTAAACCCTCCTTGATGAGCTATCTGAACTATGCGTGACCGGATTACCATACCTGTGAAGCGTGCATCGCCTATAGATAACTTGTTGTAGAGAAACAACTTTCTTAACATCTAAAAGCGATGAAACTGCCGACTTACATGGATGTCAAGCGGTCAATCCGCAGAATCACTTCAGTCGTAAACTGAACGAAGATTATTCAGCCTTGGCTGTTTCTTCAGCAACGACTTCAGCAGCGGGTGCTTCGACGGCTTCTGCAGCCTTATTGGAACGACGGCTTCTGCGTGTCTTCTTGGCACCTGCGGCAGGAGTTTTGGCCATATTCTCGTTAAAGTCGACCAGCTCAATGAAGCAGATAGAAGCGGCATCACCTTGACGCGTACCAAGCTTGATGATACGTGTGTAACCGCCGGGGCGATCACCCACCTTCATGGCTACCTCTCCAAAGAGTTCCTTGATGGCTTCCTTGTTTTGAAGATAGCTGAAAACAACGCGACGAGAGTTGGTGCTGTCGTCTTTGCTACGGGTGATTAAAGGCTCAACATATTTCTTGAGTGCCTTGGCCTTGGCGAGAGTCGTAGTGATTCTTTTGTGCATAATCAGCGAGATGGCCATGTTGGCGAGCATGGCATTACGATGATCGGCAGTACGACTCAGATGATTGAATTTTTTATTGTGTCTCATTGTTGTTTTTTTATTGCAGACAAAAGAACAGCGAAGATAGGGAAGCGTAAGCCGACAACCTCTTGGAGCCGGCGGCTGACGCTTCGATATACGCTCGATTTATTCTCTGTCTAATTTATACTTTGTAATGTCGGTTCCAAACGACAGATTCAGACCTTCGAGCAAATCATCAAGCTCAGAAAGCGATTTCTTACCGAAGTTGCGGAATTTAAGGAGGTCGGTCTTGTTGTATTGAACCAGATCACCAAGTGTTTCGACATCGGCAGCCTTCAGACAGTTGAGCGCACGAACCGAAAGGTTCATGTCGACCAGACGAGTCTTGAGAAGCTGGCGCATATGAAGCACTTCTTCGTCAAACTCTTGGTTACCATCAAGTTCGGGGCTCTCGTGAGTAATCTTCTCATCGGAGAACAACTGGAAGTGATGAATCAGGATTTTGGCGGCTTCCTTGAGCGCATCTTTCGGGAGTATGGAACCATCCGTGGTCACTTCGAGAATAAGCTTGTCGTAGTCGGTCTTTTGTTCGACACGGTAAGGCTCAACCGAATATTTGACATTACGGATAGGGGTGTAGATAGAATCGATTGGAATTACATTGACATCAGTGCAGTATTCTCTATTCTCATCAGCAGAAACATATCCACGTCCTTTGTTGATGGTGAGATCAATCTGCATTGAAGCTTTGACATCTAAATGACAAATCACCAAATCAGGGTTTAACACTTCAAATCCAGTCAGATACTTACCAATGTCACCGGCCTTGAACTCGGTGGAGTTCTCAACGGTGATACTGACTTTTTCGTTCTCGAATTCTTCTACTACTTGCTTGAATCTAACTTGCTTGAGATTCAAGATCATGTTGGTTACATCTTCTTTTACACCGGACACCGATGAGAATTCGTGATCAACACCTTGTATTTTGATGGTATTGATGGCGTAACCCTCAAGCGATGAAAGAAGTATGCGGCGAAGCGAGTTACCGATGGTTACCCCAAAGCCCGGCTCAAGAGGACGGAATTCGAATTTGCCGAATCTGTCGTCAGCCTCCAACATTACAACTTTATCGGGTTTTTGAAATGCTAATATCGCCATTAATTCAATGATTTTATTTAGAGTACAACTCTACGATTAATTGCTCCTTGATGTTCTCGGGAATGTCAGCACGATCGGGCTTGTGTAAGAAGCGGCCGCTCTTGCTGTTTTCATCCCATTCGATCCATGGATATTTGCTGTGATTGAATCCTGCCAAGGCTGCCTCGATGACTTCCAAAGACTTGGCTTTTTCGCGAACACCGACAATCTGACCGGGTTTAACAGCGTAGGAAGGGATATTGACAACCTTTCCATCAACGACAATGTGCTTGTGACCTACGAGCTGACGGGCAGCTGCGCGAGTGGGAGCAAGTCCGAGACGGAAAACGACATTATCAAGACGACTTTCGAGATTTTGAAGCAACACCTCACCGGTAATACCGGCAGCCTTGGATGCTTTCTCGAACATGTTACGGAACTGACGTTCAAGCACGCCGTAAGTGTACTTGGCTTTTTGCTTCTCTGCCAACATGACTGCGTACTCCGACATTTTGCGGCGACGGTTGTTGCCATGCTGTCCGGGAGGGAAGTTTCTCCTGGACAAAACTTTGTCAGCGCCGAAGATGGGTTCACCAAATCGACGCGCAATTTTTGATTTCGGTCCTATATATCTAGCCATAATAAAAAATGTGTTTCTAAATAATTGATTATACACGACGACGTTTCGGAGGACGACAGCCGTTGTGAGGAAGTGGTGTCACGTCAATGATTTCGGTCACTTCGATACCTGCACCATGCACGGCACGAATAGCCGACTCACGTCCGTTACCGGGACCTTTCACGAAAGCTTTTACTTTACGAAGGCCTAAGTCGAATGCGACTTTAGCGCAGTCTTCGGCAGCCATTTGGGCAGCATAGGGAGTGTTCTTCTTAGAACCACGGAATCCCATCTTACCGGCTGAAGACCAAGAAATAACCTGACCCTCGCTGTTGGCGAGCGATACAATGATATTATTGAAAGAGCTATGTACATGCAGCTGTCCCATTGCATCAACTCTGACGTTTCTTTTCTTTGATGTTACTGTTTTTTTTGCCATGTCTATACCCTTTCTAATTACTTGGTAGCTTTCTTCTTGTTAGCAACGGTCTTCTTCCGACCTTTGCGAGTACGAGCATTGTTCTTGGTGCTTTGACCGCGAACGGGAAGACCAATACGGTGACGGATGCCGCGATAACAACCGATATCCATCAGACGCTTGATGTTCAACTGGATCTCGCTACGGAGATCACCTTCTACTTTGAATTCAGCGCCGATAATTTCACGGATCTTGGCTGCTTGATCGTCAGACCATTCGCTGACTTTCAAATCGGGGCTTACGCCTGCCTTATCCAATATCTTTGCTGAACTACTTCGACCGATACCATAGATATAGGTCAATGCGATTTCGCCACGCTTGTTTTGGGGCAAATCTACTCCAACAATTCTTATTGCCATTTGTTTTACTAAAAAATTAAAGTGATAATGTTTCTTGTTTTGGCCTCCGACAGTTATTTCTGTCATGAAGGTTTAACCCTGACGCATCTTGTATTTGGGATTCTTCTTGTTGATAACAAAAAGACGACCTTTACGACGCACGATTTTACAATCAGGGGTACGCTTCTTTAATGATGCTCTTGTCTTCATTTGTTTATATTTATTTGTATCTGAATACGATTCTGCCTTTGGTAAGGTCGTACGGACTCATCTCTACCTTGACCTTGTCACCCGGAAGGATCTTAATGTAGTGCATTCGCATCTTCCCTGAAATGTGGGCTATGATCTGCACGCCATTCTCGAGCTCTACCCGGAACATGGCATTTGAGAGAGATTCAATGATTGTTCCGTCTTGTTCTATCGCGTTTTGCTTTGCCATAATAAATTATCTTGCTTTGTATTAAGCCGTATCTTTTCTGACCGTTGGTGAAACCTGGATGTAGGCAATGTAAGAAAGTATCTTTCCATGTGCCGACATGTACTTGAAAAAACCACTTTGTCTCAGAGTCTTGAATGTCTACTTGGTAAACGTTAAGAGAGCGTCGCATGGACGGCATGGGTCGCGGAAAGTGTCATTCTGCAATGAGTCTGTGTGATGCTTCACGGAACAGAAGATGAACCGCAAGTTCTGATGAAAGGAGATCAACTGTCGGCTGAATAGGGAATTTGTTTCCTCTTGGTTGTGCCAATCGCCGAGACAAGTACGAGTGAATCGACTTGCCCGGCGTATCAGCATATTTTCAACTTCGGTCAAAAGAATGTGTCATGATGCAGGCATCAATATGCGTTCACACTCGCACGAGTGCGACCGGAATTGAGCAAACCGTCGTAATGACGCATCATGAGGTGACTTTCTATCTGTTGAAGGGTATCGATGACAACACCGATGAGAATCAACAACGAGGTTCCTCCAAAGAACTGCGCGAATGCCTGTTGCACATTCAGCAATCCAGCCAAAGCTGGCATCACGGCAATCAAGGCGATAAACAACGAACCCGGAAGCGTGAGGCGTGTCATGACAGTGTCGATGAAATCGGCGGTATCCTTACCGGGTTTGACACCGGGAATGAAGCCGTTATTTCTCTTCATGTCTTCAGCCATCTGAGTGGGATTCAGTGTTATGGCGGTATAGAAGAACGTAAAAGCAATGATCAACGCAGCAAAGATGATGTTGTAAGGAAGGCTGGTATGATCTATCAGAGAGCGTACAAACCAATTTGTTGAATCTGCGGAATACTGAACGACAGCCAACGGAAGGAACATCAATGCCTGTGCGAAGATGATAGGCATCACATTGGCAGCAAAGAGCTTTAGGGGAATGTACTGACGTGCACCACCATATTGCTTGTTGCCAATGACACGTTTTGCATATTGTACGGGTATCTTACGAACACCTTGAACCAAGAGGATAGCTGCACAAACAACAGCAAACAGGATGAGAATCTCAATGATGAACATCACCAGACCACCACCCGAAATCGCAGTGAAGCGTGAGGTAACCTCCTGCACGAATGCTTGAGGAAGACGGGCGATGATACCGATCATGATAATCAAAGAAATACCGTTACCAATGCCTTTATCGGTGATACGCTCACCCAACCAAAGGATGAACATACTGCCGGCAGCTAAAATGATTGTGGCAGGAAACATGAATACAGTCCAGTCAATGCCTTGAGCCAGCGCTCCGGCTGACTGTGTCTTTAGATTGAGAAGATAAGAAGGAGCCTGGAAAAGCAGAATGGCAACCGTCAGAACACGGGTATACCAACTGATCTTCTTACGACCACTCTCGCCTTCGCGCTGCATTTTCTGGAAATAAGGCACAGCAACAGCAAGCAACTGCATGACAATTGATGCTGAAATGTATGGCATGATTCCCAAAGCAAAGATAGAAGCATTGGAAAATGCACCACCTGAAAACATGTCGAGCAACGACATTAAACCGCCTTCGGTCTGAGATTGGAGTTGAGCCAAGCCGCCGGGATCAATACCGGGCAGCACGACGAACGAACCGAAACGATAAATTGCAACGAAAAGGATAGTAATCAAAATGCGCTGACGCAAATCTTCAACCTTCCAGCAATTCTTCAGTGCCTCAATAAACTTTTTCATGTATTTAGATTGTTGTTGTGTTACCTCCTACTGATTTGATGGCTTCTTCGGCTTTCTTAGAAAAAGCATGAGCTTCAACATCAAGTTTGGCGGTCAATTCGCCTTTGCCAAGAATCTTAACGAGTTCCTTGCCGTTTGTCAAGCCGGCCTGCTTCAGTTCGGCGATACCGATTTTGGCATAACCATGCTTCTCAACCAAAGTCTGGAGTGTAGACAAGTTCACTGCAAAATATTCTTTGTGGTTGATGTTCTTGAATCCGGCTTTGGGCACGCGACGTTGCAAGGGCATCTGACCACCTTCGAAACCAATCTTTCTCTTGTAACCGGAACGGGCCTTTGCACCTTTGTGACCTCGTGTTGAAGTGCCACCGAGACCGGAACCCGGACCACGCCCGATACGACGGCGTGTTTTCGTAGAGCCGGGAGCAGGTTTTAAAGTATGTAATTTCATGAGTTCTTTTCTTTATAAAGTTATTATTCAACTATTGTTATCAGATGACGAACTTTACGAATCATACCTCTGATAGAAGGAGTATCTTCGCATTCAACAACTTGAGAAATCTTACGAAGACCCAAAGCCTGTAGCGTACGTTTTTGGTCTATCGGATAACCGATCTTACTCTTGATTTGCTTGATTTTAATTGTTGCCATACAAAATATCTCCTTATCCTCTAAATACTTTTTCCATACTAATGCCCCTATCATGTGCCACAGCGTATGCATCACGCATTTCACTGAGAGCGAGGATAGTAGCTTTCACGAGATTGTGGGGGTTAGATGAACCCTTCGATTTAGAAAGCACGTCGGTAATACCGGCACTCTCAAGAACAGCACGCATAGCACCACCGGCAACCATACCGGTACCGGGAGCAGCGGGCTTCATAAATACTTGAGCACCACCAAAACGACATTCCATCTCGTGGGGAATAGTACCTTTCAACACAGGAACCTTCACAAGATTCTTCTTGGCGGCTTCTGTACCTTTTGCGATAGCTGCGGTTACTTCTCCGGCTTTGCCCAAGCCCCAACCGACAACTCCGTTACCATCACCGACAACGACGATGGCAGCAAATGTGAATGTGCGACCACCTTTTGTTACCTTGGTAACACGGTTAATAGCCACCAAGCGGTCTTTGAGTTCCATGTCACTATTTAATCTTACTCTATTCATTGCCATAATCGTTTAAAAATTAAGTCCACCTTTACGTGCAGCATCAGCCAGTTCTTTGACACGCCCGTGATACAAGTATCCGTTACGGTCAAAAACCACTTTATCAACACCAACTTCTTGAGCTTTCTGTGCAACTAATTCACCAACTTTGGCAGCTTGTTCTTTTTTGGGCATGGATTCCATACCCAGCGAAGAAGCCGAAACCAATGTAGTGCCGGTCAAATCATTGATAATTTGAACGTAAATTTGCTTGTTGGAACGAAAAACACTCATACGAGGACGTTCGGCCGTTCCGTTTACGCTCTTGCGAATTCTATATTTGATCTTAGTTCTTCTTTCTACTTTCTTTGTTGTCATAATCGTATAAATTTAATGTTATTTAGCCGAAGCTGACTTGCCAGATTTTCTACGAATAACTTCGCCCTGGAACAAAATACCTTTGCCTTTGTAAGGTTCGGGCATACGGAAAGAACGAATTTTGGCACATATAAGTCCGAGCAACTCTTTATTGCAAGACTCTAAGATTAAGATAGGATTCTGGTTACGCTCTGATTTGGTCTCTACTTTCACTTCACCGGGGAGTTGGATGAAAATGGGATGGGTATAACCGAGAGCAAACTCTATCAAATTACCTTGGTTAGATACTCTGTAACCTACACCGACCAATTCAAGTGTTTTCTTAAAACCTTCACTAACACCAATGACCATATTGTTGATCAAAGAGCGATACAAGCCGTGAAACGCTTGCTTTTGCTTGTAGTTAACAGGGTTGTTCTCGTCAACTTCGAATGTAATCTGGTTGCTTTCGATTTTAACGAGGATAGAAGCATCTACTTTCTGAGAAAGTTCACCTTTGGGTCCTTTGACCGTGATGATACCATTATTATTGGTAACAGTCACACCTGCCGGGATAGCAATGGGTAATTTACCTATTCTAGACATAAATAATATCCTCCATTAATATACATAGCAAAGAACTTCTCCACCAATCTTGAGATCAATGGCTTCTTTGTTAGTCATGACACCTTTGGATGTAGATAAAATTGCAATACCCAATCCGTTGATAACTCTCGGCATATCTTTGTAGCCCGTGTACTTACGGAGACCCGGGGTAGAAACCCTTTTGAGATGCTTGATGGCATTCTTTTTGGTTTCAGGGTCATACTTCAAGGCCACTTTGATAGTACCTTGAGGTCCATCTTCAATGAACTTGTAGTTCAAGATGTAACCTTTCTCGAAGAGGATTTTGGTAATCTCTTTCTTCAAATTAGACGCAGGAACTTCAACAACGCGGTGATGAGCCATGATTGCGTTTCTTAACCTGGTCAGGTAATCTGCTATTGGATCTGTCATATTATAATTGTTTAATTAATCGGGCCTTTCCCGACAATATTAAATAAAAGCGTTTTTACCAACTTGCTTTTCTTACACCGGGAATCAATCCGGCAGAAGCCATTTCACGGAACTGAATACGTGAAATACCAAATTGGCGGATGTAACCTTTGGGACGACCGGTGATTTTGCAACGGTTATGCAAGCGAATGGGATTGGCATTCTTCGGGATGCTTTGCAGTTTGCGTGCAGCTTCGTATGCAGCAGCTGGATCTTCCGAAGTAGCAATAATCTTTTTCAAAGCAAGACGCTTTTCTGCATAGCGAGCAACCAGTCTGGCACGTTTCACTTCACGTGCTTTCATTGATTCTTTTGCCATCTTTCTTAATCGTTTTTAGCGTTTTTGAATGGAAGACCGAAAGCTTTAAGCAAAGCATAACCTTCTTCGTCAGTCTTTGCCGAAGTCACGAAGGTGATGTTCATACCTTGAATGCGGTCAATGTTGTCAATATTGATTTCAGGGAAAATGATTTGTTCCTGAATACCGAGGGTATAGTTACCTCTACCATCGAATTTGGTTTCAATTCCCTTGAAGTCGCGGATACGGGGGAGAGCGACTCTCACCAGCTTCTCAAGGAACTCGTACATACGTTCGCGACGCAATGTCACCATCACGCCGATCGGCATCTTCTTACGGAGTTTGAAGTTGGCAATATCCTTCTTCGAGAATGTTGCAACGGCCTTTTGACCGGTGATGGCAGAAATTTCGTTGATGGCAACATCAACAATTTTCTTGTCTTGAGTGGCATCACCCAAACCCTGGTTAACAACAATCTTCTTAAGAACAGGAATCTGCATGGAAGAAGAATAACTGAATTGCTCTTTCAATGCAGGAGCGATCTGCTCAGCATATACTTTCTTTAATTGTGCTGTATTCATTATTTAATTTCCTCCCCAGATTTTTTAGCGACACGAACCTTTTTGCCGTCATCGGTTCTCTTGATGGCAATACGAGTGGCTTTACCACTCTTAGGATCTATCAGACTCAGATTTGAAATGTGAATGGGAGCTTCCATCTTGATAATACCTCCCTGCGGATTTTTGGCAGAGGGCTTGGCACTTTTGGAAACGAGGTTGATACCTTCAACCAAAGCACGCTCCTTCTCGATCAAAACCTTGAGAACTTTACCGGTTTTGCCTTTATCTTCTCCAGCCAAGACAATTACAGTATCGCCTTTTTTAATATGTAGCTTACTCATTTCTATTATTCTTTATTTTGGTTAGAGAACTTCAGGTGCCAAAGAAACCACTTTCATGTTCACGGCTCTCAGTTCACGTGCTACCGGACCGAAGATACGGCTACCACGCAATTCACCGGCATTATTCAACAACACACAAGCGTTATCATCGAAACGAATATAGGATCCGTCTGCGCGACGAATTTCTTTCTTTGTTCGAACGATTAAAGCCTTTGATACTGCACCTTTTTTCAAATCACTAGACGGGATAACATTTTTGACTGCCACAACAATCACGTCACCTACACTGGCATAACGGCGACGGGTTCCCCCAAGCACGCGGATACACAAGGCTTCGCGTGCACCGCTGTTATCACATACGGTAAGTCTTGATTCTGCTTGTATCATAATTACTTAGCTTTTTCAATTATTTGAACTAATCTCCATCTCTTTGATTTACTCAAAGGTCTGGTTTCCATAATAAGAACAGTATCGCCGATGTTGGCTTCGTTCTTTTCATCATGAGCATGGTATTTCTTCGTATGTTGAACGAATTTACCATATATAGGATGCTTTTCCTTGAACTTCGTCGCAATAACAATGGTTTTATCCATTTTGTTGCTGATTACGACACCTTGTCTTGTTTTTCTTAAATTTCTTGTTTCCATCTGGACCATTGTTATTTATTGAGTTGTCTCTGACGAAGTTCGGTTTTCATACGTGCGACATCACGACGCGCTGCTTTAATTTGTGAAGGCTTTTCCAACGGAGTTACCGAATGGTTCAGCTTCATCTGTTGCAGGTTAGCCTGAGCACTTTCAAGTCTTTCAGCCAAATCTTTGGTTTCCAGTTCTTTCAATTCATTCATTTTCATGGCTTAAGCGTTTTTATCGTAATCACGTCTAACAACAAACTTTGTCTTCACGGGAAGTTTTTGTGCAGCCAAGCGCAGAGCTTCTTTGGCAACTTCAAAACTTACACCTTCTACTTCAAAGAGTATGCGACCGGGAGTAACCGGTGCTACCCATCCTGCAGGGTCACCCTTACCTTTACCCATACGTACATCAGCAGGTTTGCGAGTGATGGGTTTATCAGGGAAGATACGAATCCAGACTTGACCTTCACGGTTCATGCGACGGTTGACAGCCACACGTGCAGCTTCAATCTGCCGACTGTCAATCCATTTCGCTTCCAGCGTTTTGATGCCGAAAGAACCAAAAGCCAATTGTGTGCCTCTGTGAGCGTTGCCTTTATTGCCACGTCCGTCTTGAGGTCTTCTATATTTTACTCTTTTGGGCTGTAACATGTTAACTTCTTCTTTTAACGGTTGTTTCTCTTACGGTTACCTCTTCCGGGGCGATCATTTCTACCGCGTCCACCACCATTGGATTTCTCTTGAGCGAAATTGGGAGTGAGGTCACGTTCTCCGTAAACTTCACCACGGCAAATCCACACTTTAATACCGAGAAGACCTACTTTGGTAAGAGCTTCAGCTTGACAATAATCGATGTCTGCACGGAAAGTATGCAAAGGAGTACGTCCTTCTTTTAACATTTCCTTACGTGCCATTTCGGCACCGTTCAGACGACCGCAGATTTGTACCTTGATACCTTCAGCACCTGCTCTCATTGCGTTGGCGATAGCCATTTTGATGGCACGCCTGTATGCGATTTTGCCTTCCACCTGACGAGCGATTTCATTTGCCACGATGGTTGCATCGAGTTCAGGCTTTTTAACTTCAAAGATATTGATTTGAATCTCTTTCTTGAAAAGTCTCTTCAATTCTTCACGAAGTCTGTCGACATCCTGCCCTCCTTTACCGATAACGATTCCAGGACGGGCAGTGCAAATAGTAATGGTAACGAGTTTAAGTGTACGCTCGATGACGATTCGGGAAATTTTGGCATTTGCCAGGCTCGGACTTTCGTTGAGATACTTGCGAATTTTTCTGTCTTCGACAAGGTTTTCACTGAAGTCTTTTCCACCGAACCAATTTGAGTCCCAGCCTTTGATAATTCCGAGGCGGTTGCTTATTGGATTAACTTTCTGTCCCATACTTATTCTTTTACGTCGTTATTAAGTGAATCAACAAACAGTGTCACATGGTTTGAACGTTTACGGATTCTGTAGCCACGTCCCTGCGGTGCAGGTCTCATGCGTTTCATGGTCACGCCTTCATCCACGAAGACTTTTGATACATAAAGTTCACCGTCTTCAGCTTTGCGGTCATTCTTCATTTCCCAGTTGGCAATAGCCGAACGCAGAAGTTTTTCCACGTTGGCGGCTGCAGCTTTCTTGGAGAATCTGAGTACTCCGAGCGCACGATTCACTTCCATTCCACGTATCATGTCTACGACATAACGCATTTTACGTGGGGAAGAAGGTACACCTTTGAGTTTTGCGAAGTATAAACTTTTCAGGGCTTCTTTTCTTTTTTCTGCCGAAATATGTTTTCTTGCTCCCATTATATTCTAATTTTAATCAATGGTTATACCTGCTTATTTCTTATTACCGGCATGGCCACCGAATTTTCTAGTAGGAGAAAATTCTCCAAGTTTGTGGCCGACCATGTTTTCAGTAATATAAACAGGGATAAATTTATTTCCGTTATGAACAGCTACGGTATGACCTACGAAGTCAGGAGATATCATAGATGCCCGGGCCCATGTCTTCACGACATTCTTTTTTCCGCTCTCATTCATGGCGAGAATTTTCTTTTCGAGCGAAACGTTGATATATGGACCTTTTTTTAATGAACGACTCATAATTTACTCTTGTTACTTAATTATTTCTTAGCTCTTTCGATAATGTACTTGTTTGAATGCTTCTTAGGTGCACGTGTCTTGAGACCCTTAGCATACAGACCCTTACGCGAGCGTGGGTGACCACCTGACTGGCGTCCTTCACCACCACCCATCGGGTGATCGTGGGGGTTCATGACAACACCACGGTTGTGAGGTCTTCGGCCCAACCAGCGTGAACGACCGGCTTTACCGGATTGTTCAAGTGCATGTTCTTGGTTACCTACACTACCTACGGTAGCTTTACAAGCAGAGAGAATTTTGCGTGTTTCTCCCGAGGGGAGCTTGATAACGCAGTAACTGCCTTCACGAGAAGTCAACTGAGCAAAATTACCAGCCGAACGAACGAGCAGGGCACCTTGTCCCGGGCGCAATTCGATGTTATGAATCACAGTACCCACGGGGATGTTGGCCAAGGGAAGCGCATTACCGATTTCGGGTGCAGCCTCGGTTCCCGACATAATTGTCGAACCTACCTCAAGTCCATTGGGAGCAATAATGTAGCGTTTTTCACCATCAGCGTAATATAACAAGGCAATACGAGCCGAACGGTTCGGATCGTATTCGATTGTTTTTACCACTGCAGGGACACCATCTTTCTCACGTTTGAAGTCGATAAGACGATATTTACGCTTATGACCGCCACCCATGTAACGGACGGTCATTTTACCGGTGTTGTTACGTCCGCCGGTAGAGCGTTTTCCTCGAACGAGAGACTTCTCTGGCACGGATGCAGTAATCTCCTCGAACGTGCCAATAATCTTGTGTCTTTGTCCCGGTGTAACCGGTTTGAATTTACGTACTGCCATTTTTATTATTAGATATTGCTATAAAAATCGATTACATCGCCCTCCTTAAGAGTGACGATTGCCTTTTTGAAAGCATTTTTCTGCCCCTTCACGAGGCCTGCTTTTGTGTAGCGAGCCTGACGCTTTCCAGAATATCTCATCGTGTTCACGTCAACAACTTTTACACCATAGAGGCTTTCTACTTCTTCCTTAATCTGAAGTTTATTGGCTTCAGGGCGAACGACGAACCCATAGCGGTTAGGCCATTTGTTCGTGATATTGGTCATTTTCTCAGTAACCAGCGGTTTTATAATAAATGCCATACTCTATATGCCTCCTTATTTATTAGTTAAGATTTCATTGATCGTATTCAACGAGTTTTCAGAAATGATCAGCACATCGGCATTCAACACTTTATAAGCGTTGATCAATGTTGCTTGCATCACTTCTGTGCGTTGCAGGTTACGAGCTGACAAATATACATTATTATTTTCACTTGACAAAACGAACAGCTGCTTCTTATCTTGAACTTTAAGATTGTTAAGAATATTTACAAAATCTTTTGTTCGCGGAGCATCAAAAGCAAAATCTTCCACCACGATGATGGCATTTTCCTGTGCTTTGTAGCTGAGTGCTGATTTACGTGCCAACACCTTCACTTTCTTGTTCAGACTGAATCTGTAGTCACGTGGTCTGGGACCGAAGACGCGTCCACCACCTTTGAGCAAGGGAGAGTTGATGTCACCTCTACGGGCACCACCGCCACCTTTTTGGCGACCCAATTTGCGGGTAGAACCTCTGTGTTCGCTTCTTTCCTTTGCTTTTGCGGTACCTTGACGTTGGTTGGCAAGGTATTGCTTCACATCAAGATAAAGAACGTGGTCGTTAGGTTCAATACCAAAGATTGAGTCATTCAGCGTAACCTTTCTTCCGGTCTCCTGACCATTGATATTCAATACATTGATTTCCATTACTTCTCAATTAATACGGTTGAACCATTAAATCCAGCCACGCTACCTTTCACAAGGATGAGGTTATGTTCTGGAATTACCTTTAACACTCTGAGATTTTGACAAGTGACACGTTGGTTACCCATGTGTCCGCCCATGCGCATTCCTTTGAAGACCTTTGCAGGGTAAGAACATGCGCCGATAGAACCCGGTTTGCGTGCGCGGTCATCTTGTCCGTGTGTACTTTGTCCCACACCGCCAAATCCATGACGTTTCATGACACCCTGGAAACCTTTTCCTTTGGATGTGCCGACGATATCGACAAACTGTGTGTCATTGAAGATTTCTACGGTGATGGTGTCACCGAGGTTAAGTTCTTCGTCAAATTTGAACTCGGCCAAGTGCTTCTTCGGTGTTGTACCTGCCTTCTTGAAGGTTCCCATCATAGGCTTTGTGGTATTCTTTTCCTTAGCCTCTCCGAAACCTAGCTGTACGGCTTTGTAACCATCTTTTTCGACGGTTTTCACTTGAGTAACAACACAAGGACCAGCTTCGATAACAGTGCACGGAACATTTTTACCGTCGGCACTGAAAACGGATGTCATTCCGATTTTTCTTCCAATTAATCCTGGCATTTCAATTGATTTTTAATAAAACTACACTTTAATCTCTACTTCCACACCACTGGGCAATTCCAATTTCATCAGAGCATCAACGGTTTTGGCTGTTGAGCTGTAGATGTCAATGAGGCGTTTGAAGTTACTCAGTTGGAATTGTTCACGAGATTTCTTGTTAACGAAGGTACTTCTGTTAACGGTATAGATTCTCTTGTGAGTAGGCAGGGGGATAGGACCGCTGACAATAGCACCGGTGGCTTTCACTGCCTTAACAATTTTCTCTGCTGACTTGTCAACCAATTTGTGGTCGTAGGATTTCAGCTTAATTCTGATTTTTTGACTCATAAATGATGTTTGTTATTGTTTGAATTATAGAGAGAGATGCCGTTTAAGAGTCATTCGCTAAACGACATCTCTGTCTTTCTGATTGATTACACCAAGTCGGCACGGCCTTTCACTTCCTCAAGCACGGCTTTTGCCAATGCGCTTGAAAGAGGAGCGTGGTGATCGTATTCCATCGAGCTGGTGGCACGACCGGACGTGATGGTACGCAATGCGGTTACATAACCGAACATTTCCGAGAGGGGAACCATGGCTTTCACGATGCGGGCACCGCTTCTTGCTTCGTCCATGCCTTCCACTTGTCCGCGACGTTTGTTCAAGTCACCGATGACATCACCCATGTTTTCTTCGGGTGTTACCACTTCAACCTTCATGATGGGTTCCATCAATACGGGAGCGGCCTTGATACAAGCATTCTTATATGCGTTGATGGCAGCCAGTTCGAATGAAAGTTGGTCAGAATCCACGGGGTGGAACGAACCATCCTTCAAGACAACCTTCAGATCGGTCATCGGATAGCCACCGAGGATACCGTTCTTCATGGCACTTTCGAAACCTTTCTGAACAGAAGGAATGAATTCCTTGGGGATATTACCACCCTTCACCTCGTTAACAAACTGCAGATCACCTTCCTTGTAATCGGGATCTTTAGGTCCGACGGTGCAGATGATGTCGGCAAACTTACCGCGACCACCACTCTGCTTCTTATAAACTTCTCGAAGATCAACCGGCTGCGTGATGGCTTCCTTGTAGTTAACTTGAGGCTTACCTTGGTTACATTCAACCTTGAATTCGCGTTTGAGGCGGTCAATGATGATATCGAGGTGCAACTCACCCATACCCGAGATGATAGTCTGACCGCTTTGTTCATCAGTACGAACGGTAAAGGTCGGATCTTCTTCGGCAAGTTTGGCCAAACCGTTGTCGAGTTTGGCAATATCTGCCTGACTCTTCGGCTCAACGGCAATGGAGATCACGGTATCAGGGAAGGTCATCGACTCGAGTACGATGGGGTTGTTTTCGTCGCAAAGGGTATCACCGGTACGGATATCCTTGAAACCCACACCTGCACCGATGTCACCGGCATCAATCGATTCCATCGGAATTTCCTTGTTGGAGTTCATCTGGAACAAACGGCTGATACGCTCTTTCTTACCCGAGCGAGGATTGTAAACATAGCTGCCTGCCGTCACCTTACCCGAATAAACGCGGAAGAACACCAGACGTCCCATATACGGGTCGGTAGCAATTTTGAAAGCAAGTGCCGCCGTGGGGGCCTCCTCAGAGGGGTTTCTGCTCTCTTCTTCCTCGGTATCGGGGTTGGTTCCCACGATGGCCTCGGTATCAATGGGCGAAGGCAAGAATGCACAAACGTAGTCCAGCAGAGACTGAACACCTTTATTCTTGTAGGACGAGCCACACAACATCGGTGTAACCTCCATGGCGATAGTACCTTTGCGAAGGGCAGCGATGATCTTCTCTTCGGGAATTTCGGCACCTTCAAGGTACATTTCCATCAGTTCGTCATCATAGCTTGCGGCACACTCCAACATCTTGTCGCGCCATTCGTTACATTCGTCAATCAAGTCGGCAGGAATCTCCTCGACATCGTATTCGGCACCCATCGTCTCATCGTGCCAAAGGATGGCCTTCATCTTGATCAGATCGACCAAGCCTTTGAAGTTTTCTTCTGCACCGATGGGCACATGGATGGGACACGGATTAGCACCGAGGATGTCCTTCATTTGCTGAACAGTTTCAAAGAAGTTGGCACCCGAGCGATCCATCTTGTTAACATAACCGATACGAGGAACATTATATTTGTCAGCCTGTCTCCATACGGTTTCAGACTGAGGCTGAACACCGTCAGCTGCCGAGTATGTAGCTACGGCACCATCAAGTACACGAAGCGAACGTTCCACCTCAGCGGTGAAGTCCACGTGTCCCGGAGTGTCAATCAGGTTGATTTTATAATCCTTGTCATTCCAAGTCCAGTTACAAGTGGTTGCAGCAGAGGTAATTGTAATACCCCTCTCCTGTTCTTGAGCCATCCAGTCCATCGTTGCGGCACCATCATGCACCTCACCGATTTTATGGGTTTTACCTGTATAGAAAAGGATGCGTTCAGAGGTTGTTGTCTTACCGGCGTCAATATGGGCCATAATACCGATATTGCGCGTCAATCTTAAATCTTGTTTAGCCATTTTCTTTTAAGCGGGTTATCGTTTATCACCTATTAAAATCTGAAGTGAGCAAAAGCACGGTTGGCTTCAGCCATGCGGTGCATATCTTCCTTACGTTTGTACGCACCACCTTGGTTGTTGTAAGCATCCATGATTTCGGCTGCAAGTTTTTCAGCCATGCTCTTTCCGCTGCGCTTGCGAGCATATCCGATGAGGTTCTTCATCGAGATGCTTTCTTTTCTGTCGGGACGGATTTCAGTCGGGACTTGGAATGTGGCACCACCGATACGGCGACTTTTCACCTCCACTTGGGGAGTGATGTTGTCAAGGGCCTGTTTCCAGATTTCCAGGGCAGGCTTTTCCTCTTTAGCCATTTTTTCCTTTACGACGTCAAGAGCATTATAGAAAATTTTGTACGAAATGGACTTTTTTCCATCATACATCAGGTGATTAACGAATTTCGACACCTTTTGGTCGGCGAAGACGGGATCCGGCAAGATAACCCGCTTCTTAGGTTTTGCTTTTCTCATTTTTTTGAAAAATAATTCTGCTTGGGGCTGTTCGTTTTTGTCTTCAACGCTCGCGCATGAGCATTTACTCAACCTGTTCTTAACAAATCTCCAGCAAAACGGTTAAATAATTTGTGAGCTTTCTTTTCGTCCGAAAATACTAATCTTCTCCGATTATTATTTCTTGGCTTTCGGACGTTTTGCACCATATTTGGAACGGCGCTGTGTACGGTTGGCGACACCGGCAGTATCGAGTGTACCGCGAACGATGTGATAACGCACACCGGGAAGGTCTTTCACACGACCACCGCGAACGAGCACAATACTGTGCTCTTGCAAGTTGTGTCCTTCTCCGGGAATGTAGGAGTTGACTTCTTTTTGATTGGTCAAACGCACACGGGCAACTTTTCTCATTGCCGAATTAGGTTTTTTGGGAGTTGTGGTATAAACACGAACACAGACGCCACGACGCTGAGGACACGAGTCCAAAGCAGGCGACTTGCTCTTTTCCACAAGCACCGCTCTACCTTTTCTTACCAATTGTGAAATTGTAGGCATAGTTCTGTTCTTTTTTTGTTTATATATTATTATTGTAATGTCAAAGCTCAGCACACCCTCTCCTTATATCAGACGGAGTGGGTATATTCGGGCTGCAAAGTTACTAATATTATTTGTAACCGCATTGCAATACCTCTTGCCACTCACCAAGATATACTACTAATTATACATATATAACTTTTATTAACTACAAAAACATTGACAAACTTCGACAAGAGTGTCAAAACGAACGATTTAACCAATGCAGAAACGGATGGATTGTGAACAAGAGAACGCCTTTTGACAAGCAATGAACTCGTACCTTTATCATAACTATTCTGTCCGCAATCTATGCCGCTCATCCCAAATCGGCCATGAGAACCCGAATCGGAATTGTAAAATTGTTGATTAGCTTGTTTGCCGATTTTTTGCAGACAAAGCGAATCCATCTGTAACAAACAACATTCCATCCTGCCGGAGGCGTTTCAACACAAAACAGGTTATCCACGAGCTATTTCGGCAAGCCGAGGTGAGTTCTGGCGGATTTCCAACTCAATACTCGATGATATGCTTGAATTTGCGCCAACCGAATGCTTGACGGTATTCCTTCTTGCTGCCTTTGGATACTATAGACACGACAACGTTTGAGACTCACACTCGAAAAAGCAAGAACAACAGTCCCTTCTTCCTCCGACTCAACCGATCCCAATGCAGGAGACACTTCGTCGACAAGACAAATCTCTTTAAACGTGAGTTCGACGAAATAAAAACAACAAAGGCTGTTTGTCACAAACTCTTTGCACTTTAATGCATGGCTTCTTCAGAGAGCAACAATATGCAGCCAGTGTACTCAGTAGGTTGACCTATGAAATTATCAAAGCAGCGATGCCTTGAATGTTCTGTCTGTGCAATATTATTGGGTTCGTCATTGATAGTCTCAATGATGGCCCTCTTTCTGGTTGGCAGACTGTCTGAGACTGACACCAGCGCACCTTTCATGGTTATATGAGACAACCTCAAGAAACAGGCGCCGAAGATACTTGCATACTTTCTCAAGATAGAAGTGCTTCAGGCAGCGATAGCCTTAGTCGCGAAAGAGAATCATGACAAGCATCACCTCTGTCTTTGACATCGTGGAATCACGATGATATTGTCTCTTCTTAACCGGTTGTAGCATCTATTTTACCGTCATTGCATCAAAAAACTTGCAGAAGTCGTCTGCAATACAAAATATTTCCGTAACTTTGTCTTCAGTGACCATAGCGTTTTGCCTGTAATTCTTTGTATTTCAACACTATAAAGATGCAACAATTTCACTAATCACCAAATTTACAAGCACTTATAATTCGTCGAACTCACGTTAAGACTAAGATACAAATGAAACCAAAACGACTCTTGAAGAGGATCCTTCTGACCATCTTCTCGGTTTTTGTTGTGCTGCTGCTTGTGCCAATCATCTATTTCGCGATTTACAGCCGGATATATCCGGGCAAGACCGACAACAAAAAGATAACCTACATCAAGCAACACCAATGGCGACTTGATAACGATTGCGTCATCAAGGACACGTCATTGTTTGCCGACATTCAAGTTCCTACGATCTTTATCTTAGGCGAAATACACGGTTTTAGTCGGAATCAGATATTTGACGCGGAACTGCTCAAGTACCTGAACAAGAAATTCGGGGTGAAAGACTATTTCAACGAGAATTTCACGGAAGACGCAAACCTGCTCAACCGGTTTCTCGCAACAAGCCCCATGAACATAGAAATACTGAAGCGAACCACGGCAAGCCTTAGGGATAACATTCCACAACGCTACAATCAGGAATATATCACCAAATGGGTGAACATCTATCAATATAACCAAACCCTTCCGGAGAGAGACCGTATCAAGGTGTATGGACTCTTGGGAAGCAAGGCCAACTATAAAGGCATGCGCGACAGTACGATGATTGCCAATTACCAACGTTTGTCGCGGAATTTCTCCAATTCTGCCTCCGTATTCTGCTCAACAGGCCAGTTGCATGTGTTCCAAGCAAACTATAATGGCATCCGGCCATTTGCTGCATGGCTGAAGGCCGACAAGAACCATGTCTTGTCGATTGCCCATCTTGCACTCGACTGCTATGCCTACATACCTCAAGGAAGCGGAATGCCTACTCCCGAAGATGAAATGACCGAATGGGCAAGCATCAATGGTCCTATCATGTATTTCCACAATATCGTCAACATCGACAAGGCCATCGGCTCACCCGCCATTGTCATCTGCAGGCTCGATGCCGGGAACTCTCCATTCAACCAAGGTCTTGATCTCGTGAAACAACATTCATCTCTGTCATTCCTCACAGGTGGTAATATCGAACCGGATGAAAGCAAGGCCACTACTGATTATTTCCAATATGTATTCGTGACAAAAGGCTTGAAAGGCCCCCAACTGTTTCAATGACCGGTCTACCACACGCAGACATGAGGCTTTCGCATGCCTTGCTTTCCCGGAACTAGCACTTTCCCGGCAAAGCATTGAAGTGCCGCAAACATCCCTCCGACCATAAGCTCACTCCACATTTCCTCACTGCGAGCTAAACTAAAGTTCCATGCCAAGGCTCATCGCTCTCGACATGGAATGATACACTTGTGATGGCAGACGGGTTCAGACCGCTTTACTCATAACCCATCGAGGATAATTCAATCATGGAGTTGTCAATGTTTGAACGAAAATGCGTATATTTGCAGGCATGGACACGATGACTCTCCAATCCTTGTCGGTGTGCATGCTGTTCAACGGTGTCAGCCCGATGGAAACCGAGCTGCTTCTCGAAGGTGTCGGCTATCGATTGGTACACTACGACCGGAACGACCTGTTCAGAATGGCGGGCGACCCATGTCTTTATGCCGACATCGTGGTTTCGGGTGAATTGCTGTGCCGCATGACTTCGCTGTCGGGCAAGCAAATCGAAGTGAGCCGGTTGACCAAAGGCGAAATCATATCGCCCGCCTTCATCTTTGCCCAAGACAAAAGAATGCCCGTCACGGTCGAAGCCACGAAAAAGTCAACCATCCTGCGCCTGCAGCCGCAATCGCTCAAGCAGCTCATCGACAACCACGAAACCATCCGCATGAATTTCATCGGCATTTTGTCGAACATTGACGTTTTTCTCACCCGAAAGATGAAGGTGCTGTCCCTGTTCACCGTTCGCGAGAAAGTGGGATATATGCTGCTGGAAGAGTTGGGCAAGCAAAACAGCCCCACCATCATGCTCGACCAAAGCAGGCAACATATCGCCAACCGGTTCGGCATTCAGAAATATTCATTGCTGCGCGTCCTTTCAGAGATGGAGAAAAGCGGCATCATCGCCATCGAAGGCAAAGCCATCACGGTACTCGACCGCAGCCGTCTGTGACAAGTGTTCCCCAGCGACACTCTCCTGCCATCGGTTTCGACCGAGGGCATCTTCATATCATTCACTCAACAATATCATATTATGACTAAAGTATATCAATTTATGGCCGACGGATTCGAAGATATCGAAGCCTTGGCACCGGTAGACATCCTCAAA
This sequence comes from Prevotella sp., assembly GCA_022781445.1. GTDB lineage: Bacteria > Bacteroidota > Bacteroidia > Bacteroidales > Bacteroidaceae > Prevotella. The sequence continues at coordinate 21,606 of JALETQ010000004.1, forward strand.
CGAGGAGGTATAGACGTGCAGACCGTGAGCATCATGGGACGCGAGTGGGTAGAATCTGCCAACGGCATTTCGATCAAAACCGACTTGTTGTTTGAGGACGGCGATTACGAAGATGCCGAAATGTTGCTGCTGCCCGGCGGAATGCCAGGAGCCTCACACCTCAAGCACCACGAAGGTCTGCGCCAACTGTTGCTCAATCACGCCGCCAAAGGTCGCCGCATCGGGGCCATCTGTGCCGCCCCGATGGTACTCGGCTCGTTGGGGCTGCTCGAAGGCAAACGCGCCACGTGCTATCCCGGCTTCGAGTCACAGCTCAAAGGTGCCGAATACACAGGTCAGCCGCTCACCGTTGACGACATCATCGTCACCGCCAAAGGCCCCGGTGTATCACTGCCCTACGGCTATTGTCTGCTCTCCATTCTCGAAGGCGACGACGAAGCCCGCAACATCCAACAGCAGATGATGTATCCCTATCCGCTCGAAAGAGATATTTAACTTTCCCTTCATGCGGCTGTTTGCCCTTGCCGGTGTAAATCGTTTCGACACAACACCTCATGACAGACAGCCGCATACCATAATATATATAGGACAGGTTTTATCATCAGCTGTGCTTGCTTAAAATATTGAACCCGAATCGGCCATCATTTTCTATGCAACACTACGCACGTTCAAACCGAACGATCCATGTTCACGAACAACGGATGCCGACGACCCTACGGTGTGCGAGCAAACTGTTTGTCACGACCGTCACCATAACCATATTGCCATCTCATCACCAACCCGCAACACCATGAATTATGTTATCATCGTCGCCGGAGGAAAGGGAACGAGGATGGGTACCGACACTCCCAAACAATTTCTGCAGCTTGACGGCAAACCCATCCTGATGCACACCATCGACCGTTTCCGCCATTGCAACCCGCCCCTGCGCATCGTCCTCGTGCTGCCCGCCGACCAGCATACACACTGGCATGACCTTTGCCGACAGCACAGGTTTGATGCCGACTACATCCTCGTTGCCGGTGGCGAAACGCGCTTTCACTCCGTGTCCAACGGATTGGCAGCCATCTCAGACGATGAGAAAGGGGTTGTAGGCATCCACGACGGCGTGCGTCCGTTCGTGAGTCGTAACACCATCCGGCGGTGCTTCGATGTCGCTACCACCCATTCGGCAGTCGTTCCCGTCACGCCCGTTGTCGAAACACTTCGAAAGGTAGGAGGCGAAACCGTGCCGCGCGACGAATACCGGTTGGTGCAGACTCCGCAGACATTCGACATCGACACCCTCAAGCGTGCCTACCGCCAAGCCTACATCCCGGCGTTTACCGACGATGCCTCGGTGGTCGAAAAGGCAGGTGTTGCCGTCACGCTCGTTGAGGGCAACCGCGAGAACATCAAAATCACAACACCCTTCGACCTTCTTGTGGGCGAGGCCTTGTGCCGCAACGGGCATGAGGAACTTTAGCATCCGGTTTTTGTAACAGGAGAGTACCCATGACAGACATTTGGAACCAAGACGTTCAGTATGTTCCGGGCGTTGGCCCCGCTCGCAAGAAACTGTTGATGAACGAGCGCGATATCCACACCGTGGGCGACCTTCTGGAGTATTTCCCTTACAAACATGTCGACCGCAGCCGCATTTATGCCATCCGCGAGCTGAACTCCGACATGCCTTTCGTGCAAATCAAAGGCCGCATTCTCAGTTTCGAGCAGTTCGACAAAGGAAGGGGCAAACAGCGAATGGTGGCCCATTTCACCGACGGTGTCGCCGTTGCCGACCTTGTCTGGTTCGGCCGCGCCGTCCACCTCACCCGCGATCTCAACATCAACGACGAGTACATCGTCTTTGGCCGGCCCACCATCTTTGGCGGCCGTTATCAGTTTGCCCACCCCGAGATAGAGCGAGCTGCCGACATGAAGCTGTCGGAGATGGGCATGCAGCCCTATTACATTACGTCGGAGCGCATGAAGAAGGCAGGCGTCACGTCGCGCACGATCGAGAAAATCATCAAGAATCTCTTTGCCCGCATCACCGAGCCGCTCCCCGAAACGCTGCCCGAGTTCATCATCCGTCGGATGGATCTCCCGTCGCGCGACGAGGCTTTCCGAAAAATTCACTATCCACTCACGGCCGACGACACCCGCCGGGCACGCCTCCGCCTGAAGTTCGAAGAACTTTTTTATGTTCAGCTCAACATCCTCCGTTATGCCGGCGACCGTCGACGCAAGTACAAGGGCTATATTTTCACGCACATCGGTGCCGCATTCAACACGTTCTACCACGACTTTCTGCCTTTCAACCTCACCGAAGCACAGAAACGCGTGGTGAGAGAGATCAGGACAGACATGCGATCGGGGCAGCAAATGAACCGCCTGCTGCAAGGCGACGTGGGTTCGGGCAAAACGCTCGTGGCACTGCTCTCCATGCTCATCGCCGTTGACAACGGCTATCAGGCATGCCTCATGGCACCCACCGAAATCCTCGCCGAACAACATCTGCGCACGCTTCGCGACCTCATGAAGGACATGCCGGTGCGCGTGGAGCTGCTGACAGGTATCGTGAGAGGACGAAAACGCACCGAAATACTCGACAGCCTCATAGACGGAAGCATACATATCCTCGTCGGTACGCACGCCGTCATCGAGGAAAACGTGCAGTTTCTGAAACTCGGACTGGTCATCATCGACGAGCAGCACCGCTTCGGCGTGGCACAGAGAGCCAAACTCTGGAGCAAGAGCCTCTATCCGCCCCATGTGCTGGTCATGACCGCCACGCCCATTCCGCGCACACTTGCCATGACCATTTACGGTGATCTCGACGTGAGCATCATCGACGAACTGCCGCCGGGACGCAAACCCGTTGCCACCATTCATCAGTACGACAACCATCCGTCGACAATCTTTCAGGGCATCCGCGAACAAATCAGGCGGGGCAGGCAGGTATATGTGGTCTACCCCCTCATCCGTGAAAGTGAGAAGACCGACCTCAAAAATCTGGAAGAGGGCTACGAGATGCTCCGACAACAGTTTGCCGAATACAAACTGAGCAAGGTACACGGACAAATGAAACCCAAAGAGAAAGACGAAGAGATGCAGCGTTTTGCCGCCGGCGAAACCCACATCCTCGTTTCAACCACAGTCATCGAGGTGGGTGTCAATGTACCCAATGCCTCGGTCATGGTCATCTTCGAGGCCCAGCGTTTCGGACTTTCACAACTCCACCAGCTGCGCGGAAGGGTGGGCAGAGGTGCCGAACAATCTTACTGCATTCTGGTGACACCGCCCAAACTAAGCGAAGACACCCGCAAGCGGATGGACATCATGTGTCAAACCACCGACGGTTTCGAAATCGCCGAAGCCGATCTGAAACTACGCGGACCGGGCGACCTCGAAGGAACGGCGCAGAGCGGCATGGCTTTCACCCTCAAGATAGCCGACATCGCACGCGACGGACAGCTCGTACAACTGGCTCGTGACGAGGCACGTCGCATCATCGACGAAGACCCGGACTGCAACAAAGCCGAAAATGCCCTGCTATGGCAGCACCTCGATTCGCTGCGAAAGACACAAACCAACTGGGGTGCCATCTCCTGACAACAAAGATAAGGGAGCATCGATGGACAAGGCAGCATCTTGAGGTGTTGCCAATAAGAGGAAATCGAAGAAGAAAACATCATGAAAGATGTATATATGTTTTAACCCGAATCAACCATGAAATACCGAGACGGTATCGTTTGATAACCGAGCAGAGGCAGTGTTTATTTTTACGAGCGCAATGGACTACGGCAAGATAAACCGACAGACAGGATGTCGGCCGAAGAATAAAGCTCAAAATGGAAGCATCTGTCCCACTCACCCTCTCCGAATCTTTTGAAACGGCAGCAGGAATCATTTGACCATAGGGGAACTTTTACCTCACGAAACGGCTACTTTTTCTATTCCAAAGGGGAACTTTTGCTTGCCAAAAGGGGCACTTTCGGAAAGCTATTCATTTACTTTTCAGCATCTGTTTATACACCAAACACTTAGCAACCTTACGCAATCTTTCACCCAAATGGGTTGTCATACCGTATGCTTTGATACGACATACGGGTCAAACACATTCCGATGGGTTTCTTCCGTTTGGCGATTCTGATTCTAAAGATTGATCCGGATCTCATGGAAGCATAGACCGAAGGCTCGGAAAAAGCCAACGAAAGAACCAAAAAGGGAACAGCATAAAAAAGGCAGCGAACTTCTTTTCAGAGAGCAGACAGGTGTGGTACATGGCAGGACACAACCACGCTGCGGCATCTCAAACCCAAAGACGTCAAAGAAAAAAGCAAAAAGAGAGGGAGAAAGCAGTGTTCTGAATACGTTTTTATCGTTGAAACGAGCCTGGAAAGTGCTAAAAAAGCAAAGGATACAACGGTATTTGAATTTATTTTCCGTATTTTAACTCATGGCTAAAAAGCCGATAAAAAGGGAGGTTTCAGGCATTCCGAACACCAACTTAAATGTTAAAAGCGACACAAAATCCATGAAGTCATGCACTTTTCAGCAATTTATTCGTTATATTTGCAACAGCAACAAAAACACTTGAGGTGGATTTTTCGTTCTGTTCTTGGTGAGAAATTCCCTCAATACGTTACAAAATGACATCATATTCTATCTTATAATGACACGTATAAAAAGAACCTTGAAAGCTATTACTTTGCTTGCCGTCATGACCATGACGACATTCAACGCATCAGCCCAAGACCTCTTGGCACGTCAAGCACCCGTCGACCGAAAGATGAAAGCAGTAGACACATTGGCTTTATATACGCTTTTGGATCGCGAGCAAGTAACCATACCCGCATCAGGACTCTATGAAGACTGGAGCAATGCTTACGTTCACAGAGCGCACGCTTTGCCCGATTCATTCAAAATAAATCTGCGCAACTTCTGCATGCCCACCACCCACCGCGTCATCACATCGAACTTCGGTCCGAGATGGGGACGTATGCACAAGGGACTGGACATCAAAGTATATATCGGCGATACCATCCGCGCCGCATTCACGGGCAAAGTGCGCATCGTGCGCTACGAAGCCAACGGCTACGGAAACTATGTTGTCATCCGTCATGATAACGGATTGGAAACCATCTACGGTCACCTTTCGCGCCACTTGGTGAGAGAAAACGAGAATGTACGTGCCGGCGACCCCATCGGTCTGGGCGGAAACACCGGGCGCAGCACGGGTTCACACCTCCACTTCGAGACACGCTTGTGTGGCGTTGCGCTCAATCCGGCTCTCCTGTTCGACTTCCGTGCGCAAGACGTGACGGCAGATACCTACATGTTCCGCCGCTCCACTTTCGGCAAGGAGTCGGCTCAGGCCAACCGTCTGAGGGGGGCCAAGGCGAAAGACGGCTACAACTTCAGAGATGTTTCGGGCGACAATACCCCCAAGAACAACAGCAGAGCGGGCAACACCGACATGGCTTACGGCAGCACCAAGCGCTATCACAAGGTTGAGGCCGGTGAAACCGTCTTCTCCATTGCACGCAAAAGAGGCATCACACCCGAAGAACTTTGCAAGCGAAACCGCATAGGAAAGAGTACGCGCATCCGTCCGGGACAACTCTTGGTTTATTGATTTGCCGAGACAAACCGTCGCCACAGCTTTCCCTTTCCACAAGAGAACGCCGGAATTGTTTGAAAACCACGCTTGAGAAAGTGGCAATACCGCCGTTCGAGAGCATTGACCATACAACCCGAGAGTACCCCTGCCAACCGGCAACGGGACTCTCGGGTTTCTTTTTATTCCGCTTCCCGGTCGGTTTCCGGCCGCAAAGAGGCATCATGGCTGCAATCTGTACTTGGTTTCCGTGCGCAGACGGTACACAAACATCAATCCGCTCCGAACAGAGCGAATAAAAATCGTCTCGGACTTAAACCCAAACCGGTCATTAGATTCCGAGTCGGTTTCGCTTGATGGTTGGCAGATGGCTTGTCGGTTTGTTGCAGGCATAGTGGGCTACGGCAAGACAAAACGGCAGGCAAGATGCCGGACGGCAGACGAAACCGGCCGCAAAGTGACATGAACGACAGGAAATGTATAAACAAACGCTCTCTGACCGGTTTGGGTTAAAGACCGGTTTAGGACAAAAACCATGGCTTCCGGCACAGCCAACACCACTTAATCTCAAGAAGAATTTTCGAACAACAGAAAAGAAAGAACGAACAATCAGACAGGCATTTACCACCCGATTCCTCCTATCCTCCCGGCATCATGTCAACGGACACTCCGCGCCCGAGGACACATCCCGACTGCCAACGATGCTGAATACCCGACAACACGAAATGAAAGCACACCGAAAAAAAAGCAGAAATTTATTTGTGAGATAAAAATAAAAGCAGTACTTTTGCATAAAAGAGGCATTTTTATAATGTAAAACACAACCTTTTATGAACAAGATGGTCAGCGATTCTACGGCAACCGAAAAGAAAATGGGCAATTGGTTTTATCACCTGATTGCCCTGGTAATCGTTATTATATGGGGAAGTACGCTCGTCAGCAGCAAGGTTTTATTGCAAGCCGGCATGCGAGAGGACGAGATTTTCTTCGCCAGAATTGTCATGGCATATATCTGCATCATCTTTATCTCCCCCCGGAAGTTATGGTCTGACACATGGAGGGACGAATTTTGGATGCTCATGCTGGGCATCACGGGCGGCAGCTTGTACTTCATCTCGGAAAATTATGCCCTTCGCTATACGATGGCCAACAACGTGAGCTTCATCGTTTCGGCATCGCCTCTCATCACGACGCTGCTGGCTTTTGCCTTCACCAAGGGCATGAAGCTGGGCAAGATGCTCATCACCGGTACCGCCTTGGCACTGACGGGCGTTGCCATCGTTATATTCAACGGACAGATAGGTCCCGTGAAGCTCAATCCCATCGGCGACCTGCTGGCCATCGTTTCATCGTTCTGCTTCGGTCTTTACTGCCTGTTGCTCAAGAAACTCGGCAACCGTTACAGCTCGGTGTTCATCACGCGCAAGGTATTTGCTTACGGGTTGCTCACCACCCTCCCCTGTTTCATCTTCATGCCCTGGCAGTTCCGTCTCGCACATTTCCTGGCTCCCAACGTGATGTTCAACCTTCTCTTTTTGGGATTGATAGCCTCTTTTGCCTGTTTCGCGCTCTGGAGCGTCACCACCAAGAGGCTGGGTGCGGTCGTAACGGCCAACTACAACTACATCAGCCCCATCGCAACGATTGTCGTCAGCTGGTGGTTTCTGGGCGAACAGATGACCATCATGTCGTGGGTGGGCTGCGCCCTGATTCTGGCCGGTGTGATTCTGGCAAACAAAGACACGAAAGAATAACACCGCCCGGGCAGACACATTGCCTTCACCAACCGCGAAAGGAAGCCGAAGGAGCGACAAAGCAGCTCCACGCCCGATACTTTTTTGAGCCGAAACATGCCGGCAGTAGGAAATAATTGTTTACTTTTGCAATATCATTCGATTCCGGTCGATCAACCGTTGTCGGGCTTCGAAATCCCGACAGTGTGAAGACCGGCGGACATTCATCGGGCAAACAACAGGGATGGCACAAGAACTCAAACTCGAACAAGAGCTAAAACTCCTGCAGACGCAGAAACTCACGGCTCAGCAAATGCTTACAGTTCATTTGCTGGAGATGCCCCTGGCACAACTCGAAGAAGCGGTCGAAGCCGAAATCGACGACAATCCGGCTCTTGAAGTTGCACCTTCCGACGAACAAGGATTTGACAGCAATCGCGACAATGAGGCACCTGAAAGCGATGATTCGGAATCGTTCGAACAAAAAACGGAACGGGAGGAACGTGCCGAACAGCTCGATGCCGCACTCGACAGCATCGACTTTGACGACCGTCTGCCCGACTACGGAGTGGGAATCCGACACAACACCGAGGCCGAAACCGAAGAGATGGTCTACGGAAACACCATGAGCTTTTACGACAACCTGCGTCAGCAGATGAGCGAAGTGACCCTTACGCCCGAACAAACTCAAATCATGGAGTACCTCATCGGCTCACTCGATGACGACGGTTTGTTGCGAAAACCCCTCGATGCCATCTCGGACGAACTCGCCATCTACCACCATCTCGATGTCACCACCGACCAAGTTGCAGAAGTGTTGTCGATATTGCAAGACTTCGACCCTGCCGGGATAGGTGCCCGAAGCCTGCAGGAATGTTTGCTTTTACAGCTCAACCGACGCCCCGACAGCCCGCGAAAACAATGCGCACAACGCATCATCAGCCAATGTTTCCCGGCGTTCGAACGCTACCAATGGGACAAAATAGGCAAGACGCTGCACCTGTCGGATTTCGAAATGGAAGAAGCAAGGGAAGAAATCAGGCGTCTGAACCCCAAACCCGGTGCCGCCTTGGGCGAAACCGAAGGGAGAAGCATCCGCCAGATCACACCTGATTTCATCATCGACACGCAGGACGACGGTTCCATTTCGTTTTCGCTCAACCAAGGAAATCTGCCCGAACTCTATGTATCGCCCTCTTTTTTGAGCCTTCTCGACAGCTATCGTGCCAACAAAGACAAGATGAGCCGGCAGGACAAAGAAGCCCTGCTCTATGCCAAAGACAAAATAGGCAAGGCACAAGGCTTCATCGAAGCCGTCAGACAAAGACGCAGAAGCATGAACAAAACCATGCAGGCCATCATCAAGATACAGACAAAATTCTTCCAAGAAGGCGACGAGAGCGACCTCAAACCCATGACTTTGAAAGACGTGGCGCAGGAAACCGGCCTTGACATCTCCACCATTTCGAGGGTGAGCAACGTGAAATACGCACAGACACGATGGGGAATATTCCCGCTCAGATACTTCTTCAGCGACGGATACACCACCGGCGATGGCGAAGAACTGTCCACCCGCAAACTCAAAAACATCTTACAGGAAATCGTCAACAACGAAGACAAACAACATCCGCTCAACGATGACGCGCTGAAAGCCGAGATGACCAAACGCGGTTATCCCATTGCGCGGCGCACGGTCGCCAAGTATCGCGACCAGCTGGGCATCCCGACAGCACGTTTCCGACGGTAAAAGCCCCACCGGCAGCGACCGTCGGGCAGGCAAAACGTCCGAAGGAGAAAACAAAATCCGCAGAGAACCGATCACCGACCCGACACATTTACACCTTGCCATGGCATGAATGCAAAGAATCTAATCTTCATTGCAAGGGTGCTGAGCATACTTTCCACACCCTTTTATCTGCCCCTGCTGGGGCTGATGGCACTCTTCAGTTTCAGTTATCTTGCGATGCTTCCTTTCAATTACAAGCTCCGTCTGATGCTGATCGTCTATGTTTTCACGGTTCTGACACCCACCCTTCTCATCCATCTGTACCGTCGTTACCAAGGATGGAACCTCTTTCAACTCGGTTTTCGTGAGCGCCGCATGATACCCTACGTCATTTCCATCCTCTGTTACTACCTCTGTTTCTACATTCTCAACATGCTCCATGTCACCTATTTCATGACGAGCATCCTCATAGCCGCCCTGCTCATACAGGTCGTTTGCGCCATCATCAACGTGTATTGGAAAGTATCCACCCACACGGCGGGCATCGGCGGTGTGGCAGGTGCCCTGCAAGCATTTGCCTTTCTGTTTTCCTTCAATCCCGTCTGGTGGCTCTGCATCATCCTGCTCTTGGGCGGAATGGTGGGAACGAGCCGCATCATCCTTCGCCAGCACAGCCTGTCGCAGGTCATAGCAGGCTTCCTGATCGGCATGGTCTGTGCCGGTTTTGCCGTCATGAAACTATCCGTTAATTTAATGATATGAATCCATTTGTCAGTATTATCATGGGCAGCACGAGTGATCTGCCCGTCATGGAGAAAGCCATGAAGTTCCTTGAAGAGTTGGAAATACCGTTTGAAGTCAATGCCCTCTCGGCACATCGCACCCCCGATGCCGTGGAATCGTTTGCCAAAGGAGCGGCCTCACGTGGCGTGAAAGTCATCATTGCCGGTGCCGGCATGGCGGCCGCATTGCCCGGAGTCATTGCCGCTTCGACCACATTGCCCGTCATCGGTGTACCCATCAAAGGCATGCTCGACGGTCTCGACGCCCTCTTGAGCATCGTACAGATGCCTCCCGGCATTCCCGTTGCCACCGTCGGCGTGAACGGAGCGATGAATGCAGCCATCCTTGCGGTGGAGATGCTCGCCCTTTCGCAGCCCGAAACAGCTGCCAGGCTTGCCGCCTATAAGGCCGGACTGGGCAGCAAAATCGAGAAGGCCAACCGCGAATTGGCAGACATCAAGACCTATAAGATGAAAACCAACTGACCGTTTAGACTGTCAGCATGTAGACGGAAAGCGTATCGACAGTTGTCCAAAGAATCCTTTGACGACATCCGTCGGGAGGTTTTCCGCCTTTCATCCCCCATCCGTCGGCACGCTTCCGGGATGCCGACGACCCTTACTCACCACAGACAAGAACGTCCATGACAAACCTATTCAACTACCGTCGTCGTCCCACCATCGATGTCAGGGTGGGCAACATCACCCTGGGCAGCCGCCATCCCATCGCCATCCAGTCGATGACCACCACCCCGACCGATGACACCGAAGCCTCGGCAGCCCAAGCCAAGCGCATCATCGATGCCGGTGGCGACATCGTCAGACTGACCACCCAAGGCATTCGCGAAGCCGAAAATCTGAAAAACATTCAGTCGGTGCTGCGCCGGGACGGCTATCTCACCCCTTTGGTCGCCGACGTACACTTCAACCCCAAGGTTGCCGATGTAGCCGCCTTGTATGCCGAGAAAGTGAGAATCAACCCCGGCAACTATGTCGATGCGGCACGAAAGTTTGCCCACATAGAATACACTGACAGCGAATATGCTGAAGAACTGAAAAAAATCGAGGAACGCTTCGTACCCTTCATCAACATCTGCAAAGCCAACGGCACCGCCATCCGTATCGGAGTCAACCACGGTTCGTTGTCCGACCGCATCATGTCGCGCTACGGCGACACCCCCGAAGGCATCGTGGAAAGCTGCATGGAGTTCCTCCGCGTGTGCCACAGGGAACACTTCACCGATGTGGTCATCTCCATCAAGGCATCCAATACCGTCGTCATGGTGCAGTCGGTGCGCCTGCTGGTGGAGCGGATGGAGGCCGAAAATATGCACTTCCCCCTGCATCTGGGTGTCACCGAGGCCGGAGAAGGCGAAGACGGACGCATCAAGAGCGCGGTGGGCATCGGTGCGTTGCTCACCGACGGTATCGGCGACACCATCCGCGTATCGCTCAGTGAAGAACCCGAACACGAAATTCCGGTGGCACGGCACTTGGCCGAACACTTTGAACGACGTACCTCCGGCAAGCGCATCGTGGCGCAAGCGGCTACCGACTTCAGCTTCACCAATCCCCGAAGACGCGCCACCGTGGCTGTCGATGCCATCGGTGGCGAACACGTTCCGGCGGTGATCCTCTCCGCTTCGACACTGACAACGAACGAACAGCCCGATGCCGATGCCGACATACGCGCCGACTACCTCTATTGCGGCAGCAGCATACCAGCCCATGTCGGCACCGCCATTCCCCTCATCGCCGACTATGGCGTTTGCAAACGGCTCCAGACCACACATCCCGGCCACCGCATCCTGCCCCTTTTCACCACCCGCACGATGCGTTTCGTGGCTACGAGCGACGCCAAAGTGAAATTCCTGCTGATCGAATCGCGCCGGCATCGCAACCGATACAACGCCTGTCTGAAAGCACATCCCGAGGTCGTGGCTGTGTATGCCTCCCGTCACGACAACCGTGCAGGCGACCAACGGGCTTTCGTTCACGGACTGATGAACGACGGCATCACCAATCCGGTGATCTTTGCCAATACCTATCACCACACCGCGGCAACCAAAAGCGATTTTCAAATCGAAGCCGCTGCCGATGCCGGTGTACTCTGCATGGACGGCATGACCGACGGGCTGTGGCTCATCAACGATGCTCCCGAAGACCCCGATGCACACCGCGTATCACGGAAAGAGGCACTCCCCCTGCCCTACGCGCTTTTGGCTGCCACCGCACTGGGCATCCTGCAGGCTGCCCGACTGCGCACCTCGAAGACCGAATACATCAGCTGTCCGGGATGCGGACGCACGCTCTACGACCTGCAGACCACCATTGCGCGCATCAAAGCCGCCACCAAGGACATGAAAGGGTTGAAGATAGGCATCATGGGATGTATCGTCAACGGTCCCGGAGAGATGGCCGATGCCGACTATGGCTACGTCGGGGCAGGCAGAGGACGCATCTCTCTGTATCGCAAGCAAGTATGCGTCGAACGCAACATCCCCGAAGAAGAGGCGGTCGAAAAGCTGTTGGCACTCATCCGAAGCGACCGCAACAAACAACCCTGACATTCAGACTGAGAGTATCCATCGGCCGGACTACCATGAGAAAGGACAGCCCGGCTACCGACAAAATACAACAACTTACACATACCAGTGCGAGCCGACTCCGCGAAGAACCATCGCGAGCCGGCTCTTTTTATTCCGGACAGATTCAGAAAAAAACTTCCAACCCAATCATTCTTCCCCAAACGGTCATGAGAACCCGAATCGGAATTGTCCGGTTGCCGGGCTGTTTGAGTGTCGGCTTGTTGCAGCCGTAGCGGGCTTTTGCAAAACAAGGCGACAGACAAGGTACCGACAAGCGGACGAAACCGGGACGGAAAGTGATATGAACGGCATGAACTATGTCCAAACGCTCTCATGACCGATTTGAGTTTATCGGCATCCGGAATGCTCTTGTCCGGTGAAAACGAAGCAGGAGGGGGACATGGGAGATTTTTCGTCGGTCAGACTTCCGGTGAGATTTGTCCGCAGGCGACAAAGGCAAGCAAGCAACGTAAAATACTATAAACCAACAACATACGATCATGCCACACAAGCAATGGAACAAAAGGGCAACTTTTGACCGTCGAAAGGGCAACTTTTACACCATAAAAGGGCATGTCTTACCCGGTGAAAGGGGAAGTCTTGCAAGCCGGAAGGGCAGATTTGTTGTCGGAATGACAAACGAAAAGCAGGTCGAACCTCTCTTGAGATTCGACCTGCCGATATTGTTTTGTCATTGCCGACCGGTCTGCCGGCGATGGCATACAGGATGAACGGGGTTGTGGGACCGATTATTTCACCATCACTTTGACGGTGGAACCGTCAGACATCTTCACGATGTTGATACCGCGTTGCGGAGTGTTGATTCTTTGTCCGTCGATGGTGTAACGGGCCACCTCCACGTTTTTGTCGGCCACGGTACCCTTGTCTGCAATGCCGGTGGCAGACGTTACGTGAGCTTGAGCTGCATTGACAATCTTGCCTTTGTTGTCAAGAACCATGGCAACAACTCTTACATGATTCTTGCTCAGGGCATCTTTGACAGCGGTTTTTGAGTCGATGCCGAGTGTGTATTTCACGACGGTCGTTGCATCGGGGCTGATGGCTCCGAGTGAAGCCTGATTCACGGAAGAGGCATTGTAAGAGCTTCCAATCAATACATCTTCAAAATTGTAGGAGAAGTAAGACTGTCCGTATTGACCGCCTTTGAGGAACTGCGAAATATATTTTTCGTTTCCGTAAGTAGCGGGGTCGTCTCCTGCCAGATAGTTCGACTGTTTCCAAGAGGTGGTTGTACCGGTGAGACTGTCACCAAGGAGAACGAATACAATCGAGTAATTGGATGCCGAAATGGCACTTTCGACTGTAGCGACGGCATTGACCTGTGTTTCGCTTTCGTTCCATGCACCCTTCACGGATACGCCCACGGTCGGGTCGCCCTTCATGGCTTCGACAACGGCATTGATTCCTCCGATATAGGGATCGATGGTTTTGCCGTCTCTGTTGACGATACAAGAGGGAGCGCCGGTGAATCCCAGTCGGGCATATACATTATTATACATCGGGTCGCCGGTATTATATTGGTGAATACCGATGCCGATGAAGCGTTCACCATAGGTGTCGTTGAGATATTCCATGGCAGCCATTCCTCTGGGGCAATAGCCACAGCCGGTTCCGGTGAACTCTTCCATGACCACATGCTGAACGAACACCTTGTTGCGGATGTCGAAAGAGGCTTCGGCAGCATTTCCCGGGGTGGCGGGAGCAGCGTTGTCGATGCTCTTCACGGTTCCGATCAGACTGGTTGCACCCAACGGCTGGTCTTGGGCGATGTTGAAAGGAACGCTGACGTTGAAGGTGGTGTTGGGTGCCAGGGCGGCGGCAGAGGTGTAAGAACCCACGGTTTTGCCGCCGATGGTGAGGTCGATGACATAAGAACCGATGTTCTCGGTACCGTTGTTGAAAAGGGTCATGTCCACAGTGCCTTGTGTGCCGGGCATGTAAGCCACCTTGTCTGTGCTGAATTGGTTGAAAAGAATCTGCTTGGCAGGCAGGTTGTCCGAAGCCACGATGAGCTGAACGCTCAGGTTTCCGCTCATGTTGTCGATGTTATACCATGCCAACCCCTGGCCACCGCTCGATGCGGGCACGTTGCCGTAGAGGTAGGTCGGGGCGATTTGCGAACCCTTTGCCACTACCGAAAGGGGATAGCTGGCATCGCTTTGCTGGTTGCTGCCCTGCTTGTAGTCGAAACCTGCCATGAAAGCATCGTCTTTCTTGATTTCGATGGGTTGGTCGAACATGGCGGTGTTCCATCCCACAACGGTCGTGGAAACAGCCTTTTCTGCCAAATCGGCACCGATTCCGCCATTTTCATCCACCGCAGTGAGGAAGATACGCGATGCACCTACGGCGTAGCAAAGACCGAAACGCATGCCGACAATCTTGTAGCCCACCCAGTTTTCCAAGATATCCGGACTGACAAAGATGGCTGCCTTGTTGTTGCCCGGTGCAACCAAAAAGCCGACTCCGGATTCTCCGAGGTCATCGGTTGTGTAGTAACCCGCGAGACGCTGGTTGGCTTCCAGGCGTGCCGGAGCAGCCGACTTGGCATTGCTTTGGACAGAACGCATCTCTGCCGGCATATTGCCGGCAATGTTTTGCGTTACCTTTTGAGGCATCATGCTTTGGGCATTCATGCCTAATGACAGCACAAAGGCTGCCAAAGAGAGTAACATCTTTTTCATTTTCGTCGTTTTTGATTCGTTGTTTATAAATGTTTTTATTGCTTCAGTTCATTGAGTAAAGGCCGATACAAAGAGCTGCAAATTTACAATTTTCGGAAGAATATGCAAGTATTGTGTGGTTAATCTTTATTAATTCCCAATCAGTCATAAACCGCCAAACTCAACTTTCATGTTGTTTCCGATGCTTCCCGACCATATATCGTTTGTCTGTCGGTATTTTGTCTGTCGGTTTATCATGCCATAGTCCGCTACTCCCATCCTCATACCATCCGAAATTTCGGAAATGGCGATGCCTCAATCCGAATCGGTCGTCAGAGTCCGAGTCGGCTTCGCCTGATTGTCGAGCAGTCCGGTTGTCGGCTTGATGCAGACGTAGCAGACTGCTGCAGCACCAAATGGCAGACAATATACCGGCAAGCGGACGAAACCGGACGGAAAGTGCCATGAACAGCATGAAATGTAAATCAAAACGGCCTGATGACCGATTGGGAGCCAAATACTTGCAAGTGAAGAACCTGCCAGAGCGAAATGCGACTTAACAAATGCACGAAGTTCTTGTTAATCTGTCTAAAAAATATACTTGTAGAGACTTATGTATCATGGAATTTATTATCTTTGCATGACCTTTTTAGAACAAAATCAATTGCCTATCTCACGTTAAATTCAATCTATACAATAATAAATACAACATTATAGTAATAAATTATGAGATTCAAAAAAATTCTTTTGGCCGCATTGCTGGTCGTCTCGACAGCAGTACAGGCACAGATGATGCCCCCGATTCCCGTCGACAAGTCGGTACGAATGGGCAAGTTGGAGAATGGCCTTACTTATTATGTAAGGCAAAACGGATGGCCCGAAAAGCGAGTGAACTTCTACATCGCCCAAAGAGTGGGTTCGCTTCAGGAGAACGACCTGCAAAGAGGTTTGGCACACTTCCTCGAACACATGGCGTTCAACGGCTCCGATAACTTCAAAGGCAACAATTTGATCGAATACACCCGTTCGCTCGGTGTCGAATTCGGTAGCGACCTCAACGCTTATACCAGCATCGACGAAACCGTTTATCGCATCAGTGACGTGCCTTCCACCCGCGTAAGTGCCCTCGACTCGTGCCTGCTCATCCTGAAAGACTGGTCGAACGGACTCTTGCTCGAGGAAGATGAAATCAACAAAGAACGCGGCGTGATCCATGAAGAATGGCGTTTGCGTTCGTCGGCATCGCAAAGAATGTTCGAGCGTAACCTCGAAACCATCTATCCCGGCAGCAAGTACGGCCTGCGTATGCCCATCGGTAAGATGGAAGTCATCGACAATTTCGAACCCCAAGTGTTGCGCGATTACTACCATAAGTGGTATCATCCCGAGAATCAGGCCATCATCGTGGTGGGCGATATCGACGTGGATCGCACCGAACAGAAGATCAAAGAACTCTTCTCCGGCATCAAATTGCCCGAAAACCGCGGTAAGGTTGAAAAGGAAAACGTGCCCGATAATGCAGAACCCATCATCGTTGTCGACAAAGACAAGGAACAACAGACCAACATTATCATGGCCATGTTCAAACATGATGCCACTCCCGATGCCGAAAAAGGCAACATGATGTACCTCATCGAAGGCTATATCAAGCAAATTGCCTGCGAGATGCTCAACCAACGCCTGACAGAAAAGGCTCTCGATGCCGGCTGTCCGTACATCCAGGCCAGCGTCAATGATGAACAATACATCTTCGCCAGCACCAAAGATTGCTTCGGACTGACCATCTTGCCTAAAGAAGGCAGAAGCGAAGAAGCATTTGCCACTGCGTACAGGGAGGTGTTGCGTGCCATCCAATTCGGCTTCACACCGACCGAATATGCCCGTGCCAAGTCCGACTACATGAGCCGTTTGGAAAAACAATACACCAATCGCGACAAAATCACCAACGCTTCGTATGGTAACGAGTACACTCGCCACTACCTGAACAACGAGCCTATCCCCTCGATGGACGACTACTATGCCATCATGAATCAGATAGTACCCAACATTCCGGTGGATCCCATCAATGAAGTGCTGCCCCAACTCGTCAGCAAAACCGACTCGAATGTTGTCGTGGTGAACTTCAATACCGAGAAAGAAGGTACAGCTTATCCCACCAAAGAAGGCTATCTTAAGGCCATGAACGACGTAAGAGCCGAACAACTCACGGCGTATGTCGACAATGTGAAGGACGAACCGCTCATCACCAAGCTCCCCAAGAAAGGCAAAATCAAGAGCGAAAAGATGAATGACAAGTTCGGTTACAAAGAACTTACCTTATCCAATGGCGCGCGCGTCATCCTTAAAAAGACCGACTACAAGGCCGACGAAGTACGCATGATGGCGATTTCGAAAGGTGGTTCTTCACTCCTTCCCGAAAATGACGTGGTGAACTACAAGCTCATCGATGCCGTCATCGGTTCGAGCGGACTCGGAAACTTCGACCACATGGAACTCGAGAAAGCCCTTGCCGGTAAGCAGGCAAGTGCCGATTTCTCACTCAGCAACCTCCACGAAAGTGTGAATGCCAACTGCCTGCCCAAGGATATTGAGACCATGATGCAGCTGGTTTACCTCAATTTCACCGACATCAAGAAGGACGAAAAGGCATACGGAACGCTCGTTTCGATGCTCGAAAACGCTCTGAAGAACAAAGATTTGTCACCCGAGAGTGCTTTCAGCGACTCTGTTCAGTCCACACTCTACAGCCGTAACCCCCGCTTCGCTTCGCTTGATGTAGATGATTTGAAGAAACTCAACTACGACCGCTGTTTGCAAATTGCCAAGGAAAGATTGGCAAATGCCGGCGATTTCACCTTCTACTTCGTTGGCAACTTCGACGAAGCCACACTCCGTCCGCTCATCGAACAATACATTGCGTCGTTGCCCGGCAATGCCAAGAAAGCCGAATCGTGGAAGAAAGTGTCCACATACAAGCACGGTGAAACCGTGAACCGTTTCTACCGCAAGATGGAAACCCCGAAAGCACATGCCCGCATCTATTGGTTCAACGACCAAGTGCCTTATTCGCTCGAAAACGCTGTGGCAGCCAATGCCGCCGCCGAGGTGCTGAGCATGATCTATATTCAGAAGATTCGTGAAGAAGCCAGCGCAGCCTACTCCGCAGGTGCTTATGGTGGAGTGAACCTTGGTGGTGATGTTCCCTACAACTTCATCCTCGGCGACTGCCCCATGAAGCCCGAAATGGCCGATACAGCCATCAAGATCATGCGCGAAGAGGCATTCAGACTCACTCAAACAGTTGATGCAGACATGCTCAACAAGGTGAAAGAAGCCTTCATCAAGAACTACGAAACCAGTACCAAACAGAACGGTTACTGGATGGATGTCATCAGTGACTACGACGAATTGGGCGTGGATAAGCACACCGACTACCGCAAAGTGGTTGAAAGCCTCACCCCGGCTAAGGTGTCGGAGTTCATGAAAAATGTCATCTTCAACAACGGCAACTCCATCGAAGTGGTGATGTTGCCCGAAGAAGCCAAATAAACAATCGGCATCATTCCGGTACGGATGCCTGCCGATGCTGTCAGTCAAGGCATCCGACAGTACCGGAAACAGCCCCAGGCAGCTTTTATCAGGCGGCAATCCCTGCCGCTCCGGAAAGGCTGCTTGCCGGATAACTTCTCAAGGGATGGGATTTGCAACAATCTCATCCCTTTTTTCGTCTCTGTTTCATAATCCTTTCTATTGACGATTCGACACATTCCTCGCCCTGTCTGCAGGCTCTCCGTCCTCATTCTTCCCTTCCTTCACCCACAATCGGTTATCAGAGTCCGAAACGGTTTTGTCCGATTGACGACCGGACAGGTTGTCGGCCGACTTGTCACAGTTACACTTTGAATTGACAAAGTGCAGGTATTCGATGTCGGTTTGCATGCAAAACGCAGGAAAAACATGCTTTTTTGCACGATTATGTCTGAAATTTCATTAGTCAAATATTTTGCAATTCAAGAAATAATGTATCTTTGCACGGTCGATAATCATCGGGATTCAACCACCGACATTCGCACCGACACCTTCCGGAAGCGGCATACGGCTCTCTCCTTCCGCGAAGTTCCAACCGAAAGAGCCTGTCATCTAACCATACAATTATGAAACAAATATTCTTATTAGCATCGCTTTTCCTCACTTTTACAGCCGCCAATGCACAAAGTCAGGTGTGGGGTTTACAGACCGACAAAGGCATCGAAGTGCCTCTGGGCAACGTGGATTTCCTGCTGGCGGCCGACAATGACACGCAGTTCAGCATCGTTCTGAAGGAAGGAAACGCCATCGACAGCGTGCAAGTGGCCTATGTGAAGATGATCACCGAGGCGGGAATTGCCGGCCAAAGCATGGCCGACACCACCCCGTCGCTGCTCATGGTGGGTGAAAAGCTCATCGTTTCGGGCGGTGACAAGGCCGCCGATGTGGCCGTTTATGGCATTGACGGTGCCCGACAAGGCGTGAGCGTACTGCACGGCAGCACCACGACGGTCGATGTGTCACGTCTGCCCCAAGGCACATACGTACTCAAAGTGGGTACGCGCGCGGTGAAATTCATGAAGAAATAAAAGAAGGAGGACTGTGACATGAGAACGCGTTTCTTACTTGCGGCTGCCCTGATGGCAGCCCACACGATGGCGCAAGACACTTTCGTCATCGTCAAAACGGACGGCACCACCCTCAAAACGGCCGACAAAGCCGTGGTCGCAGGCACAGAAGAGGCATGGACGCTGGCAGGCAACGCCCTCGCCATCGACGACCGCATCGAGCGTGCCCCTAAGGCGGCAGCCACCCAAACCATCACCTTCGAGGACTGTGTGTTCCCCACCAACAAGCACAACAACATGACATCAGGCGGCGAATCGGTCTACACCGAAAAAGGAGCCACCTTCAAAGTTCAGGAAAAATACGGCATGTTCAGCGGCGCAATGGTCTCCGAAGAGTCACAAGTGTCGGCGTGGGACAGCGAGTATCCGGGTTCGGCCTCTCCCAACAAGGTCATCACCACCGACGCTTCCACACCGGCAGGCACCGACGGCTCGGCCAAATTCTCCATCTTCCGATTCGACAAATACGTATCGGGTACACTGAACGGATTGAAGCCCGAGTTCGCATTCGACGAACAGGCGGAACACCTCATCCGCTCGATAGCCGTCAACAACACCGCCGAAACATGGCAAAACTGTAAGATAGGCTACTACAGCAAGCCCGCTTTTGCCGAGGGCGATTTCCTCGAAGTCATCTTCACAGGCTACGACAAAAACGGGGCCGAAACCGGTTCGGTGACGGCAGTACTCGCCGATTTCCGCGACGGAAAGACCTATATCTGCAACGAATGGACAACGGTGGACCTCTCGTCGCTCGGCAACATCAACCGACTGGCTGCCGGCATTCAGGCCTCGGATGCCTATACCAACATCTTCTCGACATCGTTTGGCGTATGCGTAGACAACATTGTGTTTGAATAATCCCCAAGAAAGAGATTCTGAAATGAAAAAAATCATATTTGCATGCCTCGCGCTTCTCTGCGTCATTCACGCACGGGCGCAATTCGATATAGAATATCAAGACGGCCATACCACCCAAACCGCCGGCAACATCTTTGTTTACGGACAGGACAATTCGTGGGACATCAATGAAACGGACGCGTCGCAAATCAAGAGCATCAAGCGACACGCACGCTCTGCAGACACCCCTATCGAACTGACCAACAGCGTCGGCAACATCTACTTCGGTGACTTCTGGAAAGAAGGTTATGCCGACTATTACTTCATTCTCACCAACGACCGCGTGGGCAAAAATGCCAACGGCGACCCCGTTCCGATGCACAACGGCGGGTACATCCTCTACGTCGACATCTGGAGTGCGGTGTCGGCCGACCACAAAAATGCCATCCTTCCCGAAGGAACCTACACTTTCAGCCCGGGCAGAAAGAACGGATGCTTCACGCAAGAGTTTTCCGTTCTGACCGTCAACAAGGGCAAGGAGGGCACCGGTTATCGCATCGTCGACCATCAACTGATGGGCGGCGAGATGGTGGTAAAGCATGTCGACCAAGGCTATGACTTCACCGCAACGGTGCAGACAAAGGACGGACAGACCTTCAAGTTCCACTACAATGGCGAAATTGCTTTCGATGACCAAAGCGGAATCGAAGACAAACCCGACAATAAATTCATCACCGCCGATGTCGACATCAAGCCTCTTTCGGGTCAATATCTCCTGTATGCCAAGACCAACATCGACAACTACGTCATCCGTTTGTTCGATGTCGACGGCATCAGTGCCGACGGTGTCCATCCCATGGAGCCGGGCATGAAGCTCCATCTGGATCTCTTTGCCGCCAAAGGTGCCGGCTTTGAAGGCACCTACAAAGCAGGAACAAAGACCGGACAATACACCATCAGGCAGGAGCCGGGCGTTTTCTTCCCCGGAACATATACCGCCGGCATTCCTCTCGGTTCGCATGTTGAGCGGGTAAACGCCGACTACAGCGTGTCGCATTGCGGCATCGTGGACGGTACGGTGACCATCACCAAGGTCGACGACACCAACTATCACGTCGTGGCCAACCTCGTTTCGGATCAGGGAAAGGCTGTGACCTGCGACTGGACGGGTCCCATTCCCGCTTTCTGACATCACGTCCGACGAGGGCTTTTAGCCCACAACATCGGCACAACGCGTCCCAACGGGCGCGACCATCATCCTCACGGGAAGTTCCATTCGTGGAGCTTCCCGTGCTTGTTCTTCCCGGATCGGCCATCAGAATCCGGACCGGTTTCGGTTGATTGGCGGACAAACAACTCACTTCAACGCCTCCGACGCTTTTCCTAAAAAAGCGAAATAATGAATGTTTTATTCGTTTATTTGTAATGAATTACCTAATTTTGCATCGTTTTCAACCTTGTCTGTCGGGCTTCGTTTCCACGAAACCAAACAACAAACGCACCGTCTGAGACAAAAATCAATGCCGGAAATGGCATTACTGTACGGCTTAAACAAGCCCGAACATATATTTTGAAAGCGTGTGCAACCCGAAAACACCCTTCCCAAACAATGATTTGACAAGACGGATTCTTCGGTCTTTGTCCTTTCGATATGTTATTTTAGATGTAGTTACAACAAGAAGAAGAAAAATTAAATGAACGTTATTACGAAAAGTGTTCAGTTGCCTGATGGAAGAACCATCACGATTGAAACAGGAAAATTGGCAAAACAAGCCGACGGAAGCGTTATGCTCCGCATGGGAAACACCGCCATCCTGGCAACGGTTTGTGCTGCCAAAGATGCCGTGCCCGGCACGGATTTCATGCCTTTGCAGGTTGATTACCGCGAACAATATGCAGCCGCAGGCCGTTTCCCCGGCGGTTTCACCAAGCGCGAAGGCAAGCCGGGCGACAACGAGATTCTCGTTTCACGCCTTGTGGACCGCGTGCTCAGACCCTTATTCCCGTCCAATTATCATGCAGAGGTGTTCGTAAACATCCTCCTTTTCAGTGCCGACGGCGTTGATCAGCCCGATGCACTTGCCGGATTTGCCGCTTCAGCCGCATTGGCTTGCTCAGATATACCTTTCGAATGCCCCATCTCCGAAGTGCGCGTGGCGCGCGTCGGTGGCGAATATGTCGTCAATCCGACTTTCGAACAGATGAAAGAGGCCGACATGGACATCATGGTCGGTGCCTCGGCAGAGAATATCATGATGGTGGAAGGCGAAATGAACGAAGTGTCCGAACAGGACTTGCTCGGTGCATTGAAGGTCGCCATGGATGCCATCAAGCCCATGTGTGCCCTCCAAGAGGAGTTGTCCAAAGAGTTGGGCAAGGACGTCAAGCGTGAGTACGACCACGAAATCAACGACGAAAGTCTTCGCGAAGAGATCAACAAAGAGCTGTATCAACCCGCCTACGACGTGACGAAGCAGGCACTGGAGAAGCACGCCCGTCAGGAAGCATTCGACAAAATCATTGCCGACTTCCTCGAAAAGTACGACGCTTCGCACACCGATCTGAGCGAAGACGAACTCGCCGAGAAGCATGCAGAGGCCGAACGCTACTATCACGACGTGATGCGCGATGCCATGCGTCGCTGCATTCTCGACGAAGGCATACGCCTCGACGGCCGCAAGACCGACGAAATACGCCCCATCTGGTGTGAAACAAGTCCGCTGCCCATGCCTCACGGAAGCAGCATCTTCACCCGTGGCGAGACCCAAAGCCTTTCAACCTGTACCCTCGGAACGAAGTTGGACGAGAAACTCGTGGACGATGTACTCGACAAGAGCTATATGCGCTTCCTGCTTCACTACAACTTCCCGCCGTTCTGTACGGGCGAGGCAAGACCCCAACGCAGCGTCGGTCGCCGCGAAATCGGCCACGGCCACCTGGCATGGAGAGCGTTGAAGAACCAAATTCCCGAAGACTTCCCTTACACCGTGCGTCTGGTGAGCCAGATTCTGGAATCGAACGGCTCGTCGTCGATGGCCACCGTGTGTGGCGGAACCTTGGCACTGATGGATGCCGGTGTGCCGATGAAGAAGCCCGTCAGCGGCATCGCGATGGGTCTTATCAAGAATCCCGGCGAGGACAAGTATGCCGTTCTGTCGGACATTCTGGGCGATGAGGATCACCTCGGTGACATGGACTTCAAGACAACGGGTACCGTCAACGGTCTGACTGCCACACAGATGGACATCAAGTGCGACGGTCTGTCGTTTGAAATCCTCGAGAAAGCATTGTTGCAGGCCAAAGCCGGCCGCGAGCACATCCTCGGAAAGATGATGGAAACCATGTCGGAGCCGCGTCAGGAATTGAAGCCTCAGGTGCCGCGCATCGTACAAATAGAAATTCCGAAAGAGTTTATCGGTGCCGTGATTGGCCCCGGTGGCAAGATCATCCAGCAGATGCAGGAAGATACCGGCTCGACCATCACCATCGACGAGGTCGACGGTGTGGGTAAAGTTCAGGTCAGCGCGCCCAACAAAGAGTCCATCGATGCCGCCCTTGCCAAGATCAAAGGCATCGTCGCCATCCCCGAGGTGGGCGAAGTGTACGAAGGTACCATCCGTTCGATCATGCCCTACGGCTGCTTCGTGGAAATCCTTCCGGGCAAGGACGGACTGCTGCACATCTCCGAAATCGACTGGAAACGTCTTGAAACCGTTGAGGATGCAGGCATCAAAGAAGGCGACAAGATTACCGTCAAGCTTCTTGAAATCGATCCCAAAACAGGCAAATATAAGTTGTCACACCGCGTGTTGATGCCCAAGCCGGAGGGCTATGTGGAACGCGAACGCCGCCCGAGACCCGAGCGTAGCGAACGCCGTCAACGTCCGGAACGCAACGGCGAACGTCGCCAGCACGGCAATCCGAACCGCCCGGAGAGCTTCGGTGACCTCAAGGACTTCCATGATCCGATGGCAGACCACGAGCCTAAAGACTTTAACGACAGCCTCGACCGCTAAGCATCGGTCAGCAAATCTTTATTTGAAAAATCCCTGCATCGTCACCGATGCGGGGATTTTTATTGGCCGTCGGTTCGCAGGTGGAGGCCCGAAGACAGGAATCAAGGGATGCAGAAGGGTTGAAGTACAATCACAACAGGAGGATTCCGGGAACGCAAATGCAGTTTCCGACACGTTGTTCAGGAAAGTTCGGCAGGTGTATCGGTGAGCTTTCGTGTATCCCTCACGCCCGTTTCTGCAGCATTGTCGGCCACTCTCGCAAAAGAAATTTCCGATACTTCATGACGGCTTCATACACCCCCGGACCATCATCAGGGTACGGACGACCACCCAACAGTACCTCGCGGAAATGGGTATCATCGGTATAAAAAAGAGAACTAAACACTCTCATGACCGTTCGGAGTTCAACTTTTTCGCGCCAAACCTACCCTTCAGGCTTACAAAAGCTGCCCTTTCATCCTTCAAAAGTTGCCCTTTTGATACAGGAAAGTTGCCCTTTTGACAACTCGTTCGTCATGTTTTTGTAAATAATTGATATTCAGAAAGATAAAGACCAATGACTTTCTCTTCGTTTCGCATCGAAGAAAAAGCGAACCGAGGGCTTTATTCCATATCGTCGCGGTTGGAAATCGAGAGCAGCACATCGCCCTTTTTCAGTTCCAATTGTCCGTTTGGAACAATATAACTGTCGCCACGTTTGATGAGCATAATGAGGGTCTTCTCGGGCAGATCCATCTCTGCCAACCGGTTACCGTTGGCTATCATTTCGTCGGTGAGCACACATTCGCTCAACTGCGAGCCCAATTCATCGGGCAACTCGATGCCGAACTCGTTGCCGTCTTTCTCGACCGGCATGTCCAGACGGAGCTTTCGTGCCAGCCACGAGATGGAAGTGCCCTGCAACGAGAGCGAGAGAAGCGTGATGAAAAACACGATGTTGAACATCATGCCGGCCCCTTCGATGCCCGCTATCATCGGGTAGGTGGCAAAAATGATGGGAACGGCACCGCGCAACCCCACCCACGAGAGGAACAGACGTGCCCTGACGGAAATATTCTTGCAGGGAATGAGACACAGAAAGACGCTCACCGGACGCGCCACCAGCATCATGAAGAAGCCGACGGCCAGCGAAACGCCTGCCACATCGAAGAGTTCGGAAGGATTGACGAGCAGTCCGAGCGTGAGGAACATCACGATCTGCACCAACCATGTAAGCCCGTCCATGAACATACTCATCTCCTTGCGGAAAGACAGGCGGCTGTTTCCCACTACCAAACCGGCGATATAAACCGCCAGATAACCGTTGCCGCGGAGCAGATCGGTCATGGTGAAGAGGATGAAAACCATACTCAGCAACATCACAGGGTACAGAGAGGCATTGGGAAGGTTGATGCGGTTGATGATCCAAGTACACAGCCTGCCGCCGAAATAGCCGAAAGCGGCACCCAGCCCAAACTGAATGAGAAGACTGAGCGACAACGACCGGAGAGAAAAATCCGAACCTGCCGACACCGCCACCTGCATCAAGACGATGGTCAGCATGTATGCCATGGGGTCGTTACTGCCGCTCTCCAATTCCAAGATGGGTCGCAAACGCTGTTGCAAACCTATCTTTTGGGTGCGCAAGAGGTTGAAAACCGAGGCCGAATCGGTCGACGACATCGTGGCAGCCAACAGTAAAGAAACAATCAGCGACAGACGGATGTCGAAGCCGGCAACGCCCGACAGCAGGAAGATAAAGAAACCCGTGAGCAGTGTCGTGACAATGACACCGACCGTGGAGAGCAGCACACCGGGCATCAACACGGGGCGGATGTCCCTGAACTTGGTGTCCATGCCGCCCGAAAACAAGATGATGCTCAACGACACCATGCCGATGAACTGCGCCCCTTTGGGACTGTCGAACTGCAATCCGAGTCCGTCTTCACCAAACATCATTCCCGTAAAGAGAAACAAAAGAAGGGTGGGTATGCCAAACCGGTAGCCGGTTTTGCTGATGACGATGCTCAAGAAGATCAGTATCGCGCCCAATAGGAAGATGTTTTCTGCCGTGAATGTCATAGGTGTTTTTTGATGGAATGAAGTGATATACGCTCGCCGCTGAAGGCGTTTGCATGTGCTTTCGAACATCCGATTTGCCGAAACGACAAATCATTTGCAGCCCTGACGTATATTATTATGGTAACTCTGCATCATACCGAGTGCAGGACTGTCTTATGCAAAGACAACCAAACGAGGGCAATGAAAGGTGACTTTCAAATTGCCGAGTGCAGGACTGTCTTATGCAAAGATAAGAAATCAAACCCACATTTCGGCATTTTCGCATCGTTTTTCTTCAAGTCTCTCCAACCGGACGGCATCTTTCACGACCTCATCATTCGTCCCCGATCCGCCAACGTAAGGCGAACGGATTTCGGACGCCATACAAATTAATTGGTTTTTTTTGCAAAAAGTCGCATTTATTCCTTGTAATTCCTTATCTTTGCAAGGATCTCGGCGATGAATATCGCTGCAATGATTCGCTCATGACCAATCCAACATGATTGTTTGACCGAAGGAACAGAAACCGGAACACGACACTTCGCCCGGCAACCGTCCTTCATCAGCTTCACTATTATGAGAAAAACATTCCTCGCAATCCTCCTTTTGACCGCCCTGACAGCACAGGCACAGGTGACATCGGGCAACAACGAATCGAACGACAATACAGAATTATCCATCGATCGGCAACGGTATGTCATTCAATACATGATGAATTACATAAAGAATCCGGATAAGCCAAAGCCGCAAAACGAACTGATGCAACTCGAAATCGGTGACCGATGCACCAAGTTTTACAGCCATACCACCATGCAAAGAGATTCGATCGTGAGAGAAATGGTCAAACAAGGCAACTTCGATTTCAGCAATTTGAAAGGAGGAGAAATCAGGTGGAAACTCTACAAAGGTTATCCCTCGGAGGGAAAGACCACCCAAACCGAAAAGGTAGGTCTGAACGATTTTAAGGTGATCGAGGCGATGACGGTGCCCGAATGGCAACTCGTGGGCGATTCGGTGACACGCATTCTCGACTACGAATGCAGGCAGGCCACGGCCCGTTTCAAGGGAAGGACGTGGACGGTGTGGTACACCGAGGACATTCCCATTGCCGAAGGACCGTGGCTCTTGGGCGGGCTGCCGGGACTGGTGATGCGCGCTTACGACGAACAAAGGCACTATGTGTTCGAGATCAGTGGCATGAGACAGGTCAAAAGCGATGATCCCGTCAGTTTTCAGGAAACAGACTATGAAACCATCAGTTCCAAAGAGATGAAGAAAGAAATGCAAAAATTCTGCGAAAATCCCATCGGATACATGGAAAACGATCCGTCAATGGCAGGCACTTTCACCGACGATGAAGGTAATGCTCTCAAGTCTCGTCCGATGAATTACAATCCGCTCGACCTCGAATGACGGACAACTCTATGCCCACACTTATACAACTATCATTTCATAACCGGAAGAACGTGGGTCGGGATACGAGATAACGCCCGGCAACCGTCCTCCATCAATTTCACTATTATGAGAAAAACATTCCTCGCAATCCTCCTTTTGACCGCCTTGACTCTGCAGGCACAAATCACCATCATGGTGGACGGACCAACCAAGAATGTAGAAAAGGACATCGACAGGCAACGCTATGTCATCGGCTACAACATGACTTTTGTGGCCGATTCACTCAAGCCCGAACCGCAGAACGAACAGATGCAACTCGAAATCGGTGACCGATGCACCAAGTTTTACAGCAACGAACGAGTGCAGAAAGACTCGATCATGAGAGCAAGAATACAACAAGGGAACTATGATTTCGCCGACCTGAAAGGAGGAAATATACGCTGGACCTTCTTCAAGGGCTATCCCGCGGAAGGAAAGTCTGCATGGCTGGAGAGCGTGGGTATCAATGATTTCATCGCCATCGACCCCGTAACGACACCCGAATGGCAACTCGTGGGCGACTCGGTGACACGCATTCTCGACTACGAATGCAGGCAGGCCACGGCCCGTTTCAAGGGAAGGACGTGGACGGTGTGGTACACCGAGGACATTCCCATTGCCGAAGGACCGTGGCTCTTGGGCGGACTGCCGGGACTGGTGATGCGCGCCCGCGACACACGGGGACACTATGCGTTCGAGATAAACGGCCTGAAGCAGGTCAAGGACGAGCGACCTGTCACCTTTACGGAGGCAAAACGTGAAGAAATCAGCTTCGACACGTTCAAGAAAGAGATGAGACGATTCAGTAATGATGCCATTGCCTACATGAAAAACGATCCTCAAGTAACCGTCACCATCACCGACAAAGACGGAAACCCGATGGAAAAAATGACCTCACCCTACAATCCGCTCGACCTCGAATAGCATCGAAGGCCTATGAAAAACAGTATCATGATGAGGCTTCCGGCACTGTTGGCAACGGTTTTCTTCGTCTTTCACGTCGCGGCACAACGGCAAGTGGAAGGAACCGTGACCGATTCGCTCACCCGAAAGCCCGTAACAGGTGCCAACATCACGCTGCTGCGGAATGGCAAAGGCGTGGCTTTCGCCCGCTCGGACGGCAACGGACGTTTCACCATCAAAGGCAAAACGGCAGAAAAAGGCGACCGCCTGTCGGTGACGATGATGGGCTATGGCAAGAAAGTCTTTGATGTCATGCCCGACAAAATGCCGGTGGAGCTGCCCATCTCCGAGCAGGAATTCGTCCTCAAAGAGGTCGAAGTGAAAGGCGGAAGGGTAGTCGGCGTGCGCGACACGGTGTCCTTCGACCTCACACGCTTTGCCAACGAGCGCGACAATACGCTCAAGGATGTGTTGCAAAAGCTGCCCGGCGTAGACATTTCCAAGAACGGGAAGATATCCTATAACGGCAAAGACCTGAGCCGTTTCACCGTCGAAGGACTCGACCTGACGGGCGGACGTTACAACCAACTCACAGAATCGCTCAAGGCAGACGACGTGTCGAAGGCCGAAATCATCGAACACGACCAGCCCATCAAGGCACTGCAGGACAAGATTTTCTCCGACAATGTGGCCATGAACATCAAGCTGAAGGACGGTGCCCGCGACCGATGGTCGGGTACCATCCGTCCGAAGGTGCTGGCAGACGGCACGTCACTGAGGGATTTCAGGCTGATGGGACGTGCCGACGTGCTGCGGATAGGCAGGAAAAGCCAAAGCATGTACTACGGTGAATACGACCGTTCGGGACGCGACTTGGCTGCCAATGACATGCTGCTCATCATGAACACCGACAACGGTCTCCAGCACCTGACAGGCATTCCGTCATGGTTTGCCATGCCGTCGTTGAACTCTCCCGTCGAAGAAGAGCGGGTGCGCTTCAACACGTCGGAGAATTTCGGATTCAAACGGACAGCCAAGACGAAAAAAGACAACGAATATCGCATCACCGCCGGGTACTTCCGATCCGTCACCCGCCAACAAAGAGTGAACCGGTCGCGCCACTATCTTGACGGAGCCTTGCCCGTGGAGCTCGATGAGTCGTCGGCTTTCAGGCTGCGCGAGTCCTATTTTCGTGCCGATGCCGATTTCGTCATCAACAACGAAAAGGTCTACGGCAACAACCACTTCTACATCAAGGGCATTGCCGACGAGGGTGTCACGCAATTTGAAAGTTCGCGAGCCGCCACCGTCCGGCAACGTGTGAAAGCACCCGAAGTGCAGATCGGCAACTCCTTTTACAGTATTCGCAACCGCAACAAATGGTCGCTGACGCTCAATTCGGTCATCGATTTCCGTCATTCTCCGCGCGAACTCATCGTCGACGGGCGTCAATCGCGCCTCCCGACATCGCTCTTCCAGACCTACCATGCGATGACCTTGCTGCACAAATACAGGTTTCTCACCCAATCATACACCATCGGCATGGGCACAGACAACCTCTACCTGCTCGGCAAGAACCACACGCTGCTCAAGCCAAACGCCAAGGCTTATTGGCAATATGGCACCGAAAGCAACCTGTGGCGGCTGTCGCTGCCCGTCGAATGGCACCGCTTCACACGACAGAACAAGTCGTTCTGGGCACTCTCACCCCTGCTGTCGTACACCCGAAAGCCCGGCGTGCGCAACGAATGGTACCATTACATGGGATACTCGCAGACTCCCGGATGGCTCAACCTTGTCGCCATCGATGACCATTGGAGCGACTACCGCACCCGCAACATCAGTGCCGGCATCATCCCTCTCACCAAAACAGCATTCGCCGGGGTGAACTACACCTATAAAAGACCCGTCAGAGAGATCTTTGCCAAGGCTTCTTTCAGCGTTTCCCGAACATGGCTCGACACCCGTCCGGACATGAAAATCGAAGAAGGCAATTACGTCCTGACTACTCTCCGGGGCAAAAGCCGCTTCGACAACATCGGCTTCGGAGGATCGATAGCCAAGGGTTTTTACGAACTTCGGCTCAAAACGAAGTTAGGCTTCAATTACCAATATTCCGCCGGAACGCAGAGTACGTCGGCCAAGCAGGTAGCCTTCGACTGTCACACATGGACGGCCACGCCCGAAGCGGTGTTCTCTCCGAAGTGGGGCGAACTGGTTTACAAGGGTTATTTCACTTGGATGAAATCGACAAACGACATGACCGGGCTGCCCGCCCTGCTCAACTGGCAACAGCGTCTGTCGCTCACGAAGACCTTCGGCGTCGTGGATTTGTCGGTATCGGCGGTGCATTACCGCAACGAACAGCAGCTCTCGGGCGTGAAAAACACACTCATAGGCGACGCATCGGCGGTGATTCGCCTCAAGAAATGGCGTTTCGGCATCATGATGTACAATCTTTTCAACCAAAAAAGCTACACAGTCACCGGCTACAGCGGCATCATCGGCTTCACCGACGAATATCGCTTGCGTCCGCGCGAATTCACACTTTCCACCCGGTTCAGCTTCTGACCCGGCGCATATCGGCATCCCATCGGCCGTCGGCGACCATCACCCGCAGTCCTTTCGCCACTCGGAAACAACCGTAAGCAAGGCAGTTACGAAAATCGACGGTGTGACATCACCGTGTCAGCGGTGCAAGGATGCCATGCCGCCGGAACAAGAATTACACACCGAACCGGAATGATGTTGCAAAAAAATAAGTAACTTTGCAAGCAAAACGAATGCCGGTGTCAGTGTCAGTCAGGCAGTTTACGCCTATGGGCAGTACCCGTCGACCGACAACAACCGGCCCAAAACCATTTGAGAAGATGAATATCAAGGAAAAAATATGCAGTAAAACGCAGGCTGCCATCCGTGTGTTGTACGGACAGGAAGTGCCCGAAAAGCTGGTGCAAGTACTCAAGACGCGTCGTGAATCGGAAGGACATTTCACCCTTGTGACCTTTCCTTTCGTGAAAATATCCAAAAAGAAGCCCGAAGAAACGGCGGAGGAAATCGGACGCGAACTCATGAAAGACCCGTCGCTCGTGGCACGTTTCAACGTGGCGGGCGGCTTCCTGAACCTCACGATTGCCGACAGCGCATGGCTCGAGCTGCTCAACGACATCGACAAAGACAGCCATTACGGCATGAAAACCGCCGATGACAAGTCGCCGCTGGTAATGATCGAATATTCATCTCCCAACACCAACAAGCCTCTTCATCTGGGTCATGTGCGCAACAACCTGCTCGGTTACGCCCTCGCCAACATCATGGAGGCAAACGGAAACCGCGTTGTCAAGACCAACATCGTGAACGATCGCGGCATACACATCTGCAAATCGATGCTTGCATGGCAGAAATGGGGCAACGGCGAAACACCCGAAACAAGCGGAAAGAAAGGCGATCACCTCATCGGTGATTACTATGTGGCTTTCGACAAGCACTACCGCGAAGAGGTGGCAACCCTCAAAAACCGCTTCATCGGAGAAGGTATGGACGGGGAGGCTGCCGAAAAACGTGCCAAAGAAGAGGCGCCCCTCATCAAGGAAGCCCACGAGATGCTCGTGAGATGGGAACAGAACGACCCCGAAGTAAGACAGCTCTGGAAGATGATGAACGACTGGGTATATGCCGGTTTCGACGAAACCTACAAGGCATTGGGCGTGAACTTCGACAAGATTTACTACGAATCGGAAACCTATCTCGAAGGAAAGCGCACCGTCGAAAAGGGTTTGGCAGAAGGATTGTTCTACCGCAAGGAAGACAACAGCGTCTGGGCAGACCTCACCAACGAAGGTTTGGACCACAAACTCCTGCTCCGTTCCGACGGCACAAGCGTGTATATGACACAGGATATCGGCACGGCCGACATGCGTTTCCGCGATTATCCCATCGACAAGATGATCTATGTGGTGGGCAACGAGCAGAATTACCATTTCCAAGTGTTGTCCATCCTGCTCGACCGACTGGGTTTCAAGTGGGGAAAAGACCTCGTTCACTTCTCATACGGCATGGTGGAACTGCCCGACGGCAAGATGAAGAGCCGCGAAGGTACGGTGGTCGATGCCGACGAGCTTATCGACGACATGATCAAGAACGCCCGCCGCATGAGCGACGAGCTTGGAAAATTTGACGACATGAGCGAGGAAGAAAAGCAAAACGTGTCGCGCATCGTCGGTCTCGGCGCACTCAAATACTTCATCCTCAAGGTTGATGCACGCAAGAACATGCTCTTCAACCCCAAAGAGAGCATTGACTTCAACGGCAACACGGGTCCTTTCATTCAGTACACCCATGCCCGCATCCGCTCCGTCATGCGCAAAGCCGAAAGCGCAGAGGCACAGGTGGCGATGCCCGACATGACCGCCGGCATCGAGCTTCATGAAAAAGAAATCAGCCTCATTCAGCATCTCAACGACTTCGGGGCAGTCATTGCCCAGGCCGGCAAGGACTATTCGCCCGGCGGTATTGCCAACTACTGCTACGAACTGACCAAGGAATTCAACCAGTTCTACCATCAATGCAGCATCTTGAAGGAAGAAAACCAAGACGTGAAGCAGATGAGACTGGTACTCACCCGCACCGTCGGAAAGGTCATCAAGAGTGCTATGGCGTTGCTGGGCATCGAAGTTCCCGAGAGAATGTAACCATGAAAAACAACGTCAACGACGACAACCGGTCGGCAACGGCACACCGGCCGTCGCCTGTCACTTCAGCACATCAGCCCTCTTCAGCCCTCCCGTGGAAGCTGAAGGGTGCTGATTTTTCAAATGCGTGGGCTGTCGATGCGGCCTGCTCCGGCAATCCCGGCCCGATGGAATACCAAGGTATCGACCTCGACACGGGCGAACGGATATTCCACTTCGGTCCCGTTTACGGCACCAACAACATCGGCGAGTTTCTCGCCATTGTCCACGCACTGGCTCTCATGAAGCAAAAAGGCATCAGGAAGACCATCTTCAGCGACAGCTTCACGGCTCAGACATGGATCAAAAAGCGGCACTGCAAAACCCAACTGGAGCGCAACGAGAAGACCGAACCCCTCTTTGCCATCATCGACAGGGCACACAACTGGCTACGCATCAACGCCGTCGAAGTGCCCATCAAGGCATGGGACACCAAGAAATACGGTGACATCCCTGCCGACTTCGGACGAAAATAAATCCTGAATCCAACGACAAACCGTGCCACAACGGCTTCAGCGGATGAACCCCCAAAGCACAACGGGAAGGTACCATGGTTTCAAACTTCATTATATTTTGTAATGAACGGGGAGAATTACCCAACCTTGCACCAACGAAAGCCAATATGGATGACCGTAATCCAAAGGTATTCTACAACTCGACAAAGGATGTGTTCGAAAAGCCGTATGCCGAAAAAGGAAATATCCCGCAATCCCTTTTTGCTTCTCTCCTCGACAAAGGAGTGCATATCGTCACGGGAATACGACCGACATGAAGAACATATTGACAGACATCCACGACAAGATTATGCTCCGGAAGAGAGGCATCATTGAGACAATTAACGATATGTTGATAAAACACAGCACAGATTGCGCATACCCGTCACAGAAATTTCTCCAACTTCATCGTTAACCTTCCGGCAGGCTTGGCAGCGTATGCTTTCCATGACACCGTGCCATCTGTCAATGTAGACTTTGAGATGAAGCAGAAACTCGGAGCAAAGCAACTCGCCCGTCCTAAAGTTACCGATGTGAAACCATATGCAGCTTCAGCCCGAAAACAGGTAGAAAGAAAAGTTGTGAACGATAAGGAAAGGAAAAAACACACCCCGGTCCAGGATAAGAAAGTAGCTCGGAAAATTCCTTTTATTTCAGAATTTCTTATCCCGAACCGGGGTAAATACGGACTATTCTGCGTAACTTTGTATCCGTGAACGCCGACATTTATTATATGCAACGCTGCATCAGGCTTGCCTTAAACGGCAAACCTTTCGCCCATCCCAACCCGATGGTGGGTGCAGTCATTGTGGTCGGCGACCGCATCATCGGAGAAGGATATCATCAACACTGCGGAGGTCCGCATGCCGAGGTCAACGCATTCGCCTCGGTAGCCTCCGAATCCGAACGCCTGCTGCCCGAAGCCACCTTGTACGTGAGCCTCGAACCCTGTTCGCACTATGGGAAAACACCTCCTTGTGCCGACCTCATCATCCGCAAAGGCGTGAAACGTGTCGTGGTGGGCACCGTCGATTTTTTCTCGAAAGTGAGTGGCAGAGGTATCCGCAAACTCATGGATGCGGGCATAGAGGTCACCGTCGGGGTGATGGAAGACGAATGTCGCGAACTCAACCGTGCTTTTTTCACCTACCATCTGCACCACCGTCCATTCGTCACCCTCAAATGGGCACAGACCGAGAACGGATTCATCGACGACCATCACCGACCACTCACCATCTCATCGCCGTTCACCCGTATGCTTGTCCACCATCTCCGGGCCGACAACGATGCCATTCTCGTGGGGCATACCACCGACGAGCGCGAACATCCGCGCCTCGACGTGCGACACTGGAGCGGCGACAATCCAAAACGTATAGTCCTCCAAGGCGACACCACCCTTCCCCTACTCCTCGACAACCTTTACCGTGACGGCATTCAAACCCTCCTTGTCGAAGGCGGCGCACAGACGCATCGCTCGTTTCTGGATGCCCGCTTGTGCGACGAACTACGCATCGAAACGGCACCATTCAGCGTCGACGACGGCACGCCGGCAGCACCCGTCCCTGCCGATTTCATCCGTGTGAGTCACGAAGTCGTTGACCGACACACCATCGACATTTACCGTCCGTCGGCCGGAAAATCCTTCAACGACTGACTTTCTTTCAATCTTCCAATCGACCGTCCACCCGTCCTGTCCAATCCCAATCGGTCATCAGAGCCGGCATTTCTGTGCCCCATCAATGCACAGGAATACCGAACAACCGTCTGTCGGGCTGTTCCAAACGGATAGAACCGGACGAAAGATGTCGTAAACCCAAATGGGTCATTAGAACGTAGCCTCTACATTTCATGCCGTTCATACCACTTTCCGACCGGTATTTCATGACCGACTTGGGTTAAAACATCCCAAAACCGACACGTAAAGATTACACAACAGCCACATTTTTTAGAAAAATATCTTTCATTTCATAGGAGGTTTTCGTTTAATTGTGTATATTTGCAACAAGAATAAGGCATGTCACATCTCCTGAATCGTTACCAACAGCTCTCATGATGCCACCAAAATCATCTGAAAACAAGCATTATAGAACAACGAATACAGCCCGAACGACAGCCTTTTAACAAACGAAAAACATTACGCATTACTTTAACAAATAAAACAAAACAAACATGAGAAAGAATATTTTTACGCTTCTCGGACTTGCCTTGCTGGCAGCCCTGTTGCCCAACCAAGTCCGCGCCGACGAGATCACCATGAGTGTTGGCAGACAAACAGGTGAAACCATCCAGCTGATTTTCAAAGTCAGCGAGGCCAATACCATGACCATCGAAGGGGCATTCTTGGAGGCCGAAGACGTACAAGGCGACTATACCATACGCAATTACAGCCTCAAAACACAGGACGTGAAGCTCACCGGAACTTTCACTTACTTCTGTTGCAACGACAACAACCTCTCTTCGCTCGACGTAAGCAAGTGCCCCAATTTGGAGACACTGCACTGCCACAACAACGATCTGACATCTCTCGACATGACCAAATGTCCGCTTCTGAAGGTACTCAGATGCTCGGGCAACGGACTTCTGGGACACTTGGACGTATCGAATTGCGAACAACTCGTGATGCTCGGCTGCTCCTTCTCCGGATTGGAAGAACTGAATGTAAGCAACTGTAAGGAACTGACAGTGCTTCATTGCTACGGCAACGCCATCAGCACCCTCAAACTCGACAACTGCGTGAAGCTCGAAAGATTCAACTGCTCGGTAAACTTTCTGACCGATCTCGATGTGTCTGCCTGCAACAACCTTACCTTGCTGAACTGCAACGACAACGACCTCACGACGCTCGACGTAACCAACTGCAACCTGCTGCAAGACCTTCGGTGCGGCGGAAACAAAATGACCGAACTCAAACTGGGCAACGCCATGGAACTCTTCAAGCTCGAATGCTTCACCAATTACATCAAGGGCGACAAGATGGACGCACTGATCGCATCGCTTCCGCTCCACGAAGACGAAGAGAAAGGCTTGCTGTATGTTCACCATAACGATGAAGATTTCGTAGAGAACAACGTCTGCACGACCAATCAGGTGGCAGCTGCCAAGGCCCGGGGATGGAAACCTCTGATCTGGATCAATGCCGAATGGATACCCTATGAAGGCAGCGATCCCGCAGGAATTGCCGATACCATGATGCAGGAAGACCTTGACATGAATGAAGTCTATGATCTCTCGGGACGAAAACTGCCTGCAACAGCTCACGGAATCAGCATCATCAAGACCAAAAACGGTAAAGCCGCAAAGATCGCCCGATAAACACCGACCCTCACATAACCGTACAATCATAATCAGATACCGCGATGGGGGCAGCGCCATTCACCATCAGGCTGCCCCCGTTTCACTTACTATCAGCATTTAGTTCATTCACTCTTTAATAACTTAAAACAAGTAATTATGAAAAAGTTTGCCTACATTCTTACGCTGTTATTGGGTTTCTGCCTGATAACCAACGCACAGAGTCCTTTCATGAACAGCCGAAAAACTCCTTTGATGAAGCTCAACGGTGAACTGGAAGGCTTCGGCTATGCCGACAAAAACGTTGAAGAAGTCGACGGCGTCGGAACCGGGAAAGCCTCCATTTTGGGTGCCTACATCCAAGTTACCAACATCAATGGAGCCACACTGAACTTCATTGACGCCCAGCTTGCCGATGCTGCGACCGACGACAACGGTGCCATTATCATCCTTGATGCCAGCAAAAAAGTGGTTTATACCGAACAAAAGACGATCCAAACCGGCTACAACCACCTTGCATTGTCCACTCCTTACAAGTTCACGACCGATGGCGTCTATTACATCGGCTACATCGTTCACGGCACAGCAGCAAAAGGTCACCCGATAGGATTTGACGCAAAGAACACCTACGAAGAAGGAAACTATATATCGATCACGACCACAGTTCCGAAAGTTGACGACGTCTTGACAAACGACGACTTCTTCAACACAGCTTCAGAAAACTTCGGTACCCTCATGGTTTTCCTCGGAATCACCGATGCTCCCGCTCTCGACAACATGGGACTGCTGACCAAAGTTGACGGAAACGTAAACGTCAAGCCCAATGAAACCGCCACGCTTCTGGCGTTCGTGCGCAACATCGGCTTGAAAGAAATTACCTCAACAGAAGTGACATACAAGATGAACGGCACAACCAACACGGTTAATTTCGACACCAACATCGCACCCGACAAACTCGGTGCCGTGCCTGTGACGATCCAAATGCCCGCAGAAGGATCCGGAACCATTGAATTCTCTCTTACCAAAATCAACGGAAAAGACAATGCAACAGCCGCCTACAGTATAACAAAAAAATACACCATCTTGGTTGAAGGAGGTCCGTTCCCGAGAAAAACCGTACTCATCGAACACTTCACCACTGAGAAATGCCCCAACTGTCCGGCAGCCGAACCCGTCTTTGAGAACTACATCAAATCATTCAAAGATGCCGGTTATGAAGTAAGCACCGTCGAACATCACAGCGGATACTACACCGATGCCTTCACTGTGAAAGGCTCTACGGAAATCCTTCCGTACATTTACGGATCCGATGGAACCTTCGCTCCCGCCGCCGCAGTCAACAGACTGACTCTCGGCAGTGCCGGAGAATGCGCTTTCTTCCCCGCCATCACAAGCGGAGATTTGATTAATATGTTGGGCGAAACCTTCGAATATGGCACTATCGACGACATCGTACAGACCATCGATAACGGCAACATCACCGTGAAAGTGACCGGTTCGCTTGCCAAAGGCTTCAACGAAGACCTCTATCTCACAGCCATCGTGACCGAAGATAACCTGAAAGCCGTCAGCCAAGCCGGTGCTTCCGGTGAATTCATCCACCACGATGTGGCCCGCCTGTTCCTGTCCGAATCGCTCGGAAGCAAGGCCACCGTGACCGACGGCAAGTTCGAATTGACCTTCCCCACCAAATCTTTCAACAGCAACTGGAAGCAAAACGACATGAAAGTTGTTGTATTCGGACATCGTGTTCTGAACACCACCACAAAGACCAACTACGCCCAGCATGAGGTATTGTTCTCGCGCAGCGTGCCTTTTGACACTGCAACCGGCATCAACGACGCCACCGTTGCCACGAAAGCCGTTGTAGCTTCGCATGACGGAATGATCCACGTGGGCGGACAATACAACAGCATCGGCATCTACGATATGGGCGGTTCACTGGTTGCCACCTCCACCAACACCCGCCTGGTTCCCGGCGTTTACATCGTGAAACTGAATACCGAGAGCGGCCGGCAAGCCACCAAGATTGTCGTTCGCTGACGCTTTGAAACAATCATCCAAGACCGGTTGGCATAAATACCAACCATAGACGATGCCCGAGGAGCGTAGAACACCCCTCGAAAGCTACATCAGAAGGATGAAGAATATCCCCAGTCGGTCTGTGACCGATTGGAGATCATAACCGAAAAAAGAAGAAACCATCGGATGGTTTCTTCTTTTTTCGTATCTTTGCAGCCGTTATCGCACCGCAAGGATTATTCGATTCGTCGACCATCGTCCGCGAATCGGGCGGTACGCCCCACCCTTTATTGATCAACAACCATTATTGATATGCAATTAAACGAAATGTTATTCTTCGGGATATTCTTACTTTTCATCGTAGGAATATTGTTACTCGACATGTTGGTTATCGACAAGAAAGCCCACGAGGTAAGCATGAAAGAGGCAGGAATATGGACTGCCGTCTGGATTACGCTTGCCTTGGCGTTCTCGATCTTCCTTTGGTTCCACGGAGATCTGGTGCACGGCATCTCCAATTTTCAGGAGTTGCAAGCCGTCACTACCAAATATGCCAGCCACCTGAAGCTCGATCCCGGCGACTTCGAGGGCGGATTGGCACAATATCGGCATCACATGACCATCACATACATCACGGGTTACCTCATCGAAAAGATGCTCTCGGTCGACAATCTGTTCGTCATGATGATGATTTTCAGCTCTTTCGGCGTGAGCAAACTCGAATACCAGCACGTTCTCAACTGGGGTATTCTCGGTGCCATCGTGCTGCGTTTCATCTTCATCTTCCTCGGTGCAGCCATCATCAACCGCTTCGACTGGGTGTTGTTGGTCTTCGGTGCTTTCCTGATCTACAGCGGTCTGAAGATGATGTTTGAGAAGAAACAACACGAAGCAGTCGAACCTTCCCAACACCCCGTGGTAAAATTCCTGTCCAAACATTTTAGAGTGTATCCCCGCTTTGCGGGCGACCGCTTCTTCGTCTTTGCCAAACGCCGGGGCGACGACTACGAACTTGCCGACAAGAAGTCGGGCGGTTTGCGTTTCATCACGCCGCTTTTCGTCACCGTGGTGTTCATCGAGTTCAGCGATTTGATATTCGCTTTCGACAGTATCCCTGCCATTTTCTCGGTCACCTTGGACCCCTACGTCGTCTTTTTCTCCAACATCTTCGCCATCTTGGGATTGCGTGCCATGTTCTTTCTCCTTGCAGGCATGGCAGACAAGTTCCGCTTCCTGAAACACGGCGTGAGCGTTTTGTTGCTGTTCATCGGTGTCAAGCTGCTCATCAACAAGCTCGTTCACATCGACGCGTTGCTGTCGCTGGGCATCATCCTCTTCGTCCTGACAGTCAGCATCGGGCTTTCGCTCTACCTGCCCGCCAAGGAACAGAAAGCATAAGCCCGCAGCCCGTCAAGTGCCATACCGCCAGCCGGCAGCGACATGATGATGCTTTGTTTGATTTCCGTGGGCTGATGGCGATCGGCAATACCGACTGACGGGACTGATCGGCTTTGTCCGGTTGGATATTACAGAGCCTCTGCACCCCGACTTCGGGCAAGTCACCGGGGCGAAGGCTCATGGACGCCCGGGAATACCTGCAACAAACCGACAAACCATCTGCCAACCATCAAAAGAACCGACTCGGAATCTAATGACCGGTTTGAGAAAAAAAATCCGGCAGACCCTTGATGGAATCTCCATCCCGGGTCTGCCGGATTGTATGTGACGCTCGTCGGAATTACTTTTGTTTCAAGGCATCCGACACTTTGAGGTCGCCTTTCTCGACAAAGGTCTGCACCTTGCCGTTGCGTTCCACGTCGACTCTCATGTTGTCGCTGTTGCTGTCATAGTAAATCGTGGTGTTGAAGGCCGGCACTTCGTGGGCTTTGCCACCCGAGAATTTGAAGATTCCGTCTTCAGAAACCACAGGGGTCTGGGTGTTGAAGTTCTTGATGATCTCGGGAGCGAGGTCTTTGGTAAGTGCTTCCAAGCGACCTTTGAGCAACGGATTGTCGAGCAATCCGATTTCTTGGGCATACTTGCCCTCACTCTCTTTCATCAGTTCCGCCAAGCCTTTTTGTGCCACCGAATCAACGGCACCGGCCATCGATTCAACCGAATTTTTGGCACTGTCCATCAATGCCTCAGCCTTTTTGGTTTGGTTTCCGCACGAAGCGAAACCGCAAACAACAGCTCCGCAGAGGAGCAGGTTCATTACTTTTTTCATGTTTAAAATTTTAATAACAATAATTAGGTACAGATTCGGCACACTTGCCTTGCCATACCGATTGATAACTTCCGGCCATTGGTCATTCATCGAAGTTGTTTTCGCACACAGCATTAGGGTGTAACATATCATCGAAGCACGATGTTCAAAGCAACCGACGAAGTCTTTTCCCGAGCCACCTGTGACAAATGCAGACACAAGGGTTTCAAGAGTAAAACGACACTACCGGCTGATTATTATATAAAAAACAGCCACGGCACAAAACAAAACTATCTGAAACTTACGGGTTTTCGACTGCCATAACCACAACTGAAGGCCATTACTGTATCTCGCAAGGGGCATCATGACACCCCCAATGACCGGCAGCAACAAGAATGGCGTGACTCTTTTGCAAGGCATTCCGAGAGGATTCTGACGGCAACGCAGGGGCGAAGGAAAACCCTTTTCGCCACTCCCCTCATGCAGAACCTGCCCTTTTGCCGGCGAAAAGTGGCACTTTTGGAGGGTAAAAGGACCGGTTTTGCCTCGCAAGACTTGCCCTTTTGAAAACCAAGGCGTGCGCTGTCGGTGTACGGACACCAGACAAATCCATTCACGAACGGCTGAACCCAAATCGGTCATGGGCACGTTTTGCTCCACATTCCATGTCGATCATGCCGGAAGGGATATAAGAAAAACGGAGGAGTACGCACCGGAATCCGTTCTCCTCCATAGTATTTGTCTGTCATGAACCCCGTCGGCCATGGGCGTGTTTTGTCCCACACATCATGTCGATGATGCACTCCCCGAGCGGAATCGTCCGCTTGCCGACCGGCTTGTCTGCCGGATTTGGATTGCCGTAGTCCGTGGCAACCCGTCATCACCCGTCATCAGCGACGACGCTTCGCGGGCATTGTGTCGCGCACCAATGTGAAATCGAGCTGTCGTTTTTCGGTATTGGCACTCGCCACCTTGATTCTCACGGCATCGCCAAGACGATAACGGCGGCGGCGACGGCGGCCCACCAGACAGTAGTTCTTTTCGTCGAAATCGTAATAGTCGTCGTCGAGATCGCGCAAAGGCACCATGCCCTCGCAGTGGTTCTCGTCAATTTCGCAGTAAATGCCATACGACTGTATGCCGCTGATGTGGGCATCGTATTCTTCTCCGAGCCGGTCGCCCATGAATTCCACCATCTTATATTTGATGCTGTCGCGCTCGGCATTGGCAGCCGTTTGTTCCATATCGCTCGAATGTTCGCACAACTCCTCGTAGAAGTCGGCATTGACCGACCTTCCGCCATCCTGATAGCGGGTGAGCAGGCGATGAACGAGCAAGTCGGGGTAACGACGGATAGGCGAAGTGAAGTGGGTATAGTAGTCGAAAGCCAAGCCGTAGTGTCCGATGTTGTGTACGCTGTATCGGGCTTTCATCATCGACCGCAGGGCAATGGTTTCGATGAGTTTCTGTTCGTTTGTGCCCACGATGTCCGAAAGCAGTCCGTTGAGACTCTTCGAGATAGAGCCTTTCGAGCCGGTCGTCTTGAGTTTGTAGCCGAAAGGACTGATGAACGACCGCAGGTTTTCGAGTTTCAGGGGGTCGGGTTGGTCGTGGATACGGTA
Source organism: Prevotella sp. (assembly GCA_022781445.1). Lineage (GTDB taxonomy): Bacteria > Bacteroidota > Bacteroidia > Bacteroidales > Bacteroidaceae > Prevotella. The sequence continues at coordinate 64,974 of JALETQ010000004.1, forward strand.
GGGCAGCGTCTTGCTTTTCACGCCTTTGCGCACTCTTCCCACCATCTCGGCCACCGTCTTGTTGGCAATGAGCATGAACTCTTCGATGAGTTTGTTGGCATCGAGCGACTTCTTGAAATAACATCTGACGGGCTTTCCTTTCTCGTCGATGTCAAAACGCATTTCCTCACGGTCGAAATTGACGGCTCCATTCTTAAACCGTCGTTCGCGCAACTTCTTGGCAAGGTGGTTGAGGGTCACCAACTCGGCAGCCAGTTCACCGGCAGGGTGTGCGGCAACGGGTTTGCGAACGGCACCATCGGAAAGAAATTCGGCCACGCCGTTTTCTTCCAAGACAGCCTGCACTTCCTCGTAAGCGAAGCGCCGGTTGCTTTTGATGACGGTGTGGACGAGCCGCCGATCCACGATTTCGGCATCGGCATTGAAGACGAACACCATGCTGAAGCAAAGCTTTTCTTCGTCGGGACGAAGCGAACAGATGAAGTTACTGAGCCTTTCGGGCAGCATCGGGATCGTTCTGTCTACAAGATAGACGCTCGTTGCCCGTTTGCGGGCTTCCTTATCGATCACCGAATCTTCAGTGACATAGTGTGAGACATCGGCAATATGCACGCCCACTTCCCACAATCCGTCGGGCGAATCGGCCGGCGTGACACAAGTGGCATCGGTCTTCGACGCCTTCGGGGAGGTTTTTCCATCGGTGCCGAGATAACGGATGGACAAGGCATCGTCAAAGTCTTTGGCATCCTTTGGGTCGACGGTCATGGTGCAGACACCGCGGAAGTCCTCACGTTTTTCCAGTTCCTGAGGTGTGATGCCGGCATCGATTTTTTCGGCTTCGGCCTCCACTTCCTTCGGATACTTGTAAGGCAGTCCGTATTGCGCAAGGATGGCGTGCATCTCGGCTGTGTTTTCGCCCTGCCTGCCCAGCACGTCAATAATCTCACCGACGATGGTTTTGGATTCCTCGGTGGGCCACTGCGTGATTTTTGCCACGGCTTTGTCGCCCGTTTTGCCCCCTTTGAGTTTCTTTTTGGGAATGATGATGTCGTGAACGAAGAGGTTGCTCTCGGTCACGAGGAAGGCGATGTCGGGCTCGACGTGGAGCTTTCCGACAAAGGTGTCGCGGGCATGGGCAATGATTTCGGTCACCATTGCCTCTTTCATGTGGCGGGGCCGGCGTGCCATGAGCTGCACTTTCACCCGGTCGCCGTCGGAAGCAAAGAGCGAATTGCGTTCGGACACGAAGATGGGCGTGTCACTACCGTCGGCCAGAAAAGAGTTCTTGCCGTTTGCCTTGCGACGGAAAACACCCTCCTGCACCTGTCCTTTCATATTCAGGCGATAGGAGTTGGCACTCATCTTCACCAGAAAATCATCCCAAACCATTTCGTTCAGGATGTCGATGGCGAGCATCTTGAGCGGATGGGTGTTGAGGTGTAACGCCCGAAATATCTGCTTGTAATCGAAGGTTTCATCGGGTCGGGTGCGAAAGAATCCGACAATGGCATCGGATAATTGCGTCTTATTCATGCGTTTTCCGCCTTTTTTTTCTTTTCCCATGTAGAACATTGTTATTGGTAACTCCACAAAGTAACAAAAAATAATCGACAATCACAACGGAAAGGGCGGCTTTTTGTGTGACAATCGTATGACAATCAAAAAAAATAAACCCCATCGGTCTTGAGAATACCAAGGCAACGCTTCGTTCCATACACGATACATACCGACAGTTTTCGTCCGCCAGATGACATTTTGCCTGCCGTTTATGCCCGACGAATCCGCTACGGCTTCGACATAAACGACAGCCAGTCCGGTCTGCGATCACACAACACCGGTTCGGGATCCTATGGTCGATGGGGGAGGTTATATATATTAAGGTGATGGCGAAAAAACCATCTTTTTTGATGACACCCCATAAACATCAAGATGTCACCCATGATTTCATGGCACGACAGCATCGCATATACGAAGCCACAACCACCAGACAAGGCCTCATATTGCATTCGGGAATAAATCGTCCGATGGTTTTTACCACCCGGAAGAATGCAGTTCATGACACTCGCCCGCCACTCCGGGAAACCGAAATTTTATCATATATATTACATAAAACATCATTCAAGAGCACAAACATTTTTTAATTGCTCTGCATAGATATAAGAAAATTCGTAGGATTCATTTCGGATTCTGTATTTTATATTGTTAAATCGCTTTCTATATAGACAATAAACATTAATTTATTGCATAAATTTGACACCACATTTCCAAATAAACAAATAATCGATTAACTTTGAAGCGATGTATATTAAACAATTTAAAAACTAACAAAACATGAGAACAAAACTACGTTTTTGCCTATTTGCGCTCCTTGCGTTGATAGGAGGATTGCCTGTTTATGCGCAAACAGATGTCCCGGTCGTGAAGTCTCTCGGCGAAGCTCTTCAACAAGAGGGCAACTGCGACCTCGTGATTGACGAGGGAGGCACGTACCAATTACAAATTATTTATTACGATTCAAAATGGAATGAGGCCATCCTTTGGGACGGAACCGTTGGAACCAAGATGGAATTTGGAGAGTATCTGACGGACGGTGGCGTGAAGAAGTTGATCAAGAGTGGCACACTTCATCTCGGATCCAACCCCATGACAGGTGGTAAACAACTGATTGCTGCAAGTCCTTGCGTGCTTGAATTATCGGCAGATTTCGTTGCCCCGAAAGAAATCTCGAACCCTGCCGACATGAAAAGTTATGATTTCGTGAAAATAAAAGGCACTTTGAGCGAAGATGGAACCATCTTGGCAGCCGAGAACGGAAGCATTAAGCTCGGTGGCGGTTATGGATTTAACCCCGACATGAGCCAATATGGCGGTAAACATGGTTATTTCACAGGCATCAAAGATCCGTTTTATGGATTCAAACTTTATCCAGAAATGTTCTTTACTGATGGCAATCCCTCTTCCGACCGCATCGACACCTTCGCAAAACTGAAGGCCATCACATCCGACGGCATGGTTCATTTCTATATTCCCCAAGGAACCATGATCATACACTCCAAGAAACAATCTTGGGGATCTACCGATATCTATCTGTGGGACGGTAAAGACGGTTTGAACATCAACGGCAATGACGTTGAAAAAGACTTCTTGAAAAACGGTGAAGTTACCGTAGAACCCGGACAACTCATTACCGGCGACTTCAACGCCAAGCTGTTTACGAATAGTTATTACTTCTATTACGATGTGGCAGCCTATGCCGGAACATCTGCAAATATCACTTTCGGAAACAAGCAAACACTTGCTCCGCTGGAACTGAAGGCCTCTGAACTGAATGCCGAAATCGGTTCAAAGAAGTATGATTATGCCTATGTCAAGATCTACGGAACCTTTTATCCCCGTTCAAGATTTGCCGGAGACGACGGTGTTATCATGAACATTGCGGACGAAACCGACAAGAATCTCGACTTCGAGAAATATGCCGGACAAAAAGGTTGGATTACCGCCATCGCCAAAAAGGATAACTGGTCCAATACTTTCAGACTTCTGGTAACACAAGAAGACTACTTCGTTTCGGATGGAATGGCTGACGTTACCAAAATTGTTTGGGATGCCACAACCGACAATGTGGTTGACAAGGACATTCCTTTGGCAGATGTCACCATCAAGAACATGAACCTCAAAGCCAACACTTATCGCGCCATGACCCTACCGTTCAGTCTGAATGAAGAAAAAGTCAAAACCGTATTCGGAGAAGGTGCCAAGGTTTACGAATTCTCAAATTACGACTGTAGCGAAACCAACGACTCTATTTTCCTGAAAGAAACCAAACAAATCAGCAACGGAAGCAAAGTCATTGTGAAAGTCATGACAGATGCGAACGACCTTGTTGCAACCGGTATTGAAATCAATAAGTTTTCTCCTTTCGAAAGTACTTTGTACAAGAAGAACTGGGATAACCCAACCGATAAAGAGATCCGCTACAATGCAGGCTACAGTCCCAAGGCTGTTGCAGACATCCAAAACGGCTACAGAATCAAAGAAGACGGCACCCTCGAAGTGCTGACCGACAAGATAAATGCCTTTGAGGTGTATATGACCATCGCCAATCCCAACGCTCCTGTACTCATTGACAACGGTAAATTGCTCGGCACAACTGAGGAACCTGTTGACCCGAACGCCATCGACACTTTCGAAGAACTGAAAGCCATCAACACATCAGGCATGGTTCCGTTCATCATTCCGAAGGGAACCCGCGTCCTTTATGCACAAATGGGTAACGACATTGACAGTCCGTATCTCTATTTGTGGGATGGTAAAGACGGTGTATTCATTACCGGTGCTGATGTAAAAGCCAGCATTTTCAAGAACGGCGACGTCACCATCGAACCGGGACAACTCGTTACGGGTACGCTCACCTGCATGTTTTTCGGTGAAAACAATTACTTCTATTACAACAAGAGTTACTACCCGGATTCCGAAGACAACCTTACCTTCGGAGCCAAAGGCGACCTTGTTCCATTAGAATTGACCGGACAAGAAATGGCAGACAAGATAAAGACCAAACAATATCTCAGCTCTTACGTTCAACTCCACGGAACTTTCGACGGCAACAAGAAGTTTGTGACCGACGACGGTATAAGCATGACCATCGACGACATCTTCAGAACAGGATTCAAAGTTGATCCGTATGTAAACCATAAAGGTACCATCAAAGGCATTTCAAGCGTATTGACCGAAGAATACAGAATCTATCCGCTCTCTGCCGAAGCCTTTACCGACGAAGGTATGGCAGACGCTGAAGAAATCGTTTACGACGCAACGAAAGAAAACGTGATAGACAAAGATATCCCGCTCGCCAACGTAACCATCAACAACGTGGCCTACAAAGGCAACAGATATTCGACCATTTGTCTGCCGTTCAGCCTCAACAAAGCAGGCGTAGTGAAGATCTTCGGTACCGGTACACAGATTTTCTACACCGACACCTACAGATCCATGGCTGATGCCGACACCGTATTCTTCTCGAAATCGAGCAGTGCCGAGATCCGTGCAGGTGGCGTTTACGTCATCAAACCTGCCAAAGATGTTTCGACCATCACCGCTGAAAAGGTTTCCATTCAAGGATCTGCTCCTCATGAAAGCACCTTCTGGAAGGATGAAACCAGCGTAAACGAGAAGAACATCCGTCTCGTTGGTTTCTACTCGCCCGTTGCTCTTGACAACATTGCCAACAGCTACCTCTTCAATGAGGACGGAAAACTCATCGATGCAGCCCATGCAACAGCCAATGCATTCACCTGCTATGTGGTAAGCGACAAAGAACTGAAGAAGTTCACTGCCTTCATCGAAAAGGAAATGGTTACCGACGGAATCGAAACAGTCACTTTCGACCTCGAACAAGAAGGCCGCATCTACAACATCAACGGTATGTACGTGGGTGACACCTTCAAGGATCTGCCGAAAGGCATCTATATCCGAAACGGCAAGAAAGTTGTGCTCAACTAAACTTTCGAACCAACACTGACAACAAACGCCACCGGGTTGAAAAGCCCGGTGGCGTTCTTGTTCTCTCTTCCTTTCACCCAAACAGGCTATCAACCGCCTATTCCTACCATTTCATACCGCTCATGGCACCTTCCGTCAGGCTTCGTCCGATTGCAGATTCAGCATGGCATTATCGCCATTCTCCATGCAACCCGGCACTCCGAAAGTACACAGACCGGCAAAAAATACCGCATTCTTACACCGGACAAGTCAAGCAGGACGGAACAAAACCGCCACGAGAAATCCGACTTTCGACAAGAAATCGCAAGTCACCGAAAACCGGTCACATTCCATTTCACAAACGATCCATTTCCGAAAGGGCATGTCTTGTCTTGCAAAAGGGCCGGTTTTGCCCGGTAAAAGGGCATGTTTTGCGAGGCAAAAGGGCATGAATTGCAAAACAAAAGTACACCTTTTACAGAACATTGGCAATCGGCTCGGTCCGGAACGGCAACTGCTTTCCACAGAACCTAATCGGTCTGAGAGCATTTTGGGTATCATCTTTCGTGCCTTTCATGGCACTTTCCGTCCGACATCGTTTGCTTGCCGGCATCTTGTTTGCCATTTTTCATTGCCGTAGCCCGCTACGCCTGCAACAACGCGCAACCCGTCTGCCCGGAAATCAAACAAGACCGACCCGGACTTTGATGACCGGTTGGGGGATAAAAAAGGAGATGGAACGCGAAACAACCCGACAAGTCCTTGCCTCAATGCGACATGATGGACAGAAGAATCGGAGACACTTGAATCTTCAAGTGTCATCGCACGAAAAGCAAGTTTTCGCTACTTGCTCCGTACGAGTGAGCTTCTTGGTATGCTTTGCACAAAGGACAAAACCTTATTGCGCAAAGCAGAAGCCATTACCTGTGTTTGTGTTTTGAAGAATTCGAAGACGGTCAAGGAGTACAACTTCAACGTCAATAGGTTCGTATATCTCTGTTTAACAGACGATCAACCACTCATCAACTTGGCGTATCGGGAACTCCATCGTTTTATTTTCACTTGCAAAGATAGCGACTTTTCAGAAGCTGCAAACAAATACAACAACATTTTTGCAACAAACTGTGCAAAACAGCCATTTCATTTGCGCAAAATTACACCAAAGGAGCATTGTTTCGTAAAGTTCACCTTACACTTTAGAAGTCCAAACGATATGGAATCCTATTGAACTCAGGAATTACATTACTAAAAATCAGCCACTTGAGCCGTCACAAACCGTCGTTTCCCAAAATCATCTTCATGGATTTTCGTGTTGCACAATCCCTCTTTTTCAAGAACGGTTTGCACATCATCGACATACAAAGGATTTGTTTCAAGATAGATTTTTCCCTTCGAGTTCAAGGCATGGCGTGCCCACCGGGCCAGACTACGATAAAACAACGTGGGATCATCGTCGGGCACAAACAGTGCCATCGACGGTTCATGGGCAAGCACATTCCGCGCCATTTCCTTCTTTTCTTTCAGACATATATAAGGAGGATTGGACACGATGATATCCCAAGTGCCGTCGGTCGATGTGCGGAAGGCGGCATCATGCTCGATGTGCAACACGTCCATTCGCCGCCATTCCACCTCAACGCCCCATCGCCTCGCGTTTGCCTGCGCCACCGTCAAGGCTTCCCCGGACAAGTCACAGGCCGAAACCTGCACCTCTTTCAGCTCGAGTGCCAACGTCACGGCGATGCAACCGCTGCCCGTACAGGCATCAAAGACACGCATTGGAGCCGACCCATGGGCGGCATCATCGACGATCATGCCACACAGACGCTCGGTTTCCGGACGCGGAATGAGAACCGATGGCGACACCACAAACCGACGATTGCAAAACCATGCCTCGCCCAACACATATTGAACGGGTTCGGCAGCCGCCAGTCGGTCTGCCATCTGCTCGAGCATCCGCGACTGTTCATCGGTCAAAGGCAGGTCATCTTGCACATAGATGTCGCCCGGCATCAGTCCGAAACGTTCTTCGAGCACATACCTCGCAACGGCTTTCGCCTCGCGTTCATCGTATAACGGCAGTAATTTATCGCGCAATTGACGGAATTTCATGGTGGATTTTGTGACAAAAATAATGCTTTTTCTCTGAAGAATCTTCCTTATCCCGATTTATTTTATGACGCATTTTATCTTTCCCTACACGTTGTAGAATCAACATTCTTCACATTTCGTCTCCTGATTTCTACCGACACGCCACCAGAACATAATAAAAACAAATAAACATGCGCCATAATGTATTTCGTTGTTATTTGTTGTTTTTATTTTTATTTCTCACCAAAAATAACTAAATTTGCAACATTGACAAGAAAGAGAAATGTGAAAGGCCCTGGTGAATCTACGAAAAACAATCAATCAATACGCACAACAAGACCATCAACCTCACCAATCTTTTCAAGGGTTTCACCCGATTGAACACCCACAAACCATTCCGGTCGGGACAGAAAGTTCAAAAAACATCGACAGTTCGATTTTTCTTTGAACCCAAATCGATCATTAGATTCCGAATCGGTATTGTTCGATTGATGACCGGCTTGACCACAGGTCGGTTGCAGACGTAGCAGGCTACGGCAAGACAAACCGACAACCAGGATGCCGACAAGCGGACAATATTCGGCCGGAAAGTTTCGAGGACAAACGTGAAAGTTGGATTCAGCGGCCTGACGACCGATTGGGATTGAAATAAGGACAAGGCATTTTCGGAAACAAACGGGTTCGTTCCGATTGTGCCAAGATGTGATATAGAACCCGCTCATCTTCAAAATCAAACTCAAAACCATGAAAATTCTTTTGAGCCTATCATCCTTTCAAAAGGTTTCTGCAAGGATTTCAGAAAGTAAGAAAATCTTCCTTCTTGCAACAGGGATGATGTTGTGTGCAATTTCTGCGAATGCACAAGTAAACAATCGTTTTATGCTTAACCCTGCCAAATTCTCCATCAAAGGAAGCAAAAGGCACAGGCAGGAATGACCCTCGGCAACAAGACCGTTCCAAACGGCCAGAATTCTGTCAAAGTAACACTGAAATATGAACCTTCGGACAACTGTTCGCCACTCGGCATTTCCATTTTCAATGAAGAAATAGGCATACAACACTCCAATTATGAGGACTTCTATGGAAAAAACGAGCAGTTTGACCTGAGATTACCTCCCGGCGAATACGACATGGCCGCCGCCTATCTGTCCATGTACGGCAACTTCTACATGGCATTCAAGGAAAAAGTAAGCGTAAAAAATGACACGGTCATCTTCATTCCACAAAAAGAAGCGACACACCCGATAAGCCTTCAGTTACTCGATGACAAGGGAACAAATCTCCACATGCCTGTATATAACGAAACAGGAGAAATCATCGTGAAAGAACCTACCGCCGATTTCTGTTCGTCAACCTATTTCTTTGTATTGCCGGAAGTAGGAACAGTCATGGCAGCAATGGGAGGTAACGAGCGTTACAAAGGCTTTGAGCCGGACGTTTACGTGACTCCTTTGAGCAACAGATATATGCTCTACGGGACAAGAGTTGCGACAGTGGGCAGTAAATTCTACTTCAGCAAATACTCAACAAATGACCTTTCACAAGAAGAATACTTCAACCAGCCTTCCGATTTCATTTGCTATGAACAACCATTTGCCATCTCACCTCAATGGAAGGATGACGAGACTCTTCATGCACCGGGATTTCTGCTCTCGTCAACTTACAAAGGTACGGCTTTGGCAGAACAGATACTGACCCTTGAAAAGAATCCCGAAGGAAAGCATTCTGTCACCATGTATCTCAACGCTCCGCTTGAAACAGATGACAAAGGGGTTGACAAATTCAATCTTCTCGTGAAGCCCGCCATGACCGAATTCATCAAAATAGGAGAAGATGGGTTTATTGATCCTTACAAAGACATACTCTGTACCTTCGGCCCCAATGCGGCCGGAGACAAAAACGGGATACATTTTATCATCTCGGGATACGACTCCGACGGCGGATTCAATGCCGCAGAAAACACCACATGGTCACGACTTCTGCCGGGACATCCGCGGTTTTCTTCTTTCAACGTCAATAAATTCCCTCTTTTCGGCAACAACGTACCCGTCAACTCCGTGAAAGTTGTTTATTCGAGGACGCTTAACGGAGAAGACCTTCGTGACATCCTGCCTAATTATGTAGGCCGATATGGTGAATACAGACTCGCAGATACCCTCATCGTTGAGAGAAAAGAAGGGATAAACGCTGATGGAAAACAAACATTATCGTTCGTGAACAGCAATATCACGGTTGATGAACTTCCGGGCAAAAACATCACGGAGATTTGCTATAATGAACAGAAAAACGATATGGCACCAACCCTGCAGATGCTTGCTTTCAGAGATAAAGCAGGGAATATCACCGACAGATTCGAAACAAAAGAAGACGGAGTGATAGAATTTTCAGGAGGAGATTTCGAATTTGTGATCACAGACAACGAAAGAGTGAAAGGACATTACAACTGTGATCTCGTCACCGTCAAGGCCTATACATCTCCATACAGAAAAGAGAATTGGCAGGATTTGACCGTCAACAGGGTCGACGAACTCTATTTCATGCCGGGTTTTGGTCATTTCTTCCGCGGATCACTCGGGAATGTCGAAGGGAAAGGTAAAGACGGATGGTTCGACATCAAGATTGAACTTTCAGACCAAGCAGGCAACACCCAGACACAAATTCTTTCGCCGGCATTCCGAATTGCCGATGCCGTCGATACCCATATAGAGAACACTCTCCATAAAAATATCTGCCTAAAAGTCAACGAGGGAATTCTTGAATGTATCGGAACACCTGTGACATCCATACAGATAAGCTCCACAGAAGGGCATAAGATGGCAACATCTCTTTCGAACCGCATCTCGACAGGACATTTACCACATGGCATATATCTCGTAAGTGTACGCTTGAAAGACGGAACCGTTTCGACACACAAGATGATATTGTAACAAAGAATCTGACGCTTTCGGCACCGGACTTGACCATAAGTCGAGGTTGTCTTCATACAAATGAATCGCCCTTCAGGACTTTTGAGAGTCTTAAAGGGCGATTTTTATTCTTGTCCGAACAGGTTCAGGGAACATTTCGGGGTTTGCCAAACACCTCTTTCAACCGTTCGGCCGCATGCACGTCGGCTTATTTCAGGTTCATTTCCTTGAGCAGGCGGTCGGCATGTCCCCATTTGTCCATCAGGAAGATGACATAGCGGATGTCGACACCGATGCAGCGGGCAAGACGTTTGTCGAAGTTGATGTCGGAAGAGAGGCTGTCCCAGTTGCCGTCGAAAGCCAATCCGATGAGCTGACCTTTGTCACCGAACATCGGAGAGCCGCTGTTTCCACCGGTGATATCGTTGTTGGTGAGGAAGCAGAGTTGCATCTTGCCCGTGGTTTTGTCGGTATAAGGGCCGAAATCCTTGGCAGAGAGGAGTTCTCTCATGACGGGTTCGGCATAGTATTCCACGTTTTCGGATGCTTTATCCATTTTCTCCACGATGCTTTCTGCCGTGGTGTAATAGCCCGACGGCGCACCGGCGAGTTCGAAGCCGCCCACTTGTCCGTAGCTCAGACGCATGGTGAAGTTGGCATCCGAGTAGTGCGGCATATCCTCTTCCATGCGGAGTTTGGCGGCACAGAGATGCTTTTCCTGTTCGGCCACCATTTCGTTGGTCTGCGCCCACGCCTCTCTGAGGGTTTCGTACATCGACAGAAGCTGCATGCCGAGTTGTACGCCGGGATCGTTTTTGAACTTCTTTTTGTTGAAATACATCTTGGCATCCTTCTTCATCAGGTCCGATTTGCTGTAAAGGTAGTTGACATATGCCTCGTAATTGTTGTTGAATTTGTTGGCGATCACCTTGTAGAAATCGGGCAGATAGGCAGGATTTACCTGTTCTTTGTAGTTCTTCAGCATGGCGATGAAGACTTCTTTGTCGAGGGCATCGTCCCATTCTTCGCTGTTATCGGCGAATTGGAAGTACATTTTATTGGGTTTGTCCGACGGACCTTGGGGTTCCAAGCCCGTCAAAACGCGGACGGCACGGGTGCAGAACTCGTTGTTGCGGATGAATGATTCTCTGAAATAGGTCATGGCCTTGACGGTTTCAAACTGCTTGTCGTAAAGCTGTTTCATCCGGTCGAAGTCGAGTTGGCCTTTCATCAATCCCGTTTCAGCCATCCAGTCGGCAATTTTGCGTTCGTAATCGCGCTTTTGTCCGATGATTCCGATGGAGTCTATGCACTTGTTCATGCCGAGTGCGTTCTTCCAGTAGTTGGAGCTTTGGGCGTATTTCGAGTCATACTTGATTCTGACAGCCTCGTCGGCACGCATGTGCCTCACCATGATGGCCTGCTTGACACCGCGCACTTGTGCCCTCGGTGCGTTCTCGGCATCGCGCATCTGTCGGATGCCGTAGGAAGAGAGGTAACGGTGTGTGGTGCCGGGATAGCCCATCGTCATGGCAAAGTCGCCTTCCTTGTAACCCTCCATAGAAATGGGTGCCCAATGCTTGGGCTTGTAAGGCACGTTGTTTTCGCTGTAATCGGCAGGTCCGTTGGTCTTCGGATCAGCGTAAATGCGGAACACCGAGTAGTCGCAAGTCTGACGGGGCCACATCCAGTTGTCGGTTTCTCCACCGAATTTACCCATCGACTTGGGTACGGTGAAGACCAAGCGGAGGTCGTTAAACTGCTGATAAGTGGTGGCATAGTAGCTGTTTCCTTCATAGAAAGCATCGACTTCCACGTGATAGCTCTTGTTGATGCGTTTCACAGAGTCGGTCAAGACCGTCTGAATGGAGTCGATCAGCCTTGCCTGACCGGCGAAGTTCATGGCATCGATGCCCAATTGTTTCATGCGGGGCGTGATGTCTTTCTGTTCGATCATGAAACTCACGAACATATCTTTGTTGGGCAATTCCTCTTCATAGGACTTTGCCAAGAATCCGTTGAGCATGTAATCGTGTTCCACCGTGGAATGAGAGCGGATGGCTTCGAAGCCGCAATGGTGGTTGGTAAACACCAGTCCTTCGGGCGAAACGACCACTCCCGAGCAATAACCGGAAAAGTTCACGACGGTGTTCTTCACGGCATCGGCGCCATAATAGAGGTCATTGTAGGGCAGTTTGAACCCTTCAGCCTGCATTTGTTCATACACTGCCTGCGGCAAGTTGTAGAGAGTCCACATGCCTTCATCGGCTTTCGCACCCGAGAAAGCGAGCAGACCCGCCAAGAGAATAGTTGATTTTTTCATTGACTAATGGATTGTTGATATTTGATGATTGTATTTTCATGTGATGACTGTGGCCGTATCCATCCGTCACGGTCGTTGTGTTCAGAAGTATTTGCCCACCACCGGCAGCCGTTTCAGCGGAAAATCGTACTTCACGACGACTGCCGCAAATATGCCCACGAGTACCGTATTGACCGTGAGCGAGGCCCACACGGGCAGCCATTCGTTGGAGAATGCGATGCCGACGTAGGCTGCTACCGCCAACAGGGTGTAGCCCAGCATGCGTCTGACGGGATAGTCGATGGGATTCTTGCGCTGTCCCACGAAGTAAGACAGCAGCATGGCCGTGCCATATCCCACAAAACCGCCCCACGCACAAGCCATGTATCCGTAGCGAGGCACGAACAATACATTGACAAGGATGAGCATCAGGCATCCCGCCGCCGAGAAAACTGCACCCCATATGGTCTTGTCAATGAGCTTATACCAGAACGAAAGGTTGAAGTAAACACCCATCATGATCTCGGCCGCCATGACGATCGGCACCACTTTCAGCCCCTCCCAGTAACTCCTTTCGATGATGTAGCGCAGGATATCGAGGTAGGCTGTGACGACGAGAAACGCCAACAGGGTGAAGATGACAAAATATTTCATCGCCGTGGCGTAGGTCTTCGTGCTGTCTTTTTCCTTGGCTTTGCCAAAGACGAACGGCTCGTAAGCATATCTGAACGCCTGCGTTATCATGGCCATGATCATGGCTATCTTCGTTGCGGCACCATAAATGCCGAGCTGGCTGTGCCCGTCGGCACCCGGATAGAGGTAGGGAAAGAGTATCTTGTCGGCCGTCTGGTTGAGTATGCCCGCCACTCCCAGCACGAGAATGGGCCATGTGTAGCGCATCATCCTGCGCCACAAATCGGCATCAAACACGTACTTGAAGCCGGTCAGTTCGCGCCTGAAACACAACATGACAACCGAAGTGCAGAGCAGGTTGATATAGAAAGCATAGCCCACCGGTGTGGCTTCGCCCGTGAAAAGGGGCAGCACGAGGAATGCCAGCAGATTGAAAACGATGTTGAGTACGATGAAAAGGAGTTTGAGAAAAGCGAATTTTACAGGTCGCTTGTGCATCCGCAGGTAGGCAAACGGCACACATTGAAAGGCATCCATCGCCACCACTGCCGCCATTGTCCACACGAAAGAGGGGTTGGAAGCATAGCCCATGAATGCACTGACGGGCTGCAGGAACACCAGCACCGCCGCCACAAAGAGCAGCGAAGTGGCACCCACCGACAGCAATGTCGTCGAGTAAACACGCCCGGGGTCTTCACCTTCCTTGTTGGCAAAGCGGAAAAAGGTGGTTTCCATGCCGTAGGTCAGTATCACCAACAGCAACGCCACATAGGCATACACATTGGTAATGATACCGTAACCGCCACTCTCCACCGACAGTTTTGCCGTATAGAGCGGAACCAAAAAATAATTGAGGAAGCGGCCTATGATGCTGCTCAACCCATAAATGGCAGTATCTTTGACGAGCGACTGAAGACTAACCATAGCTTATCCGAAAAAGAAATAACATATCAGGATGGCTGCCACGATGCCTGCAAGGTCGGCCATCAGTCCGCAAGCCACGGCATGACGGGTGTTGCGAATGCCCACACTCCCGAAGTAAACAGCCAAAATATAAAACGTCGTGTCGGTCGAGCCTTGGAAAATGCAGCTCAGCCTTCCCGTGAACGAGTCGGCTCCGTAGGCCGACATGGCATCGACCATCATGCCACGGGCACCACTTCCCGAGAGTGGTTTCATCAAAGCGGTGGGAAGGGCATCGACAAAGCGGGCATCGACCACGCTTTTCACGCCATCCATCAGCATATCCATCGCGCCCGAAGCGCGAAAGACACCCACGGCAACAAGGATTGCCACAAGGTAGGGAATGATGCGCACGGCCGTCGAAAATCCCTCTTTCGCTCCTTCGATGAAGGCATCGTAGACATTGATTCTGCGCCTGACGCCTGCCCCAATGAAAGCCATGATAATCGACATCAGCATGATGTTCGCCACATTGGTACTCACAAGGTTCATCGTTTCGCCGTCGAGCCGGCTGAAACCCCAGATGACGGCAGCCACGAAGGCACTCATGCCACCGAGTGTCAGCAGGATGGTGCGGTTGAAAAGGTTGATGCGTTGGTAAACGGCGGTGACAAGAACACCGGCCAGTGTGGAGAAAAAGGTGGCAAGAAGGATGGGAATGAACACGTCGGTGGGCTGTGCCGCCCCCTGCTGTGCCCTGTAGACCAGTATCGAAACGGGAATGAGTGTCAGACCGCTGGTGTTGAGTACCAGAAACATGATCATCGAATCGGAAGCCGTTTTCTTATCGGGGTTGAGCGATTGAAGCTGTTCCATCGCCTTCAAGCCCAAAGGAGTGGCAGCGTTGTCAAGCCCCAACATGTTGGCGGAGATGTTCATAAAGATGGAACCGTTGGCAGGATGACCCTTCGGAATGTCAGGAAAGAGCTTGGTGAAAATGGGACTGAGCAGCCGCGACAAGGCATCGACGACACCTCCTTTCTCGCCGATCTTCATCACACCGAGCCACAACGACAACACGCCGGTAAGCCCGAGGGAGATCTCGAATGCCGTCTTCGACGAGGAAAACGTGGATTCCATCATGCTCGAAAATACGGTGGTGTCGCCCTCAAACACCAGTTTGAAAGCCGCAACCACGAAAGCTATGACAAAGAAAGCTATCCAAATGTAATTCAAGACCATAATTGTTGCAAAAGTAATTGATTTATTCGGGATGGCAAAAAGAATGGCTCTGTTTCAACATTTTTCAACAATCTCTTGGACGAGGGACACCCTCCGATCGGTCATCGTCACCGAAATCTTTACATCGGACAAAACCAAATGGAAAGAGTATTGAACGGGTTGATGGCCGACAAGAGGTTGTTTTATCCGAATCGGCCATGAGAGTACAAGCCTGAAAGCGAATGAAAACGGACGGAAAGTATGGCTAACAATACGGGATGTAAGGCCGGACGTTCTCATGGCCGATTGGATTTGACTTACGGCAATGCCCGCAACAAAAAGTTGCCCAATATTCGTCTGCATGGATACCGCCGTTCAAAAATTTCGGAAGACGGTTTGCAAAAATACCCTTTTTTCGCCATCGCAACCATCTGATTATCAACAACTGTTTTTTTGAAATGGCCAAAACACCCCTTTATCGGGGCATTTTTGACGTTGTGAACACACGGTTTCGGCTTCCAAAACGGCCCGAATTGTGAGGCAAAAGGGCAACTTTTGCCCGATGAAAGTGGCAGTCTTGTCGATGAAATGGGCAAAAATGGCAGATTCACCCCCCATCGAGGCGGTTTCTTTTTCTATTTCATCGGATAGCAAGCGGTGGTTTTCGATTGTCGAAAAAGT
Organism: Prevotella sp.; assembly: GCA_022781445.1. Classification (GTDB taxonomy): domain Bacteria; phylum Bacteroidota; class Bacteroidia; order Bacteroidales; family Bacteroidaceae; genus Prevotella. Next base: position 81,192 of record JALETQ010000004.1, read on the forward strand.
GAGCTTTGCGAGTGTGGCACAACCTTTGCACGATGCCGGTTTCTCCGCAAACGACAAAGCGGAGAAGATGCCCGGACGACATCTTCTCCGCTTCGTGAGAGCCGGTTCATGACCTTGTCGGCAGTCCGAGCCTCCCTGTTTGTCAGCCCAACAGGCCGGCGAGCGTTTCCTTCATGGCGGTTGCCGTGGCCAAGAAGTCGGCATCGGTATGGGCAGCCGAGAGGAACATACATTCAAACTGGGAGGGAGGGAGGTATATGCCGCGCTGCAACATCTCGTTGAAGTAGCGGGCATACATATCGGTATCGGCTTGCCTGGCATCGGCATTGCCCTTCACGCCGCCGGCTTTGAAGAACAAGGTGCAGAGCGAACCCACACGGTTGAAGCTCAGCTTCTCGGGATAACGGTCGACGATGGGGCGCACAAGACTTTCAAACTTGGCCGAGCGTTCTTCGAGATGCTCGTAGAAACCGTCGGCTTTGAGTTGGTTCAACATGGCTATTCCGGCAGCCATCGCAAGCGGATTGCCCGACAAGGTGCCGGCCTGATAGACGGGTCCGTCGGGCGAAAGCATATCCATGATGTCGGCCCTGCCGCCGAAAGCACCCACGGGAAGTCCGCCACCGATGATTTTTCCGAGGCAGGTGAGGTCGGGACGGATGCCGTAAAGCTCCTGCGCTCCGCCTTTGGCTGCCCTGAATCCGCTGATGACCTCGTCGAAGATGAGCAACACTCCCTCGCGTTCGGTGAGCCGCCGGAGGTCCGAAAGGAAGCCGGGTTGGGGCGGAATGCAGCCCATGTTGCCCATCACCGGTTCGAGAATGACGGCTGCCACCTCACCGGGGAAAGCCTTGAGCATACGCTCGATGCTGTCGATGTCGTTGTAATCGGCGACCAAAGTGTCCTGCGCCACCTTCTGCGTGACGCCGGCACTGCCCGAAGTTCCGAAGGTTGCCAGTCCGCTTCCGGCCTGAATGAGGAAGCTGTCGGAATGTCCGTGGTAGCATCCGTCGAGCTTGATGAACTTGTCCCTGCCCGTAAAGCCGCGTGCCAGACGGATGGCACTCATCGTGGCCTCGGTGCCCGAATTGACCATTCTGACCTTTTCGACCGATGGAAAGAAGGAGGCTATCAGCTCTGCCATCTCCACTTCGCGGGCATTGCAGGCCCCATAGCTCGTGCCTTTGGCAAGTTCGAGGCTGATGGCCTGCCTGATTTGTTCGTTGGCATGACCCAGAATGAGCGGTCCCCACGACGAGATGAAGTCGATGAACTCGTTGCCGTCGACATCAAAGACATGACCGTCGTGGCCGTGATCGATATAAAGCGGGTTGCGACCCACTGACTTGAAGGCTCTCACCGGGCTGTTGACACCACCGGGAATGTGGCTGACGGCACGGCGGAAGAGCGATTCGGATTGACTGAAATCTTTCATCCGGACACCCTCCTATCGGTTGCGCAGCAGGCGGGATGCCTCCTTGGCAAAATAGGTGATGATGATTTTGGCTCCTGCCCGTTTGATGGATTGCAGCGATTCCATCATCACCCGTTCGTAGTCTATCCAACCGTTGGCGGCCGCGGCTTTCACCATCGAATACTCACCACTCACGTTATAGGCCGCCATCGGCACGTCAAAACGCTGTGTGGCACGCTGAATGACATCGAGATAAGGCAAGGCCGGCTTCACCATCACGATATCGGCACCTTCCTCGATGTCGCTTTCGATCTCGCGCATCGCCTCGTTGCTGTTGGCCGGATCCATCTGGTAGCTGCGACGGTCGCCGAAAGACGGGGTCGAATCGGCAGCCTCACGGAAAGGACCGTAGAACGAACTGCTGAACTTGGCCGAATAAGCCATGATGGGAATGTTGGTGAATCCGTTTGCATCGAGGGCTTTGCGCATGTGGTAAATGCGGCCGTCCATCATGTCGGAGGGCGCAACCATATCGACACCTGCGGCAGCATAGGATACCGCCTGTTTGGAAAGTATTTCGAGCGTGGAGTCGTTATCGACGTCGTGATCGTGGATAATGCCGCAATGTCCGTGGTCGGTGTACTCGCACATGCAGATGTCGGCAATGACAATCAGCCGCGGAACGGCAGCCTTGACGGCACGGATGGCCTGCTGCACGATGCCGTGGTCATGGTAGGCCTCGGAGCCTGTGGCATCCTTGTGGGCAGGAATGCCGAACAGCATCACGCCCGATACGCCGCAATCATAGAGTTCTTGACACTCTTCGACCAAGCGATCGACCGACAGATGATACTGGCCGGGCATGGCGGGAATTTCGTTTTTGATGTTCTCTCCGTGACAAACGAACAACGGAGCAATAAAATCGCGAGGCGACAATGCCGTCTCCCGAACCAAGGCGCGCAACTCTTCGGTGCGTCTGAGCCTGCGTAAACGAGTTTGAGGATACATGATGATTGATTTTTATGATGAATGTTTAATGATTGATTCGACCAAAGACGGCATGGTTGCCGTGGCGGCAACGGTGGTGGGAGTAATGCCGTGACGACGCAACGTGGCTGCGGTAACCTCACCGATGGCGGCCGTTTTCATCGCCTTGAGCAAAGTTCGGAGTCCGTGTTGTTCGAGCAACAGCATGAGATGGTCGACCGCCGAGGAGCTGCAAAAGGTTATCCAGCCTCCCGGAACGAGGAGTTCGCGGAGACGTTCGGCATCATACGATAACGGTATGTTGTCGTAAACGGCAAGCTGTTCGCACCCGATGCCGTGTTCCTGCAAGGCTGTAAGCACCTCGGGACGGGCAATCTTGGAAGTGGGCAGCAGTACTTTCGTACCCACCATCGAGGGAAAACGTTGCACCATTTCCTCCGCCATGTGCTTGCCGGTGTGCTTGAGCGGAACGAAATCGGTGCGGATGCCGCGGGCTTTCAGACTGCGTTCGGTGGCAGGTCCTACGGCCGCAATGCGACAAGGAGCGAGGTGGCGGCTGTCTTTTCCTGCGGCATCGAGTTCCCGGAAGAACACGTCGACGGCATGGGTGGAGGTGAACAGCAACCACGAATAGGCCGAAATGTGGCCGAGGGCGGCACGAAGAGCAGTTTGTTCTTCAAAAGGCACGATCTCGATGGTGGGCAACAACGCCACATCGGCACCCTGTTCCTCGAGCAGGCGGCAGAGGTCTGACGACACATCAAGGGAGCGTGTCACCACGACTGAACGGCCTGCAAGGGGCAACGGCGGTTCTTGGTGGTGGTTCTTGGTAAATGATACCACATCGCCCACAACAAAAAGGCCGGGCGAAAGACTTTCATAATCGGCAAAATCGGGGGTGAACTGCGAAATATCGGCGGTCAGAATGCGTTGTCGGGGCGTGGTGCCTTGGCTGACGATTGCTGCCGGACAACGGGGCGAAAGGCCGGCTTCAAGCAGACATCGGGCAATGTCGGGAACGGCACGCATCCCCATATAGAACACCCATGTGCCACCCAAAGCGACCATCGAATGCCAGTCGAGGTCGGGCAATCCGCCTTCCCGGGTGGCTGCCGTGACCAAAGACACCGAGCGACTCATGCCCCGTTGGGTGACGGGAATGCCGAAAGCGGCCGGTGCAGCAATGCCCGATGTGACGCCGGGAACGACCTCATAGGCGATGCCGGCTTGGCGGAGGACTTCCATTTCCTCACCGCCGCGACCGAAAACAAAGGGGTCTCCGCCCTTGAGACGCACCACAATACCGACGGTTTCGCGGGTGGCTTGCAAGATAAGGTCGTTGATTTCGGTTTGTGTATAGGAGTGTTTGCCGGCTCGTTTGCCGGCATATATCTTCTTGGCGTGGGGCGATGCGTGGCGCAAAACGGACGAATCGACCAACGCATCGTAAATGATGACTTCGGCCTTCTCCAACAATGACTTGGCACGCAGGGTGAGCAGGTCGGGATTTCCGGGACCGGCACCCACCAGGAAGACGCGCGGCGACCTTGCTGAAGTGGCATTACCCGAAGACAGAAGGCTCGTGGCAGCCGGCGAAACAGCCGATTCGGAGGCAGAGGAAAGAGGTGGTTCACAGACAGAAGTAGACCCTTCGGAAGCGGAAGAAGCTGATTCGTAGGCAGAAGAAGGCCGTTCGACGACCGAATCGAAGTGCAGCAGGCGTTCGGTCAGTGCCTTGATGGCTTGCCGACGGTCGTCGACGGCAAACGAAGTGTCGGTGAAACAGTGGCGCAAACCTTGATCATCGGCAAAGAAAGCCTTCAAACGGATGCGTTCACCCTGAAGTTTGCAGACACAACCGAAAGGCAAGGCACAACCGCCACCCAACGATTTGAGGAGCCGGCGTTCGGTTTCCACCTCCAAACGGGTGGCAGAATGGTCGATTTGTTGCATGAGCCGACTCATCTTTTCGTCATCATTCCGCACCTGAACGGCTATCGCTGCCTGTCCGGGAGCAGGCACTACGACCGACTCCGACAGCGTTTCGACAATGCGATTTTCCAATCCCAAGCGAACGATTCCGGCCTTCGCCATCACAATGGCATCATATTCGCCGGCATCGGTCTTGGCGATTCGGGTCTCGACATTGCCGCGAATGTCCCTGAATTGCAGGTCGGGATATTGCAAACGCAGCTGAAATGCCCGACGACGGCTCGACGTTCCGACCACCGAATGCGAGGGTAAGGCCGACAAAGGTTGCCTTCCGATGACCACATCAGCGGTTTCTGCACGTGGAAGATAGGCCCCGACGGCAAGCCCCGGAGCATCATCGACGGGCAGATCCTTGAGACTATGTACCGCCATGTCGATGGTTCCTTCGCGCAACTGTTGTTCGATTTCGCGGGTAAACAGTCCTTTGTCGGGTTGATTCGTGAGCGACAGTTCCAAGAATTTGTCCCCCCGGGTGCGTATGATTTTTACTTCTATCCCCTCTTCCCCCTCGGGAAGGATGGCAGACAAAGCCCGGGCGACCTGATCTGCCTGATAGAGTGCGAGCTTGCTGCCGCGCGTTCCGATGACAATTTTGCTCATTGCGGTTCTGAAATGATGGCGTTAAAGAGTTTGCCGATGGCTTCGGTATAGCGCAAATTCTTTCCGTTGTCGGTGATTTCGCGCGTCGCTACGGCCAACGCCGTGGAGAAAGTGATGCGCAAATGGCGGTCGTAATGCGAGATAATCTCGCGCTCTTGGTCGCTCATGGTGGAGGGAAGTTTGTCCAACTCTTTCTCCAACAGATGGTCGGAAGCCTCCTGAATGATGTGAATCACCTCACGAATGGCTGACGCGTCGAGCCATTTGAAGAAGTCGTCAACCATCTCCTCGACAGTACGATCGATGGCATCGTAGTCGAGAAGGTCAAGCATGCCTCCCTCACCCGCCTGCCGCAGGTCGTCGATGGTGTAGAGCTGGGTGTTCGGAAGGTGCGCCACGTCTTCGGAAATGTTGCGCGGAACCGCCATGTCAAACAGGTAACAAGGTCTCGATGCCGGCCTTCCTGCCAGCTCATGGGGCGTGACGATGGGCTTGAGCGATGATGTTGCGACGAAGATCAGGTCGGCTTGCGAAAGGGCTTCGACGAGCCGGTTGCCGGCAAAAAACGGAATGTTGTGGTGCGAAAGGGCGAATTTCTCTGCCCGTTCGGTGGTCCGATTGAAGATTTTTATGTCCGAATAGCCTTTCTCGAAGAGGCTGTCATAGATGGTTTCTGCCATTTTTCCCACGCCGAGAATCAACGTACTGATGTTCCGGTCAGGGACTTTGTCATCCATCAATGCCACCGATGCCGAGCCGGAAGAGATGGGGGAAGCTGTCAAAAAGTGATTGGTTCGGATACATTTTGCCGTCTCGAAGGCCTTATGGAACATCCTTGAGAGGGCCGAAGTGCTTTGCTTTCGTTCGGTAGACTGCCCGAACGCCTCTTTGAGTTGCCCCAAGATCTGCGTTTCTCCGACCACCATCGACTCCAGACCCGATGCCAACCGGAATACATGAGTGACGGCTTCCTTGCCTTCCCGGCTGATGAAAATGCCGGGATTGAAGTCCACCCGATGATAATCGGCAAGCCTTTTCATGAGCATTTCTGCATCGAATGGCTTGTCGGAGGTTTCAAAATAAATTTCAATACGGTTGCAGGTGGAAAGCACCACAGCCCCTTCGAGCGTGCCTTCAGCCTTCCATTGTGACACCAGTTCGGCTGCATCTTCGGGCGAGAGGGCATATTTCTCGCGCACATCGACGGTTGCCGTGTGATGATTAATTCCAATAACGCCTAACATAAGTTGTTCAAAGATTGTTCAATATCTGACAGTTGTGTTTTGTATGCTTGTTGTAATGTCGTGTTGTTGCGGTCGTCGAGCAAGGCTTTTCGCAGCCTGCCGAGTTCGTCAAGGCGGCTTTCGAGGTCTTGGGGCAGGTGTTGCACACACCATTTCCTGAGCAACTGTGCCACTTCGGGCAACTGATGGTCGGTGTGTACGGCTATTCGGATTCCCTTTTTGCGGACTGTGGCTGCAAAATGGAAGTTGCCTTGCAAAGCATCGGTCAAAGAAAGGTAGAGCGCTCCGTTCCCTGCCGCCTCCCGGCACACCCTGTCATTGACCTCGTTGTCGGCCGTTGCCGCCACGACAAGGTCAAATCCTGCGGTGTCGCCCTGCCTGAAACTACGTTCGAGGAGGGTTGTCAAACCTTGTTTTACAAGGTCGGTCACCTTCGGTTCGGTCACCTTTTCGGTTATGACAACGCACGTCACGCCCGCATCGACAAGCGTTTGGAGCTTGCGGACTGCCCCTTTGCCGCCTCCGACAACCAGTGCTTTTGCCGTCGTCGCTTGCAAGAAAAGCGGTAAGGCATACGAATCGGGTGTATGTCGGGTGAGCGAGGGTGTCGCACTCCATGCCTGCGGCACGGCCAGATTGGCCTTCAGCAGCAGCTCGGGGCGTGCAAAGACCTCGTCTTTGGGAGCGTCGGCGATGAGTTGTCCTTCGTGCATCACCCATACCCGGTCGCAACATTGGCAGGCAAGCGTCATGTCGTGGGTCGACAAGATGACGGTCTTTCCTTCGCGATGCCACTCGTCCAGCAGGGTCATCAGCCGTTTGGTATAGTAATTATCGAGCGAGGCTGTCGGTTCATCGAGTACGATGACATCGGGTTCGGTGGCCGTAACGGCAGCGATGGCAACCCATTTTTTGCGTCCTTCACTCAACCGATGGGGCGGAAGATGCCTGATGTCCTGCAGCCCGAAAGTCCCGATGACGGCACCGACACGCCTTTCCACCTCACTTTTTTCCCATCCCATGTTGCCCGGCCCGTAAGCTATCTCATCGTAAACAGAGGGCGTAAAGAGTTGATGATTGGAGTTTTGAAACACCAATCCCACCTTTCTTCTGATGCGTTGCATCGAGTTTTTGTCGTTGCCGAGAGGCATTTGTCCGAGCAGATAACTGCCTTCGGAGTGACGGAAGATGCCTCCCAGCACCATCGACAATGTCGATTTGCCCGATCCGTTTTCTCCCAGCAGTGCGATTCGCTCGCCCTTCCGGATGGTCAGGTTCACTTGTTTGAGAATCTGTTTACCGTCATCGTAGGCATATTCGAGGTTCCGTAGCCGTACCATTTCGTCACCGCCGCCGGCTGTCGCTCCCGCACCATGCCCTATGGCAAACTCTTTCGGGTCGTCTTCGTAGCCTCTCGACACCAGCCCGTCGTACAAACGGTCGGCCTCATGTTGTGCCAGCACGGCGGTTTGTGCCACGAGCAAGCCCGTATCTTTCACCTTTCCACGATATGTTTGATACCCCAGTCGTTCGGTTTGTGCCCTGAAAATGCGCACAACCATCTCATCGAGTACATATATATAACGGTATGTCAGTTCGAAAAGATCGATGAAAAGCGATGGGAAATGACAGCGTTTGAGCCATGCACACAACCGATATACAGGCACGAGGCGCGTTGTCAGCAATAGCACCTGCATCGTTGTAAGGCAGCGAAGCACCACGATGAGGAAGCGGTTGAGACCCGATGCATCGATGCCCCACGTACCCCAACCGAGGTAAGCTCCGGCCGTAATCTTGCCGATGAGCAGCGGCAGGCAGCCGGCCACGACAAAAAGGGCCACGACGAGCAGCCGCTTCATGAGCTTGCGGCGGCTCTCTTGCTCATGGGTGAACAGCATCAACCCTGCCACGACAGCCAAAATGCCCAACCACCACACATCCGCTACCACGAAAGCGGCAACGAAAAGCAGTGCGGCAGCAAGCAAAGGAAGCTCTATCCCGCCCTGCCGGCGAGAGGCATGGTTGTTATCATGATTCATGAGAAATCTTCATCTTCATTGTTTTTCGGCTTCTTAAGCCGGTATATGACGACCCATCCGAAGATAGAAATTCCGATGAGTACCTGTCCGACGAACAGCCACGGCTCCAATGTTTCCGAGGGTTCGAAGAACGAAAACAAGGGTTTGGGAGCAAACTCGGGATGGAGCATCCCTATCACTTCTGACGCACGGTCATCGGTTCCGGCACCGACGTCAAGCACAAAGCCCAGCAAAGGCACTGCCAAACAGCACGCGCCAAGGATTGCCAGCACTACGGAAGAGAGCCGATCGACCGACCGTTTCATGGCTTTTCCTCCTTTCGGGAACCGAAACCGCGCCATTTCACACCTTGTTTGCGCAACACCCGCACCACGATGATGGTCAAAACACCTTCGAGAACGGCCAGAGGCACCTGCGTGACGGCATATATCGACATGAATTTCATGGCTGCCGACCACACTCCCCCATCATGATCGGGGAAAGCAAATGCCAGCTGAAACGAAGTGGTAAGGTACACCGACATCACGCCGAAGAACGTGGAAACGAACAGATTGACCGGCTCCGGACACTTCAGACGGTTGAGTCCCTGCAACAGAAAGTAGGTGACAAAGGGTCCGACGACGGTCATCGACACCACATTGGCACCGAGGGTGGTCAGTCCTCCGTGCGCCAGCAGCAATGCCTGAAACAGCAATACGATGACACCGACGAGCGGCATGGACCACGGACTGATGAGAATCGTGCCCAAGGCGATGCCCGTCAGGTGACTGCTGCTGCCCGTCACGGAAGGTACTTTGAGTGCGGAAAGAATGAAAACGAATGCCGCCGACAACGCCAACAACACTTTCATTTTCGGGTTTTCGGCCGTCATGTGCAGCAGGTAGCGGTAGCATATCACCACGAAAGGCAGTGCCACGACCCACCACAGCGCACTCCATCCGAGAGGAAGATAGCCTTCCATGATGTGCATGCCGTAGGCGGGAACGGTTCCGGCAAGCAGGATTGCCGGCAGAAGGACGCTTTGCAGGAAGCGAGGTATGTGGGTTTGGTCAAACATCGGATTCCGAATGAGAGGTGAAAGAAACGGCATTGTGCAGGTGATTTTCCCACAAGGCACACATGACAGGATGGTCACCGAGCCCTTGCAAGTGGCAGTGGCGAGAGGCTTCGACCACATATCCGGCCCGCTGCAGTTGCACCATCCAGCTCTGTTCGTCATCGGCAGCGTCTTCATCGGGCATTCCTGCCATGTCGTTGAGGGCGTGATCGCCTGCCACCGACATCAGGGGAGCGAGGTGAACGGGGGTGCCCAATGGCACTTTTTTCGCCATTTCATCGAGGACTGAAGACAGTAGCAGGGGTTCGAAATCGACCGTCCCGATGAATATCAGTTCCGAAAGTCGTTGCAGACTGTGAGCCAGACGGACATATCGTCCGTTGGCTTCGCGACCGGCTGCCGACGGACTGCCGTGCCCCATAAGCACCAAGACCTCGCCTTTGTCAAGCGACGGACGAAAGATGTCATACAAGCCGTTTGCCACGGCATCAATGTCGGCATCGTCCCACAGGAGCGGTCGGCCGACGGCAATCGACGTTTCGGGATGACGGACGTGGAAAGCCGGAAGATACTCTTCGGTGATTTTGGCATATTCGCGTCCGGGAATGACATGGAGTGACTGTACGGTGATATGGTGATAGCCTGCCTCCGCAAGGGCTTCGAGCCATACATCGGGCGTAAAAAAACGTTCACCGCTTTTGGCAAACCACCGGTTGATGCACATTGTAGACGTGAAGGCCATGTAAACATCGTGCCTGTCAAAGGCATCGGCAAAATACTTACGCATGGCGGAAAAGGTGCGGTGGGCACCGGGAAAAGAACTTCCGAAGGTGACCAACAGGATGGCTTTGTCGCTGCGAGGAGAAATTTTGACGGACGGTTGTTCGCTGTTCATGTTCGTTGTCATACACAATAAGTTAACAAATGCCTGCCGATGAATGCACGCAAGAGACAGGGTTTTCAAAGGGGTGTCGACAGAAGCGACGCCTTTGAACGTGCAAATATACAATATTTAATCGAGAAACGGTCGGCAGAGATGCAAAAGTTACGTGATACCCGTGACGCCTGTAGGCCGGAGGGGCAAAGAAAAAAAGTTGCACATTATTCCTATCCATGCTTGGTGACTTTTCGTTTTTCTGATCGGCAGGTGGCAAACATCGCCTGTTTTTTGTCTTCGTAATCAACTGGTTTTCAACACCTGTTCTTCAGCCAACGGCCAAAACACCCCTCCGGAGGGGCTTTTTCAACCCGGCGAACACCCCGTTTCGGGTTCCGGAACGGCCCGAATCACAAGGCAAAAGGGCAACTTTTACCCGATGAAAGCACCGCTTTTGTCGATGAAATGGGCAAAAATGGCGATTTCAACCCTCACCGAGGCAGTTTCTTTTTCTATTTCATCGTATTGCAAGCGGTGTTTTTCGACAGTCGGAAAGGAGTGGTTTTCAAGTGTGGCACACCTTTTGCTACACGCGCACATTTCCGCCCTTTCACCCGTAGTAGGACTGCCTGAATATACAACAGTAAATGTTTTTTATGATGAAATCAACCGATATGTCTGCGAATAACACTACCTTTGCATAAGTTCGGTAGGCGTTCGGCAAATTGAAAAGCATTTTCTTTGCGCTCACTGACACGAACTTTGCATAAGTTCGGTAGGCGTTCGGAAAGGAAATGGTTTCCCTACGCGCAGACCGACTTCAACTTTTTTCGGAATAACTGAACCGCAAACACATCATGACACCGGTAAAAATCATCAATCGTTCCCGACATCCGCTGCCCGAATATGCCACGCCACAGAGCGCAGGCATGGACCTCAGGGCATTCATTGATCACCCCGTCACCCTCAAACCCATGGAGAGAAAACTCATTCCAACGGGACTCTATATTGCACTCCCTCCGGGATTTGAAGCGCAGGTGCGTCCCCGTAGCGGACTGGCACTGAAGCACGGCATCACCGTTTTGAACGCACCGGGAACCGTCGATGCCGACTATCGTGGCGAACTGGGCGTGCTGCTGGTGAATCTTTCTGCCGAAAACTTCGTCATCAATGATGGCGAACGCATTGCACAAATGATCATCGCACGGCACGAACAGGCAGTCTTCGAAGTGGTGGACCAACTCGACGAAACCGCAAGAGGGGCAGGAGGATACGGCCATACGGGCGTGAAATGACAACCCTATGACACAAAGAGCTCTGCCTTCGGACAGCGACAAGAGCGTGTCGGAAATAAAACGACGGCTCTTTCATACTTCAAAGACAAATAAAGACATGGCATCGATCAACCGATTTTTCTCATCTTTCCTCATCGCCACCGCTCTCGGCACGACGGCATTTTCCGTTCATGCCCAACAAGCGAAAACTCCGACCGGCCAAATGCCGACGATGAAACACTCCGGCACCTTGAGCGATAATGACGAACAGCGATACCGGATGTTCTACATGGAAGCTATGGCGCAGATGGTAAAGGAAAACTATGCCGCCGCCTATGACCTCTTGAACCACTGCCTGACCATCAAACCCGACGCTGCCGAACTTTATTTCTTCCTCGTTCCTTATCTGTCGGAACTCAAAGAGGACAGCCTCATCATCAAAAACACTGCCAAGGCGGCACGACTACAGCCCGACAACGCCTATTATACCGAACAACTGGGGCTCAATTACCTCTCGACAAACAAATGGAAAGAAGCAGCAGAGGTGTACGAAAAACTGTGGTCGATGAACAAAACCCGTGAGGATGTACTCGACATCCTTACCCATCTCTACGAACAACTCGACAATCCGGAACGACAGTTCGACGCGCTTCAACGCAAGGAAACCCTCGAAGGCCCGACCATGGAAACTACTTTGGGCAAGATGTTCATCCTTAACAAACAGGGAAAGAAGAAAGAAGAACTCAAAGAACTCGACAAACTGGCAGCCCACTTCCCTTACGACCTTAACTACAAGGTCATGAAAGGCAACTGGCTCATGCAGCACAATCAGTCCAAAAAGGCACTCGACATCTACAAAGACGTCATCCGAATAGAGCCGGACAACGTCATGGCGCGTGTCGCTCTGGTGGATTACTACAAGCAACAGGGCGAGACCGACAAGGCGGATGCCATGATCGTGGAGATGATTCTCAGCCCGAAGACCGGCAACGACGAGCGTTATGATTTGCTCAACAAGTACATCGAGGAGGAGGATTCGGCACGAACAAGCCCCCGACAAACGCTCGACCTCCTTGACAAAGCCATCCAAATACCTCCACGCTCGGAGAAAATAGCCGAACTGAAGGCGGCTTACATGCTCTACAACGGCATGGACTCCGTGGACATCACCGAGGCTTTTGCCACCGTTCTGGACATCAATCCCGAAAATTCGATGGCTCGCCTGCAGTGCATCAAGGGTGCCGCCGATGCCGAAGACTATGAAAGGCTCTTCAAACTCGCCAAGGACGGCACGATATACGACCCCGATGCCATCGTATTCCATTACTTCCTTGCCGGCGAATACTATCGCAGAGGCCTGAAAGACGAGGCGTTCACCACCTTCACACAGGCACAACAACTCATCAACGATGCCACCGATACCCAGCTGGCAAGCGACATCTATGCCAACATCGGCTACCTTCTCTACGACAAAAAGCAGAAAAAAGAGAGCTTCGATGCCTTCGACAAGAGCCTCAAGTTCAACGAAGACAACATCGAATGCCTCAACAACTACGCCTATTACCTGACGCTCGAGAACGAAAATCTCGACAAAGCCGAAGTCATGGGGCGCAAAATTGTCGAAGCAGAGCCCGACAATGCCAACTTCCTCGATACCTACGCATGGATTCTTTTCCGCCTCAAACGCTACGAAGAGGCGAAGACCTACATCGATAAAGCCCTCGATGCCGAAACCGAAAGGAGTGCCACGATTCTCGAACATGCCGGCGACATCCACTCCCTTCTGGGTGAAACCGACCGCGCATTGACCTATTGGAAAGAGGCATACGACAAGAACGGCAACAATGAAACGCTCGCAAGGAAAATCAAGGAGAAACGGTTTGTCGAACCCAAAACAAAGCCTTAACCCCTCAACCAACACCAAACATCTATGAAGAAATATGCAAAAATGATATGTCTGGCAGCCGTTGGCCTGCTGACTGCCTGTGTTTCGCAAAAGAATGTGACCACCGGCAAGGCAACCGACACCACCGTACAGACCTCGAAAGGCAATGCCCGAAAGCAACAGCTGACCTTTGTACAGAAGGTTTCGGACAGGGCTTACCACGGCAAGAACATCGTTTCGAAAATCAATTTCGCCCTCCATTTTGACGGAAAGGACATCAATGTGGGAGGCTCCATACACATCCGGCAAAACGAAGTGATACGCATCCAGCTCACTCCAATGGGCCTGGTCGAGGTGGGACGCATCGAACTCACGCCCAAAGAGGTGCTCATCGTGGACCGGATACACAAGGAATACATACGGGCTTCGTATGAAGAGGTGGACTTCCTCAAGCGAAACGGACTGAACTTCAGTACGCTTCAGGCTCTGTTCTACAACCGGCTGTTCCTCCCCGGCAGCGAAAGGGTGGCCGAATATGACCTCGAACGCTATGATGCCGACCTGCAATCTGCGGGCAACCTGTGTCCCATCACCTTGCAAAACGACAAGATGAACTTCACATGGAACGCCGAAAAGGAAAGCGGCAGAATCGTGAAAACTGTCATCACTTACCATCCCCGACAAACCGACGAGGCATCGCTGACATGGAACTACGGCAACTTCATCGACATTGCCGCCAACAAAACCTACCCCAAAAACCACGCTTTCGACATCAAAGCCAATATCAAAGGCAGACAAAAGACCATCGGCGTGGAAATCAACATGAACAAACCCACCAACGAAGGCGGATGGGAAACGCGCACGACCCTCTCGGACAAATACCGCAAAGTGAGCGTTTCGGAAGTCATCAATAAAATCATGAGCTTGTAATGAAAGGTGTTTTTCTTCTCACAATGGCATTGACACTGTCGCTTGCCGTGCCTGCACAGCAAACAAAAAAAACGCGACAGGCGACCAAGACATCGCAGGTGCGCACATCCGACAGAAACACACAGACCCGGAAAAAGGCAGCGGGCAAGACCAACAACAAGAAAACCGGCAAGAAAAAGCCCGTCTATACCAACGCGGAAATAAAAGGTCTGCAGAGCCAGAAGAGTCAGATCCAGAGCAACATCAAGGAGAAACAGAAACAGTTGCAGGCCAACCGGGCCGACGTGAAGAAACGGGTGGAGCAGCTCATGGTCATCAACGGCGAAATCAATGCTGCCAGAAAGACCATCGAGGGCTACCAGACCGACATCAAACAACTCGACAACAACATCGGTTTGCTGCGCAATCAGAAAGCGACACTCGAAGAACAGCTGGCAGAGAAGAAACAGCAGTTCATGAAATCCATGCGCTACATGGCTAAAAAACGCAACCTGCAGGAAACCATGATGTTCGTCTTCAGTGCCAAAAACCTGTCGCAGGCCTACCGTCGCATGAGGTTCATCAAAGGTTATGCCGCCCATGTGCGCTCGCAGGCCGAACAGATCAGGCAGGAACAGCAGCGCATTCAAGAAAAGGACAACCAACTGCAGGTGCTCCGGCAGGGCAAAAACCAGCTCATGTACAAGAGCCGGCAGGAACAGGCCTCGCTCGAATCGAAACAGAACGAGCAGCAGGAAATGGTGAAGAGCCTGCAGAACCAGCAGAAAGCCATCACCGCTTTCATTGCCGAACAGCAGAAAAAACAAGCCGACATCAATGCGCAGATTGACCGGCTCATCGCCATCGAAATAGAAAAAGCACGACAGCGGGCTGCCGAAGAGGCACGACGCAAAGCGGCTGCTGCCGCGGCTGCAAAGAAAAGACGCGAGGAGGAACGCGCACGACAGCGGGCTGCCGCCTTGGCAAGGGAACGCGAAAACCAACGCCGGATAGAAGAAGCACGCCGCCTCGAAGCAAAAAGGAGAAGCGAAGCCGCACAGGCGGCCAAACAGGATGAGGAGAAGCGCAGACGCGCCGCACAGGCTTTGCGCGAAGCCGAAGCCGAAAGAGCGGCGGCAGAACGGAAGGCCGATGCCGACAAACGACGCAACGAGCTGGCCGAAGAACGAGCCAAAAAGGCCGACAGGGACATCGGCAGCATGAGTTCCACCGACCGGGAACTGAGCGGTCGCTTTGAAAACAACAGGGGACGACTGGCGTTTCCCGTCGCAGGCAGCTACAGAATCGTGAGCCATTTCGGTCAATATAATGTCGAAGGACTGAAGAATGTCTATCTCGACAACAAGGGAATCAACATCATGGCATCGCCGGGCGCAACCGTGAGGTCGGTATTCGCCGGCGAAGTGAGTGCCGTCTTCGGACATACGGGCACCATCGTTGTCATGGTAAGGCACGGCAGTTACATCTCGGTTTACTGCAATCTCAACTCTGTGAGCGTGCGAAGAGGACAGCAGGTGGCAGCCCGACAGGCACTCGGAACGTTGGGCGGAAACAGTATTTTGCAGTTCCAGCTCCGCCATGAAACCCGAAAGCTCAACCCCGAAGTGTGGCTCGGACGATAACCCGATGCCCGATCGGCACCGTCGGCACTGACCGATAGGCCCTGCGGATACCGTCGTTGCAACGCCGAGCCGCGAGAAAGAATCAGCCAATTGGCTTTCAACTGTTTACATAACAAGAACAAAAGTTTTGCCATTTATTTCATTCTGTCGGCCGGTTCAGAAGTCGTCAGAAGTTGGCGGCAGCCTTTTCAGGGAAAAGAAGATGCGTGACCGCTTGGAACAAACCGACCGGCATGCAGGCAATCTTGTCGGGACATCCCGCAAACAGTCACATCAAACCATCATCGAATACACACAGCTCCATGCCGAATAAATTGAAACAAACAACATTTCATATCGAAAAGATGGATTGTCCGTGCGAGGAACGCCTCATCCGGATGAGTCTTGAAGCATGTCAGGAGGACATCGAGAAACTCGAATTTAACCTGCAGGAACGTCGTTTGCGGGTGACCCACAGTGGCAACATCCACGCCATTGCCGACCAAATTGCCCGATTGAACCTCGGGGAGGAGATTGAAAACACCATCGACCTCGATGTCAACGATGCCGACAGGCACCGACAGGCAGCCGAAGACAGCGATTCCCTTCAGCGAAAACTCTTGTTGCGCGTACTGACGGTCAACGCCTTGTTCTTTGTGTTCGAGCTTTCGGTGGGTATCATCGGCCGTTCGATGGGACTGATTGCCGACAGTCTCGATATGCTTGCCGATGCTTTGGTTTACGGCATGAGTCTGTTGGCAGTTGGAACGCTGGTCACAACAAAAAAGAAAGTGGCTTTGGCGAGCGGTATCATCCAATTGGTTTTAGCCGGAATGGGCATCATCGAGGTCATCAGGCGGTGGCTCACACCCACGCTGCAACCCGACTCGATGCTGATGATCGTCATGTCGGCACTGGCCTTGGCTGCCAATGCGTACTGTCTTTGGCTGTTGTCGCGCCACCAAAGTAAAGAGGCGCACATCCGCGCCAGCGTGATTTTCTCTGCCAATGATGTTGTCATCAACATGGGCGTAATGCTCACCGGTGCGGCAGTGTGGCTGACACAGAGCCGCATTCCCGACCTGTTGATAGGCACGATTGTGTTCATCATCGTTGTACGTGGGGCGGTGCGCATCCTCAGACTGGCTTCCTGACGGCTCGGCTTGCGCCATTGCTCAGGTGAATGAATTCGGTTACCAAACCGCTCAAATCTATATTTCATACCGTTCCTGCCGCTTCCCGATCGGCAATCGAACAAAATCAGATCGGACACTCAGTACCAATTTGGATTGGGATTGACAAAAAAAATACCGACAACCGCGGCTCATGCACCGTGATTGTCGGTATTTTGTATATCGGAAAGTCCGCCGTTACGGCAGTAACGGTCGAGAAGGAGGACAGCAGCGATCCGGCTTCATGTTGCGAAAGTGAACCTTTACCCCCAAATGCAGCCCCATACGGTCGGGTGACCGATTGGGGTTACAACACCAATCGCCTCACCTGCTTACCGGAAAAGGTCTCGACAGACAGCTCGATGGTGTCGCCTTCGGCACGCGATTTTAACGGAACCGAAAAGTAAAACGGCCGCGTATAATAAGTCGGAACACCCTTTTGGTCGTGATAAAGCGTCAGACGGAGGGACTCGGAGCCGTCGATAACGGGATGGCGGTCGGTATATATCAATCCGATGACCTGCCTTGTGTCTTCGGGAAGGGCAGGGTCAGTGCCGCTCTTGATGCCGAGAAACACGTTGAGATAGCGGCGGTCGGCACTCACCCACCACGAACGGAACTCCACGGGATCGGCTTTCAGCGGCCGGTCAAAGGGCAGCACCTGCGGAGTAAGCACCGTTACGGGTGACACCGATTGCGGAATGACACGGCCATCGGTGTCGGTCAGGTCGTAATAGAGCAATGCCCGATAAAGCGTATCGCCACGTTCGGCCCACGAACATTCGACGGGATGGTCGAAAAGAAGGGTCTTCGCATCGTCCGTAACGGCAGAAACACCGTAACGATGGCTGTCTACCCGAAGCTCGACAAAGTCACCGGTGAGCATCGAAAACTTGCCCGTGCCGGTATAATCGTCGTCGGTTTTGCAGCCGGAGAGCAACAACATGAGCGGTAAAAGGAGGTGTTTGTAAGTCATCTTCGACGGGATGGATGGTGAAAAGGGGCAACGGCGGTCGGTTCATTCGCCGACATCGGCTCCCCGGAAGGAAAACGCTCGGAAAGCAACCGCAAGCCACTCGTCAGACGAGATGCAGCCCCGTGACCATACAATGGTTACGGAGCGGATTGGCATACATCGTGTAAAGGCGTTCGCGGAGGTAGTCTTCATCCTTATTTTCGATGTCGATTTTTGCAAGCTGCGCCTCAAAATAGCTTTCAACCTCGCGGCGGTCGTCGTCCGAATAGTACTTTTCCCACCTGTTTTCGCCCGTCAACAGATCGTCGGCGACGTAATTGGAGGGATACAGACAATAGTTCTTGTATATCTCACCGTCCAGATACTTGGCGACAAGCAGGGGCAATTCGGCTTTGGACAGTTCCGGATCGAGGGTCGAGAGCCAACGGTCGATAGAAGGACCGCAATGGAAATGGATGCGTCCTTTGTAGCCCATGATACCCGTTTGCATGCTGATTACATCATCGGCAGCCGACTTTTTCCAGTCGGGATTGTCGCGTTTGAGCTGAAATTCGCGGGCTTTGAGGTAATCGCAGGGGTCATATTCGTAAGAAATCGTCAACGGAACGATGTGCAGCTGTTGCCATCTTTCGATGCAATTGCCCTCTCCCCCCATCGCCAACATCTTCAGAAGAGCGGGCTGGGTGCGATCGTTGCTGTCCTTGGCACGTCCCTCACGCTGGGCAATCCACACGTTGTCGCGCTTCTCGCGCACCACGAAGTGCATGTATTCGGACAGCCGTTTGCTGGCTTCGAGCATCTGCCGGGGAGGCAAAGAACGTTGAACGATGAAGCTCTTGTTGAGCCTTGCGAGATCTTTGATCCACGGTGTGGCCAGCAGATTGTCGCCGATGGCAACCTCACAGGTGGTGTCAAAGCCCGCATCGATGAGGAAAACACTGAGAAAAGCCGCATCGAGCACGATGTCGCGGTGGTTGCTCAGAAAGGTGTAATGTTTCGTTTTGTCAAGCACGGAAGCATCAAACGTGGCACCCTTGGAGCGTTTTTGCAGCAAATCCTTCAGAAAAACGTAGGAGAAAGCCTTTTGAAACGACAGGGTATCCGTACACGAACGCATCTTCTTCTCGAGCATCGGACGGGGCACATCGGGATAAAGATGGTTCAAAACCGCCGAGAACTGCGGGTCGGCGAGAAGTCGGTCGAAGACCTGCGGCAACTCTTCGGGATCAAAAGGTCGGATGTTTTCGTAAACAACGGGGGTACGCATGATCAGAATTGGTTTTCGATGATGTCGGTCAAAACGGCGGCGATGTCGAGTCCGGCGGCTCGAATCTGTTGCGGGATGAAGCTCGTGGCAGTCATGCCCGGAGTGGTATTGACTTCCAAGAGGTTGAGCTTGTCGTGCCCGTCCTGCCCCTTCGTGATGATATAATCGATGCGAATGATGCCGTTACAATGAAGAATGTCGTAGATGGCAGACGTCAAATCCTGCGCTCTCTTGGCGAGTTCGTCGGGGATTCGGGCAGGTGTTATCTCATCGACTTCACCGTTATACTTGGCGTTATAGTCGAAAAATTCGTTCTTTGTCACCACTTCCGTCACGGGGAAGACCACCGATTTCTCGGCAGTTTTGTAGCATCCCACGGTGATTTCGGTTCCGTCGAGGTACTGTTCGACCATCACTTGGTCGCTTTCCATCATGGCATTGCGGAGCGCGGCAGCGAGTTGGTCGATGTTTTTGACCTTGGAGACACCGAAACTGCTGCCGTCTTCAGCCGGTTTGACAAAGCATGGAATGCCAATCCGGTCAAGAACATCTTGTTCCTTTATCAAATCTTCCTGTCCGCGGCGCACCAGCAGGCTCTCGGCCACGCGCACCCCGAAGCTCTTGAGGTATTGGTTGAGGGCGAATTTGTTGAACGTCAATGCCTCAACGAGCACGCCTCCGGTGCTGTAAGGCATACGGATGAGGTCGAAATAACCTTGCATGATGCCGTTTTCGCCGGGTGTTCCGTGAATGGTGATGTAGGCATAGTCGAAGAAAACGCGTCGGTCATCGACGACAAACGAGAAGTCGTTGCGGTCGATGGGTGCCGTAGTGCCGTCCTCGAGGTGTACTCTCCAATCCGTTCCTTTGACATCTACGATGTAAACATGGTAGCGTTGCTTGTCGAAAAACGAATAAAGTCCTTGTCCGGAGCGTAAGGAAACGTCGTGTTCGGACGAATCTCCACCGCAAACGATGGCGATTGTTCTCTTAGAAGTCTTCATATATGTTATGTGTTGGTTTTTTCTCATTACCTTTAATATATACTCTCCACTTGTCGAGGAGGGTGTTGAGGTCGTCGGGCATGGGCGAAACGAAGTCCATCTCCTTGCCCGTGACGGGATGTTTGAAGCCGAGCGTGTAGGCATGCAGAGCCTGCCGGGGGCATATTTTCAGTCCGTTTTGGATGAAAGCCTTGTAGGTTGAGCTTCGATTACCCCTCAGTATTTCGGTGCCTCCGTACTTTTCGTCGCCGAAAAGGGGATGTCCGAGATGCTTCATGTGTGCCCTTATCTGGTGCGTGCGGCCGGTTTCGAGGCGACACTCTACCCATGTGGTGTATCCGAAGCGTTCCAAAACCCTGTAATGGGTGACCGCCGGCTTGCCCACTTCAGAATCGACCGGATAGACTGTCATGCGCAACCGGTCCCTGACATCCCGTCCGATGTTGCCTTCAATGCGCCCTTCGTCTTCGACAAAGTTGCCCCACACGAGTGCGCGGTAGGTTCTTCGGGTGGTCTTTTGCAGGAACTGGCGACCCAAATTGGTCTTGGCTTCGGGTGTTTTTGCCACGACGAGCAAGCCCGAAGTATCCTTGTCGATGCGATGAACCAACCCCACCTCGGGGTCATTGGGGTCATACGACGGCATATTTCTCAAATGATAGGCGACAGCATTGACGAGCGTACCCGTGAAATTGCCACATCCCGGATGGACCACCATGCCCACCGGTTTGTCGACAACCATGATCTGATCGTCTTCATAGACTACATCGAGAGGTATATCTTCGGGAATGATCGAGGTATCGTAGGGCGGATGGTCGAGCATGAGCGAAACAACGTCGCCCGGCCGTACCTTATAGTTGCTTTTCACCGGCTTTCCGTTGACCTGAACCATACCCGCCCGGGCAGCCTTCTGCACGCGGTTGCGACTCGAATGCTGCAAGTGTTCGAACATATAGCGGTCAATCCGCAAAGGAATCTGTCCTTTGTCGACCGTCATACGGATGTGTTCGAACAACAAGCCGTCGCCTTCAAGTTCTTCTATGGGTTCGTTTGAACTGTTCATGGGTTTCGTTTCAACCTCCGATTGTCATGGGTTATAGGGTTAGGGAGTGGTTTTTGAGCTTTGTTCGGCTTCGGAGGGTCCCACTACTTCGAAGTCATCTTCCTCTCCATTTTGGGGGACAGCCTCTTCATCGGTTGGCGATTCCTCGACATATTCGTACTCGGGATCGACGTAATTGATGGAGTCGGAGGCATTCAACCTGCCGTCGCCCACCTGTATGACGAGTACTTCTTCGATGGAAATTCTGTCGCCGGTGTGGAACTGCCGGCCGTTTTTGCCCACCACTCCATACACCCAGTCTTTCTCACCGGGAACATATTGGGGTTCTCCCACCTTGAATCCCATCGCCATGAGCCGCACGCGTGCCTCCCGATAGGAGCTGTTGTCGATGACGTCGGGCAATGCCAGTGTCGGCACACCGGGCGAATTGATGGTCACAAAGATGGTTCGTCCCGGCTTGACGACCTCTCCTGACGCGATGGATTGTTCGAGAATGCAGTTGGGCGGGAGCGTCTTGACATAGCCGGTGTCGCTGACTTCGATGTTCAGACCAAGCTCGTCGAGGATGGCTTCGGCATCGCTGAAGTCGCGGTGCAGGATATTCGGCACGGCCACTTCTTCACCGTGGTTGGTGTAAACGTCCATCGACCACTTCAAGCCGAAGCCCATCACCACCACAAACAGTGCCATCAAAGCCAGATTGAGCCACAATTTCTTATCAGCAATTTTCTGAAAAGTGTTCTTGATATCCATTCGATGTTATTTGACTTCAGCAGCAGCGACAGCCGATTCGTAGGCTGATCTTGTCGGGCATATGTCCTTCGGGCGGACGAACCGGCGACTGTTTGCACTACTGCCACATACCTTATATATTGCAAAGGTAAGAAAAAAATATCATTTAAGGAGTTTCACCGACGGATATTTGCGCACGGACGCCATTGCCCGGAGTGACGGAAAGGACCGGCACACGTCAAAAAGGGGAACGACTTCGGCCTCACCCCGACCGCCGGCGGATGCGACCGCCACTGCGGACGGTGCTACGGGAACGGCCTTTCCGGGCGTCGAGTTCGCGCAGAATGCGCCTCATCCGGCACGGACGGACATAGTAAATCCATCGACAATGGTTACATACACATCGCCTTGTGCCGGTCTTGAGCAGTTCAAATTTCTCTTCGGGTTGTGACTTTCCGCATTTCCGACACACTTTCACCGGCTATTTCTCCTTTCCTCGGGGCAAGCATTCCATGCCTGCCGACGATTGTTTTCGGGACACGCCTTACACGACACATGAAGCCAATAGCGGTTTGTACGCGGTGCATATTCGAGGATGGCCTGATCGAAGTTACAACAACGGCTCACGAAGGCGAGCATTTCCCTACCCTGCGCCGGCGATTCGACGCGCACATCGGCAGCTTCACCCCGCGTATGTTGCGATGTGGCGACACCGCCTACGGCCCGATTGAGTTGCGGAGAGCGGTAACCCGATGTCACAACGAGGGGTCCGAAGCGGTGACGCAAGGGTTCGAGTACATTGATACAAAGGCGACAGAGGTTTGCCACGTGTGCCGCGGCAGGACGATTGTCGATGTTTAGACGCAGGGCAGTAGCCGAACGCGTCATTTCCTCTAAAGAAAAATGAGGAGTGAGTTGGGTTTTCTGCATAAATTTAGTTTTAATGTTGGATGCCCTTCGGGCTTTTGTTTTCGATGGAACGGGCATTTTTAGTACAGGTCGGTCAAAAGTTTTCGACTCGGATTTGTGTAATGACCGTGTTCATAACCTGAGTTCGGGATAAAAAAACTTGTGATAAAAGTTGGTAATCTCGCTATTATTTTGTATCTTTATAGGTGTAAATCAAATAGTTACAAAAACAACAGACGATGATTACCAAAGACAAAGTTACTGAAATTTTCTGTAT
>JALETQ010000006.1 GCA_022781445.1 Prevotella sp.
GGGGCTATGATGAGGCTTTGTAATCATAAAATCTGCAAGTTTCTCTCTGTAAAGATAAGAAAACTTGCAGATTTATCAAAGGATTTAGTTTGCTATTCTCCTCAATAATAGACACTAAAATGCTTTTTAGGGGGCGACTAACTAAGTTGCGGAATTAAGGATATACAATTCCATAATGCGCATCTTCGGGTCGGTATGGTTGAGCATCGCATTAACTGTATAAATAGGGATGTTAGCATCATTGCAGGCTATTGTCGCCAAGGAATGCCGGGCTGCGTAGAACTGCAATCCGTCAACTCCTATCTCCTTTCCGACCTCCTTTAACCCAATGTTGATTGCCCGATTGAAGTCTGACATGGAAGAGAACCGCTCACAGAAGTTAAGAACTCGCTCCTTGCCCCTGTATTTCTCCACCAATGGCATGATACACGGATGCACATCAACGTGTATCTCCGCTTTGTCTGTACGCCTGTCCTTTGTTTTGGTGCGGTTATAGATAATTGTCTTTCCGTCAAAGTCAGTGGCATTGAAAAGGTCTGCCGAGTTCATGCCCATTAAGCAAAATGATAAGCGAAAGCAGTCTAATGCAAGGTCGTGACGGCTTGATTTCCCCTTTATCTTGATGTTGTCGTATGGTAGGGCGAATATCTTCCTTATCGTCTCCACGTCCAAAGCCCGTTTCTCCGCTACATTCTGCTGAACCGGCTTATACTTCCTTAATGAGTGCTTAATACGAATAATATCGTTGTCCTCGTCATTGTAGTAGTCCCTTGCGTCATTGAAGATACGGACAAGACAGTTAGGATATAAGGATTGTGCCCGTGGGCGGTCTTTTAGTGACTCCTCAAAGGCTTTCATCGTCTTTACGGTAACTTCATCACACAGAATATTATCACGCCCCATAAAGGCATAAAATGCGCTGAGGGATGTCTTGTAGTTCTTCATGCCCTTAATCTCCGTGTGCTTTGCCATCCACTTTCTCGCGAAATCAGTGAAAGAGATTCCTTTTTTGTCTTTTTTCTGCTTAAGATAGGAGACCACCGTATCAATATCAATATCGTTCAATTCAAGATTTAGTTCACTAATACGTTCCCGGTAGGTCCTTATGAGGTCTTCGCACCTATCAAGTATCTGTACGTTCTTAATCTTAAAAGAGAAAGTAACATCTTTTTTCGTGACATACATTGTCGTTGGTATGAATCTAACTTTTGATTCATGAGTAAAGCGTATAACTACGTTCCATGTACCGTCTGCACGCTTATTCCCTTTTTTTATGAGAGCTTTGAATGTAGCCATAGATTTTAGTCAATTTTCAGTCAATGTTTTGATATTACTTGTGGATTTTATTTGCCATTTTTGCCGTTTTCCCAAATTTGATTCTGAATAAAAAGAAAAGCGGAAACCCTCTGTTTATAGGATTTCCGCTTGTTTTCCTGTTGGGTGCCCGATGGGACTCGAACCCATGACATTCAGAACCACAATCTGACGCTCTAACCAACTGAACTACGGGCACCATAATCACTTCGTTTCCGAAAGCGTTTGCAAAGGTAGCGCATATTTTTATAACATCCAAATTTTTGAGAAGAAATTTTGGTTTTCGTTCCCCACACAAGCCAAACGGCACGAAATCAAAGAAATAATTTGTGAGATTCAAAAAAAAGAAGTACTTTTGCATCCGCATTATAAAATGCGTCTTATAAACAGTATTAATTTCAATCAAGTAATTATGAATCATTACGAAACCGTTTTCATTTTGACTCCCGTTTTGTCTGACGAACAGATGAAGGAAACGGTCGCTAAATTCAAAAAATTGCTCCAAGATAACGGAGTGGAAGAATTTTTGAATGAAGAGATCTGGGGATTGAAGAAGCTGGCTTACAGCATCCAAAAGAAGACTTCTGGATTTTATTGCCTATTTGAATTCAAGGCAAATCCCGAAGTAGTAAACAAACTCGAGACCGGATACCGTCGTGACGAGAAGGTTATTCGCTTCATGACTGTCAAACTCGACAAGTATGCTGCTCAATATGCAGAGAAAAGAAAATTAAAATATAGCAAAGTGGAGGCTTAATCATGGCAGGACAAGATACAGAAATTCGCTACTTGACAGCACCTTCTATCGATACAAAAAAGAAGAAATATTGTCGCTTTAAGAAAAGTGGAATCAAGTATATCGACTATAAGGATCCCGAATTCTTGAAGAAATTCTTGAATGAGCAAGGTAAGATCCTTCCCCGTCGCATTACCGGTACTTCGCTCAAATATCAGCGCCGTGTGGCTCAAGCCGTAAAACGTGCCCGCCAGATTGCTCTGCTTCCCTATGTAACCGATTTGATGAAATAATTTATAAGGAGGAACAACATGGAAATCATATTGAAAGAAGACATCATCGGTCTGGGTTATAAGAACGACATCATAACCGTAAAGAATGGTTACGGCCGTAACTATCTCATCCCTACAGGCAAAGCTGTTATCGCCACTCCTTCTGCCAAGAAGGTTCTTGCCGAAGATCTGAAACAACAAGCTCATAAGATCGAACAACGCAAGATTGAAGCCGAGAAACGTGCCAAGACACTCGAAGGCATCGTTGTTGAGATTGCTGCCAGAGTAAGTGCCACCGGTGTCCTTTACGGTTCGGTAAATGCTGCCATGGTAGCCGACGAGCTGAACAAGAAAGGTATCGATATCGACAAGAAGATTGTTACCATGAAAGATGTCAAGCATGTAGGCGAATACGAAGCAGTGGTTCACTTCCATAAAGAAGTAGAAGTAAAGGTTCCCGTTACCGTCATCGCAGAAAACGCTGAAGAATTGGCTGCCGAAGAAGCTGCCCGCAACGGCATTTCTCTCGAAGAGCAATCCAAAGCCGAAGATGCTGTCGAGGTAAAGGAAGAAGTTGAAGAAGTGACAGAAACAGAGGAAACAGCATCTGCAGCCGAATAATTTTTCAAGAAAAACTTGATATTTGAAATATGCAAGTGGGGAGAAAATCTTTTGAATTTTCTCCCCACTTTTTTCTCCCCAATCATGCGGTATACATATTTTCCTTGATGGAAGAAATGCCCGCCTTGTCATCGTTCAATACTTCATCATTCAAAGGATTAACAGTGAATAGCGAATGCAAATTTGGTATCTACGCATGACTTCCGGCTGGATTCGGTGTTTCTTGTCGCCTTTCTCTGTTTTATAGAGTTCACGCAAACGTCCAAATATCGAAAGTTACAATCATGTCGTTCACTGTTGATGGTGTGCAAAGAAGATGCAATTTATTCATATTCTTCAAAAAAAGTGAAGTGTTCTTATGGTGGAGCGTCGGAAAATTTGTTTTCCCCTTACACGATATGGTAAACGTAGTGACTCATATATTTCTTTCAGGCATGTCCTATAAATTCCAACCATAAATTAAAAGTAAATTCAGGTTTATTCAAAAGGATAAGAATCAAAAGGCAAAAGGACACCAATTACCGTGTAAAACATGCCCTTCTGCGAGGTAAAACGAAACATTCCTAAAGCTCGTGACAACTCTTTCTTGCGACGCATGGATTCTGCAGAATGACGGATGAGCCGTGGAAACCGTCATCAACAAAAGAAAGAAGGAGAAAGGCCTCAATAATTTTGAGAACTTATCTCCTTCTTCCGGATGAAGGCAAACTTCATTATTCGTAATCAACGAATCAACGGATCATCAACCCAGACGTTTGAGCTTAACTGTAAAGTGACGCATCAATGGTGCCTCCCACTCGATGGCGACACCGCGTGTGATCTCTTTACGACGGTCGAAAACATTTTTCAAGGCAGCTGCAATGACATCCATGTGGTTATCGGTATAGACACGACGAGGAATGCAAAGACGAACCAAGTCGAGTCCACCGAAACGATTCTCGCGTGTGATGGGATCGCGGTCGGCAAGCACGTAACCGATTTCACAGGCACGGATACCGGCCTCAAGATAAAGTTCGCAAGTCAGGGTCTGAGCGGGGAACTCTTCTTTGGGTATGCTGTCCAAAATCTTATCGGCATCCACAAAGATGGCATGACCGCCGGCAGGACGCTGATAGGGGATGTTGTATTCGTCGAGCTTGGAAGCGAGGTACGCTACCTGATGGATACGGGTGGCGAGCATATCGAACTCAGTGTTCTCGTCAAGACCTTGAGCAATGGCATTAAGGTCGCGACCGTTGAGACCGCCGTAGGTGACATATCCTTCGAAGGGGATGCAGAAGAGCTTGGCTGCCTCATACCACTCTTTGTTGCGTGTGGCAATGAATCCACCCATATTCACGATGGCATCTTTCTTGGCAGACATGGTCATTGCATCTGCCTGGGCATACATTTCGAGGGCAATTTCCTTGATGGTCTTGTCGGCGTAACCCTCTTCACGGGTTTTGATGAAATAAGCGTTCTCGGCAAAACGGGCAGAGTCCATCACGACGGGAATGTTGTGCTTGTGGCAAAGTGCACAGGTCTCTTTGATGTTCTGCATGCTGACGGGCTGACCTCCGACGGTGTTGTTGGTCACGGTAAGTACCATGAAAGGCACTTTTCCGGGGTTCTCAAGAATCACTTTCTCCAGTTTTTCGAGCGAAACATTACCTTTGAACGGCAATTCGAGTTGGGTGTTCTTGGCCTCATCGATGGTTACGTCGATGGCAGCAGCCTTACGGCTTTCGATATGTCCCTTGGTGGTATCGAAGTGGGCATTACCGGGAATCACGTCACCTTCTTTCACCAGCACGGAGAAGAGAACATTCTCGGCTGCACGTCCTTGGTGGGTAGGTATCACATGAGGCATACCAAAGATTTTCTGCACCATTGCCTCGAACTTATAGAAGGATGTTGCTCCGGCATAGCTCTCATCGCCAAGCATGAGTTGCGACCATTGACGATCTGACATGGCACCCGTACCCGAGTCGGTCAGCAAATCGATGTAGACTTGTTCGGACTTGAGTTGGAATACGTTATAGTGGGCTTCTTTGAGCCATTGTTCACGCTCTTCGCGTGTGCTTTTGCGGATAGGTTCGATCATTTTGATCTTCCACGATTCTGCGAATGGTAATTTCATAATATATGGTGTTTTAAGTTTGTTGTTTGTTTTGCTTGTTCTTGAATTGACAAATCCTATTGACTACAGGCAAGGAAAGATGTCAGGCCATGACAACATGGCCGACTCCATCAAAGAGAAAAACGGTCGCGCTCTTTGATGTTCAGGAATTTGTGAGAGATATATCCTTTGGAAAAAACGTTCGTCATGTTTTCAATAGGTTGTCGCTTGCAAATATACGAAATTATGCAGAAACAAACAAGCATTTCGACTTCAAAGGCTCATGTGAAGACGGACTTCCGGTCATGCCCGTAAACGAGAAAGACGTGGCTGTGGTCATGAGGAGGCTTACGGAAAACGGTCACACACCATAGGAAGAAAAACCATCGGGAACGGCTGTCTTCACGAGTGACAGACGAAGGGAAACCGGCAGTTACTGTTTCTGTCAGCCGTTCAATCAGCCAAACACTCAACCAATCAACCAATCAACCAATCAATCGTTGTTTTCCATATACGTCATTATTCCGTCGCGAGGCCAAATGCGTGGCATCACGGCATGGGTTTCAGGTCAGTTCCAACCCTAATTTCGTGCGGAGTTCTTCAATGGCAGGGTTCTCTTGCCGGATAAGGTCGAAGAGTTCGCGCTTGGTCAGCACTTTTTCGATTTCGTCTTTTTCTGCCAGTCTGATGTCGAAGGTGATGGCTGCGTTATGGAGTGACTGTGCGATGGTGGCCCTGATGCGGTTCTTGATGGGTACGATCTGGTCGCGCAGGTTCTCGTTGTCGACAATCAGTTCGACGTTCGGAAATCGTGTGATGCGGGGTCTGATGTTCTTCATCCGCATGGCGAGTCCTTTCATGGCCTCGGGCATTCGGGCACACATCTTGAGCCATTCTCTTTCCAGATCGGGCTGTGAGAACGTATCTTCTTCACCTTGGTTGGTTACTTCGACGGTTTCTTCTTTTTGCACGGCTTTCCTTGCCTGCAGTTTGCCGAAGGTGCCGAAGAGTCCGTTGACGGATATAGGCGATTGCTTCCCGGATGCTTTGGACTGAGAAGCCATTGCGGCAACCGGCCGGTTGTCGATGCCGGCGAAGGGTGTCACCGGTTCGGCGCGGTTTACAGGTTGGTTGTCTCTGTCGGCTGCCTGCGGTGCCTTTGGTGACAGAGTTCCGGTCTTTAAGATGCTGAACAGGGCTTTTAATCTACGAATAGGGCTGCGCCCCGACGAGGGGGTGTCATCCTCCTGCGTGAGCTGTGCCACCTCGATCAGCGTGAGTTCCACCAACAGACGCTTGTTGGAGCTCTGGCGGTAATGAATGTCACAGGCATTGAGTATCTTCAAGGCTGCATAGACAAACTTGGCAGGACAGCGGGCTGACTGGTCGGCATAGCGTTGCCGCTGCTGCATGCTCACATCGAGCAGGGAGAGTGTCGAGGCATCCTTTGCCATGAGGACGTTGCGAAGATGCGATGCCAGTCCGTTGACGAACAGTCCGCCGTCGAAACCCTTCGAGAGCGCGCCGTTGAGAAGGAGCATCACTTCGGGCACCTTGTTCTGCAGTGCGAGATCGACCACTTTGAAGTAGTTGTCGACATCGAGCACGTTGAGGTCTTCCAACACCTTTTCGAACGTGATGTTGCCCTGGCTGAACGAGGCGCACTGGTCGAAGATGGAGAGAGCGTCGCGCATGCCTCCGTCGGCTTTCTCGGCAATGACATTGAGGGCTTCGTCTTCATAGGCGATGCCTTCCTTGGCGGCCACGTCTTTGAGGTGGCCGATGATGTCGGCAACGCTCATCCGCTCGAAGTCGTAGATCTGGCAGCGTGAGAGGATGGTGGGCAGAATCTTGTGCTTCTCGGTCGTCGCCAGGATGAAGATGACGTGTGCCGGCGGTTCTTCGAGTGTCTTGAGGAATGAGTTGAAAGCTGCCGTGGACAACATGTGTACCTCGTCGATGATGAACACTTTGTACTTGCCCACTTGCGGCGGGATGCGCGTCTGTTCCATCAGCGACTTGATGTTCTCGACCGAGTTGTTGGAGGCTGCATCGAGTTCGAAGATGTTGTATGAGCGTTTCTCGTCGAAGGCCCGGCAGCTTTCGCATTGGTTGCAGGCTTCGCCTCCGGCGGTGGGGTTCATGCAGTTGATGGCTTTGGCAAAGATGCGGGCACAGGTGGTTTTGCCCACGCCGCGCGGACCGCAGAAGAGATAGGCATGCGCCAACTTGCCGCTCTTGACGGCATTCCTGAGCGTCGTCGTGAGTGACGATTGCCCGACGACCGTATCGAAGGAAACGGGTCTGTATTTTCGTGCTGAAACGATATATTCCATAACGGGGTTGATGTTTGGTGAGGTCAATGGATGATTGAAGGATGTCCGCGCCGGCGGAGCGTGTCAGAATTGGGGAATCATGGGTGGCGGCGGTCCCAGCGGATCGTCGGACGGTTGGTTCATGCCCGACTCGAAGGTCTGTCCGACATATTGGGGAGGCAGTGCGTCGAGCGAATTGTCGTCGGGATTGGCAAACCGCGTATATTCGCCCTTGAAGGTGAGCAACACGTCGCCGGTGGCACCCTTACGGTGCTTGGCAATGATGATTTGTGCCATGCCCCTCAGGTCTCTGCCGTGTTCGTCGACAAACAGATGGTAGTACTCGGGCCTGTGGACGAACAGCACCATGTCGGCATCCTGCTCGATGGCGCCCGACTCGCGCAAGTCGCTCAACTGCGGACGCTTGCCGTCGACGCCCTTGGACGTGTCGCGCGTGTCGACGCTACGGTTGAGCTGTGAAAGGGCGATGATGGGAATGTTCAGTTCCTTTGCCAGTCCTTTGAGCGAGCGGCTGATGGTCGACACCTCTTCCTGGCGGTTGCCGAAGCGCATGCCGTTGGCGTTCATGAGCTGCAGGTAGTCGATCATGATGATTTTCACTCCCTTTTCGCGCACCAGCCGGCGTGCCTTGGTGCGGAGCTCGAAGATGGACAGCCCCGGCGTGTCGTCCACGAAGATGGGGCTGCCGGAGAGCAGATGAACCTTGGCGTCGAGCCGTTTCCACTCTTCTTCGTCGAGCTGTCCGCTCAGAATCTTGCTGCCTTTCACCTCGCAGACATTCGAGATCAGGCGGTTGACCAGCTGCACGTTGTTCATCTCGAGCGAGAAGAAAGCCACCGGTTGTCTGAAATCCACGGCAATGTTCTTGGCTATCGACAAGGCAAATGAGGTCTTGCCCATCGCCGGACGTCCCGCAATGATGATCAGGTCACTCGCCTGCCACCCCGAAGTGATGTCGTCGAGGGCGGTATATCCGCTCGGCACACCCGTCAGGCCATCCTTGTTGGCGGCCGCCTTGGTGATGATGTTCATGGCATTCTCGACCACGATGTCGATCTGCACGAAATCCTGTCGCATGTTTTTCTGCGACAGTTCGAAGAGCGAGCCTTCGGCTTCCTGCATGAGTTCGTCCACGTCGACCGATTCGTCGAAGGCCTTGGTCTCGATGTTGCCGGCAAAGGAAATGAGCTGCCGGGCGATGTATTTCTGCTGCAGGATGTGCGAGTGATACTCGATGTGTGCCGACGACGCCACCTGCGAACTGAGGTCCACGATGTAGGCTGCCCCGCCGACGTTGTCGAGTTCGTCGTCACGTTTCAGCTGTTCGGCAACCGTCATGATGTCCACCGGCTTTTCGTTCATGTTGAGCGTCTGGATGGCACGGTATATCTTCTGGTGCCGCGGCTCGTAGAAAGTCTCGGGCCGCAAGATTTCACTGACAACCGAAAAGGCATCCTCGTCGATCATCAATGCCCCCAACGTCACCTTCTCGATGTCGGTCGCCTGGGGCTGCAAGTGCCCGAAAGCGGTGTCTATCAGTTGTTCTTTCTTCGCCGTGCGTCTTCGTTTCTCTTGTTCCGCCATAGGTTCATGTGATTTTGACCGCAAAGATAATCATTTATTTCGGCAAATGTGGACGATGAATCAAACATCTGTCGAAATTCATTTGCCCTTTCCTCATCGTAAAGTATCATTCTCTCATCGTATCGGGCTTTCACGCCATCGTATCATGCCGGTCCATACTGTTTCTATAGTGTCAATCCACACTATTGCTATAGTGTCGATTCATACTATTTCTATAGTGTCAATCCATACTATTGCTATAGTGTCAATCCATACTATTGCTATAGTGTCAATCCATACTATTGCTATAGTGTCAATCCATACTATTGCTATAGTGTTCGTTGAGGCTGCAATAGAACGCGGCTTGTCGTCCTTAAGAAGCGTCGAGGCACGGCATGCAGGGATGACAACCGATCCTTCGACAGGGTGAAGACCGTATATATATTATATGGTATAAGTCCGGGCATCGCTGACCGACGGTGTGCAAACCGGGGGATTTGCAGGAGCGGACAGGCAGAAACAGGACATAACATTTGGAGGTATGTACCTAAAATTGTATATTTGCACATGAAAATACAGGGTCGTGCCGATTCAGATCGGGATACTCATCAAATAAAATCGAAAACAGAGACTACTTCTCATACCAATGGCGGGCCACGATTTTCCTTCCGGAAAAGCTGTAAAGCCGGTGGATTACAAAGGTGGAGAACCCTCAAATCTTACATGTAAGGAGTTTTCATCACATCATCGGTACGACCTTTTTTCCTTTATCCTGTCTTCGTGGCGGCCACACCGGCGCACCGGCAGATTCATCAAGCAGTCAATCATATTATTCCATATTCCATCATGTTTTCCGGTATCGTTGAAGAAATGGCAACCGTCGTTGCCGTCAAGAAAGAAGGTGAGAACGTAGATTTCACCATGAGTTGCGGATTTGTCGATGAACTCAGAATCGACCAGAGCGTGTCGCACAACGGCGTTTGCCTCACCGTTGTCAGCATCGACGGCGGGCAATATGTCGTGACGGCCATGAAAGAGACCCTGTCGAAATCGAATCTGGGGTTGCTCAAGGCGGGCGACAAGGTGAACGTGGAGCGGTCGATGCCGATGAACGGAAGGCTCGACGGACACATCGTGCAAGGACACGTGGACCAGACGGCGCGCTGCACCCGAATCGACGATGCCGACGGCAGTTACTACTTCACCTTCGAGTACGAATCGTCGCGCGAAATGGTTGAACGGGGCTATTTCACGGTCGACAAAGGCAGCGTGACGGTCAACGGCGTTTCACTGACGGTGTGCAACCCCACCGCCGACAGCTTTCAGGTGGCGATCATTCCCTACACCTTCGCCCATACCAACTTCTCGGACATCGGCGTGGGTTCGGTCGTGAATCTCGAATTCGACATCATCGGCAAGTACATTGCCCGCATGAACAGCCTGCGATAAAATAAGGAGATGCCTCGGATAGCAGGAGCTGCTACCCTGCTACAGCCCTACATATCACCAAACGGGTGTGAACCAAGCCGAACTTGCTTGATTCACACCCGTTTGTTTGGTGCCACCGATCAAGGAATAATCTTGAACCGGGCAAACTTCACGAGCAACTGCTTCGTTCCGGCATGTTGGAAAGTGACAGTTGCCTTGGTGTTCTCACCCTGCCCTTCGACTTGCACAATGTGCCCTATTCCGAAACGCTCGTGTTCAATGGTCATTCCTGCCGACAATCCCGCCGACGGCTGCTGCGATGACACGGCCGACGGTGCCGTGTCCGACGGGACGGGTTTCAGACGGCGTCCGACGGGAGCGACACTTCTTTCCCCCGACGGCTTCGGGAAACGTCCGGAGCCGGACATGACGGATGCCGGACGATTCCACGAACGCGAATGTTCCGGCCTGTCATCGAAGAGCGACGACGGACGAGGGTTCTCAGGCACCGCATCGTCGGAGAGGATGAGTGCAGGGTCGATGTCGCGCAGGAAACGGCTGGGCGGATTGAATTCCATCTTTCCGTAACGGTTGCGATGACGGGCGCAGGTGAGGATGCAATGCCTTTCGGCACGCGTGATGGCCACATACAACAACCGCCGCTCTTCTTCGAGCTTCCGGTTTGAATCGACCGACATCGGGCTCGGGAAGATGTTTTCTTCCATGCCGACGATGAATACCACGGGAAACTCCAGTCCTTTGGCACTATGGATAGTCATGAGTGTCACACGCTCCTCGTCTGTCCGGTTCTTCTCGTCCACATCCGACATGAGCGACACCTCCTGCAGAAAGTCGGCAAGGTAGACATGTTCTTCCAACCCTTCCTCACGTCGCGTGTCCACAAACTCTTCCATGCTCGTCAACAGTTCTTCGAGATTCTCCTTGCGCGAAATGTTCTCGGCATCCGTGTCGTTCATGATTTCCGTGAGGATGCCGCTTTCGCGAACGATGGCAGTACCCAAAGCAGACACATCGGCCTTGTCGGCCTGCCCGATGAACGACGAGATGAACCGGTGGAAAGCATTGAGTTTCTCTCTCGCGGACTTGGTCAGGCCGGCATCGAAGAGATGCAGCGACCCGACAACCGTCCATAAGCTTGCGTTGTTGAGGCGGGCACATTCGACGAGCTTTCTGAGGGTAGTCTGCCCCACCCCTCTTGCCGGATAATTGACGACCCGCACGAAGGCTTCGTCGTCGTGCGGATTGACAACGAGCCTGAAGTAGGCAATCGTGTCCTTGATTTCCTTGCGATGATAGAAACTCATGCCGCCGTAAATGCGGTAGGGAATGTTCTTGCGGCGCAGTTGTTCTTCAAAGCTGCGGCTCTGCGAATTGGTACGGTAGAGGATGGCGATGTCGCCGTAGTTCAGGCCTTCGCGCTTGCGGTATCTTTCGATGTCCTTGCATACCATCAGTGCCTCCTCGCTGTCGCTGTATGCCTTCTTCAGTTCAATCTTGTTCCCCTCGCTGTTCTCGCTGTAAATGTCTTTGGGAATCTGTCGCTCGTTATGCCTGATGAGGCTGTTGGCCGCCTTGACGATGCGTTGGGTCGAACGGTAATTGCGCTCGAGCTTGAACAAGCGGGCATCGTGGAAGTGCGAACGGAAGTTCAGGATGTTGTCCACATTGGCACCGCGGAAGGCATAAATGCTCTGCGCATCGTCACCGACGACACACACGCGACAACGGTTCTTGGTGAGCTGCAGAATGATTTCCTGCTGCACGTGGTTGGTATCCTGATACTCGTCGACCAGAACGAATTCAAACTGCTGTTCGTACTTGTGCAAGATGTCGGGATGACGGGTAAAAAGGAGATGGGTCTGCACCAGCAGATCGTCGAAGTCCATCACATTGGTGGTCTTCATGCGGGCTTGGTAAGCCGAATAGATCATGCCCGTATCGGGAATGCCGCATTCGCGGTCGTAAGCCATGAAGTCGCGGTTGGTGAGATACTGTTCGGGCAGTATCAGCCGGTTCTTGGCCATCGATATGCGCTGCGTGACGAGTGCCGGCTTGTATTTCTTGTCGTCAAGTCCCAGCCCCCTGACGATCGACTTGACCAGCGAACGCGAGTCGGTCTCGTCATAGATGGTATAGTTGGGAGTGAAACCGATGGCTTCGCTCTCGACGCGCAAGATGCGTGAAAAGATACTGTGGAAGGTACCCATCTGCAGATAGCGCGCCCTCTCCTGCCCTACCAGCGAGGCGATGCGGTTTCGCATTTCGTTGGCCGCCTTGTTCGTGAACGTGAGTGCCAGCACGTTCCAAGGCTTCAGCCCCTGTTCCAGCAAATAAGCGATCTTGTAGGTCAGCACACGCGTCTTGCCCGAACCTGCCCCGGCAATGACGAGTGAAGGGCCGGCTATGTACTCGACGGCCTTCTTCTGGTCGGGACTCAGCCGGGAGAGAATTTCTTCTGCTTGCATATTTACCATATCAACGTTTTTGACGATAAATGCCTCCTTGCGATGTGGAGGGGTCGTAACTCTCGCCGGCTTTGGGGAACGAAGGCATGAATCTCATCTGCTGTTCGATCTGACGGCGACGGCGCAACATATAGTCCGTGGGGCGGGATGAATCAAACACCAACGGATTGGGCAATGTGGCAGCGATGAGCGCGCACTCGTCGCGGGTCAGCACATCGGCCGACTTGCCGAAATGCTCCTTCGCAACCGCCTCGGCACCATAGATACTCTCTCCCATCTCGATCGAGTTGAGATACACCTCCATGATGCGTTGCTTGCTCCAGAACAGCTCGATCATGAACGTGAAATAGGTTTCCAACCCTTTTCTTACCCACGATCTTCCGGGCCACAAAAAAACATTCTTCGCCGTTTGCTGACTGATGGTACTCGCACCGCGCTTCGACGAATGGCTGCGGTTGTGTTTAACCGCCTTCTGTATGGCATCGAAGTCAAAACCGTGATGCAAAAGGAAACGCTGGTCCTCGCTTGCCATCACGGCCACCGGCAAATGCTTCGAAATCTTGTCGAGCGACTTCCATTCATGTCTCCAGAAGATACTTTTATCAGTCCCCACGTGACTCACCGAACGTATCACCATCAACGGAGTGATATACACGGGAACGAAACGATAGGCTATGACCGCCAGAATGGTTGAACAGAAAAAAACGATGAGCAACCATTTGATGAATTTCAGAAATAGCTTGAATATATACATGATAAACGATATGTCGAATGAATGATGCTTCTTTTGTAACCCGATAACATCCTGTCAAGTCTCATCAGATGACCCGATAATACACCTATCGTTCTCCACCCATCTTTTCAACACTTCCCAAGAGAACACTTGATGAAGCAAAACAGTGAAAGCAACTTGTTCTGAAATCAGGTTGTCATATTTCCCAGCCATGCCCAATGGAGAAAGACTCTCCTTTACATCAAATGTTACACAGAAACTTTCTCATAACCGATAGGGATTATATAAAAATGCGTTCCGCAAACCATCTTTGAGCAGGTAGTTTGCAGAACGGATTTTTTCTTGATACTCGATGTGTATCGGTTTGGCAGAGGTTAGAGTGTGCCGGCATTGGCAGCATCGATCATCTGCTGACTGGCATACATATAGACCTCTACACGACGGTTTTGTTGTCTTCCTGCAGCGGTATCATTTCCGGCAACAGGGTTGGCCGAGCCGTATCCTGCCACATTTTGGAATTGGCTTGACGATACACCTTGGTTCACCAAGAAGTATTGCACCGATTCGGCTCTTCTTTGAGAAAGCGGAAGGTTGATGTTGTCACCACCGGTGCTGTCTGTATAACCGCGAACGTCGATGGCAATCTTGGGCTCAGATTTCAATACTCTTGCAAATTTCACCAACGACGCTCTTGAAGAAGCGTTCAAGTCAGCCTTGTTGGTGGCAAACAAAATACCCGAATCAAAAGTCACCTTCACAGCCTTCAAGCCATTGGCATCGGTGATTTCTTCAACCTGAGCATTTTCCACCTGTGCCGCTTCGGCAGCCACTTTATCCATCTTCTTGCCGATGATGGCACCCGCACCGGCACCTACAGCACCACCGATGGCTGCACCAATGGCAGTCGACTTGGTATCTTTACCGATGATGTTTCCGATAATACCGCCGATGATGGCACCGCCACCACCGCCTAACAATGTTCCTGTACCCTGTTTTGTCTGACAGCTGAAAAGCATCAATGAACATAATGCCAATGTCACAATCTTCAGATTCTTCATAATTCCTATTTTTCTTGATTATTAAATGAGTGTTTGTCTTGTTTGTCATTCATCATACGGTATGTCACACATTTTCCATGCGGAATTATCCTGACACCGCCTTTGAGTAATGCAAAGGTAATTTATTTTTTTCAATTGGAAAGTTATTCCCCCAATATTTTATCCCATACAACCATTCATAATGGAAATCGCAACAATTTGCAACGCCATTCCAAGTCGACCACCAGAGTCTGAATCGGATTCAATGACCGATTGGGGTTGAAGGATGTGGCGTTTACCCGCAGCGCGGAGAACGGCGGCATGAGGACAATCGACATCAAACAAGGCGACAAGACCCCACTCGTGGGGTATGTCCGTATCATCACCACGAGTGACCCCTTATGATACCCCACGAGTGGGGTGTGTAAGGGGAACGGCAATCCGCCAGACGACAGAAAAGATGATGGAATCTGAACCCAAACCGGTCATCAGAAAACTTGTCTATCCTTTTGCCCGAAGAAGTGCGACATGCTTGTAAATTCCTGGCAGGCCGCTGGCATTTCGGCAGACCATGGGAGGCTTTTATGACACTTTGGTTTCAAAAATCTCTCATGACCGGTTTGGGATTAACGTTGCCTACGTACAATTAAACAGTTCAATAAAATCAGGCAAAACAATAAGGCTGAACCCCGGATCGGGATTCAGCCTTATTACAGTTCTTTGTAAGTCGTCATTGCTTTTCGAGAGGATAGATGAGATGTCGCCTTCCCTTAATGACCTTTAGGATAATCATCGACCGATGCGACGGGAGATAAACCAAAACAGTTCAGAAAGTAAATTCGAAGCTGAAACGGATGCCGTTGCGATGAACACGGGGTAAACCTGTGTAGCTCAATCGACGCACATAGTCGATGCGGAAGAACTTGAAGATGTTGTGTACCCCAACTCTCAATTCCCAGTAAGGACTGTTTTTATCCATCAGATAAGTGCCTTCGGGGAACTGAAATAACATGTTATCTCCTGCATTCCGTTCCAAAAACGGATTATTCTTGTCGGTGAGATGTCCCCACATCCCATTGATACCGATTATCTCTCTCCACTTGAGCTTGTTGAGAAGCGGTATGCGGTTGAACAGCTTACCGTTGAGATCCCATGTTACCTCAAGGGTTGCCATTCTGTCGTTCAGGAACTCCATGTTGTTCATCAACGAGAAAGTTTCAGGCGTTATGACGTAAGAGAGATTGGCCGGCGGCATGATCAACATGGGAAAAGGCACCTTGTTCCACTGAGCCCCCGCCTTGATCCGGGTATCGATTTTTCCCCAGCTCTTCATCCAGAATCGTTTGTATACAGACAACTCGGTATAGTTATACTTATATTGTCCTCCCAAAAGCCCGTCAAATCCCATCGTGTGGCTGAAGGTAAACTCCGGGGCATCAAGATTGATCGGCCAACGGTGTTGCTTGGTGTTGATGTAGGTACGTCCCGGACAGATCTGTAGCGTGAGTGTCATTTCGGTGGTTCGTATCTTCGAAACATCCGTACCATCGCCCAATCGCCTGAAGATGAGGTCACCGGTGGGTTCGTTGCTTTCGGTTTTGATTTGGAAAGTCGACCTGATGCCGTTGTCCGTTTCCCAATCCAGCTTGAGTT
This sequence comes from Prevotella sp., assembly GCA_022781445.1. Lineage (GTDB taxonomy): Bacteria > Bacteroidota > Bacteroidia > Bacteroidales > Bacteroidaceae > Prevotella. The sequence goes on from JALETQ010000006.1 coordinate 16,278, forward strand.
TCTGTCGATTATAGAAATACATCTGATGAACTTTCGTCCACCTGAAAGCTGTGAAGACATTGTCTTTGTCGGTAATCATGAACTTGTCGGAAGGTGACATGACATCCTTGGCCGTTTCGAAAGATATGGTGCGCGAGGGGAACTCGTTGGGCTGATACTCTTTCTTGTTGAACGAATAGGTCAACAGCGAACTGTAATAATGTTTCTCAGACTTGGTTCCATAAGCATAATAGCCTTTCCAAAAAAGGTGCGGATTGAGTGATGCGGTGGTTTGTCCGCTCACCCTGAATCTGAAACCGTCAACAAAGTTGTTGGTAATCATGGTGTTGATCGGTCCGATATCGAACTTGCTTTTGGTATTCTGGTTGCCCGTTTCAACAAAGTTTTCAACAACGGCTTTGACACCGAAGAGGATGTATTTGAAACCTTTGGTCTGCGACATGCGATGAATGAACGATGACATCGATGATTCGCCTTTCGTTAATTCCACCGATCGGTACTGATTCCAGAACTCATCATTACGCATCTTGGCATCGGCTTCATATTTTGTCTTCACCTTGCCCTTGAACAACTTGTCGGGCAATTTGTCAAAGGCGTAATCGTTCAAGTGAGTCGTCCGTATTACGATGGCTTTCGACAATAACTTGTTGAGTGACATTTCCACGACCATGTTGTCGGTCGTCAAGACCCATTCTCCATTGTCAAGCTTGGTATATTCCTGTTCGATACGAAGGTTGTCGACAAAGTTCACATCGCTCTTTCGGGGCAATGTCAGATTACATTTTTTTACATGCAGCGAACTGTCGGTCAATATATACAGTTCCCCTCTGAAACCGAAGTCTTGCTGGTTGTTGGGAGTGAACTGCAGATGATAGCACCTGTCTTTGCCCACGTAGACAGTGTCTTCGATATAGAAACGATAGAACGACACTGCATCCTTACCGATGGGACTCGTGAACGGAAACTGGAAGAGGCGTATTTGGTCGTCATACAAGTCGACATCCGTAAACACATCTTTCAACATGGTGTTGATGACATTACCTGTTTCTATCAGATGGTTGATGCCGTTACTTTGTTGTCCTTTGACAATTTCTTTATTAGTACGCGGGTTCTTGCGGTACAGATATTGTGTCACCGTTTCATCAACGGATATGGGCAAGATGAGTTTGTCGTTGTATGGACAGGTTTCGATTTGGTCGAGCAACCATTTCTTCTTCTGGTAGGTGTCGCTTTCTATTTCTTCTTGCGTGATGTCGTTGATCGCCAAAGTGATTTTCTGATACTTGTTGAATTGATAATAATCAAACCGTTCGAGGTCGGTTTTGTGTTTGGCAGCCACTACCCTTTTCATCAATTCCACTGCCGGATTGTCCTTTCGGCTGTATTTCGATTTCTTTGATTTTACGACCACATCTCCCAGTTTTCTGGTATCACTCTTGATTTTGTAGACTTGATAAGCCGGTGTACCGGCTTTGATGTTGAATGTCGTTGTTTTATAACCTATTGCGCTGACGGTTAATGATTCTCCGTTTCGACGCTCGATAGAGAATGTACCGTCTTGTTTACCTGAAATTGCTATGTGAAGATTCTTGTAAGAAATAGTGGGTGACGGCACCGTATCGCCCGTTTGGGCATCGATGACCACCCCCGTGATTTGGGCATTGACCGTCACGGCCAATGCCCAAAGACAAAGTGTCAGATATAATTTAATCGATTTCTTCATCTGCCTCATATCCACCTATTTCACGAATGGCATTTTTCAACATGGTGTATTGCTGATACAAATTGTTCACGGCTTCTTCGCCTTCGACATAATCGTGCATCGGACTCTTGAGGAAGAAGCTCAGGAAACGCTGAATGCCAAAACGTCCGGCACGAATGGCGAGGTCGGAAAGCAAGCACAAATCCAACAATAACGGTGCAGCAAGAATCGAGTCACGGCAGAGGAAGTTGATTTTGATCTGCATCGGGTAACCCATCCATCCGAAGATGTCGATATTGTCCCAACCTTCTTTATTGTCGTTGCGGGGAGGATAGTAGTTGATTCTCACCTTATGGTAGTAATCTTCGTACAGGTCGGGTTGATTTTCGGCTTTCAGGATGGTTTCCAATGTCGACAGTTTACTTACCTCTTTCGTTCTGAAGTTTTCCGGTTCATCAAGTACCAATCCGTCTCTGTTGCCCAAGATGTTGGTTGAAAACCATCCTTTCAATCCGAGACAACGGGCACCGATCATGGGAGCGAAGCCACTCTTCACCAAAGTCTGTCCGGTTTTGAAATCTTTACCGGCAATCGGGGTCTTGGTCTTTTCGGCCAGTTCCCACATGGCAGGAATATCGACGGTGGTATTGGGAGCACCCATGATGAACGGTGCGCCTTCTGAAAGTGCAGCGTAGGCATAACACATGGAGGGAGCCACCCGTGCTTTGTCGTCGTTTTTCATTGCATTTTCGAGGTCGGCAAGTCTATAATGCACATCTTCATCGACAGGTACATAAATCTCTGTCGAGGCAGCCCAAATGACAACAACACGTGCCAAACCTTTCTCGGTTTTGAAACGACGGATATCCTCGCGAAGTTGTTCAACCATTTCCCATCTGTTGTTGGTTTTCATTACATTATCGCCATCAATTCGTTTTGCAAAGTTCTTGTCAAAAGCTGCCGGCATGGGGACTATCTTTTCGAGTTCGTCTTTCACAGGCTCTATATGCTTTTCCTGCAAGACTTCTGCATACATGGCAGCTTGATAGGCATTTTGCGGATAAACATCCCATGTGGCAAATTCGATGTCCTTCAGTTTTGTGAGCGGCACAATTTCCGAGTAGGGAAGGTATTTCTTTTCTTTGCCTTTACCAACTCTGATTTTGTCGTACTGTGTCATGGATCCTACAGGCTTGGCCAATCCCTTACGAGCCATGAGGACTCCCGTGATGAATGTGGTGGTGACAGCTCCACATCCTACAACCATAATACCGAGCTTTCCGTCAGCCGGTTTTACATGTGTTTGTTTCATTTCTTTTGTATTTATGTATTATTCTGTTTCGCGCGATGATGATTATCGTCGTTCTGTATTATACAAGCAGTTTCAATCCTTCAATATCGGTGATGATGGCATCAGGAACTGTTTCATCGGCAGGAGCATCGGTCCATCCCTCACCTTTTATCCATATCGTCATGCAGCCGATGGACTTTGCCGGAAGGATGTCTTTGGTGATACTGTCACCGATGACAATGATTTGTTCGCCGGGCAGTCCGAGGGCATCAACACCCAATCCGAAGATGCGGGCATCGGGTTTTCGAATGCCCACTACATCCGATTCTATGACATTCCTAAAAAGATCGTTCAACCCGAACTCATGTAAAATGGTGCCTATGTTTCCGTAGAAGTTGCTCACCAGCACCAAGGGATATTTATCCTTGAGGTCGGTCAGAACCCTTCTGCTTTTGACAAGGGTCGTCAGCGTTTCGGAATAAAGACCTTCCACCAAACTATCGGCATGGCTCTGCAGTTTCAGTCCTTTGAGATTTCCCAAGTATTCCAACTGCATGGTTATTTTTGTACGTAACAATTTTTTGAAATCATCGGTCGGCGAGATGACAGGATTGTTCCCGAGATAGCGTTCGGTATAGACATAGGCATTTCGGTACGATTCTTCATCGACCGGAACGGCATGTCGTTGATAATGATGCCATATTTTTTTCCCCCAATGAATGCCCCCGGTATCGAGGGTTCCGCCAAAATCGAATATCAGTCCTTTTGCCATAATTCTTCTTTCAACAATTGTTTGCAGAGTTTTTCATGTTTGTTGTGCATATAAATGTAAATCACTGACATGACCGTTATTTCAAACAGGAGGTACAACCAAGGCATATCTGCCAGACAGGTGATATAGATACAGATGGCTCTCACGTTGAAAGTCAGGATGTTGGTATATTTCATCAGTGGCCGGCTGCCCATCAGGAATCTTTCTTTGAGACTGGTCGGCAGCTCATGATGGTGTTGCAAGTACAGCGACATCTTGTTTCGCAGTTGCTGAAAAATGGGAGTCCGGTTTTCCTGACTCTTGCAATAGTTGGCATAATTGAAATGGAAAGCCCTTTTCCAAAAGGTTGATTGTTCTTTGGGTAACGATTCGTAGATCTTTCGCTGGGCTGCATACGAATCCAATTCGCTACCGCTTTTTCCTTTCAAAAACCAGAGATGTATTTGTCGATAATAGTCTGCCAACGAGCTTTGCGGCGAGTGACACACCAAACCGGCAACAGCACCCAACCCCCAAATCCACCATCCCCATTCCATGTCGGTACCGGGAATGTGTTGGGGCATCAGCCGCATACAAATGGCAATGTAGATGCTGAAGAACCACACATCGCCCGAAAATCCGTCCAAGATACGTCCGGTCAATGTTTTATTTCCTGTGAGTCGCGCCATTTGTCCATCGGTAGAATCGCACAAATTGGCAAGTACCAGCAACAATACACCGACAAGATTATGGGTAAGGTCGGTGAATGAGAACATATAGCCGGCACCTGTTCCGAGAAAGATGGAAAGTATTGTGACTGTATTGGGCTTGACGCCGAGTTTAATCCATAAGAGAGCAAACATCAAGCCTACAGGTCGCGTGAAGTATATGTCGAGCCATTCTTCCGTATCTTCAGATTTATAAGATGCTTGAAGCATCTCACCAAATGTCATGTTGATCAATGATTTATTGCTTTCCATACGTTGCTTTGTCAATGATATGTTCGACGATAGCATCGGCAGCTTCTTCTCTGAATCGAGAAAAACTGGGCCAATCGTTGAAATCTATGATATAAATTTTACCTTCGGGTGTCACGATGGCATCACCTCCATAAATATCCAATCCAACAATGTCGGCAGTTTTGTCAACAATTTGTATCAACTGCTGAACGTCGAAGGGGTAAAAATGAGGTCTGCCATTGATCGATTCCAAGCCAAATTTGGAATCATCCTCTTCGGTGGGATAGTAATATTTGAAAAATGAAGTGTCTCTCACCCCATAAAATTTGATAAGGTCACCTTTAATATGGGCACTGACAACAATATCAGAAATACCTCGTTGTCGAAAAGACTCTATGATTTGATGGCGATACACATCATCTTTTGCAAACATCACATCATTAGGCCTCTGCGCACACGCATCACCTCTTTTAACCCAATATCCATCGTTTCCGACTTCTGGTGGTAGTGGCATATGGTGGGTTCTCATGAGTTTTTCGTATACACTTCGCCTGCTGTTGCGAATGCCTTTTACGGAATTGAGAACGACGTGCCCTAAACGTTCTTTGTCCTCCAACACAAGAAGTGTGTTCTCAAGTCGTCCCATGCTGACAAAGACATCGGCCTCGACATTACTGTCTTCTCTTTCTTCCTTGGTCACAACATCATGTCCTGCAGCAGATATTCGGTCAATGGTTGCCTGCATGATATTTCGATCTTTCCTTTCTGAATTGGGAGAGAATCGAGCATCTCTCATAATGAAACACATCTTCATGACAATGGGTCGTGTTCTTTCAGAAAGGTTGAAGCCTTGTCGATGTCTCCGGCATGATCGATATCAAGGATTTTACTGAATGAGTAGGCCTTCAGGCGGCATCCTTCATCGACCAATGCTCTTTGGAAATTACGCATTCGTGTCACTTGCGTGTCAATGCAGTGTTGTAAAATAGGAAGCACCTTGGGCGACAATCCGTAAATACCACCGCTTATCAGGTGACAACTGTTTTGTCGGTCAAAAAAACCTGTGATAATATCGTTGTCGTCGGTGGAGATATACAAGGGCTTCTCGTCGTCAATGAAATCGGTGACACCCATCACACCGTCAAAGTTTTCGGAAGAAGTGAAACGATGAAGGGCTTCAAGATAATTGCCGAATTCGGATTCCTTGAATATCGTGTCAACGGTTGTCAGACAGAAAATATCATCAGAAAGATAACGGCTTATCTCATAAAAACTATGCATGGAACTTGGTGTCGTTCGTATAACAAGCCGCAAAGGAATGTTCCTCCCATTAAAACCTTCATTCTGAATGTTGCGCAAATGGTCTATGACTTCTTGGGAATATTCGTTGCAAATGACCACGATCTCGGTCGCATGGTGGTCGGCGAATATCCTCAATAAGCGGTCAATCAAACTCTCACCGGCAATTTCTACCAATGGTTTTGGTTGTTTCACGCCCTCGTTGGCAAGACGAGAACCTTCTCCGGCAGCTATGATTGCAAATTTCATGAGCGATAACTGTGAAGTTTCTTATTACAGTTACAAAGTTATGAAAACAAACTGAAACAAGAAAACTTTTCGACTTATTTTTGTTTTGTGGTATATAAATCTACAATCTATGATGTATATTTACCGAACTTTGTCTTAGATTTCGTATCCTTTGATACATCAAAACTTGCCCTTTAACTTCGCAAAAGGACACGTTTGGCTCGGTAAAAGTTCTCCTTTTACAACGCGAAAGGGCACGTTTTGAATTACTTTTTGTGATGTTTTGTTAAGTGTTTGATATAGAGTTGTTTATTGGATTTGTTCTATTGTGGTTGAAAGTAGGAGAATTTTGAAGTGAAAAGATGAGAAATGGTGTGTCGTTTGATGAGTGCAGGAAAACGAAAAGAAATGTCTTCATGTCGTCTGTGGGTGGCATGAAGACTAATGAAGTTGGGAAGAGACCTTTTCGGTTTACGAACCGTCAATTGGTGCCGAAAGGATGATTGAATTCTCAAGAACGATAAGCCGGCAGAATTTGCCCGAGTTGTTGCAGTATGGGTTAAATGCGTTCTACAATTTTCACGCCTTTCACGTCTTTGATTTTCTTCATGATTGTCTGCAAACGGTTGTTGTCATCGATTTGAAGTTTGAGATTACCTCTGAATAATCCGTCGTCGCTGTCGATGCTGAGTGACCTGATCAGGATGTTTTCTTCTTTGGATATGATGCTTGTGATGTTGTTCACCACTCCGATATTGTCCGTTCCGATGATGCGCAGGGTGATGGTGTAGAGCGAAGAACCCTTTCCGCTCCATTGAGCCTTGACGATGCGGTAGCCGAAACGCTTGTGCAGTTCAGTCGCATTGGGACAATCGTTGCGGTGAATCTTGATGCTTCCCTTGATGGTTACAAAGCCGAACACCGGATCTCCGTACACCGGTTGGCAGCATTTGGCCATCACATAGTCGATACCTTTTACGTTTTCGTCGATGACCAGCACGTCTTCCGCATTCTTGACAGCCGATGTTTTCTGTGTTTCCAACACGAAGTCTTCCGCACTTCTCTGCAGAATCGACTTGTTGGCTGCGACCTCCTGCTCCTCTTTCTTCAACAAAAGATATTGTTCGATGACATCGTTGACATCGAGTTTCGATTCGATTATCTGTTTGTAGAACTCTGAAGTTTCCTTGAAGCCCATTCTGTTGATGACCTGCGAGATGGCACTTTCGGAAGGTTCCAACTTTCGGTTCTTGAATTTTCTTTCAAGAATTTCCTTGGCATACGCCCCGGTTTTCATCTGTGTTTCTTTGAGCGCAAGCCGTATTTTGGCTTTCGAACGTGATGTTTTTACGATGTTGAGCCAGTCCAACTTCGGTTTCTGGTGGGGTGATGTCACGATTTCCACTTGGTCGCCGCTATGCAACACCTCTCTCACAGGCACGATGTGATTGTTGATTTTTCCGCCAACACACGCATTTCCCACCTTGGAATGGATGCGATAGGCAAAATCCAATATGGTGGCACCTGCGGGAAACTTCAGGATTTCGCCTTTGGGAGTGAACACATAGACTTCTTCTTCTGCAAGATCGAGCTTGAAATGATCCATCACCTGTAGGTCGTCACCGGCTTCAAGGGCTGACCTGATGCTCGAAAGCCATTCGTCCAGTCCTCTCTCTTCAGTCACTCCTTTGTATCGCCAGTGGGCTGCGAGCCCTTTTTCGGCGATTTCGTCCATTCGTTCGGTGCGTATTTGCACTTCCACCCACTTCTGTTTGGGTCCCAATACGGTGATGTGCAAACTTTCATATCCGTTAGATTTGGGCACCGATAGCCAGTCGCGTAGTCGCTTGGGGTTGGGCTGATACATGTCGGTCACGACCGAGTAAGCCTGCCAGCATTGCATTTTCTCCTTCTCGGGTTCGGCATTGATGATGATGCGAATGGCAAAAAGGTCGTAAATACCTTCGAATTCGCACTTTTGCTTTTTCATCTTCTGCCAGATGGAATGGATGCTTTTGGTACGTCCCTTGATATGAAATTTAAGTCCCGCGGCTTGGAGCTTCTCCTCGACCGGGAGAATAAACTCCTGGATGTAAGCATCGCGGCTTCTCTTGGTGGCATTGAGTTTCTCTTTAATGTGGTAGTAGGCGTCTCTCTCGAGATACTTCAAACTCAGGTCTTCAAGTTCGCTTTTCAGTTGATACAGTCCCAGTTTGTGAGCCAATGGCGCATAAAGGTATGATGTTTCGTCGGCGATTTTCTGTCTTGCCTCTTCATTATCCACCTTGTGGATGTTACGCATGAGGTTCAGACGGTCGGCAATCATGATGAGAATCACGCGCATATCCTTGGCAAAAAGGAGGAGAAGATTGCGAAAATTTTCGCTCTCGATGACGGGATTCTTCTTGTATAGTTCCCTGATCTGTGTAAGTCCGCTGATGATTCTTTCTACGTCGGTACCGAAGTCACGTTCAATATCCGCCATCGACGTGTCGCTTCCGATGGTGGGATAGAGCAGGGTGGCGATGACACCGTCGCGCTTCAAGCCTATTTCTTCGGCTGCGATGACGGCGGTTTGAAGTGTTGATGACATGATGTTCAAGCCCGGACGATCTTTCAGGTTGTCGTTCACGGGGATGGACTGGGTGAAGTATTTCTGCAACAACTCGACATCCTGCTTGTTCCAAAGGATGGTTGACGAACATTCCAAACGGTTCAGAAGTGTTTGAATATCTTGACTTTCGGTGGCTGAGCAGTTCAATATTCTCATAATTTCGATGCGTAATGTATGGATAATACCTTTGTGGAAGAAAAGTCTTTTCCTGCCTCCGACGGGGTGTCAAGGCAACGCAGCATGTCCACGGATGGATTTGCTGCATGACAAAGGTACAATTTTTGGCTTGAATATTTTCTGATTTAAGGAAATCTAATTATTTTTGTATCATCATAAATCGAGTCTTTACCACTATGAATGAGTTAACTCACGACGATCGTCGCATCATGATGCAGAAAGGCATCACAGAAGAACAACTGCTCCATCAGTTGAATTGTTTCCGTCAAGGATTCCCGTTTTTGAAGATTAAATCGGCGGCAACGGTCGGCAACGGTATCCGCGTACCGTCTGAAGATGAGTGTATGGCCTTCGAGAAGAAGTGGAACTATTATCTCCGAGGGCAACACAAAGTGGTGAAATTCGTACCGGCTTCGGGGGCGGCAAGTCGTATGTTCAAGATGCTTTTTGCTTTTTTGAACGAAGAAAAGACGGTCCCCGGCAACGCGGAGGAAAAGGACTTCTTTGCCAACATCCGTCAATTTGCTTTCTTCGAGGCACTAAATGCGAAGTGTGAAACGAATGAAGGCAAGTCAGTCGATGCCTTGTTGCAAGAGAAAGACTTTCGTCCCATTATCGAAAATGTGATACTCGACCAAGGATTGGGTTACGGGAAATTGCCCAAAGGATTGATCTTGTTCCATCAATACGATGATGTGGCACGCACGGCGATGGAAGAACACCTTGTCGAGGGTGCCGAATATGCCGCCGTGAATGGCAAGGCCAACATTCATTTCACTGTCAGTCATGAACATCTCGAAAGCTTTCGCAAGTTGGTCGATGACAAAAAGTCGGCATATGCCCGGCGTTTCGGTATCGATTTCGACATCACATTCTCCGAACAGAAGCCACATACAGACACCATTGCCGTTAATCCGGACAACACGCCGTTCCGAAACAAAGACAACAGCCTGCTGTTCCGCCCGGGCGGGCATGGTGCCTTGATTGAAAACCTGAATGCAATTGATGCCGATGTAGTGTTCATCAAGAATGTCGACAATGTCGTTCCGGAGTATTCCGGTGGTGAAACCACCTTTTACAAGAAGGTGTTGGGTGGTGTGCTGATTGATGTTCAACAACGCATTTTTGACTATCTGCGTATGCTGGATGGCGATTGTCCGGCCGACAAACTCGATGAAATTTTGCAGTTTACAAAAGAGGTTTTATGGTGTGTACCCCAAGAAGAACCTTCAAAAGAACAATTGAAAGACTATCTGACAAGGAAGCTCAACCGACCGGTTCGCGTCTGCGGCGTGGTAAAAAACATGGGAGAACCCGGCGGAGGACCCTATCTGGCCTATAATGCCGACCATACTTACAGTCTGCAAATCCTCGAGAAGAGCCAGATAGACTTGCACAATGAAGCCTATCGGGAGATGTTCAGCCGAAGCACTCATTTCAATCCGGTCGATATTGTGTGTGGTTTGAAGGACGTCAATGGCGTTCAGTTCGATCTGACCAGATATGTTGATGCCTCCACGGGCTTCATCAGTGAGAAGAGCAAGGACGGACAACCGTTGAAGGCTTTGGAGTTGCCTGGCTTGTGGAATGGTGCGATGAGCGATTGGAATACGGTGATGGTGGAAGTCCCGTTGGCGACGTTCAACCCTGTGAAAACGGTCAATGAGCTGTTGAGAGAACAGCATCGGCGAGGCTGAATGTCATTCACAATGGATTGAAAGATGACATCCTGTCGTCCGGGTGTCGCGGATTGCCGATTGAATATACAAGTCGTAGCTGCCCTTTTTGCGGAAGAACAATAACATAAATATAAAGAGGACAAAGAAATTTGCCCTCTTTATATTTGTTGGAGGTCGATTCACCGGTCTAAAGTCGAATCAACACTCCCGTTTGTTTGTTTGGAATAGCTGAAAAATGGGGTTTAAGCCTCTGCTTCCGGTAAAACAGAAACGATGCTTTTGTTGTAGCGACTTTTGCGGAAGTCCACAATTCCGTCTACCAAAGCGTAGAGCGTGTCGTCCTTACCGATGCCGACATTCTTTCCGGGATTGTGTTTTGTGCCACGTTGGCGCACGATGATGTTACCGGCAACGCATTTTTGGCCGCCCCAAATCTTAACGCCTAATCGCTGTGATGCTGATTCGCGTCCGTTCTTTGAACTACCTACACCTTTCTTATGTGCCATTTTGCGTCCTCCTTAAGCGATTACTTGTTTAACTTCTAATTCAGTGAACTGTTGGCGATGACCGTTCTTTTTACGATAGTCCTTGCGACGTTTCATCTTGAAAACGATTACTTTGTCACCTTTTACCAAGGGTTTCACTACTTCTAATACTACCTTTGCGCCTTCAACGACAGGCGCACCGACCGTAACTGTTCCTTCATTGTCGATGAGAAGTACTCGGTCGATTTCAACAGTTTTGCCTTCTTCGGCGTTTTTGATGTGGTGAACGAAGAGTTTTTTGCCCTGTTCAACCTTGAACTGCTGACCGTTAATTTCTACGATTGCGTACATGATACTGATGATTAAACGGTTTCCGCGAGGTGCGCAATGCAATATCATTGCGACTTAGACATACCTCAACAGACTGAATCGGCTGCAAAATTACTAAATTATTGCCGAGAGGAAACACATGACAAGCATAAATAAATTCCTGTTTAAGAATGTTTAACGGAAACATCTACACTATTATCGGTTTTGATGATGCCGGGGTATTCTGTATGGTATGAACGAACAACCGGCAGTTTTACAGATAGAAGTCAGCCGTGAGTTGTTGGTACCAGTCCGAACGGGTGTTGGGAGAGGTTTCCAAAATCCCTTCTTCGGTTTCGATGATTTCGGCTTGTTCTTTTCCGAAAGCCAATAGAAAGCGTTTGGGCGTTTTTCGAGGGGTCGTTTTGACGGCACATTCGCGGAGGAGAAACAACCCGTGGGCAGAGGCTTCTTCGACGAAACCCATTCGACAATCGAAAGGTATCACCGCCGAAAATTCCCCGTGTTGCGAGAGCAGCCTGGCCACCGCATCGAAGAGTTCACCATAAGACAAGGTGTCGGTATGGCGTGCCGTATTGCGAGCCGAGTCCGGGTTTTTCAGCGAATGGTTGAAGTAGGGTGGATTGGATACAACGGAATCGAATCCGCCGGCAGGAACCTCTAATGTCGAAAGAGAGCCATCGATCAATGATTGAATGGGCGCACAGACCATCGCCAATCTTTTTTGAAAAGGTGAGAGCAGCCCGTTTTCCTGCGCTTGACGGCAGGCTTCCTCGTTGATTTCCACCCCGATGACCCTTGATGAAGGAAAACGCTGTGCCATCATGATGGCAATCAGTCCCGTTCCGGTTCCGATGTCCAATATATGCCGACCGCCTTTCGCCCAGCAACCCAACAACACTCCGTCGGTGCCCACTTTCATGGCGCATCGTTCTTGGTGGATGGTGAACTGCTTGAACCGAAAAAACGTGTTGGACATCTTGAGTGATTTGGATGCAAAGATACGAAACTTTGTCCGATGTCCGAAGAACTTATTGCCGATATATGCAACTTTGTTTGTCGTGAGGTTTTCCGTAACAGGTGTCTTATACGCCATTCTCTGCCGTACTCTCCATATTGATTTGGCCGTTGGTCGGTGTTCCTTTCCCACACCACCGCATTTCTTTGTCATACCAAATCACCATGTCCGACATGGAATCCGTGGATGATTCATAAGTCAATTGTTTACATGTGCTTGCGTTAATGTTGGAAGAAGCCTTTGCAAAATGGCGGTTTGGATTTTCAAAAGGGCTTGTTTTCAATCGTAACTAATCAACGAAAATGAAGAGAAATCGAGGTTGGAGCAAACTAATTGATAATGAACGAGAAACGGAACGATTTGCATCGAAGTACCCATTTCAAAAAAGGCAGGAATATGCAGATTTAGGCAGAAGTTCAGTTACCAGAACGTTACCCGATTTCGCCATAGGTAACGATGGAGTAATGTTCGGTAACTGAATTATTTTCGCTCGTGTGGCTGTTGTTGCTGTGGTCGGCAGTTTTCTGCATAATTGAGGAACGCTTTGAATTTGGTAATTTTGTCACAAAACATCAAAGCGTATGAAACAAGAGAAAATGAAGGTGTTGCTCTACCTTAAAAAGAGCGGTCTTGACAAATCAGGGAAGGCTCCGATTATGGGACGTATCACACTTGGAAGGAATGTTGCGCAGTTCAGTTGTAAACTCTCCTACAATCCTGATTTGTGGAATCCCCGTGAAAGTAGAATGGACGGAAAGAGTCATGAGGCGGTGGAGATAAACGGCAGGTTGGAGAATCTGCTTTTGTCAGTTCAGTCGGCTTATCAATCCTTGCTTTCCAAAGGCTGTCCGTTTGGGTCAAACCAACCACTGTAAAGTATATTAAGAATTTGTGCGACGTGAAGTTGCATAAGTGATTGTGTAACATTTAGATTACACCTCCAGTTCCGTCTGGAGTAGCCTACGGACACGTGCATGGGGAGTAATTCCTTTGTACGAAGCTGTCCCGACAAGGTAGCCTTTCCGAAAGGAGGAGACTGAACCGCGAGGGGAAGTCAACGGCTGATAATACCATTCAGCACGAGGAGCTTGGCTTAGCGGTATGGTCAACGAAAGTGAACTGTCCGATAAACATCGTAAAGTATAGCGAGCCAAAGGTATTGACAGGCTCGAACCAAAAGGTAAGCAGTCGGCTGTTCTCTTGAATTTTGGGAACACACGGACATGAAGCACTGCCGGTGGAATAGACAGGACCTAACCCGCTTATTTGTCACTTATGTAAAACACGGTAAGCCCGTATCTCTCCCATCTTAATGGGTAAGCAAACCGTAAGGTGAGCCTACATGGGGTGCGGGTATAGGAAAGCGGAAAAAGCGAATGCCGTTCTGTAATGGAACGGATACGGATTGAGCCTCGGTCACGTGTGGCAAGGGCGACATCATCCGACACGAAAGTGGGCAGACTTCCGTATGGTAACACTTTACAAAATAGTTTACAGAACTTTAAAGAAAGGAATGCAAATGAACAAGACGAAAGAATTGTGTGCGCCTGAAAACAGAAATCTCCACACGCTCTGGTCGGAAATCGACTGGACAAAGGCAGAGATGTATGTTCAAAAGCTGCAAGCACGTATTGTAAAGGCTCAGAGGGAAGGCAGACATAACAAGGTGAAAGCCTTGCAATGGACGCTTACCCACTCGTTCTACGCCAAGGCATTGGCTGTAAAGCGAGTTACTACCAACAAAGGTAAAGACACCGCAGGCGTTGACAAGGCTGTATGATCATCACCGCTTGCAAAAGCCAAAGCCATCGGTTCACTCAAACGCCGTGGTTACCAACCGCAACCACTGCGCAGGGTGAATATCGAGAAGAAAAACGGCAAATTACGCCCCTTGGGCATACCGACAATGAAAAACAGGGCAATGCAGGCTCTCTATCTCATGGCACTCGACCCGATTGCAGAGACCACGGGTGACACCCACTCATACGGTTTCCGCAAACACCGATGCACTCATGATGCCATAGAGCAATGCTTCATCCTACTCTCTCGGACGTGTGCCCCCGAATGGATACTCGAGGGAGACATCAAAGGCTGCTTCGACCACATCAGCCATGAGTGGCTTCTCAACAATGTCCCAACGGACAAGGAGATACTGCGGAAATGGCTCAAATGCGGGTTCGTATTCAATGGCGAACTTTTCCCCACGGAAGAGGGTACGCCACAAGGAGGTATCATTTCGCCGACCCTCGCAAACATGGCTCTTGACGGCTTACAATCACTTTTGGAAAATTGTGTCAGAAAATATCAGGTGAACTACAAGAAAATCGTTCCCAAAACACATCTGGTACGCTATGCAGACGACTTCATCGTAACGGCAAAGGACAGAGAGACCATTGAAACGGTCATCCTGCCACTCGTGCGCAACTTTATGGCGGAGCGTGGATTGACACTGTCGGAAGAAAAGACGAAAATCACACATATCAGTGAGGGTTTTGACTTCCTCGGTTTCAATATCCGCAAGTTCCCCAACAACACACTGCTCACACAGCCGTCAGACGATGCCAGGAAACGCTTTTGCGACAAAATCCGCAAGGTGATAGAAAGCAACAAGACTGCCAAACAGCATTCACTCATCAAAATGTTGAACCCGATTATAACGGGCTGGGGTAACTACTATAAATATGGCACGTCCGCAGAGACATTTCATCGGGTGGATTGGGAAATTCATCGAAAATGCACCTTTATGCCACCCTTCTTCTTTCCCGTCTTTGGATGCCGTCCCACGCCCTTGAAGATGACGTTAGAGAACAAGGTTATCGTTGTGGAGTCGATGATTCTCAGACGTTTTATCCATTCCTCCGTACCATTGCGTCGGCTGTCCGAAGAAAGTTTGTCCTTATTGGACTTGTAAAGGTCGTGGTACACGTCCTCAAAGAACTTCTCCAAGCGTCTGGCATTCGCGTCTGACAGGGTACTGCGCTTAGGAATCCTGTCAATGCCTATGTGTTGAAGCTTGCGCACCTCTGCCGTCATTGCCGCCTCTATCTCGCACAGGGAGTCAAAGCGCATGATGACCGCATACAGCATCGTAAGTAGATGGGTGAAGCCGTCAAAGCTCTTCACATACCGCTCACCGCCATTCTTGCGGCTCATTTCAACAATTTTATCATGGTCGAGCACTTTTATCAGCTGACCATATACCGGCTGTCCGAAGAAATGTGTACTTTTGCTCATGTTATCTGAGTTTAGAAGCAAAAGCAAAGATAACAAAAAGGGCTGATACCTCATGAGAAGTGTCAGCCCTAAATTTGTATCTTACCCAAAAGTTTAGCGGACAGTAATATCTGATTATAAAGGGCTTCGAACAAGATTATTATGTGATTGCGAGTTTTACCGGACAGCAATAAATTAAAAACTCATCGTGAAGAAATTGTTAGTTTCGCCACGATGAGTCAAACTGTTTGTCTCTGGTGAAAAGGAGATAAGTGAAGATCAGTCTTCGGGACGGATGTCGGCAGCCAGAAGCATTTCTTCAACTTCTTTCAA
>JALETQ010000047.1 GCA_022781445.1 Prevotella sp.
TCTTTTCATCACCGGTTCTTCCGGTACGGGAAAAAGCTATCTGGCCTGTGCCCTCGGCCATGAGGCGTGCAAAAGGGGATTCCGTACTTTCTATGCCAATGCTCCAAAACTCCTTGGCAAACTGAAAGTTGCCAAAGTCAATGGTACGCTTGAAGCGGAACTCAAGAAGATTGAACGGTACCAGCTGCTTATTCTCAATGACCTGTTCCTTGTACCTCTTGACACCAAGGAACGTCCTATACTGCTCGAAATTATCGAAGACAGGCATGAAAGGAAATCCATTGTCATAACTTCGCAGTACCCTGCGTCCGACTGGTATGACATGGTGGGGGACCCGACAATAGCCGATGCCATTCTTGACCGTATCATTCATACGGCACATACCATAGAATTATACGGTGAAAGCATGCGTAAGTTAAGGGCCAAGAAAAACCAGAGTATCTAAAAGGGTAAAATAAAATTGACCCCTGCACCAGGACTTTACAAGGGTCAAATATATAGTACCCAAGATGGGCAAATTTTGCCTGGCCAAAAGGGGCAAAGTTACGTGGCTTTTCCACCTTTAACTGAATAGGATTTACAAGTAGAAATTATAATGCACAAATAACACATAAATGTCGGATGAACCTCAAAGTTTTGCGAACAGCATATTAATGTATTATCCCAACCCGAATACATTTTTGTATTGCGGATTGGGATAATACAGATAATACAAATCTGTAAGACCTAAGTCAGAATTTTGTGGAACTCAGATTTGCCTATATCTTCAAGACTTAACCTTCAATTTGCCAAGTATCGGTTGCATCCTCAAAAGCGGTATCACTGAAGTCAAGTGTCACATTATTTGTTAAACTACTCATGATGTTTATTATCAGATTGGTTTTGACATTGGGTTTAAGAACGACATCTTTCGTTTCCTTCAGTGTGTCACCGTTCTTTCTCGTCCATGCTATGTTGAATTTAACGGTTCCGCTATAATTTTCGCCAGCAGCAGCTTTGACATTGCTGAAACTATAGATGAATGTTTTGTCGTAATTCGGGTCTTCAGGGATCAGACTTACCGAAAGGTAAGGCGAGGACAAAGTTAATTTTCCGTCCGACGGTTTGGGGATCTGCAAGTGTAATGCAAATGAAGTACGCTTCAAGGAGAGATTGACGGTGGTATTCGAATTGGGTGAGAAGTCAGACAATTCACAATAAAAACGGTCGGTTTTTGGTGAAGGTACACTATCATTTGCATTTATCCTTGTCAATCCGGTAGCAATGCCTTTCAGATTCTCCGTCTTATCATAGATAAATTCATTGAGAAGTCGGGTAGGAAGACCTTTCCCGTGGAGGAACGGAGAATAATAAACGTTGTCTCGGTTATAAACTTTATCTTCCAATTCATTAATGACTGTGCATTCGAATTTATATAAATATCCCTTTGTTATCAAAAGATTCATTGCAGCGGGATCATCAAACAATCCGTAAGCGTAGGGTGTATATTCACTATCTTTTTCTTGTTTGCGGAAAACATTGATACCGATGAGCGATTTGACGGGTTGTTCATCGTTCATCATCGGTAGTTTCTTCATTTCCGAATAAGTGACAGAGATAAAATCCCCTCCCAAATTCAACGGCATCAAGAATGATATTTCTTCCTCATTCCCATCAATTTGGGATTGTTTATCACAAGAGATAAATATCACACAAAGTACAAAAATCAAAAGTTTCAGCGTATTTTTCATATATCTTTTATGTTAAATTTCCGCGCAAAAGTAGTACATTTTCACTAAAATCCAAAACCAGAAAACAAATTATTTGCATCTCTGTTACTTTTTTCTGTATTTTAACGTGAGTTCGATGAATTATAATTACTTGAATAATTGGCGATTAGCGAAAATGTTGGTGTAATGGAATTTGGTAGGCTTAAAAGCTCCAGATGTTGGTAAAGGACAAATGGTAGGCTGGAAATTGCCAGTCTACTTTGTTGTATTTAGGAACCTGTCAATAAATTTCTTTTTGGGTATCGTTTAATCCGTTATGATTCAGTAAAGCTCTTTCTTGTCCATACAATTCTGCTTCGGCCATCTCAAAAGATAGTCAGCTGACCGCCATTGTCCTCCATGCAGAAGTCTATATTGATTGAAGGCTTCTTGTCGAAGAAACTATAGGCCGCAATAGCTGCGAGTGCATTCATGGCGAAGTTGAACACGCTGCGGTGTCGGGAATGTACCGATTGGGCGACATGCTTGAGTTCGCCATTGAGGTTTCCATGACCGACCTCTTTCTCTGCAGGATTTTGTCATACAAGGGTATGAGTTTGCTTTTCATGTTGCACCTCAGGCCGGTAACCAGTTGTATGCCATCGTTGAAAAGCCTGTCGGACAGCCCCTGTGATATATACCCCTTGTCTGCAAAGAGTTTTCCGAAGACATTGTCGCCCGGCCTGTTGAACACGTTTTCATCCCTGTCGTCCACATTGGCCTTGGTCAGCATGAAATTCAGGACTTCCCCTCTTTCGTTGACGATGAGGTGCAGCTTGAAACCAAAATACCATCCCATACTGCTCTTCCCCACGACGGCATGGTCCCTGAGCCTGATACGCTTGTTGTGGCAGACGGGGATGCAGATGCTGTCAACGAAACTTATAATGATCGAAGCGGCACACTTGCAGTAACAGCATCATTTCCACCGAAAGCCGTGCCTCGGGTTCCACGAAGCGGGTATATGAGAGTTGCCCGGGAAACAGGTCGGCAAGATATTCCTTCACATAGAACAGGCAGTAATGCTTGAAATTGCGGAACGGGCCAAAGTGGAAATGAGTATCGTCATGATTTTGAACGGTTCATACGCCATGACCGATTGCGCCGAGAGGATTCCTTGGAGGGTTCAAGCCCTGTTTTTGCTGCTTCCTTGTCGAATTCCTTGCAAAAATCATCTGCCATACAGAAAACTTCAGGAGTTCCTTGAGCTTGCGAAAAACCTTGTCTTTGGCAATCATCGTTTACCGTTTTTGTAACTGCTTGATTTATAACTATAAAGATACAAAACAATAGCGATATTGCCAACTTTTATTACAAGTTTCTTATCCCGGACTCAGGTTTATACATATCCACTCAAACATCAAAAGAAAGAGAACGACCCTCCAACGAATCGTTCTCCTTGTACTTTGTCTTTCGGTGCTTATAGTCCCCTCCAGTGAAAGCCTCCCGGCAAGGTTATCTGAAACGGTCAGCAGATCTGACCAAATTTTCATCGGCGATGATTCCGCGACGTGCCAGTATTTGTAAAGCCAAAGCGGCAAGAGGTATCACAGAACTCAAGAACGGATGGAAATCGGTATCGGCGATCGGCTTTGCCAAGATGTATCCGAAGAGAATGTAATAAATATACCATGCTACTATCAAGCATATATTGGCAATGCACAACTTGCTCTGAAACATTCGTCTCTTGTAGGCAGAAATGGTGTAGATGGTCGTGATACAGGTCACAAACAGGATGACGAACAAAGGCCAACCTGCCAGGGATTTCGTACCATCGGGCATCATCATCCAAAGATTGAATACCCTTGCGTCGGCTCCCATCGTGGCACTTGGTGAAAAGACACCGATCTGCAAAGGCAGAAAAACGACAAGGACAATGAGCGACAATAATAAATAGAGGGTTTGTTTACGTTGTAACATGACAGTTGTTCTTCAATATTTCGTACGGATCGGACATCATGGTTCTGCCTCTTTGCACGCTGTTGCATGGTGTATGGCAATGCCGATGTCGTCCATCACCTTCCGAGAATGATGTGTTAGTTCTGGCTGTCCTTCGAAGGGTCTCTCCAATAGACGTTACCGTCCACGAATTCCTGCGTTGCAAGGAGGGTCGGTTTGGGCAGTTTCTCGTAATATCTTGAGATTTCTATTTGTTCGCGGTTTTCAAAAACCTCTTCCAATGAATCGCTGTACGACGCAAATTCCTGCAACTTCTTGCTGAGATCTTGTTTGATTTCGACAGCAATCTGATTGGAACGTTTGGAAATAATGGCTACACTTTCGTAGATATTGCCGGTTCCTTCACAGAGATCCATGATGTTGCGGCTAACGGTATTGGTCGGTGCTTTAGATTTTCTATAATCCATGTGTGTATAAAATTATTTGATGTTTATCCTATTGATGCTGTTGGCAGTGGCTCGCGCTATTCCTTAAGAAACTTCTTGCATGCCTCAATATATTTGTTGGCGGTGGGTATGGCATCCGAATCGGGGTATTGGTTGATGAAACCATAACACTCATCCTCGGCATCCCGATAGCGCTCGAGCTTCTTGCTCTCAATGCTTTGTTCGGCAAGCTGAAACTTGCTTTTCATGATGAGCACGGCAAAATCTTCACGATATTTGCTGTAAGGGTAGTCTTTGATGGCATTCTGTGCCGTAACGATACAAGCCTCATAGTTGTTGCCACCATTGGTGCAGTTGCCGAAATAAGGACCGAGGTTGAAGTAAAGCTGCGATGCGAGCAATTCTTTCTTGACCAGTTTGTTCTGCAACTCGAAGAGTTTGTCTTGAGCCTCGCTTTTCATTTTTCCCTCCGGATACAGGTCGAGATATTCTTGGAAAGCCGAGATGGCTTGAATGGTGGGTGTCTGGTCAAGACGGGGTTCGGGTACATTTTCGTACAAGCTCTGTCCGATATAGAACGAAGCCTGCTCGGCAAAATGACCTTTGGGATAGGTCGTGTGGTACTTGCTGAAGTAGAGCGAAGCCGTTTCGTAATCCTTGGCTTTGTATTCGGCCATTGCCAACAGGTACATGCACTCTTGGGCATAGTCGGTACCTTTGGTGATGGTGAGCAATTCCTGAAGTAAAGTGATGGCTTGCTGATATTTGCCCTTCACATAACATTCCTTGGCAAATTCATATTTATACGTGTAATCGTTGGACTTTATTACCCGATTGAACTCTTGTGCGCAACCCGATAACAACAAAGAAATGCCACAAACAAGGAGAATAATATTCTTTTTAATCATGTCTGATCCGGAGAATTAGAGTGCAAAAATACAAAATAATCCATGATTGGCAAAGCATCGCATGTTGTTTTTTGCAAAAAGAGACCCTGCCTTGGAGTTTCTTGTGCCGATTTTTCGTATTTTTGTCGGCAATGAGTGACTTTCAATTAAAATCCCGATATCTTCCCACCGGTGACCAACCTGAAGCCATCCGTCAACTGACCGAAGGATTGAACGCCGGTGAAAGGTCACAAGTCTTGCTGGGCGTGACAGGGTCTGGAAAGACTTTTACCGTTGCCAATGTCATCAGTATAGCCAACAAACCGACCTTGATACTCAGCCACAACAAGACATTGGCTGCCCAGTTGTATGAGGAAATGAAAGGATTCTTCCCCGACAACGCCGTCGAATACTACGTTTCTTATTACGATTATTACCAGCCGGAGGCCTATCTTCCACACACCGACACCTATATTGAGAAGGATTTGTCGATCAACGAAGAAATCGACCGTCTGCGGTTGGCATCGGTTTCGGCTTTGTTGTCGGGACGACGCGATGTCATCATCGTGTCTTCCGTGTCGTGCATCTATGGCATGGGAGGTCCTTCCTCGATGGCTCAGAGTGTCATCACACTGCAGAAAGGCATGATTCTCAACCGCAATAAGTTCCTGCTTCAACTGGTCGATGCGCTTTATGTCCGCAACGATGTGGATCTCAGACGCGGCAACTTCAGGGTGAGAGGTGAAACCGTCGATGTTTTTATGGCTTATAGCGAATATGTGTTGAGAGTATCTTTCTGGGATGATGAAATCGATTCGATCGAAGAACTCGATGCCGTCGATTACCGTCGCATGGCTTCTTTCGAGGAATATCAGATTTATCCTGCCAACCTGTTCGTCACTTCCAAAGAACAACAAATACAAGCCGTGAAACTCATCCAAGACGATTTGCTCGAACGGGTGGAGTATTTTCGTGAGATGGGCGAGCCTCTCAAGGCACAACGGCTGCAGGAAAGAGTGGAGTACGATCTTGAAATGATCAAAGAATTGGGATATTGCTCGGGTATAGAAAACTATTCCCGATATTTCGACGGACGAAGGGCGGGCGAAAAACCTTATTGCCTTCTCGACTTTTTCCCGGAAGATTTTTTGATGGTCATTGACGAGAGTCATGTGAGTGTTCCGCAAATCAGGGCGATGTACGGGGGGGATCGTGCGCGAAAGTCCAATCTCGTCGAATACGGATTCCGCCTGCCTGCCGCATTCGACAACCGTCCATTGAAATTCGATGAATTTGAGTCGATGATTCATCAAGTGATTTATGTGTCGGCAACACCCGCCGATTTCGAACTCGAAGAAGCCGGAGGAATCATCGTCGAACAGCTGATCAGACCCACGGGATTGCTCGATCCGATCATCGAAGTGCGTCCTACACTCAATCAGATAGACGATTTGATGGAAGAAATCATCAGCCGAACCGAAAGGGATCAGCGCGTGCTTGTGACGACGCTCACCAAAAGGATGGCAGAAGAACTGACAGCATATCTGCTCAATCACGATGTACGTGCCAATTACATCCACAGTGAGGTTTCCACGCTCGACCGTGTGAAAATCATGGAAGACCTGCGCGGCGGCCTGTTTGATGTTTTGGTGGGTGTCAATCTGCTGAGAGAAGGTCTCGATTTGCCCGAAGTATCGTTGGTTGCCATTCTCGATGCTGACAAAGAAGGCTTCCTGAGAAGTCACCGCTCGCTCACACAGACCGCCGGAAGGGCTGCCCGCAATGTCGAAGGCAAGGTCATCATGTATGCCGATACCATTACCGAAAGCATGAAGATGACCATCGACGAAACCAACAGAAGACGCCTGAAGCAGCTCAGATACAATGAAGAGCACCACATCACGCCTCAACAAATCATCAAAGACATCAGGAAACTCAGCCTGTCTTCGGGAAAGCCAACCCTAAAGAGCAAGGAATATCGGCCCTATGTGGAGAAACAAACGGTGATGGCAGCCGACCCCATCGTCAGGAAAATGTCGCCCGAACAGTTGAAAGCCGCCATCGAAAACACCCGAAGACTCATGCAACAGGCTGCCAAAGAACTCGATTTCATTCAGGCGGCACAGTACAGAGACGAACTGATACAACTCCAAAACATGGTGGAGAGCAGAGCCTGACAAACGGCATTTTCTGATTTTGAGCGTCTGACTGACGGGGAATTGTAAGTTCTCAAGAAAAGCACCATCCGAACATTGAGATCGAAGAAACCTATGGTTGCCACTGTCAGAAAGTCGAAGACAGCTCAATACGGTATTTGGGAAAGAAGCGCTTGAGAGCTTCCCTTGAAACAGGAAAGGCTTTGGGTAATCAGTATCCACGCATCATCCTTTACCTTGATAAGGTTGGAAATATGTGTAAAGAAGTAGGTGGTTCTCCTCAGCACCTCTATGGCTTCCTTTTCATTGTCTGTCATTTGGGGGACAGAAATAACCTCTCCCCGATAACCGAACGAGAGAGCAGGTGCAGTTTGTGGGTACAAACTGACGTCTCGAATGTCAGCTAACGGAACATTTACGCACAAGGCGTTTTGTTGCTTGAAAATGAATGCCGTACATTCTGCGTTTAACAGCGTCCGTGATGTTCTCGTCGTTCAGATGTCCGTTTGGTAAAAATATGACGTCATTTTCGGGCAAATATGACGTCATTTTCGGACAAATATGACGTCATATTTATGAGAATATGACGTCATGTTTTAATGCGGTTGTAGGATTAGGGCATAAGGTAATCCTTTTTAAATCCTCCCTCGTCCCTTTTCCTGCGGTTTACGATCTTCTCCATTTCTCTATGTCCTCACCGTACTCCTCCAAATGCGTGCGCACGATGTTCTCCACGAAACTTGAAAGGTTGCTGCCCCTGTCGCCCAGCCTGCGGACGATGAAGTCCGCACGTTCCTGTATCTCCCGGCTCAGATGGACCGCCTTTCGGCCGTTCAGCTTAGCCGGAACAAGGAAAGCCTGCCTTTATCAGCTCCTGTGTTGCTCTTCGCCCCGCATCGTCGTTGTCAAGGAAAGCACGGAAGAAGATACTTGATGGTTGTTCAGGTAGCTGATACTTCTTCCGATGTTGCTCACAGAGTTCATCGCAAGGCAGCGGTTATTCACTTCTTTGACCCAAATCAGACTCTCATGACCGATGGGGATAATCGATGCTTTTATCATGATATTATAGGCACAATCTGTTTTCGTTGATGTTTCAACCAAAGCGCAGCAATAGTTCCACCGGACTTTCAACAAAGTTGACGGCTCCATGTTGCAGGAGAAAATCTTTGTCTCTGAAGCCCCACAACACCGATATACATGGCATTCGGCTGTTTCGTGCCGTTTCCACATCGACATCACTGTCACCGATATACACCGCTCCCTCTCTTGATGCACTCAACCGAGAAAGGGCTTCATCAACTGTATCCGGAGCCGGTTTTCTTCGGATACCTTCGCTTTCACCAATGGCAACCTCGACATAATCGCCGAAAAAATGTTTGCAAAGTGCCTGTGTGGCGGGTAAGAACTTATTGCTCACCACAGCAATCCGTTTACCTCTTCGTTTGAGCCCGATCAACATTTCCATGATTCCCTCATAGGGCTTTGTCGTGTCAAGGTTATGGTGCAGATAGTAGTTGCGAAACCACCGGTACACTTCCTCAAACCTCGGATTGTCCGTTCCGTCCGGGATGGCACGTTCCATGAGCTTGCGAACACCGTTTCCCACAAATCGTCTGACATCGTCTGTCGAATGTTCGGGCATACCGGCATGTCGCAAAGCTGCATTTGTGGCAGCGGCAAGGTCATCCAATGTGCTGAGTAAAGTTCCGTCAAGATCGAAAATATAAGTATCAAACGAAACTCCTTCTGTCGGTAAGGAGAAGGAATTCTCGTTGTCGGGCTTCTTGTCAGCGTGTGGAGCATCAGCTGTAACTGACGTGTTTTCTTTCATTTTTATATCCATGGGAAATTAGATGTGAATAAGCATTGGTCGGCAATCTTGTCTGATCCGAAACTTTGATTGCGAACGGAATCAACTCATCCTGCCTTATATCGTGGACGGACTTATCCGGATTACTTAAAATCACCGATATGTTCATACTTCTTTTGAGCAAATGTGATTCAAAGATCATCACTCTGTCTTGATGATTATTTGTCCGGTCATGTAATGTCGCGATGTTGTCGTATTCGATTGATTTTCCGCGCGATGGCTATCCAATTGAATAACGTGACAACCATCAAGATGACCAATCCGAGAACAATTACCTGCCAAATACTGTTTGTTTGCGGATTTGGGAAAAGCAATTCGATGATGCGCATGTATTGATGACGCATCATGAATACGCCCGTCAAAGAAAGGATAAGTACGGCAGCATTAAGAATTGTCGTCAGAAGTTGATATGGTCTGGACACCTGTGCCGGACTATAACCTATGAGCAAGAGATTTTCCAATTTTGATGCGTTCTTCTGAACCAGCAGATATATGCTTAACATCAGGATGTAGAAACTCAAGACAGAAATAAACAGCCCGATACCCATGACCAAAAATACCATCAGCCGTAAAAAGGCGGCTGTGCGTTCGGCATCAAGTTTATCGGTCTCGAGTTCATAGCCCTTTCTGTCCAAATATTTTGAGATGCCGTCTGAAGCAGGATTGGCCACTTCAACAATGAGGCGTGTAGGCTGTTGAACTTCGTTGGTGCCATATTCGGCATTACTCCAATCCATAAATGACCGGGGCACCAGAATGGTATTGAGACGTCCGGAGAAGCCGATGACCCTTCCTTTGAAATGTCCCTGCTTGCCGTTACCCCGAATCATGATATCGAAATCTATCATTCCCATCAGACCCTCGCCAATTTTGGGCAATGAACGACTTTGTGCAAAGCCAAAGTTATACATATTGATATAGATGCGAGGAAGTATGATGGGTATCTCATTGCTTCCGGAACGATATTTCCATTTTGCAAGAGAAACATCGACAAATTCATCGGGAACACTTTCAAAATAAATCTCCGAATTCAAGATCTTGCGGCCATCAACTCCCATGACTGCATCGACTCGATAGTCGGATGCCGTAAAACATCCTATTTTTTTTACGAATGTCTGGGATTGGAATTCCTCGGCTTCATCGTCACTGAAAGCATTTGCACGCCCTGACAAAGTCGTGCCCATTCCTATTTTTTTGCTGACAATGAGATAGTCGGCTTTCATAAACGAGTCGTTGTCGGTGAAGATAGGCAATACATCACGGTAAAACTGAAAGCCCAGCAAGACAACCAACATTCCGAAGAGGTTGGCAAAAAAGAAACCGGACAGCTGAGCAATGCTGACATGTTTACGAAGTAATTTCCAAACGAGTAACATGGCTTGTCTGTGGTTAAAGTTTCAATACATGATGATAAGGCAAATCAAGATGCTTACCGATACTCGTGACGATGACAGCACTGCCTTGTCGCCGGGTCTCTTCTTGCAGGATGTCACACATGATTTGCGCATTTCCTTCATCCAAATGACTGATCGGTTCATCGGCAAGGATGAAATCGAAAGGTTGGACAAGGGCACGAATGAAGGCCACGCGCTGTTGTTGTCCGAAACTCATTCGACCCACCTTGGCAGTAAGTTTATCGGCTATCCCCATTCTGTCAAACCATTCTTCGATCTGTTTGGTGGAAGTATATCCTGTTAGCGAGTTTTTGATTTGTACATTCTCGAAGGCTGTCAGTTCGGGAAACAATCGCAGCTCTTGAAAAAGATGACTTACATGGTGACGGCGTACATCTACCCAATCAGAAACCTTCATGGTTTGCGTGTCTGTTTCGTCAAAACATATACTACCCGAGTAATCGTTGCGATAGCCGGTGATGTAACTGCAGAAAGTACTTTTACCCTTGCCGCTATCGGCTTCGATGAGGTAGTACCTGCCTTTCTCGAACAAAAGATCATTCTTCCATATGTCAGAATTCATGGAAACAAGATTGGAAAATACCTGCGGCAGTACCCCACGAAATGCTATTTTATTCATTGCTGTATATATATAATGGTGTTGATGTCGCCCAAAAGCGGGTTCATCCATCGTTGAAGCATGGCAGCCATATCTGCGCCCAATTCGGTTTTCAAAGGATTCAGATGAAGTATCAAAGCCAGTCGTTTGCCCTTGATAATGTTTTGTATTTGCGATGAAACGGGCAATCTTGAGATTTGAAGCACTTGCTGCACATCACGACCGGTTCCGCCCCAAAACTTCTTGTCGTCGGAAACTCCGAAATAGAAAGCATCGTTGGGACTTTGAGAAGACTGAATCAGACGGAAAGTTCCATTACCTTGTCGTTCTATTTTACTGCCCGAAGGAGTAGATTTCATCCAATAATCCACATCCTTCAGCCAATTCGTATCGGCCAGTTTGGCTGTAAGTGCCATTTTCTTCTTGTTTTCTCTTAACAGCAAAAGCGCATCTCCGTCAATGCTGCGTAAGATGTTATCCATATCGATTGCAGTATTGATGCCGGCCAGCAGCGTTTGCAGGCCCTTGTTTGCACGGATCATATCCAGCAAGGCCTTGCCTTTCATGTTCAGAAAGACCGCGCCGAGATCAGTTTGTGCCACATTCGCCACAAATGCGGGGGTAATGGGACGAAATTGTTTGTGGGCATCGGTCATGGCACGGTTGATGTTCTCATTGAAAGAAAAGGTGTTTCCGTCAATAATGGCAACCTTATTTTGAACACTGATGCCGGCGGCGAGTACCAATCTGCTTGCATCGACATCTTTCGGCAATCCTAAAGAGAGTGGTGTCAGCAGGGCTTCGGGCAATGATTGGCCTCGAGCTACCAATTTAATCGGGGCCTCGATGGAATCCAGTTTGCTGAAAAGTCGGCTGCTTCTGATTCCGTTTTCTTCATCGGCATCAAGGTATCGCGCCATCAGCTGTTGCATTTTGGATTGTTCCATATCAGAGACCGGTCCCATCAAAAGTAAAGATTTTGAGGAGAAGCCGAGTATCCAACTTTTTTTCAGAATCGTGAAGTTGCAGTCTTTATGGACACTGGTAGGCGGACATTCGCCTCTTTTCACCAAAGTTTGGTTGATAAAGTCATCCAACAGGTCATCATCATCGACTTTGGCACACAATCCCAACGTGCCATCGGGTGTCTCAAAGAGGTAGACCGGTGATTGCAAATCCACTCCTATGTCACTCAATGCGTCCACTCCCAAGAGTTGTTGTACGAGATTTTCGGAATCATTCTTGTTGGTCTGGGCCAACAGGGCTTTTGAATCAACCGATATGACAGCAATGCTTTCACCGGGAACAGCATCGACATAATCGTCACTTGAACAAGATGAAAGGAGCATCAAAACTACCCAACCCAAGAAAAAACATATTTTCTTCATTATATCTATTCTTAATTGTTATCTCGAAAGATGCATCTGCATGATGGCAGACATCCCCGCGGTCTCGGTTCGCAATCTGCTTTTCCCCAACGATACGGAGAAAAAACCATTGTCGAGTGCCATCTGTACTTCCTCCGGAGAGAAGTCACCCTCCGGTCCGATGAGTACCAAAGCATCTCGATTATTCCCGGAGGGAGCTTCACGATTCAACACATCGAAAAGCAACTGACGGGGATATTCTTCATAACAATGGGCAATACATCTTGATGAAGGCAGCGTTTGGGAGAGGAATGTTTTGAAATTAACCATTTCATCGATGATCGGCACCCATGCTTTATGGCTCTGTTTGACGGCCGAGATGACAATTTTATTGAGTCTCTCAATCTTGACGGTCTTTCTCACCGTCCACTGTGTGTTAAGAAAACTAATTCTGTCAACACCGATTTCTGTTGCTTTTTCCACCAGCCATTCCATTCTTTCCATCATTTTAGTCGGAGCAATGGCGAGATGGATATGCTTGTTCCATTCTCTTTCCCGGACATGGGAAGATATGATTTCATATCGACATTCACGCGAACCGGAAACAATCAGACGTGCTTGATGAAAAGACCCGGTACCATCAATGATGGTGATCTCATCATCGTTTTTCAACCTTAACACTTTCAGCGCATGTAGGGCTTCCTCAGAAGGAAGTTCGTCATGTGTAGTTGCTTGCGGAACATAAAAAAAGCGTGTCTCTTTCATGGTTCTTTTTGATCATTCCGGTGTGATTCTCTACGCTTCAACTCATCACGCAACTGTGATGCCTGCTCGTAGTTTTCTTCTTTGATTGCCTTCTCCAATGCCTTTTCCAGCATTTCATTGGTAATCACATTGACAGGTATGGCAACGCCGGCAGCATCTTTTTGGTAGGGAACGCTTTGGCGCATCAACAGTGTATCTTTAATGTAAATGGGTATATCACCTACTTCGGCCAGCAGGATGGCATCGCTTGCCCGTACCGGTATCAAGAGTTGCAGTGCCATGTTGTGGAGATAAACTTGATATTGTCCTTCTACGATGTCGAGTATGTGAATCTGAAAATCAAGGTCGGTATGATCCGAAACCAACTTCCACAACACTTCCGGCAGCAACTTTGAGGTATCTGCAAATGGCGACAAACGAAGTCCGAATTGCCTGATCATGTCTCTTTCGCAAACGATTGACAATTGCCGGGTTTCGTCTTCGGTTGTGAGTATCATGATTCCGAGCGAATCATTACCCACGATTGCCGAAACACCTTTATATTTTAATAGTACCAAACTCATACGATAATATCACTCTTCTTTGGACGAAACAGGATGGCAAAGGCTAAACCAACCACCAAAGCATAGGCCGCAAAAATGAACCAAACAGTCTGCCAATCGCCAACCATATATACCTGATCGCCGACCATGTGGGCTTTTGTGTAGATATTGACAACTTTTTGTGCGGCAAGGGTACCCAAGGTGGCGCCGATACCGTTGGTCATCAGCATAAAAAGACCTTGTGCACTGGATCGAATGGACGGATCCGTGGATTTATCCACGAACAACGATCCGGAAATGTTGAAGAAATCGAAAGCTACACCATATACTATCATGGAGAGGATGAACATCCATAAACCCGATCCCGGATTGCCCAAACCGAACAATCCGAAACGCAACACCCATCCGAGCATGGCTATCAACATGACATTTTTGATACCATAACGTTTCATGAAGAATGGTATCAGCAAGATACAGCATGTTTCACTGATCTGCGACAGGGAAATAAGTATGTTCGTGTTCTGCACACCGAAACTATGCATGTAGGCAGAATCGACGCCAAAACTGAAGATGAATATATTGGCGTAGGCATTGGTGATTTGCAAACTAACACCCAAAAGCATGGAAAAAATGAAGAATATCGCCATTTTCTTCTGTCGGAACAGAGCAAAGGCTTTCAAGCCGAACGCTTCAATCATGCTTTTCTTTGAGCCGTCTTTGGAAACCGGACATTGGGGAAGGGTGAAACTATAAAGGAACAAGACAACACTCAATATGCCCGAAGTGATAAACTGACCTTGGTCGTCTTGAAATCCCATGAGATCAACCAGCCACATGGTGAAGATGAAACCTACGGTTCCGAAGACCCTGATGGAGGGAAAGGCTTTTACGGTATCCCATCCGGCTTGCGTAAGACCAGTATAAGCCACCGAATTCGATAGGGCCAAAGTCGGCATGTAGAACGCAACGCTCAATGAATATAATGTAAACAATAGGCTGAAATCCGTGGAAACACCTGCATTGCTGCTATAAATGGCAGCCGAGATCAAAAAAATGCCGGATAGCAGATGACAGATTCCCAACAAGCGTTGAGCTTGGATCCAGCGATCGGCGACAATCCCCATGATGGCAGGCATGAAAATGGACACGACTCCCTGCATGGAATAGAACAGACCCACATCGGATCCCATGCCTATATTTCCCAAATAACGACCCATTGACGTAAGATAAGCTCCCCAAACTGCAAATTCAAGGAAATTCATCAACGCCAAACGTACTTTCAAATTCATATTTCAATCTACTTTATCAGGTGATTCCAAGCGGGTTTTCTTGCGAATTGCCCATATTCCCTTAATTATCTTCCACGGCAAGGAGCAGGTTTTCGCATGAAGCTGGGGCGCCTTACCTATGCAAAGGTATAAAAAACATCGGGACAGACAAACAGACCTGCGTTTTTTTACTTATGTTAGATGTATTGAAGGGACATGGCTTTCGTCGTGTTTGAGACAGACAACAGATTTCTCATAAGAAATTATCGGTGTCCGCTAAAACCCAGGAGTACACAAATTTCCCCTCCGCAATACCGACAAAAAGGCGTTGTGGATTTCCATGCCAAAGGTCTCTCACCCCGTCGAATACCGTTTGGTTGTAGAAAAGGGTAGGAGTTACGGGCTAAAAGGGCAGGAAAAGTGATCTGAAAGGGCAACAAACAAAACACAAAAGGGCAGGTTTTTATACGGAATCCGTAAAGTTATACCTTTCAATCAATTGTCAAAGCTCATACATCTCATCCCAAATCGGCCATGAGAAACTGAATCGGGATCGTCCGATGAATGAGAAGATGTCCTGTGGCTTTATTGCAAGCACGGCGGCCACGGCAAGAAATGACGGCAGAAATGATGTCGACGAGCCGAAGGAAACGGACGAAAAGTGCCATGAACGGTATGTCATGTTTAACGGATATGGTCCGGCGATCGGTTGGTGGAGACACTTTTTCGGATCCCACCATCTACAGCCTTACATGGCCGAAAAATCACGTTTTCGGGTTCTCTGTGGCATTATTGTTAAATACACAAAATAAATGAGTCGCATATAAGAAAATCGGAATAAAAACCGTATCTTTGCATAAAGTTTGGAGTACCATTGATAAACATGAAAAATAATCGCAGACGAAATCGTAAAAGATTCGGTTTTCAAGGCATAACCCTATCCGTAAGTACCGCATTGGTGCTTATTTTGTTGGGGTTAGTCATCTTGACAGGCTTCACGGCCAATAATCTTTCCAAACAGGTAAAAGAGAATTTCACGATTACATTGATACTTTCCAACGATATGTCCCAAGTGGAAGCACAGCAGTTTTGTACCCGGTTGAAAGGCAAGACATACGTAAGTTCCATGAAATACATCACCAAGGAACAAGTGCTTGCCGAAGGAACGAAAGCATTGGGTGCCAATCCCAAGGAATTGGTAGGCTATAATTTTTATTCGCCTTTGGTCGAGCTTCAGTTGAAAAGTGATTATGCCAACTCAGAATCATTGAAATGGATATCCGCAGAACTGCACAAAGACAAGAATGTTTCGGACATAGAATTTCCCAAAGACTTGATTGACAGTGTCAACAAAACATTGCAACTCGTTATTGTTATCCTGCTCGTTTTGGCAGGATTGCTGACATTCATCTCCTTTTCTCTCATCAACAATACTGTCAGACTCTCTGTCTATTCGCGTCGGTTCAACATTCATACGATGAAATTGGTGGGCGCATCATGGGGCTTTATCCGTCGTCCTTTCATGCGACAGGTTGTCAGATACGGACTGATTGCCGGTGTGTTGGCGGTCATCGTTTTAGGAACTGGCTTATATCTCCTTTCCTTGCAAGAGCCCAACATGCTTACGGTGATTACTCCCGAAGCCATGATTATCACCGGAATATCGGTGATTGTATTGGGAATAGTCATTACAGCCATTTGTGTTTGGTTGTCTGTCAATAAGTTCTTGCGCATGAGAGCCGGAGACTTATACAAAATTTGAATTCAATTTTCAGAACTTTTTTATATCAAAGTAACAACTATCTCAATTATATATTAAGGTATCATTATGGAAAAACAACAATATGCACTCGGCAAGACCAATTTTATTTGGCTTGGTGTCAGTTTCTTGCTGATAGTCATTGGTTTTGTACTCATGGGGGGACACGGCACAACAGAGTCGGCTTTCAATCCCGATATTTTCAGCAAAACACGCATAGTCATTGCTCCGGCAATCTGTTTCATCGGTTTTGCCATGACCATTTGGGCTGTTATCAAGAAACCAAATCCATCTAAGAACAAGGATTAAGGTGAACGAATTCGAAGCTTTGGTGTTGGGACTTCTGCAAGGCCTGACCGAATATTTGCCTGTCAGCAGTAGCGGACATTTGGCTATTGGTGCCGAATTTTTCGGTATTCAAGGTGAAGAGAATCTTTCTTTTACGGTGGCTGTACACGTTGCCACTGTTTTCAGTACGTTATTTATCCTTTGGAAAGAAGTGGCATGGCTCATAAAGGGTGTGCTGAAAGGACGAAAAGAAGAAACCCGTTATGCAGCCAATATCCTTATATCAATGATTCCCATCGGTATCATAGGAGTCTTCTTCAAAAATTGGGTCGAGAATGTCTTTGGGTCTGGATTGCTGATCGTTGGATGTATGCTCCTGCTGACAGCGGTTCTGTTGACATTTTCTTATTATGCCACTCCACGGCAGAGGGAAAAGCTCTCTCTCCGAGATGCTTTCATTATCGGTGTAGCCCAAGCCTGTGCCGTCATGCCCGGTTTATCTCGCTCCGGAAGTACAATAGCCACCGGATTACTTCTCGGCAATAAAAAAGAGAAATTGGCTCAATTCTCTTTCCTGATGGTTATCCCTCCCATCCTTGGTGAAGCATTGTTGGATATCATCAAAGCCCTGAAAGGGGATGTGACTGCCGCGATGGGTGGTGTTTCTCCTCTCTCTTTATTGATTGGTTTCATCGCCGCTTTTGTTGCCGGCAGCATTGCATGCAAGTGGATGATTGACATTGTCAAGAAAGGGAAACTCATATATTTTGCCGTATATTGTGCCATCATCGGCATCCTGACAGTGGCTTATTCACTCCTTTGATGCCATGATGAACCTACAGACAGGTGCGATAATCGGCATTGACAAGCCCTACGGCATGACGAGTTTTGGTGCCTTGGCCCGTGTCCGATATTTGCTGTCCCAAAAAATGGGTGTCAAGCGAATCAAGATCGGCCATGCCGGCACTCTCGATCCGTTGGCAACCGGTGTTTTGGTACTCTGTACAGGCAAGGCCACGAAGCGGATTGACGAACTGCAAGCACATACCAAAGAATATGTTGCTGTCTTACAGTTGGGTGCCACAACACCGAGTTACGATATGGAACATGAGGTTGATGCAACATTCCCGACCGAACATATCACAGACGATGCCGTTGTCCGCGTTTTGACAACATTCAAAGGCGACATCATGCAGGTTCCTCCGGGTTATTCTGCGTGCAAAATTGACGGTAAAAGGGCTTACGACCTGAAGCGCAAAGGACAAGAAGTGAACTTGTCACCCAAGCCCATCCGAATTGATGACATACAGATTCTGCAATTTGATCGCCAGACTATGTTGCTCACTCTGCGGGTCATTTGCGGAAAAGGGACATATATCCGGGCACTTGCTCGCGACATCGGCAGGGCACTGAACAGCGGAGCATATCTCACGAACCTGCGACGGACAAGAGTCGGAGATATGGATGTGAATCAATGTATTACTCTCGATGGTTTTCCCGAGTGGCTTGAAAAACAAGAAATAGAACCCTGGACAAAATAGGAATCCTAAAGATTTAGATCATGAAGCTATCACAATTTAAATTCAAACTTTCCGAAGAACAAGTAGCACTTCACCCGTCATATTTCCGAGATGAGTGCAGACTGATGGTCATACACCGTAAGTCCGGACGTATCGATATGTACCAAACCGATGAAGAAGGCAACCCTTTGAAAGACGAAGATGGCAATTCCATCTTCCTTGACTTCCGTCATGTTCTGGAGCATTTTGACGATGGCGACGCATTCATCTTCAACGACACGAAAGTATTCCCGGCACGACTTTACGGCACAAAGGAAAAGACCGATGCCAAAATCGAAGTTTTCCTGCTCCGTGAACTCAGCGAAGAAATGCGACTTTGGGACGTTTTGGTCGAACCGGCTCGCAAGATAAGAATCGGTAATAAGCTCTTCTTCGACCAAAGTGGATCGATGGTGGCTGAGGTGATCGACAACACAACCAGCCGAGGACGTACACTGCGTTTCCTGTATGACTGTCCGCATGACGAGTTCAAACGCGACCTCTATGCACTTGGTGAGGCACCGCTTCCCCGCTATATCGTTGACAGACGTCCGGCCACTCCCGACGACCTTGATGATTTCCAGTGTATCTTTGCCCAAAACGAGGGTGCCGTTACTGCTCCGGCATCGGGACTTCACTTCAGTCGCGAACTGATGAAACGTATGGAAATCAAAGGCATCAATTTTGCTTTCATCACCCTTCATTGTGCTTTGGGCAACTTCAACACCATCGAAGTGGAAGATCTCACAAAGCATAAAATGGATTCCGAACAAATGCACATCGGCAAGGAAGCCTGTGATGTCGTCAACAAGGCTAAACGTGAAGGCAAAAAGGTATGTGCCGTCGGTACAAGCGTTGTCAAAGCAACCGAGACTGCGGTGGGTACGGACGGAATGTTAAAAGAATATGAGGGATGGACCAATAAATTCATTTTTCCACCCTACGACTTCGGCCTGGCCGATTCCATGATTGCCAATTTCTATCATCCATACTCTCCTCTACTGATGTCCACCGCAGCATTCGGCGGATATGAGTTGGTTATGGAAGCCTATCGCATGGCATCCGAGAACGGATATCGATTCGGTTGCTATGGTGACGCATTACTCATCGTCAATGATTAAACACCGCGTTTTCTTGGCACTTGGTTCCAATCTTGGTGATAAAGAAGCCACGATCCATCAAGCATTGCATTATATTCAAGAGCAGATTGGTAACATAGTACGCCAATCTGCTCTTTGTGTTACACCACCATGGGGTTTTGAAAGCAACAATTCATTCGTAAACTGTGTAATAGAATGTCATACCATGTTGTCACCCGAAATGTTGTTGAAAAGCACTCAAAGCATTGAAAGAGAGATGGGTAGAACTGAAAAATCGGTCAATCACTGTTATCACGACCGCATCATTGACATTGACATCCTTTTGTACGATAAGCTGCAAGTTCGTACCGATCATCTCCAAATTCCACATCCTCTCATGCTCGACAGAGACTTCGTCATCAACCCTCTGTCCGAAATACTTGGTGAGGAAACAACCGACATGATCGCTTTCATTGGAAAAACCATCGAAAAAAGATCTTCCATGGTTGAACCATGATGGAAAGTGCCATGAAAGGTAAATCCAAACGATCAATAAACAATTGGGGACAAAGTGAAACAAGCATTTTGACGACCGATTGGAACTATGGCATGAAGGTAAGATCTGATGATGATTCTTGTCATCTGCGAATGTGATGAACCGGATAAAACAAACAGAGGATGAACCAACATGTGGTTCATCCTCTGTTTTCGAGTTAGGAAAAACTTTTCAGAGTAAGCCCGTCAGAATATCCTGCAGGGTCTTCTTGGCATCACCGAGCTGGAGGAACACACCCTCTGAACGGGAGTAGAGAGGATTCTCCACACCGGCATAACCGGGCTTGAGGTCGAAGTTGCAGATGATGATTTCGGGAGCGGCATCCACATTGAGTACCGGCATACCGTAGATGGGTGTACCTTCGGCATCGCGTGCTGCCGGGTTCATCACGTCGTTGGCGCCGATGACCACCACGGCATCGGCTTTGCCGAAGTCGTCGTTGATGGCTTCCATCTCGAAGAGTTTCTCGTAGGAAACGTCGGCTTCGGCCAGCAACACGTTCATGTGTCCCGGCATACGACCGGCCACGGGATGGATGGCGAATCGCACGCGTGCGCCCCGGTTCTCCAATGTTTCGGAAAGCTGCTTCACCAGATGCTGTGCCTGAGCCAGTGCCATGCCGTAACCCGGCACGATGATGACATCCTTGGCCGAAGCAAGCACTGAAGCCGGAGTCTTGGCGGCGGCTTTCGGTTCGGCCTTGGCGGTGACACCTGCCATGTTGATGCCCGTCAGAATATCTTGCAAGGTATTCTTGGCATCTCCGAGTTGGAGGAACACGCCCTCTGAACGGGAGTAGAGAGGATTCTCCACACCGGCATAACCGGGCTTGAGGTCGAAGTTGCAGATGATGATCTCGGGAGCGGCATCGACATTGAGTACCGGCATACCG
>JALETQ010000013.1 GCA_022781445.1 Prevotella sp.
AGCGTGAACATGCCGCCGTCAAAACCTTGCTCTTTTGCACGACGGAAGGGCAAGAAACAAGAGGCAAAACTTGCCCTTTCAGGAAACAAAAGAGCAGGTTCTGAAAACGATTGTCAAAGGATTGACGTGGCAACCCTTTCGGGAGAGAGGGGCAAAAATTGTCTTTTTCCGAAAACCCTCGACCATTTTCCTGAAAACCCTCGACTATTTCTCCGAAAACCCTCGACCTGCCGTATGCTGTCTTTCGGCTTTCGACCCGATACAAATCACATAAAAAGGCAGGTTTTATTGTTCGGCCGTTGCACGCCCCAGACAACTCGTTTTGCGGAAATACATTGATTCGATGCCGGTTTATCATGTAAAAGGGCATCCCAACGGGGCATCTTTTCATTCTTTCCAGACCGATTTGCGTACCCGTCACATAGCGAAAAGACGTGATTGATTCCAAATCGGTCATGAAAAACCATCCGATATTGTTCGATGGTGAAGCAAAAAAGTTGTCGTTTTGTCAAAGACATAGCGGACTACGACTTTGAAAAACGACATACAAGGTTCGACAATCGGACGGATCCGATCGCCATGTGCCATCATCAAAAGAGATGAAAAACGTGACTTATCGGCAGACTATTGACGATGGGGATTATTGTTCCTGCATACTTTCCTCCAGCACACGCCTTACTTCCTCTCGAGTGAGCTTCTTGTAACCGCTGTCGAGGATGAAAACGCCATCGACAACACTCTCGATAATGTCGGGAGTAAGTCCCAATTCGGTGGCATTGAGGCACACGCCGATGGTTTTCATCCATTGTTTCATGGCTTCCAGTCCGGCTTTGGCAACCTCTCTGTCGGTCAAGCCACGGGCATCAACACCCCACACATTGACCGCAAAGCGCACAAATTTATGCAGTCCGGCATCAAGAATGCAACGATAATAGGGCAAAGATACCGCCGACAACGTCATGCCGTGGGTGGCATTGGTGTGGGCACCGATGCTCTGACCTATCATGTGTACCATCCAGTCTTGCTTCTTTCCCATCTTGGTGAGCGTATTGAGAGCCCAAGTTGCAGTCCACATGATGTTTGAACGTGCTTCATAATCTTCGGGATTCTTGGCGGCTATGACCGAAGAATGTATCAGCGAACGCATCAAACCTTCTGAAATGTAATCGCTGGTATTATCGTCCTCGCCCGAAAAATACTGCTCACAAAGGTGAGAAAGGATATCGAAAAAACCGGCAACCATCTGTTTCTGAGGAATGGTAAACGTGAACCGGGGATTGAGAATCGCAAACTTGGGCATGAGTCCGGAACCGAACACCTTACCCACCTTGCGCTTGATGGCTGTGTTGGTAATCACCGATCCGCCATTCATCTCACTACCGGTACCCACCATTGTAAGGATACAGCCCAACGGAAGAACGCGGCACTCGGGTTCTTCTTTCCTGATATAATATTTCTCCCAAGGATCTTCTTCGCACCATGCCGATGCACTGAGTCCCTTGGTGTAGTCGATTACACTGCCACCACCAACGGCCAGCAGGAAGTCCACGTCGTGTTTGCGTACAAAAGCGATACCCTCCTGCAACTTCCCAAGTGTCGGATTGGCGGGCACACCACCTAATTCAAAAACTTCTTTATGGTTATCTTTCAAAATGTCGATAACCTGATTGTAAATGCCGTTCGCCTTGATCGAACCGCCTCCATATATCAACAACACCTTTGAACCCTGACGCGACAACTCTTCCGACAAATGTTTCATGGACTCATCGCCGAAATGAAGACGGGTGGGATTCTCAAAACTAAAATTGCCTAACATTCTTTTTCCTCCTTTATATTATAGTTATGTTATACGGAATGGTTGTCTCACGAAAGGAAAATGATGGATGAAAAAGCATTTTCGGCATGTATTGGTTCAACTGAACGGTGTAGATTCGAAAACGAGATTGATCCCATCATCCGGGAAGGCCACTCCATGTGCAAAGATAAGCAATTAGGATGAATATGCATTAGTTGTCTTGGCCGATTTCTTGTGGTTTATTCGTAAATTAACTTTTCGCATGAAACGACAAACAAACAGTTTAAGTCTTGACAGAGGATTTTCTTGTTTGCACAGTCAAAAATGCCATCGACATGTACTTTGAGAACTTTCTACTCATGCCCCGATCGGATATCGTCCGCTTGCAGGCATCTTGTTTGCCAAATTGTCTTGTTGCAGTCCACAACCTTCGGCAAAACGAAAGCCCATCTGGTCGAGAATAAAAACCTTATTGATTCAAATGACCGGTTTGGGATAAAAATGTTCCTCCATATTTCTTGTCACTTGAGACACAGATGCCCCATTTGCAACAAGAGAATATGAAGGAACTCCCTGTTTTCGTCAAAGAAAAAATCCATTCCCAATCGTTCGAATCAACGTCGAAGACTGAATTTCCATCAGCAAGGCATACCAAAATCGAGAGAAGTCATTCGATTCTTCGCACCATATTTATATCATTCAACCTACCTTGCGATACCATTAACCGTACAAAGATGTGTCGTCCGACAGCACCAACGGCAATGGAGCTTTTACCTTCAGCCTTACGACGTGATTCTTAACGATGAGAACATGCTAACTAATACAATTATGTTTATTCAACTACAACTTTCTTTCCATCGATGATGTAAAGACCTTTGGGAAGCCGGTCGGCAGAACCGTTCACTCGGCAACCGTCAATGGTATAGATGCTACCGGTTTTACCCGAAAGAGCGGCATTTGTCTGATCGAGGAGGTCAATACCGTTAACCACACCTTCCAGCAAGAGTTCTACATTCTGATCGATCCATTCATGAGGCAGCAGGAAGTAAGCGCAGAAACCCGACACCCAATATTCCTGTAAATCTTCAGCATAATAAGGAGCCATGTATAGCTTTCCGCTCTTGTCGACAAACCAGGCCTCGGTTCCGAGCATGTCATTCTTGCTGAAAGAGCCTCTGAAGACGAATACGTCTGATCCCCAAGCAACTTCGAGAGGAGCGGTCGTAGAGGTCTCGATGGTCACGTTTTCGAAAGTGAGGACATCGGCAGAAACGGAAGTCTTCAACAAATAAGGATGACCCGGAGCTACTTCCTTGACATCTTTCATCACGATGGAAAACTCGTTCTCGCCGGCTTCGGGGTTGCCATAGCGGTCGAATGCCTTGACGACAACACCATCACCGAAAACCTTCTTCAGGCCGGCTTCATCAAGTTTGAAGGGGAAACAGAACGAATCCCATTCACCGGCCTTGACAGGTCGCTTGATTTGGACGGTCATCGTCTTGTTCAGATTCTGTTCCAAATCGTACGTGTTGTTGTAATCCTCGGCATCAAGCACCAACGTTTCGATATTTTTCATCTCTTCCACATTGGGGAATTGTTGGAATCCAACCGATGTCTTGTAAGCCTCCATGCTGCCTTTGGGCACATAGAGCATACACGTGCTGACCGGAACATCATTGAAAGCCTCGGCAGGACAGGTGGGAGGAACGGTGGCATAACAATACACTTCCTCCATCACTTCACAACGTCCGAAAGCAAATTTGGAGATGGTCTTCATTCCTTCGGGGATGACAATCTTCCTGGCTCCTTCGCAAGCAAGGAAAGCACCCATACCGAGACTGTCGGTCGTGGCGGGAATATTGATTTCCTTCAGTGCATAGCAACTCATGAAAGCACCGTCACCGATGACTTTGAGCTTGGCAGGATAGACAACGGTTTCCAATTCGTAGCAACGAGCCATCACGCGCGGTTCAAGTTTAGTAATGGCATCCGGGAAAGCTATGGTCTTCAGAACATTGCAATCAATGAAGGCACCCTCACCGATGGCTTTCACCTCCTTCGGAATCTCGAAACTCTTGAGCTTACGCAATCCGTGGAAAGCCTCCTTGCCAATTTCAACGGTGGTTTGCGGGATGAGGAGCGTATCAAGATAAGCACAGGAATAGAACATGAACTTACCGACCACATCATTCTGCGTATGCATCTCTTCACCGGTCGATCCGTATCCGTCGTCGATGAAATAAGGTTCCCCTCCCTCCACGATGCGTGCTTCAGACAGGTCTAACTTGTGAAGCACGGTCAGTTCGCCTTCAGAGCCCGAACACAAGGAACGGATTTCTGCCACGTCTGTACCATTTATCTCACCGGTGATCTTCAGACCGGTGATGGTGGCAGGCTTGTGAGGAACGAGTGCTTCCTTGAGTTGTCCGGCAACATTGTCGGTAATCACAACGTCATTCACGGGGATTTCCACCTCGTCGTCTTGGGCGAAGCCCGCAACGGGCAAGGCCATCGTCACTAACATCATCAGAAATTTCTTCATAAGCTTGTTGTTTTTAGGATTAAACTATCATTGATTAACTAATACAATTCTTCCATCGGCATACTTCACCACATTGAGTCCTTTGGTCATCGACGCTTTTCGGCGGCCGTCAATGGAATAAACGGCAATGACGCGCCGGTTGTCCTGTGGCGACTGTGTCAGTTCCATACCTGCAGGCAGCAGCTTCCCTACGGCGATTTCGTCGGCATTGACAATGCGGTTGTAGGTACGGTCAATGAGCAGAGCCACGACTTTGAGTGCCTGCTTGTTCTGTACCTGTGTGATTTTGGATATGTCCATCACCATGCGATGCGTTTGCTTTTCACCCGCAACAAGGGGCGCGTTGATGCTGCCATCGTAACCCAGCCATGTTTTCCAGCCACCCATAGCGACATGATTGTAAACCATATCCTTTACAGAAGAGCTGCCTTTGTAGAATTTTTCGAAGTCATCGTCGCCGGCAAACTCTTCGTTGTCCATGAGGTTGTTGCGTTGAGCCCACTTGTTTCCGGTGCCATGCAATCCGTCTTCAACAAGTATATAACCCAAGGCATAGGGCGCATCGTCGCGGTTGTACTGAAAAACGACATCGGTTTCGAGAGTGATGGCGTTTTCGGCTTCGTTCCATGAAGCCGATTTCAATTCAACCGATGCTTCGGACATCTGTGCCAAACGACGTGCGACAATGTCTTCCATTCCAAAATCTCTATGTCGATATCCCCAATAAGGGTCGCCTTCCTCCATCCTGTCAACCATCGCATAAGGTATACCAGTAACCTTTTGCAGCAGGTTGGTGAATCCCTGACCTGACATCACGTCATCGCAATGGATGGCAACGGGAATGATACTTCCCTCGAAAAGACGCTGCAGTTTCTCGATGGCAACAATACCGCGCGGACAATTCACGCACCATGTTGCCGTAAATTCTTCAAAGAGTACTTTGCGGGGAGATGCCTTTTCGACATACAGCAGATTACCATGCGAGGCGGTTTGTTCATTTGAAGCTTCGTTGGGCTTTCCGTTTACCTTGGTGACAACCAGGTTGCACGACGGCATGAAACCATCAACTGGAATCCGGACGGGAAAATCAACGACCCGGACTTCGTCGCCCACAGGCATTGGTTCATCGAACCGGAGATGAAATTCCTTGCTTTCACCCTGATCCGTGACTACCTTGTAATTGATCTCTCCGACTTCATTGGTTCCGTCATTGGTGAGTGCGACAGGCAGAATGATTTCGCCGGCCGACAGACATACGTGTATGCGATAATCACGCACGATGATCGAATTGGACTGTGACATGACAGCCATCGACATCAGGAAAAGGGGCAAGAACAAGAGTTGTCTTTTCATTTTCGATTTCATTTTAAACTTTTCAATCCCTGCCGTTGCTTGACTTTGACAAGCCTTGGAAGAGATTTCTCATTTGCAAATATATGTAACGAATGCTTCAATTTACAGAAAAGGAGTGTTCGTTTCGCTCAAATTTACAAATTTGAGCAAAGAAAGTCCTTTTTGAAAGTATTTTGTCATGCAGAAAGGATATATACGCTTGCACTCCGTCATGTTTGTCTTGGGTCGAATCCGGTCGGAAATGTTAACAAGAACGAAAGTATAAGTAGTGGACATCTAAAGTATAAGTAGTGCCCCACAGAAGTAGGACTTGTCG
Source organism: Prevotella sp. (assembly GCA_022781445.1). Lineage (GTDB taxonomy): Bacteria > Bacteroidota > Bacteroidia > Bacteroidales > Bacteroidaceae > Prevotella. The sequence goes on from JALETQ010000013.1 coordinate 6,010, forward strand.
TTGTCCGCACATGATTCGTCAGCAGGTTGAGGATTCGCCTCTGGGACGAAAACATACCGGTTGGTTTTGACTACCCTCCCATTATATATATTATGGTATCAAGAAGAACCGGCAAACAGGATGGGAATTGACAGGCATGTCCGACAATCACTTTCCGTCAGGAAAGCCAAGATACATGCTTACACTCGGAGACAGCATCGGTATGTATCATTTAGGGGGTTCGCACCAGCCAAAAAAGAATAGAGAGTTCTTTATTCTGCCTGAAAATTGCTACATTTGCATCATCTTTCGAGAATGAAAGGCTTTCACATATCATCATCTACAAGTACCGACATCCATGTTTCATCTTTCATCATTCCATCCGTCCATGACACATCTGCCGAAGGGCATCGTCCATCTGCTGTTATTCATGCTCGTATGTCATCTCATAGCCTGTGGCAACAACCAATCAGCATCAGACAAGCCATCCATGAATACCGGCAGACCTGCCGACAGAAGAACCTTGGAGGTGGCACTGATGCCCACTCTCGACTGCCTGCCGGTGTTTATTGCCGCGGAACGCGGATGGTTCGACCGCGACAAGGCAGACATCGGATTCAAATCGTTTCAGGCTGCCATGGACATCGACACGGCATTGACCCACGGCAGTTCGGACGGCGGGGTAACGGATCTGATAAGGGCCGAGGCACTCCGCCGCAAGGGAGTTTCGCTCTCGCTTTGGTCTGCACTGCCGACATATTGGCAACTGATTGTCAATGAGCAGGCTCGAGTGAAGGAACCCAAGCAACTGAGCGACAAGACAGTAGCCATGACCCGCCATTCGGCAACCGACTATTTCTCAGATGCAGTCATCACGGAAGCAAAGACACCTCACGAGGTATATCGTGTGCAAATCAACGACATTCATGTAAGGCTGCAAATGTTGCTCTCCAAGTCGGTCGACGCGGCATTCCTTCCCGAACCGCAAGCCACCGTTGCCCGCAACGACCACCATCGGGTATTGTTCGACAGCCGCAACTCGGGATTCAGCTTCGGAGTATGGGTTTGGCGTAGCAGGAGTATGAACGATACGGAGAAGATGAGAAACATAGAATTGTTCAAGAAAATATACAATGAAGCCTGCGACTCCATCAACCGATACGGATTCAGGCATTATGCCGACATCATCGTCAAACACTGTCACATCGAAAATACAGACGTGGACAAGATCCCTCCCGTCAAATACAAACACATCTCCGCCCCGAGACAGGAAGACACAGACAAAGCACGGCACGCTTTTTGATATACATCCGTTCAATAAACAAGTATCTCGCTCCCGCGGTTACGATACATTCACCACTTAACGCAAGAATCATGTTGAAAGAATCATTTGACCTTATACGAAAACTACTGAGAGAGGGTGTCTTGAGCGAAGCCATCAGGCAGTTGCGTACCTTGCTCGACAGCTATCGCGACGGCACCACTGCCGACAAGCTCGACGGTATTGAAGAGGAATACAAGCTGATGCTCGGCTATATGCTCAAAGGTTACCGTGACCCGGAAAGAGAAAACCTTTATGAAAGGTTGCTCGACAAAACCAACCGGCTGACAAACGACTACGACTTATCGCTGCGCAAGAAACTGGTAAGCAGTTATGTGGAAGCCGCCGGACAGGCCTTGCACGAGGGAGTGACGACCGATGACATCCGGCGTAGGCTCGAGTCCTTCGTGACCGACGTGGCATTGACCGGACTGCAGTCTGACGAAAACGAAAATACGCACATCAAGAAGTTGCGACAGGAACACCAACAATTCATGAACAGCCTGTTCAACAAGATATGGACATCGCCGGCATGGGACGAACACGAAGGTTCTTTCTACCGCGATCTTATCCTTTCGCCCTCCATCGACATCACCGATGCCAAATGGATGACTGCGGCCGTCATGCTGGGCTGTATGAACATATTTGACTTCGAAAAATTCAACACCTTGACTTTCATCTACCTCCACGCCACAGACATCCGACTGAAACAGCGTGCTTTCGTGGGATGGGCTTTGTCGCTTTTCGTCGCCCCCGGACAACACGGCAAAGTGAAGGAACTGGTAGAAAAGATGTGTGACGACGGCAAGACACGTTCTGATCTGCTGGAGTTGCAAAAACAAATATACTTCTGCCTCAACGCCGAATCGGATCACGAGGAGATACAACGCGACATCATGCCCAATATCATGCGCAACAACCATTTCGAAATATCAAGGTTCGGCATCGTCGAAAAGGAAGAAGACGAAATGCAAAACATTCTCAATCCGGGAGCTTCCGACAAGGCGATGGAAGAACTGGAACGCAGCATGAGAAAGATGGCTGACAAGCAAAATGCCGGTGCAGACATCTACTTCGGTGGCTTTTCACACATGAAAAACTACTCTTTCTTCTTCCATTTGAGCAATTGGTTTGTACCTTTCACTCCACAACATCCCGAAATCATCAGACTCAGCGAACAGAACACACAGTTCATGTTGATTCGGAAACTGTTTCAAACCGGACCTTTTTGCGACAGCGACAAGTACTCGTTCACACTCTCGATGATTTCCATCTTCGACAAAATACCGGCCAATATGAGGGAAGCACTCGCCGGCCAGGACAATATCATGGGAGGGCCGTTTCTTCCGAACGACCAAGAAAGCGACACTTATGCCAGAAGGATGTATCTGCAAGACCTTTACAGATTCTTCAGGCTCTATAAGAAGAAAGAAGACTTCTTCTCTCCTTTCCCTGTCAGACAATCGGGAAACGGAAAGGAAAACCTGTTCCTGCTCGACGTTTTCAAAGACACCGACCTGCATCATGAAGTAGAACAACTGGCACTTTTCCTCATGAAACAGAAGAAGTTGTATTCTCTTCAACTGCTCTTGGAGCACTACGAAGATGTCCACAGCGTATCGCTGGACTACCTGCGCGGCACGACCTGCCTGCGAAACGGCGAAAACACCATGGCAGAGCGATTCTTCAAACAGGTGCTGTCCATACAACCCGACCACGAACAAGCCTTATCCGGACTTGCCAAGAGCGTGTTCCGACAAGAGAAGTATGAGGAAACCGACCTGCTGTATCAGCAGCTCACTTCCGATTATCCGCAGAAAAAGCACTACCAACTGCATCATGCCATCTGCCTTCTCAAGCTCGATAAAACCGAACAAGCACTGCAGATTCTCTTCCGCCTCAACTACGAACAACCCGAAGACATGGCAATTTGCAGAATACTGGCATGGGGACTGCTCATGGCAAAGAAACCTGCACAGGCCGAAAACTACTATCAAAAGATTCTGTCGAGCGGACAGACTGCCCTCGAAGACAAACTCAACGAAGGGTATGCCCACTGGATATCGGGTGACATACAAGGGGCTGTGGATGCCATGAAAGAGTTTCTGAAGCGTCAGCCGCAACACCAACAACAGTTTTCCTTCATCATGGGAGAGTTCAGAAAGGATGTTTCCTTACTTGACAAGTACGACATCAGTGCAACAGAGTGCCAACTGATGGCAGAACTGGTGACCGACAACAAATCGATCCCCTCCTCCTCTTCCCTTTGAAAACAGAACCGTTAATCAGCAATCAACGACAATGGCAAAAAGCAAAACGGTATATGTGTGTTCCAACTGCGGACAGGAATCCATCAAATGGGTGGGAAAATGTGCAGTCTGCGGACAATGGAACACCTATAAAGAACTGAGGATTGCAGGAACAACCGAAAACTCCCGCAACTCAGCATTCTCACAAGAGCGTAACCAAGAGAACCAACCGCTCCGTCTGAAAAACATCCCCGACCGGGAAATGCCACGCTATGACATGAACGATACCGAGCTCAACAGGGTTTTGGGAGGTGGACTGGTACCCGGTTCCATCGTTTTGCTGGGTGGCGAACCGGGTATCGGAAAAAGTACATTGGTGATGCAAACCTTTCTGTCGATGACCGACCGCAAGATCTTATATGTAAGCGGAGAAGAAAGCATGTACCAGCTCAAGATGCGTGCCGACAGGATATCATCATCTCCCAACGACCATTTGCTCATCATGTGCGAAACGCATCTGGAGAACATCCTCCTGCAAACGAAAGCCGTTCAACCCGAAATTGTGGTCATTGACTCCATTCAAACGATTTCGACCGAAACGGTCGACAGCAGCCCGGGCAGTGTCACACAGGTCAGAGAATGTGCCTCAACGTTGTTGCGGTATGCCAAGACATCGGGAGTTCCGGTCATTCTGATAGGACACATCAACAAGGAAGGAACGCTCGCCGGTCCGAAAATCCTCGAACACATCGTCGATACGGTGATCCAATTCGAGGGCGACCAACATTACATGTATCGTATCCTGCGATCCATCAAAAACCGTTTCGGCAGCACTGCAGAACTCGGAATATACGAGATGCAGCAGAACGGACTGCGCCAAGTATCCAATCCGTCGGAGCGTTTGCTCACCGATGACCACGAAGGACTGTCGGGCATAGCCATCAGTTCGGCGATCGAAGGAGCTCGTTCGTTCCTGCTTGAGACCCAGGCACTCGTCTCGACGGCAGCCTACGGCACCCCCCAAAGGTCGGCAACGGGCTTCGATCAACGCCGCCTCAACATGCTGTTGGCGGTACTGGAAAAAAGAGTGGGCTTCAAACTCATACAAAAAGACGTGTTCATCAATATTGCCGGCGGGCTGCGTGTCACTGATTTGGCAATGGATCTCAGCATCATTGCGGCAGTCCTGTCAAGCAATGTCGATACACCCGTCGAAAACGGATGGTGCATGGCAGGCGAAGTGGGACTGAGCGGCGAAGTCAGACCGGTCGGAAGAATCGAACAAAGAATTGGTGAAGCCGAGAAACTGGGGTTCGTCAACATGATCATTCCTTCTTCCAATATGAACGGTCTGGCGACCGGAAAGTTCAAAATCCGACTTCATCCGGTCAGGAAAGTAGAAGAAGCCTTGCGCCTCCTTTTCGGCTGACAAGACCCCTATTCTTAACAAGAAATGTAAAAAACTAACGTTTATCCCACATTCTCACTTCTTGTTTGTGGTGTTTTATCGGATATTATTTATCTTTGTGGACTAAACATTAACATCATAATTATGAAAACCATCCGTAATTTATCACTTTTCACCTTGATGATAGTTGCTTTCCTGCTATCATCGTGTTCGAAAACCCCAAAGTCAGCCAAACTAATTCCCGAGAACGCAAACGTTGTCATGCGTTTTGACGTGAAGCAAATTGCCGAGAAATCCGGACTTGAGAAAGATGACAAAATCAAGAATGAGTTGAAGGGCGAACTCAAAAAATCGGGACTTCCCAAAGCACTTCAGACCAAGATGGAAGCCATTTTGGATGACCCTGCCAAATCGGGAGTAGACCTTCGTGAACCCATCTTTGCATACGTAGTTGCCGCTCCCAAGCCCAAAGTGGGTATCGTCGGTTCGGTTCTCGATGCCAAAGAATTTGAAAGCCTCATCAACGATGTATCGAAGGAAATGGGCGGAGAGCAGTTGAAGGATGAAAACGGACTGCGTTACATGGCAATTGAGGAAAGTCTTTTTGCCTTCAACGACGAGAGCTTTGCCTTCATCGGCAACGAAGACTACAACACCGATCCGAAGAAGATGCTCGACGAGGTGAAAGAACAGTTTGCCTCAGACGGAAAGAAGACCATGTATGAAAACGAATTCTTCAAGCAGATGTGCGGAAAGAAGGGTGTTGCACAAATCCTCGTGAACTACAATGGACTCGAAAAGACCGTTCCGGGCATGATGGAAGCCATGACGATGATGCCCGAAGGTATCAAGTTAGACGACATTGCCTATCTGACCGACATTGATGTCAAGGAAGGCGAATCGGCTGCAGTGGTGGAAATTCTCTCGAAGTCGAAACAATGGGACGATCTGATGAACAAGAACAAAGACATCTGTCCGGTCATCAAAGGCGACTTGTTGAAATATACTTCCAAAGACGGATTTGCCTTGCTTGCCAACATCAATGGCCCCAAATGGTATGAATTCTTCAAGACCATGCCCATTGTGAAAAAGATACCGAAAGAGGCGATGGATCTTATCCAAAAAGCTGCCATGACCATTAACGGTGACATATCCATGTCATTCTCAGATATCGACCTTGCCAAGCGCATCCTACGTTTCAACGTGATGATTCAAACCAAAGATGCCGCTCTCGTAGACATGTCGAAAACCTTCGGAATCATTTCTTCGGATATCCCTCAATATGCTCCGTCATGTTATGCCATTCCTGCCAACTGGGGAATGGGGACCCAAGAGGCCGTTAATTTCGGATTCAAGAACAATCTGACTTTCTTCTTTGCCGGCAAGCCCGGCCAGGACTTCTTAACGGCTGCCAATCCCGTGACTGCAGACGACGTGAAGAACCGCAGGATGTATATGTATTTCAACTTCAATCTGCTCAACAAAGTGGCAGAAAGCCTCAACAGCCAGGAGAAGATTGCCATGAAAGAAGTGGCTAAGATATTCGAGTATGCTGAAGCTTACGACGAGAGTACGACCAAATTTATCATTCGTTTGGTCAACAAGGATAAGAAAAAGAACATTTTCCAACTGCTGTATACCACCGTCGGTACACTGTCGAACTTGTACCAACAGAACTTCACCGATGACGATTTAATTGTTGATGAGAACATGGAACAGTCTGCCGATACGGTTGCTGTCATGGAATAATACCGGTCAAAAGGGGTAAGGAGCATTGTTCCCTGCCCCTTTTGCTTTTTGTTTCCCAACGATGACGACACTCCTTTGATGGCCTCCTTACTTCTTCGCAAGCTACTCAGCCGTAACATCAGTCCGTTTCAGTTGGCAGGCTTTGTCCTTGCCAATCTTTTCGGCATGACCATTGTACTCACGTCGGTTCAGTTTTATACCGATGTATTGCCACTGTTTACCGGCAACGACAGTTTTCTGAAACCCGGTCAGGTCATCATTGCCAAACAGGTGAGTGCCTTGCGAACCATCTCAGGTGCACCTCCGGTATTCAAGTCCGACGAAATTGATGCTCTCCGCCGTCAGCCGTTCATCCAATCGGTCGGTACTTTCACGCCATCGCTTTATCATGTGATGGCAACCATCGGCGGTGATGCCCTCGGTATGCAGATGACCACTGAAATGTTTTTCGAGTCAGTTCCCGACGACTATCTCGACATCGACCTGACGAAATGGCATCGCAACCATCCGGACGGCGACACCATTCCCATCGTTCTTCCCCGCACTTACCTCAACCTATACAACTTCGGTTTCGCCGGCAACCGAGGCCTGCCCACCATTTCTGAAGGACTCGTGGGCATCATCAACATCCATTTGCTGCTGACGGGTACCCACGGCAAATGCAGGCTCACAGGTAAAGTTGTTGATTTCTCACGTCGCCTCAACACCATTCTTATTCCGCAGTCGTTCATGGAGTCGCTCAACGCCCGCCTTTGTCCCGGCATTCCCGCACCGCCGTCACGCCTCATACTGCAGGTGAACAATCCTGCCGACGAACGCATTGCCGACTATCTGCAAGCCAACGGCTACGACACCGAAAGCAACGATGCCGATGCCTCCCGCACGGCAGGATTCCTGAAGTTGGTCATCCTGCTGGTCATGGGAGTGGGCGTACTCATCACGGCCTTGTCTTTTTACGTTCTGCTGTTGAGTATCTTCCTGCTGTTGCAGAAACACACCGAGAAGATCGACTCGTTGATGCTCATCGGCTATGCACCCCATACGATAGCACGGTTTTACGATGCCTTGTCGTTGGTGGCAAACATCGTCATTCTGGCTTTATCGCTGGCACTTACGCTTCTTTTACGAAACTACTATCTGCCCCACTTCGGCGAACTTTATCCCTCCTACACTCCGTCTGCCCTCTTCCTCACCCTGCTGACAGGCATCGTGCTGTTTGTCGTCATCTCTGTTTTCAATTATCTGTCCATTCGTCGCAAAGTCATTGCCGTTTGGAAGATGCACACCCAGTAATCCATCTTCTGTCCCTTCATCTCCCGGCCGCTCACACATACCTCGCATGAAAGCCTACGGATACTGCCAGCTATATCCCTTTCTTCGCATTGCCGTCTGTCTGGCTTCGGGCATTGCCGGCGGCTATGTCTTGCGTGATTACCTTGCACCGTCAATGGTCTACGCCGCTTTCTTTGTCACCCTTCTTGCCGGTTTTATTACCATGCGTCATCCAACAGTACAGAGCATACTGCTCATGGGAGCGGTCGGAACGGGCGGAGCCTCGCTGCTGATGCTGCATGCGGAACAGTTACATCTGAAAAGCAGTGATACCGAAACGGTTTATCGGGCCGTTTTGCTGAACCGACCGACGGCAAGAGGGAAAGTCGTGCGGTGTGACATACGGATGATCGATGGCGAATATGCAGGCAAAACCATCAGGGCAACCATCCTTCGCGACACCCTCACCGGCAGACATTCACATCTCGACACGGGCGACGGCATCCTTGCCTATTCATCCGTCCGACCGCTCACCGACGATACCCGTCGTTTCAACTATGCTCTTTATCTGCGCACGCAACACATCGCGGGTACCACTTTCATCCACCACAACGCATGGAAGGAAGTGACTGCCGACCTTTCAACCCTCACATCGGCCGAACGAACGAGACTTCGGCTGCTGCGGTGGCGCGACCGGCTGAAGGAGGAATACCGGCTGAAGGGATTCGATGAAAACGAATATGCCATCATATCTGCCATGACACTGGGTGACAAAACAACTCTGACACCCGACCTCAAAGACACTTTCGCTGCCGGTGGAGCATCACACCTTCTGGCCTTGAGCGGATTACATCTGGGCATTTTCTACGGTCTGTTGACACTGCTCGTACCCAAGCGTCGCCATCCATATCTCTCCGGATTGTTACTCATGGCAACCATTTGGGGGTATACGATGCTCGTGGGCATGATGCCTTCCGTCGTCAGAGCAGCCATCATGCTTTCCATCTATGCATTCGTAGAACTCCTCGGGCGGAAGAAGCTGTCGCCCAACACGCTCGGACTGGCAGCCACCATCATGCTGACCGTTCATCCTTTCGGCTTCTTCGACATCGGCTTTCAGCTGTCATTCATGGCCGTGTTCGGTATAGCCCTTTGTCACGACAGCTTGCTTCGGGTCATCCCCCGTCGGTGGCAGACAAAGATTGCCGTCCCCGTGTGGTCGATTGTTTCCGTATCGCTGGCAGCACAAATCAGCGTGATGCCCCTTGTCATTTATCATTTCGGCAGCTTTCCCACTTATTTTCTCCTCACAAATCTGGTTGCCGTTCCCCTTGCCACCGTCATTCTTTATCTGTCGGTGGCCGTATGGGGACTTTCATTCTCAAGTAGCCTCCAGACAATAGTAGTCTCGGCACTTTCCGGGTTCGCCCATACGCTCAACGAATTTCTGAAATGGGTGGCAGCATTACCCGGTGCCAATCTGCAAGGTTTAAGCATCAACCTACCACAACTGGCAGCCATCTATGTCGGATTTGCCTTCATGTTCGCCTTGCTCCACCGTCTCTTCCCGCGCCATTTCGACCCGATTTTAACCCGGAGTCATGAAAGTCCGAACCGGTATTGTTCGATGACGGGCAAGGAGCCTGCAAGCGGACGAAAGCTGTCGGGAAGCATGGAATATGAAGATAAGAAATGACACTTTACTGTTTCATGACCGATTTGAGTTTTAACGTGATTTAATGGTATTTTTCGCTGTCTGCGAGCCGTATTCCGCGTGTGTTCCGACCCTTCCACCACTTTACCGAGAGGTGTGGAAGAGGGGGGATTTGGGACAATTGGAATATGGCATAATCAACGAATACGACTATGCGTCAAAGTACTTTTTTTAGGTAGAAACGTAGACTTTTGACATGTCAGACAAATAATCGGCCGACCGGACATCGGAGTCCGATAAAAAGTTATGTTTGTTCATGGTTCGATTGTTTTGTGTAAAAACAAAGGTATAATCCAAAAGGCTGAAACCCAAGCGAGGGATTCAGCCTAATTTTGGGGGATAAGAAAAATTTTTAACCCGAATCGGTCATGAGAATGTTAATCTCCGGACAAGCCTTCTTATGAGTTTCCTTTCGGATTTCATTTTTTCTGTCGTCATTTGTCCTTCCTTTTGTTTTGACGTAGCCGGTTATGCTGCAACTCAAAGAACAAAGCAACTGCCCGGCAATCGGGCAAAACCGATCCGGACTCTCATGACCGACCCGGAATGATCAAGAAGTTGTCTATGCCGGAGCGGCTCATTCCTTTCCGATACAGACATCTTTCCGTCGTTAGGGAATCATGTCGAGGAACAGACGATGCACTGAAGTGTCGTCATTCAGCTCGGGATGAAAGGCCGTTGCCAGCTGCGTGCCCTGTCGGGCAGCCACGATATGTCCGTCAACCGTTGCCAATACTTCGAGCCCTTCGCCTGCATTTTCGATGTAAGGCGCACGAATGAAGGTCATCGGGATGGGATGATCGATGCCTTTCATGGGTGCCTCGGTAAAGAAACTGCCCAACTGTCGACCATAGGCATTGCGCCTGGACGACATATTCATCGTTCCGAAACGCTCTACATGTTCTTCACCCTCTACCCGATCGGACAACAAAATCAGTCCGGCGCATGTTCCGAAAACGGGCAATCCGGCTTTGATGTCGTTCAGGATGGGTTCGTAGAGGTTCAAATCATGGAGCAACTTGGTGATGGTCGTACTTTCTCCACCGGGCAAAATCAAGGCATTTTTGGGTTGATTCCAGTCCTCTCTCTGCCTGATTTCGAAAGTTTCCACACCAAGTTTGCGCATCATTTGCTCGTGTTCGAGAAAAGCTCCCTGAAGAGCCAAGATGGCAATGCGCTTCATTATTTACCTCTTTCAGCCATCAAGACTTCGATTTCCTGTTCGTTGATGCCCACCATAGCCTCACCGAGATCTTCTGAAAGTTCGGCAAGCATTTTGGCATCATTGAAATTGGTCACGGCTTGAACGATGGCTTTGGCGCGTTTTTCGGGGTCGCCCGACTTGAAGATGCCCGAGCCTACGAACACGCCTTCGGCACCAAGTTGCATCATCAGGGCAGCATCGGCAGGCGTAGCCACGCCACCGGCGGCAAAATTCACCACGGGAAGTTTACCGTTTTGATGCACATAGAGAGCCAGTTCGTAGGGTACTTGGAGTTGTTTGGCTGCTTCAAAGAGTTCGTCTTCCGACATGGATTTGAGACGACGCATCTCGCTTTGCATCATGCGCATGTGTCTTACGGCCTGCACAACGTCACCGGTACCGGGTTCGCCTTTGGTGCGAATCATGGTAGCACCTTCGGCAATACGACGCAATGCTTCACCGAGATTGCGGGCACCGCAGACGAAAGGTACTTCAAACTTGGTTTTGTCGATATGGTAAACATCGTCTGCTGGCGACAAAACTTCGCTCTCGTCGATATAATCTATCTCTATTGCTTGCAGAATTTGTGCCTCTGCGAAGTGACCGATGCGGCACTTTGCCATCACGGGGATGGACACTGCAGCCTGAATGCCCTTGATCATCTTGGGATCGCTCATGCGGGAAACGCCTCCGGCGGCACGGATATCGGCAGGGATGCGTTCCAAGGCCATCACGGCACAGGCACCGGCGGCTTCGGCGATTTTGGCTTGTTCGGGCGTTGTCACGTCCATGATTACTCCGCCCTTGAGCATTTGGGCAAGGTTTCTGTTGAGTTCTTGTCTGTTGGTTGTCATGATATGATTATTTATTTGATGATTATTATCGTTTGATTCGTTTGTTGCCTGTATCGTAACACCGGGTGCAAACAGTGTTGTCACCTTCCTTTCTTGCGATAGTCGCTGGGCGTTTGTCCGGTCATCTTCTTGAAGAACTTCGCAAAATGTGCCGGCGAGGTAAATCCGTAGGCATAAGCCGTTTCCTGCATTGTCTTGTCCGTGAGGAGCAATGTGTGCTCAACCTCTCGTATGAGGTAATCGTCGATGATGGCCTTGGGCGTCTTGTTGGCAATGCGCCGTGTCACCTGTGCCAGATATCGGCTGCTGACATTGAGCTTGTCGGCATAGTAATGCACGTCGTTGTTGGTCTTGATGTGCAATGATATTTCACTGACGAATTCGTTGTAGAGGTCGCTACTCCTGCCGACCAAGTCGGTCGAGAACACGATTTGCTGATTGACATAGCTCTTGGCGTTGTTGACCGCTGCCATGATTCCCTCGTTCTGATTCAGATAGGTGGCTATGGCCGATGAGAAATTGCTACCCATACCGTGTTGTCTGATGAGGGGTGAGGTAAAGAAATGAGGCACGTCACTTCCGCTGACCATAAGTACATCGGTTGACGTGTCGCCCACCATGTTGCCTCCTTGCAGCAAAACGGCTTGACAACCGAATGCCAGCACTTTCCCGGCAGCTTCGATCATATCCTCGCGCGTGTCGATGGAGCGTTGCAAAATGAACTCGGCATCGTTTTTGGGGAGACATATCAAGGAACACTTGGGAAACAGCTGCATCTCGATGGCTCTCACCACATCGAGCGGCATGAGCACATCGCCTCGCGAGGAAACTATGGCGGCATCGTAAATGACGAACTCGGGACGGTAGCGGTGTATCATGTCGGCAATCGAGCAAAGTACATCGACACTCCTGATAAGTCCGATTTTCACCACCCGTGGCGCAATGTCATCAAACAAGGCTTCGACTTGTCCTGCCACGACGTGAGCCGGAAGGTCGTAGAAATCCTGAATGCCGAGCGTGTTTTGCATCGTAATGGTGGTTACCGCCGATACGGCATAGCCCCCCAAAGCCGCAATGGTCTTGATGTCGGCCTGTACTCCCGAACCTCCGGTGGAATCGGACCCGGTGATGGTCAATATGGGTTTGTCTTTTCTCATCCTATATTCGAACCGTCGAAAGCGCACGGCATTGCTGTCGGCACCATCTCCGAATGTGGAGCATGGAGCGTGGCAACTTTTGTTCTTTTGGTCTTGGCGAGAGGACTTCTCTGCGCATTTTGCCCCGCTCCTTTTCCGAATAGGATGCAAAGGAAGCAAAAAAAATCGACATAAAGAAACTCTGTTCGCTTTTTGACAACAAAGAAATACATTTGAACAAGTAGGGAACAACCCACCTCCGCAAGTATGTTTTCCGCTCCAACGAGAATGCTTTTTTACCGCACTGCAGAAAATGCAGGTAGCGGGATGGGCAACCTACCGTCACCGGCTGTGCCTGTGTGCAATCATCTTTCGGGGTTGGACACACTATATATAATATATTAGGTAAGCTGAATCCCGTCGAAGACATTTTTGTCTGAGACCTTATGACAGATTTGGGGACTTTTATTCGATCCGGAATGAAAAAGAAGCACAAACAACTGATAATCAAACACTCGCAAGAACTATCACAATCATTCCTTAATCCGTGCCCTTTTGCTTTGTAAAACCTGCCCTTTTGCATGGTAAAAGGGCAAGTTTGAAACTAAGCTTGAATCGGTCATGTAGACCGTAGGATTAAAGATTGCGTGTTTTTCAGATACCTCCCGACCGGCTATCGTCTCCTTGTTGGTGGTCTTGGTTGCCGTTTTGATTTGCCGTAGCCTGTCATGCGTGAACCGACCGGCAACCAATCTCCATTACATTTGAAGAAACCGTTTTGAACCCGATGAACCGATTGGGAATCATGGAGTGTTGCTGTTAGGAAACAGAACTGCTTTCGGTTGTTCAATCTTTCATTTTTTGTGTGAGTGACTCAGCAGGTTGTTTCTTCCATTTGGTGAGTATAGCCATCCAAAGGGTGATGCAGACAACCATGATGATGATTTTTTCAGTTCCGTTGATACCGTTACGGATCAGGCTGTTGAACATCATGATTTGCACGATGAGGTGAAAACAGGCTGAAGCAAGGATTGACTTGGTCTGTTCGGCAACACGACCGATACCCCAGCTGCCGAATATCAGTATGGCCCAAAAGAAGAAATTGCCGTCTAATGAAGCATTCGTCAGAAACGACAAGTGCCACACATACCACATCGAACCGATGAGCAGTGATTGTTTCCATTCTTTGAGCGATGCCAATTCGTCTTTCAGGTATCCTCGCCACCGTATTCTTCTATGATGCAGTAGAGAAGGGAACCGATAATGGAAATGAACCCGTAAATGTGATTTTCCAGTGCGTAGTCGTTTCGTACGCCCATGGCGGATAGGGTGACGATGGGAAAGCCATCCAAAGGGATTTCGATCAGATGTGCCATAGAGAGTCATCTCGGTCTTCCGTGCCTTTCGCAGATGGTTCATCATCCACAAAGCCGCAATGAATATACCGCTACCTTCTATAAGCACGATGCTGAGGATGTAAATGGGGGATGGGAGTACTGTCAGTTGTAAACGGAGTTCGAAGATGTCAAACCTGAATATGTTGGAAAGAACGGTTGCCGTCACAAAAAAGGTGATGATTCTTGGATAGCTTACCGGATGTTTGGCTTCGCGGGTTGTCTTCATTGGTTTGGAATGGGTGAGAAAAGATTTATGACTATACAAAGACACAATCCGGTAGACATGCGAAAATTTATAACAACAATATTGTTGATATCCGGAAGTTGTTTTTTCAGAATGGGACTTATTGCCTGTAACAGTTTTTTATGAGCGATGAGCCGATTTCCTAAAGAAATGCCCGATGGTTCGGTCAGCAGAAAAATATTTGTGGGTACGAGAACAGGATAATAGATGATGGTCGGAGAGAATGAAATAGCACAAAACTTGCCGTAATACATTAAACGATTTTGTTATCTTCCCGTCTAATTTATTGAAAGAGTTGATGAGAAAGGCTTTCAAGAATGTGGATAGACGAAGTGTAGTAGAATGAGATGGAAGTATCGTGCTTTACCCCTTAAATGAAATGAGTCATAACATTCGGGCTGAACAGCGATGAAAAACAACATTCTTTCATGAATATTGCCTGCCAAAGATCATCAAGCAGTAAGAAATACAATACATATACGCAAAGAGAAATGATGAGAGAATCCAGACACACAACCGACCCTTGCAAAATTTTCAACGTGCCAGAAGGTTACTTTGAACAATTACCGGCACGGCTCATGGAACAAGTGGCTAAGCACGAATCGTTGAAAGTGGTTCACCGCCGAAAAGCCATCAGAAGATGGATTGCTGCTGCTTCGGTGGCTGTAGTTGTGGGTATTGGTGGCTATGCGGCTTTCGTACGTCAAGGTGGAGAACTTTCTTCGGAGGGTGTATCCTTGTCGGCAGAAACTTCACCGGAAGATGTTGCCATGGATGAATTGTTGGATTATGTCATGTATGACTCATCCGATTATTATGCTTTTACTTCCGAAGTGGGTGAATCCATGTCGGAATGATTAGAAAACAAACAAAAAATGAAAGGAAACAGATGATGAAAAGAACAGTATTGATGATCCTGATGTCTGTCGTGATTATATCGGCACAGGCACAACGCAGAGGTCATTTTGATCCTGATAAGTTCAAAGAGGACATGAGAAGTTATATCAAGGAGCAAGTTTATCTCACCCCACAGGAAGAAAGCAGGTTCTTTCCGCTTTTCGATGAGATGCACAACAAACAACGTGTGTTGTTCGAACAGATGCAAGGCTACAGGCGACAAAAGCCGGTAAACGATGTGTCGAGTGCCAAAGCCATTCAAGAGATTGACAGGCTGGAAATAGAAATCAGGCAACTTCGGAAGGTTTACCACAAGAAGTTCATGAAAGTGATGCCCGCTAAAAAGGTGTTTGCCATCATCAAAGCCGAAGACCGGTTTCACAAAAGAGCTTTCAAAAAAATGGCAGGCCGAAGACGGTAGACGGCATTGAAGCATGTCTGAGAAATAATTACAAGGTAAGAGTGCCGACGGATAACGTGAAAAAGGTGACCGATAACTTTCAGGCGTAATGCAATGGGTTGTCCGGTCACTTTCTGTTTGGACTTCGGGAAAAGACCTTTTCGGACAATTTTAGACCATCGTGTCAGCTCTGGCACAGCCGGAGGTCGATATGGCGGATGATTTCTTGCATCTCTTGCGGATGAAACCATACGACCGAAGGGTCGCGTTTGAACCATGTGAGTTGTTTGCGAGCATATCGACGTGTGTTTCCCTGTATGCGTCGGATGGCTTCTTCCAAGCTGTATGTTCCGTCGAAGTAGGCAAACATTTCCCTATAGCCGACTGTGTTGAGCGAATCAAGATGCCTGAAGGGATAAACCTTTCGGGCTTCAGCTTCCAGCCCATAGGCTATCATGTCGAGAACACGGTTGTTGATGCGCTCGTATAATTGTTCTCGCGGAATGTTGAGTGCTATCTTGATGATGTCGAACGGGCGTTGCTTGGCTTGGTTGGTACGAAAAGAAGTGTAAGTCCTGCCTGTCTGATGGCATATCTCAAGGGCGTGGATGACCCGACGTCGGTTGTTGAGGTCGACGATTCCGTAATGTTCGGGGTCGCATTGTTTGAGTTCTTCACACAAAGCTTCAAGCCCTTCTTCCTCCAACCGTTTCTTGAAAAGCGACCGGGTGGCTTCGGTGATGGTCGGAATGTCATCGATTCCTTTACAGACGGCATCAATATACATCATGCTTCCGCCCGAAAGGATGGCAACATGCTTGCCTTGGTTGAATATGGCTTGTATGGTTTCCAATGCTTCCTGTTCGAAAAGTGCCGCGCTATAATAGTCGTGTATGCTGTGATTACCTACCAAGTGGTGGACAACACGGGCACGCTGTTCGGGGGTGGGGGCAGCTGTTCCGATGGGTATCTCCTTGAAAATCTGCCTTGAATCTGCATTAATGATGGAAGTATCATAACGGTGTGCAACTTCCAGACATAATTCAGTTTTGCCGACTCCCGTAGGGCCTGTTATAACAATGAGAGTGTTTGTCATAAGCAAATAAAACGATTATGAGCATGTGATGAAGATGGTGTAAACCCCAAATCGGGCATGAATAATGCACTGCCAAGTGGACAATATGGGACGGGAATAGCTATCATCGGACACAAAACCTTATACGATCGAATGGAAGTATGGAATGCCTATCGAAAAGCTTGCCGGAATTTGAAAAAAGCTACACAGATGATGAATCCTTGTAGCTTTTGATTTGTCCAACACCGAACCGCGATCCGACCAATGATGACCTATTGTGAGCTATCGCACGATTCCTCGTTTGGAATTGGTCACGAAGTCAATGATGTATCCGATTTCTTTTGTCTGCGGAAGGTTTCTTTTGATTTCATCGATGCCTTCGGCAATCAATCCTTTGGAATAGAGCAGTCGATAAGCATCGTGTATCTGATCGATTTGCTCTTTGGTGAATCCTCTTCGTCGTAAACCGACGATATTGATGCCTGCATAACGAATGGGATCCTTTCCGACGGTGACGAAAGGCGGTATGTCTTGGGAAAATCGACTTCCTCCTTGCACCATCACATAGCCGCCGATGCGGCAAAACTGATGGCAAAGCACTGCCGCGCTGATGATGGCATTGTCATCAATGACCACTTCACCTGCCAGTTTTGTGGAGTTTCCGATGATGATGTTGCTTCCCAATACACAATCGTGAGCTATGTGCATGCTTTCCATCAACAGACAATTAGAGCCTACGACAGTCGTCCCTTTCGAAGCAGTTCCCCTCGAAATTGTCACATTCTCGCGAATACTGTTGTTGTTTCCTATCTCACATAAGGTTTCTTCTCCCTTGAACTTCAAGTCCTGAGGTTTGGTGGAAATACTTGCTCCGGGGAAAAATTCATTGTTGTCACCGATACGTGCACCTTCGTGAATGATGACATGATTTAATAATACGTTGTTGTTCCCGATAACAGTGTTACGGTCGATGCAACAGAAAGGACCTATTCGGTTGTTTTCGCCGAGGCGGGCTTCGGGATGAACGTAGGCTAACGGACTGATCTGATTCATGAGAATGTTACTTATTCTTGACAATTTGAGCCGTAAAGGTTGCTTCGGAGACAATATGATCGCCGACAAAGACATAGCCTTTCATGGAACTGATGCCGTGACGCAGGGGAGCCAACAATTCCACTTTGAAAAGCAAGGTGTCGCCGGGAACTACCTTTTGACGGAATTTGACATTATCTATTTTCATGAAGTAGGTAGACCATCGCTCCGGCTCTTCCAAGGTGTTGAGGACCAAGAGACCACCGCATTGAGCCATGGCTTCGACCTGCAAAACGCCCGGCATGACGGGTTCCTGGGGGAAATGACCGACGAAGAAAGGTTCGTTGCTGGTGACATTCTTTACTCCAACGATGCTGTTTGAACCCAACTCGATGACCTTGTCGACCAACTGCATGGGATAGCGGTGGGGGAGCAACTTCCGAATGCGGAGGTTGTCCATGATGGGTGTTTCATTGGGATCGTAAATGGGAGCTTGTATTTCGTGCTTGCGAATCTCCTTGCGCATGAGACGCGCAAACTTATTATTGACCGTATGCCCCGGACGGGTGGCAATGATGCGTCCCTTGATGGGCTTTCCTACAAGAGCCATGTCTCCGATGATGTCGAGGAGTTTGTGGCGTGTACACTCGTTTTCCCATACGAGTGGTTTGTTCTGGATGTAGCCCATCTTGGTGGCATCCATACGGGGGGTCTTCAAAAGGTCGGCGAGTTTGTCGAGATGTTCTTGCGAAATCTGTCGCTCGTAGATGATGATGGCGTTGTCCATGTCGCCGCCTTTGATGAGATTGGCTTTCAGCAGGGGTTCGATGTCGCGCACAAAAACGAAAGTTCTCGCCGGGGCTATTTCCTTTTGAAAGTCGGAAAGGTTTGCCAAAGTTGCAAACTGACTGTTGATGAACTTGGACTCGAAAGAGCACATGGCTGTCACGCTGAAGTCTTCGTCGGGAAGAATGATGATGGAAGAACCGCTCTCTTCGTCGTGAACCTCTAGCTTATGCCGGATGATATAGTAATCTTTGGGTGCGTTTTGCTCAACGATGCCCACTTGTTTGATTTTCTCCACATACATGGCGGCACTACCGTCGAGGATGGGGAATTCGGGACCGTTGACCTGAATGAGGCAGTTGTCGATGCCCATTGCATACAAGGCAGCCAACCCGTGTTCGACGGTCGAGATGCGGACATCGCCCATTCCGAGTACGGTACCTCGCTGGGTATCGACTACTTTCTCGGCAATGGCATCGATGACGGGCTGTTCTTCCAAATCTATTCTTTGAATTTTATATCCGTGGTTTTCCGGTGCGGGATTGAAAGTCACCGTCAGGCTCAGGCCGGTGTGCAGTCCTTTTCCGCAGAGGGAGAAACTTCCCTTCAGTGTATTCTGTTTCAACATGATGTATAGTCGTGTTAATGATTATCTTTTAATTGCTTTATTTCCTTTTCCAGCTGTTCGATCTGTCGAGACAATTCGGGCAGACGACGGAAGATGGCAGCCGATTTCATGAATCCTTTGGCGTCCCATGCAGGAGAGCCTATGATGGTTTGGCCGCTCTTCTTGACGTTACCGCTGATGCCCGCCTGTGCTCCTACTTGCGTGCGGTCGGCAATATGGATGTGTCCTGCCATGCCTACTTGTCCGCCGAACATACACCATTGTCCTACTTTGGTGCTGCCTGCCACACCGCATTGGGCTGCCATGACGGTGTTTTCGCCGATCTCGACGTTGTGCGCCACCTGAATGAGGTTGTCCAGCTTGACGCCTTTCCTGACGATGGTGGTGCCCATGGTTGCTCTGTCGACGCAGCTGTTGGCGCCAATCTCTACATTGTCTTCAATGGTGACGATTCCTATTTGAGGTATCTTGTCGTATCCTTCGGGAGTGGGAGCGAAGCCGAAGCCGTCGGCTCCTATGACCGTGCCCGAGTGAATGGTGACGTGATTGCCTACCAGACAGTCGTGGTAGACGGTGACATGCGGACTGATGGTGCAGTCGTTGCCTATCCTGACTCTGTCGCCGAGGTATGAATGGGGGAATATCCGACTGTTGTCACCCACGACGACACCGTCGCCGATGAAGGCAAACGCACCTACGTAGCAGTCTTTTCCGATGGTGGCGGAAGGTGAGATGAAGGCCAGCGGGTGGATTTCTTTCTTGGGTTGTCTGAGTGAATCGTAGAGTTGCAGGAGCTTGGCTACGCTTTCGTAGGCATTGTGTACCCTGATGAGTGTGGGATGAACCTCTTTGTCGAGTTTCATGTCTTCGTTGATCAGTACGATACTCGACTGTGTCTCGTAAATATAATGTGTGTATTTGGGGTTGGACAGGAAAGAGATTGCTCCCGGTTTGCCTTCTTCAATTTTTGCAAAGGTGCGGACGACGGAAGCCGGATTGCCTTCGATGCGTCCTTGGACAAACTCTGCAATTTGCGCTGCGGTAAATTCCATGTGATTCTAAACTCTTTGAATGGTTGTGCAAATATAGTAAAAATAAATCAGAACCGTCTGTGGCACAAGTAATATTTGCGATTTTTTTTGGACAACAACGCTTGGTGAAGTATCTCGGAGGCTTCGGTGACATCGCGTATGTTTCCGTATTTGTCGACGATGGAGATTTCCTCGTCGGCAAAGTCGTACATGTCTTTTTGGACGGTGTCTTCGCAAATCATGTAGCCGGCTTCTTCACGGCTCAGTCCTGTCGAACGGCTGATCCGGCGGCTGATGTCCTCGATTTGTTCTTCGGTTGCAGGAGCCTCGCTGACGGTGACTTCAAAAAGATTGCGGTCGATGAAGTCCTTGGAGAGCATGGAAAGGACCTTGTCTTCGTGGCGGCTCCATACTTTGACGGCACACCAGATGTCGTTGTCGTCCAGGAAGCCGTACATCTGCCATGCTTCTTCGTCGGAAAGGAATTGCCGGCGGTCGACTTTCCGGGCAAGGAAGTAGAGTAGTGCCGGCGAGGCGAAGAGTTGCCGGCCGTCTTGAATGAGGTGCTTGGCTCTCCGGAGTATCTGGATGAGCATCTTTTCGCAGGCGACCGTTGTCTTGTGGAGGTAAACCTGCCAGTACATCAGCCGGCGGGCGGTGAGATAGTTCTCGATGGAGTAGATGCCTTTCGCTTCGACGGCCAGCTTGTCGTCGGCGATTTGCAGCATCTTGATGATGCGTGCGCTTCCGATGTCGCCTTCGACGACTCCCGTGTAGAAGCTGTCGCGCTTGAGGTAATCGAGCCGGTCCATGTCGAGCTGGCTGCTGATGAGACAGTGCAGGAAACGTTGGTGATATTGGTTCTTGAAGATTTTGATGGCGAGATGAAGCTCGCCGTGCATTTCCCGGTTGATGTGTTCCATCATGAGGACGGACAGTTCTTCGTGCGAGATGTCCTCGATGAGTGTGTTTTCGAGGACGTGCGAGAACGGGCCGTGGCCGATGTCGTGCATCAGAACGGCGGCGCAGACGGCTTCTGCCTCGCTGTCGAAGATGAAGACACCCTTCTGCCGCAGGGTGAGGATGGCTTCGGTGGTGAGGTGGTATGCGCCGAGCGAATGTTGGAAGCGGGTGTGCTGCGCTCCGGGATAGACCATGCTTGCCATGCCGAGCTGCTTGATGCGTGACAGCCGTTGCATGAGCGGATGCTTCACGATGTCGAGCAAGATGCCTTGGGGTATCTTGATGAATCCGAATACGGGGTCGCTGATGATCTTGTGGTCTGTCATCTGTCGTGTGGTGTTGTTTGGTGCGCTTTTCGCTGCCGGTGGTTTCATCGGGAAAAATATGACGTCATATTTGCTCAAATATGACGTCATATTTGGCCGGATATGACGTCATATTTTGCGGAACATGACGTCTGTCCCTTCAGGGCCGCCGTCTTGCCGGCTCAGAAGGGCCGCCATTTCCTCCTGCATTTCCCTGGCTTTCCGGGCAGCTTCTTCCGCAAAGCCTTCCCCGCTGCCGGCATAGATGATGCCGCGGGAGGAGTTGACAAGCAGTCCGCAGTCTTCGGTCATGCCATGCCTGCATACCTCTTGCAGGCTTCCTCCCTGTGCCCCGACTCCCGGAACAAGCAGGAAATGGCGGGGGGCAACCCGGCGGATGTCCTTGAACATCTCGCCCTGTGTGGCTCCGACGACATACATCATGTTGTCTTCGTTGCCCCATTGTTGCGACACGCGCAGCACCTTTTCGAAGAGCCGCTCGCCCGAGGGGTCCTCCGTCAGTTGGAAATCGTGCGAGCCTTTGTTGCTGGTCAGCGCCAGCAGAATCACCCACTTGCCCGGATATTCCAGAAATGGCTTCACGCTGTCTTCTCCCATGTAGGGTGCCACGGTGAGCGAATCGATGTCGTAGGTCTCGAAGAACGTTCTTGCATACATTGCCGACGTGTTGCCGATGTCGCCTCTTTTGGCATCGGCGATGATGAAATGGCGGGGGTGGCGCTCCCTGATGTAGGCCACCGTCTTCTCAAAGGCCGCGAGTCCCTGCACTCCCGTACACTCGTAGAATGCCAGATTGGGCTTGTAGGCCACGCAGTACGGGGCCGTTGCGTCGATGATGGCCTTGTTGAAGGCAAACACCGGATCTTCGCTTGACGACAGGTGTTGCGGAATCTTCTTGATGTCGGTATCCAGACCGACACAGAGAAAACTCTTCCTGGCAAATATCTCTCTTACTAACTCTTGTCTGTTCATAATCTTCTAAAGTTCTGATTCTTTCATTCTTTCGGCGTTTTCTGCCACGGTGAGCGCGTCGATCATGGGCTGGATGTCACCTCCGAGAAAGCCTTGCAGGTCGTGTGTCGTGAAGCCTATGCGATGGTCGGTGACCCTTCCCTGTGGGAAATTGTAGGTCCTGATTTTGGCAGAACGGTCGCCCGTCGATACCAAAGTCTTTCTTCGGTGGGCGATGTCGTCGATGTACTTCTGGTGTTCGCGGTCGTAAATGAAGGTGCGGAGTCTCGAGAGGGCGCGCTCTTTGTTCTTGGGCTGGTCGCGTGTTTCGGTACATTCGATGAGAATTTCCTCCGTTTCGCCGGTGTTGGGGTTTTTCCAAGGGTAACGAAGGCGGACGCCCGATTCCACCTTGTTGACGTTTTGGCCTCCGGCTCCCGAGCTTCTGAAGGTGTCCCACTTGATGTCGCCTTCGTTGATGTTCACCTCGAACCTGTCGGCTTCGGGCAGAACCGCAACCGTGGCGGCCGAAGTGTGCATGCGCCCTTGGGTTTCTGTGGCGGGAACACGTTGTACGCGATGGACGCCCGATTCGTATTTCAAGACACCATACACGTTGTCACCGTTGACGACGAAGTCGATTTCCTTGAATCCGCCGACAGCTCCTTCGCTCTCACTCGTCACCGACAGCGACCAGCCTTTCGAGTCGCAATACTTCTTGTACATCGCGAACAAGTCGCCCGCAAACAACGCTGCCTCGTCACCACCCGTTCCGGCGCGTATTTCCATCTGCACGTTCTTGGCGTCTTCCGGATCTTTCGGCACGAGCGCCAGCTTGATCTCTTCTTCTATCCCGGGCTGCAGACGTTCGTTCTCTGCCAGCTCCTCGCGGGCCATTTCTCTCATTTCGGCATCCGGTTCGTTGGCAAGAATATCCTTGGCCTCCTTGATAGTAGTCAGACATGCGATGTATCGCTTGCGGGCAGACATGATGTCGCTCAGGTCTTTGTACTCCCTGGTGAGCTTGACATACCTTTCCTGGTCCGCAATGACACCGGGATCGGTTATCAGCGTGGATACTTCCTCAAAACGAGCAGTCAGTCCGTCGAGCTTGGCTAATATATTGTTGTTGTCCATATAATCGTGTTGTGTGCAGGCAAACATGGACGGCGGTGGCCGTTTGTCCCGCTTCAGCTGATGTTGGTTTGCCTGTGGGCGTATTAGTATTCGAAAGTTCCGAACTCGGATCGGATGGTGAGGGAGCGTTCCCCTTCCTCGATTCGTCCGATGATTTGTGCGTCGATGTTGAACTTGCGCGAAATCCCGATGACGGCTTCCGCATGTTCCGGGGCGACGTAGATTTCCATCCGGTGTCCCATGTTGAACACTTTGTACATCTCTTTCCAGTCGGTTCGGCTCTGTTCTTGGATGATTCTGAACAGGGGCGGCAGGGAGAACAGGTTGTCCTTGACTACTTTGCAGTTCCCGTTGACGAAATGCAGGACCTTGGTTTGTGCGCCGCCGGTGCAGTGGACCATGCCGTGGATGTGGGGGCGGAGTCCGTCAAGCACTTCTTTGATGACCGGAGCATAAGTGCGGGTGGGGGAGAGAACGAGTTGTCCGGCATTGATCCCCGTGCCGTCCACCGGGTCGGTGAGCTTCATTTTACCGCTGTAAATCAGATCTTCGGGTACCTCCGCATCATAACTCTCCGGATAAAGGGATGCCAGATAGTTGGCAAACACGTCATGGCGGGCACTTGTCAGCCCGTTGCTTCCCATGCCTCCGTTGTACCGGTCTTCGTAGGTGGCCTGGCCGAACGAAGCCAGTCCCACGATGACATCGCCCGGACGGATGTTGGCATTGTCGATGACATCCGACCGTTTCATCCTGCAAGTCACCGTAGAGTCCACGATGATTGTTCTGACGAGGTCTCCGACATCAGCGGTTTCGCCGCCTGTGGGATAGATTCCGATGCCCATTTCGCGCAATTCGGATAAGATCTCGTCGGTCCCGTTGATGATTTCGGAAATCACTTCGCCCGGAATCAACATTTTGTTTCGTCCGATGGTGCTTGAAACGAGGATATTGTCCACAGCACCGACGCAAAGCAAGTCATCGGTGTTCATGACGATGGCGTCTTGGGCAATGCCCTTCCAGACACTCAGATCACCTGTCTCTTTCCAGTACATGTAGGCCAGGCTCGATTTCGTTCCGGCACCGTCTGCGTGCATGATGTTGCAATAATCGGGGTCGTTGCCCAATATGTCGGGAATGATTTTACAGAATGCTTGTGGAAAAATGCCCTTGTCAATGTTCCTGATGGCATTGTGCACATCCTCCTTGGCGGCACTGACGCCACGCATCATATATCGGTTGCTCATATACTTGTTTGGTTGTGTGTTTACTAATCTGCGGTGTTCCAAAACTCCCATCCGGCAAAAGCCTGTAGCAAAAGCATCTCCAGTCCGTTTTTGACCGTGGCGCCTTGTGCGGCGCCTTTGCGCATGAAGAGCGTTTCGTCGGGATTGTAGAGCAGGTCATACAATAACGTATGGTTGTTCATTGCCTCATAAGGCAGATCCGGACATTCGTCAATGCGAGGATACATACCCGCGGGAGTACAGTTCACGATGACATTGTACGTTTCTATATGCTTGGGTTTCAATTCCTGATAGGTGACGGCGTCTTTCTTCTTCGTGCGGCTCACAAAGAGTGTTTCCAGTCCGAGTGAGCGCAGACCGTAGTCGACAGCCTTGGCGGCACCTCCCGTTCCGAGTATCAAAGCCTTTTGGTGATACTTCTCCAGTAACGGTTCGATGCTCTTGGTAAACCCGATGACATCGCTGTTGTAGCCTTTCAGGAATGTCTTGTTCCCTTTGTGTTCCACCCGGATGACATTCACTGCACCGATGGCTTTGGCCTCCGGACTGACGGCATGCAGGAATTTCATCACCTGTTGCTTATAAGGAATGGTCACGTTCAGGCCTTTCAGTTCGGGTGTGGTTTCCAGAATCTCCACCAAGCCGTTGATGCTGGGTATCTCGTAGTTGATATATTCAGCATCGATGCCCTCGTTGCGGAATTTCTCGTTGAAATATCCGATGGAGAAAGAGTGGCCGAGCGGGTAGCCGATGAGTCCGTATTTTGTCATAAGCGGGAAGTGATAAGAGTCGTCTTATTATTTACGGGCGAAGTACATGGTACATATTCCGAAGGTGAGTCGTTTGAAGCTTGCTTTCCCAAATCCGGCTTTCTTTAAGATGCCGATCATCTCTTCACCTTGTGGAAAAGCCTCGATGGTGGCGGTGAGATAGTCGTATGCGCCTTGGTCTTTGGAAATCAGTTTGGCATAGAGCGGTAAAAACGTGTGTGAATAGAGCTTGAAAAGTTGTCTCATCGGGAAACTTTTGGGTTGGCTGAGTTCCACGATGCTGAGACAGCCGCCTTTCCTCAACACCCTGCACATTTCACGCAGACCGCGATCGAGGTCAGAAAAATTGCGAATGCCGAAGGCCGCCGTGACAGCATCGAAAGAGCCTTCGGGAAAGCTGAGGTTCAGGCAATCTTCCTTTTTGAAGGAAATCGTCTTGTCCAGGCCTTCATTCTTTACCTTCTGTCTGCCTATTTCCATCATCCCTTCCGAGATGTCAACTCCAACGATTTGGCTGAGATTGAGCATTCGTGCAGCTAAAATGGCAAAGTCTCCGGTACCTGTCGCGATATCAAGGAGCGTTTGTGGAGCTTCGGGTTTCAACTTCATGATGGCTTTCCTTCTCCATCCTCTGTCGATGTCCCATGACAAGCGGTGGTTCAAGGTGTCGTAAGTAGGGGCGATGTTGTCGAACATCTCCTCCACCAAAGTTCCTTTTTCACCCTCTTTGCCGTAAGGATTTATCTTTTCTTGTTGATACATGCTCCTTGAAATCGTGTCGAATAGTTTTGTTCAGAACGTCTCAAAACAGCTGTTTTTCATGTTTTCGGAAGCCAAATGCGAACCGGTGGATTCATCTGCGAGACGACCGGACCTCAGTCTTGCGTTCTGCTTTTTGCGACAAAGGTAAAACGAAATTTTGAATTGAACAAATTCGTGAAACAATTTCCCTTTGACAGATGTCGAACTTCCGTCGGCGTGAACTTCCAAGAGGCGTAGTATTAATATGGTATAGGGTAGGGAGATGAATGAAAACGAAAATCCGTTGGGCCGGCCATGGTGCAGGATGGACTATGGTGCCTGCCTTTGATCAAGCATCTCAACAGATGCTCTTGTGGCCTCTTCCTCGGGAAACCACATGCTGACGGAAGAATGAAGGGCCAGGAAGCATCCCCAATCCATCAACGATGACTATTCTTCGAAGGGGAACAATCCGTATAGCTTGGCATCGATCATGTCGGTGATGAGCTGGAAGTCTTGCGTGTTGTTCTCGAATTTCATCTTGTCTCCATCAACGATGATGAGCTGTCCGTCATATTGTTCAATCCAATCCTCATACCGTTTTGCCAATCCTTGCAGATAGTCGATGCGGATGGATTTTTCAAATTCGCGCCCTCTCTTTTGAATCTGAGCCACAAGATTGGGTATGGTCGACCGGATATAAATCATCAGGTCGGGCAGTTTGACAAGCGACATCATGAGGTCGAACAAGGCGCTATAGTTGTCGAAATCGCGATGACTCATCATGCCCATTTCATGAAGATTGGGTGCAAATATTCTTGCATCTTCAAAAATGGTGCGGTCTTGGATGATGGTGTCTTGGCTTTTTGATATCTCCACGACCTCTTTGAAGCGTTTGTTGAGAAAGTAAATCTGCAGGTTGAACGACCATCTCTCCATGTCTTCGTAGAAGTCGTCCAAATAAGGATTGTTGTCTACCGGCTCAAAACGTGGCGTCCAGCCATAATGTTTGGCGAGCATCTTGGTCAGCGTGGTCTTGCCGCTGCCAATATTTCCGGCAATAGCTATATGCATGATGGGTAAATATTAACCGTTAGTAATGAAAGGGGTCAGTCTTTGAAAAGTCCGTAAAGCAAGGTGTCGATCTTATCGGTTATTCCGGCGAAGTCCTTGGGGTTGAGAAGAAAATCTATACCGTCTACGTCTACCACCAATAATTTCCCTTTGTAGCGCTTGAAAATGAAATCTTCGTACTTGGTGTTGAGATTCTTGAGATAATCAATGGACATCGCCTGTTCGTAGTCACGTCCTCTCTTTTGTATGTTTCCTATCAGATGCGGAACCGAAGATTTCAAGTAAATCATCAGATCGGGTTGGTTCACCACCGACATCATCGAGTCAAAGAGTTCCATGTATGTCTCGTAATCCCTGTCAGACAGGTTGCCCATCTCCTTATTGGTGGCGGCAAATACGTAAACACCTTCGAAAATGGAACGGTCTTGGATGATGTTTTTGTCGGATTTTGATATCGCCAAGACATCCTCGAAGCGTTGTTTCAGATAAAAAACTTCCATGTTGAACGACCACCGATGTATATCTTTATAGTAGTCTTCCAAGTAAGGATTATATTCAACGGCTTCAAATTGTGGTGTCCATCCATAATGCTCGGCGAGCATTTTGGTCAAAGTGGTCTTTCCACTGCCGATGTTGCCTGCGATTACAATATGCACTTGAGGTACTTTTAGGTAAAATTGAGTTTTTCTTGGTTCCGTATGATTAACCCAAATCGGTCATGAGAGCGTATGTTCCTACATTTCATGTCGTTCATACCATTTTCCGTCCGATTTCGTTCGTTTGCCGGCATCTTGTTTGTCGGTTTGTCTTACCGTAGACCGCTACGCCTGCAACAAACCGACTGTCAATCTGCCCGCCAATCAAACGATACTGACTTGGAATCTAATGACCGCTTTGGGTTTGACAGAAATCTTGGTATCTTCCCTACCGAAGGTTCTTTAATCCGGAATTATTCCCGGTGTTTTTACGAACACTACACGAAAAGAAGAATACCTCTGATGGTTTTTTGTGTTACGCAACTTGGCTCGTTTGTGCAACGTGTTGCCATACATCCTTGCCGGCCTTATAACCCCCAAAAGCATTGGATGACACAATCGTGAATAATCCGGGCCTGCGGATTTTCTCAAAAACCATCAGAAGTTACGGGTGCATGTTGCCCGAAGGTGCATGCCCCCGTTGGTTGAACTCTTGGCAGACGTTCTTCGTCCGCATTCAACAGCTTATTGCTTTTTCAGCAAATCGCGGATTTCGCCCAGCAGCTTTTCTTCGTTCGAAGGTTCTGCAGGAGCTTCGGGCGCAGCTTCTTTCTTCTTTGAAACCTTGTTGATGGCTTTTACGATTAAGAAAATACAGAACGCAATGATCAAAAAATCGACCACATTTTGAACGAAGTTGCCATATTTAACCGTGGCACCGTTGATGACACACGACAGGTCTGCAAAATCTTTACCGATCAAAGTTCCGATGAGCGGCATCAGAATGTCGTCAACGATCGAGGTAACAATCTTGCCGAATGCACCACCGATGATGACACCGACAGCCATATCCATTACATTGCCTTGCATGGCAAATTCCTTGAACTCTTTGATAAATCCCATAATTGTCAATCTTTTTAATTAATAAATGAAGTATTCGTGTGCAAATATAAAAATAATTTGTAACTTTGCCATCGTTAAGTACAGAAAAGAATAATTAAACCCCCTTTTTTAGTGGATTTACTCCTGTACAGATGTGATAATCCTCAATAGGTATATGAAATCACAGAGAAAACAAGAGCTAAGTTTAACTTTATAAACAGATTAGAAATGATTAAAATTGGTATTAACGGATTTGGCCGTATCGGTCGCTTCGTGTTCCGTGCAACACTCGAAGAAGCAAACAAAAACGATGTTGTAGTAGTAGGTATCAATGACCTTCTGCCGGTGGATTACATGGCATATATGCTCAAGTATGACACCATGCACGGACAGTTCAAAGGTACTGTTGAGGCAGATACTGCCAACAACATGCTGATTGTAAACGGTAACAAAATTCGTATCACTGCCGAAAAAGACCCCGCCAACCTGAAATGGGATGAAATCGGTGCAGAGTATGTGGTAGAATCTACCGGCTTGTTCCTTGCCATGGACAAAGCCGAGAAGCATCTCGAAGCCGGTGCTAAATACGTGGTGCTCTCAGCACCATCCAAAGCCGGCGAAGATGGTCGTCAGGCTGACATGTTCGTTTGTGGCGTGAATACCGACAAATACAACGGCCAGAAGATCGTTTCAAACGCTTCTTGTACAACCAACTGTCTTGCACCCATTGCCAAAGTGTTGAACGACAAGTTCGGGATTGAGAATGGTTTGATGACCACCGTACACTCTACTACTGCCACACAGAAAACTGTTGACGGCCCTTCCATGAAAGATTGGAGAGGCGGACGTGCAGCTTCGGGCAACATTATTCCTTCTTCAACCGGTGCAGCCAAAGCTGTCGGCAAAGTGATTCCCGAACTGAACGGCAAGCTTACCGGTATTTCCATGCGTGTTCCCACACTTGATGTTTCGGTAGTCGACCTGACTGTGAACCTCAAGAATCCCGCAACCAAAGAAGATATCTGCAAAGCCATGAAGGAAGCTTCGGAAGGTGAATTGAAAGGTATCCTCGGTTATACTGAAGATGCAGTCGTTTCTGCCGACTTCTTGGGCGATGCCCGCACTTCTATCTTTGATGCCAATGCCGGTGTTTATCTCACGGACAAATTTGTGAAAGTCGTTTCTTGGTATGATAACGAGATCGGTTATTCCAATAAAGTAGTCGATTTGATTAAAATCATGAAGAAACACAACGGCTGATTGCCATCCGCATCAGATTGTGAGAGAGGCATTTGTAAACGCCTCACTGCATAACCAATAAGACATGTTCTGTTGAATGATTGTTCAAGGAACATGTCTTTTCTTTTTCTTTCTTGTTATTGGGATCATACGATCTTTTGAAATCGGTTCTTGAGAAAGACGTTTCTGAAGTCTTAGGTTCTGATTCATATCACCGATGTCATACCCATTGACATCGTTTCTTATAGACCTTGTGCCAACTCCAAGCAGTCATCAGACCGCTTAGCTATGTTTTATAATTCTCTTGAGGATGCTTTCCAACTATTTTCGTGCGATTGTCGGTGTCTTGTCTGCTTTTTCTCGACTTATTTTACTTCGCTGTTGATTAACCGACACTTCCTTTGCCCCAACGCCCAGACAAATCATTCGGACTCAAATGATCGATTTGTAATAAATGGTTGTTTTTGAGATGATTATCGGTTTTATATGAAACGGTATTTCAATAGGGCAGGTTTTACGATACAATAGGGCAGGTTTTGACGTGCAACTAATCAAAGAAAATGAAGTAAAATCGAAGTTGGTGTAAACTGACTGATAATAAGCAGGAAACGGAACAATTTGCATAAAACTGCCTCTTTCAAAAAGGGCAGCAATATGCAGATTTAGGCAGAAGTTCAGTTACCAGAACGTTACCCGATTCTAGCATAGGTAACGATGGAGTAATATTCGGTAACTGAATTATTTTCGCTCGTGTGGCTGTTGCTTCGGTCGGCAGTTTTCTGCGTAAGTGAGGAACGCTTTAATTCGGGTAACTTTGCCCACAGAAATTAAAGCGTATGAAACAAGGAAAAATGAAGGTGTTGCTCTACCTCAAAAAGAGCGGTCTTGACAAGTCGGGCAAAGCCCCGATTATGGGGCGGATAACCATCGACCGTTCCATTGCCCAGTTCAGTTGCAAACTCTCCTGCAATCCCGATTTGTGGAATCCCCGTGAGAGCCGAATGGACGGAAAGAGCCGTGAGGCGGTGGAAGTGAACAGCAGGTTGGAAAACCTGTTGCTGTCCGTTCAGTCTGCTTATCAGTCCCTGCTCTCCAAAGGATGCCCGTTTGACGCAACCGATGTGAAGGAGCAGTTTCAGGGCAGCGTGCAGACACGGTGCATGCTCATCGAAAGGCTGGACATACTCATCAAGGAAAAAGAAAACCATGTAGGTATAGACATCAAGGAAGGAGCCATACACGGCTACCACTCCACCCGGATACATTTACAGAAGTTTATTCAACGGAAGTACAAGGTTTCGGACTTGGCATTCTCGCAACTTACAGAGGATTTTATCCATGAGTTCCAGCAGTATTTCTTAGGTGAGTGTGGTTTTCAGGAAAGCACGTTCTATAATGTAGCCACGCATTTGAAGACGGTATGCAGATTGGCATACCGTGAGGGATTGGCAGACACGCTCCTTTTTGACAAGGTTAAGATATCAAAGGGCAACAAGAAACTCCCCAAGGCACTCGACAAGGAAGCGTTGGAAAAGCTGAAGGCTCTCTGCTTTGAGGATTTGGAGGAAGAAATGGAAACGGCAAGGGACATATTCCTCTTTGCCTGCTATGTTGGTGCAGCCTATTGCGACCTGATGGAACTGAGCAAGTCCCACCTTGTCCGTGATGATGAAGGCAAAATATGGCTGAAATTCAACCGCCACAAGACAGGCGTACCCTGCCGTATCAAGTTATTGCCCGAAGCCATTAGGCTGATAGAGAGGTTTCACTGCGATGAAAGGGAAACACTGCTTCCCTATATCAAGTACAAGAGCTATCAGACCTGTCTGAAAGCCCTGCGGCTTCGTGCAGGCATATCGTTTCCATTTACCACTCATACCGCAAGGCACACCTTTGCAACACTCATCACGCTTGAACAGGGTGTGCCTATTGAAACGGTAAGCAAGATGCTGGGACATTCCAACATAAGCATGACGGAACGCTATGCCAAAGTAACTCCACTGAAACTTTTTGAGGAGTTCGACCTTTTCCTCTCTTTTACAGGTGATATGCAGCTGACTATCTAACGATAAAGTCTCATCATCTTAATTTTTTTCATCCAATCAATCAAAACATTAAAGCATCAAGACAATGAGAAGTACATTCAAGATAATGTTCTATATCAACAGACAGAACATTAAGGCAGATGGCAATACCGCCATTCTATGCCGTATCACCATAGACGGAAAAAGCACAACCATTACCACGGGCGAAGAATGCAATCCCTCCGAGTGGAACACCAAGCAGGGCTTGACGACAGACAGGAAAACCAATCAAAGACTCCATGAGTTCAGGGAAATTGTGGAAAAGACCTATCAGGATATACTGACAAGGGACGGAGTGGTAAGTGCTGAACTTATCAAGAACCACCTGCAAGGCATAACAGAGAATCCGTCAACCCTCCTTGCCATGAGCAGGGCGGAGCTGCAAGCACTCAAGGAAAGCGTTGGAAAGTCAAGGGCGGAGGGAACTTATCTGAATCTGTCCCATTCTGACAAGAACCTCCGTGAGTTTGTGGAAGATAAAGGATTGCAGGACATATCCATTTCCACCATTACGGAGGACTTGTTTGAGGAATATCGCTTCTTTCTCAAAAAGCGCGGATTAAAGGGAACGACCATCAACAACTATCTCTGCTGGCTGAGCAGGCTGATGTTCCGTGCGGTCAGCAAGAGGATTATTCGCTGCAATCCTTTTGAGCATGCCAAGTATGAGAAAGAAGAAAAGAAGATACGCTTCCTGCAAAAGAGTGAAGTTGCTAAACTTGCGACAATGAAAATGAATGACAGCGAGGCGGAATTGGCAAGGCTGATGTTCGTCTTTTCCTGTCTTACGGGACTGGCAATCGCTGATATGGAAACTCTGCAATATGGGCATATCCAAACGGCAGCGGGCGGGAGGAAGTATATCCGAAAGGAACGCCAAAAGACAAAGGTGGAGTTCGTTGTGCCGCTGCATCCAATAGCGGAGGCCATTATCCGCCATTGTTGGGAAGAACAGGAGGGAAACGAAGAACTGCAGACGGTGAAAGAAAAAGGCGACAGCCTTGTCTTCCCCCGTAGTTGCAGCCGTAGCGTAATGGGCAAGAACCTGTGCATTGTGGGCAAGGCTTGCGGTATCAGAGAACGGTTGTCCTATCATATGGCAAGGCACACTTTCGGTACAATGAGTTTAAGTGCAGGAATACCCATTGAGAGCATTGCCAAGATGATGGGGCACGCCTCCATATCAAGCACGCAGATTTACGCGCAGGTGACGGACAGGAAGATTTCGGAGGATATGGACAGGCTCATTGCCAAGCAATCTGCAAAAGAGAAAGAAATTGCGGAGAGAGAGGCTTATGAACTTTCGGATATACTAATCTGTAAAATGGAGGAAACGGCATGAAAACAAGCGATAACGCAAAAGCAGTAACAAACACTGCCTATCATCGCAGTTGCTTTGATTGGGGCAGTAATATGCAGGTAGTCCGCAAAGGAAACGGAGAGATAGCCATGACGGAGGGAGAACTTGCGAGGTTCTTCGGGGTAACATGGAAGAAGCTCAATCATAGACTTCAAATAATAATGAAATCTTCCAACCTACACCCCGATGAAAGGAGTGCAGGCGAGGAAAATATTTATGTAAATGAACAGCTAAAAGGTTATGCACCGCTCTATCCGCTTCCAATCATCATTGCCCTCTCCTTTCAGTTAGACAGCACGGAAGCCCATTTGTTTAGAGAGTATGTCTGTCAGAGATTACAGAAGCCTGCATCCTTGATAACACCGATATTCTTAATAGGAAAGACGGATAACTGATGATTTGTATTGATTTCCTTTTTCTTTCACCGATATTATCTTACTACATAACTACAAAGAGAGGGAATACGGTGAAAGAGAAAAGATTAGAATGTAGTTGGGGAATATCATTCCTCATTACTACGGAATGACTACATACTACGTCAATGACATAAAAAGAATACGATTGCGATGTGGCAAATGTGCATTAGTTTGCATACCATTTCCACATCTATTTCCGTTTTTTCTTGCAAGTTTCGGAAACTTTAACTACCTTTGCACCCAAATCCTAATTATCAGTCATTGAACGTATTAGAGAGACATACCCATTCACGGCAGATTTCCTTATATCATAAAGGTGTAGGCGCAATGCAGGAAAAATCGCTTTTTCCTGTAAATTTGTCGTCAGATTATTTGGCAGTTCCAAATAATTTGCTACTCTCTCTCTCTCTCATAGGCGCTACCGGCGTAACGTCATCCCAAAATCTTCTCGCATACGCGCGTGAGGCGCCCCCCGCGCAACCCCTTGGGCAAAGGGCTCCCCGGAGTTTCCACTGCCCCGTTCAGCCGTGCCCGCCGCTTCCGCACGCGAAGCCCTGACAGGAACACGGCATCCCCCTCCTTGCAATCACACAGAACACAATTAAAAAATACAATTGAAAATGAAAGAAAACAAGAGACACCCCTATGTCACCCCCTGCTGCGAGACAATGACCGTCAGCAGCGAAAGCAGCATGCTGGCCGCCAGTCCGGCCGCAGGAACAACCCCCAGCGTGATCGACCCCGACGAGGACAACGAAGACACCGATCTCTCCGGTGCAAAACGGTTCGGCTTGTGGGATGACATGGCAGAGTAGAAAACGAGTGGAAAACAAGTTAAAACGAAAAAGAATGGACATCAGATTTTTCCCCGGAAAGAGCGTCCGGCCGACGCTCCTTTCCTTAGCCTGCATCGTCGGGCTGTCGCTGGCCTCGTGTGCCGACGACGACATCGCCTCAGACACTAAGGGCGACCGCGGCACAGCCGTAAGTTTCAATGTGAGCGACGCGCAGTATGATGCGCGGCAGCCGGCCGGCGCGCCGACCCGTGCCGCCTTCGCCGAAAGCCTCGCCCAGCAGGACCTCACGCCCGAGGACCTCACCGTGCAGAAGCTCCCCGTGCAGGGCGGTGACGGCAACGCCTGCCTCATCGAGACCACCGTGGCCGGCACTAACCCCGTAAGGCCGGCCGGCGCGCCGACCCGTGCCAACATCACCACCACCGCCACACTGGGCAACTTCTCGACCACCGCCTACCGCGGCGCCACCGCCGCCACCATCGGTACAACCCCATGGTTCTACAACCGCGAGACCAAGCCCGACGGCACGCTCGCGCAGCCCGTGCTCTGGGCGTTCGACCAGCCCTTCGCCCGCTTCTTCGCCGTCAGTCCGCAGGTGACGGACGGCTATGCCAAGCTGGTCCTCTCGCCCGAAAGCCATGGCGGCACACCCTACGTCGACTTCGAGGCGGAGACGGACGTGAAGAAGCAGAAGGACCTCATGACCGCCTGCTCGGGCCTCGTGCACTATGCCACGCAGTATGTAGCCCCCACGGCCAACCTCGCCTTCCGCCACGCCCTCACCGCCGTGCGATTCAAGGTGGGCCAGAACCTGTCGTGGAACAAGACCATCACCAAGGTCGAGATACGCAACGCCATGAGCAGGGGACGCTACACGCCCAGCACTCTGGCCGACGGTACGGGAGCGGCATGGAGCAACGTGAATACGCCAGCCACGTTTACCCTCTCGGGGCTTAACGTGAGTACTCATGAAGATGTGAACACCATCCTCACGGGCAAGGACAACGACAACTACACGTTCTACATGATACCGCAGCCACTCTCGGGCGTGAGCGTCTGCGTGGAGTTCTCCGACGGCTCGCAAATCAACGCCAACCTCTCGGGTACGTGGAAGCCGGGAACCACCAAGACCTACGCCCTGTCGGAAAACAACTCAACATGGGTATACCAGCTCGCCGTAACCGGTCCCGCTACTGTGGCCAACGATGCCACCACAGTAGGCTACACCGTGCAGAGCTATCGCAGGGATCCCTCAACCGGCGTACAGCAGCCCGTCAAGTGGAAAGTCATGGGCTATGATGCCAACGGCGACGGCACCTTCAGCATGGACGAGCAGCCAGTATGGCTCACCGGGCTGAGCAAGACCGACGGCGAGGGGGGCACGACAGCCGAGGCAGGCACTGCCACGCTTCAGGCAGCCTCTCTTATAGACCTGCTCGCCGCACGCAACGAAGCAATGAAGTCTGCTCCTGCGTTAGGCTCAGCCACCACCCCCTACGACCTCTCCACCAAGGGTGGAAGCGCGACCAGAAGCACAGCCAACTGCTACGTCATCTCTGCCCCGGGCTACTACCGCATCCCATTGGTTTACGGCAACGCCATCAAGGACGGACAAAAAAATGAGCAAGCCTACAAGACCTCGCATTCAGGCAATAACATCCTCAGCAACTTCAAGGATCATGCCGACAATGACATCACCGACCCGTGGATCACGCAGAGCAACGGCGGGGTCAACATCCCTGACGGAGCAAAACTTGTATGGGCGGATGAGAGCGGTCTTGTGACCAACCTTTCCGTGACAGGCAGTGGCACCGATGCCTTCGTGAAGTTCGAGGTTCCCGCCGCTGCCATCAAGAACGGCAACGCCGTCATAGCCGCCACCAAGGGTGGCACCGTGGTGTGGTCGTGGCACCTGTGGTTCGCCCCGCAAGAAGTGCTGCAGACAATAGCCTGCACGAACTACTCAGGCAAGACTTACAGCTTTGCCAACGAAACGCTTGGCATGAAATATACCAACTGGCAAGGGACGAGCTATTCCGCACCACGCAGCGTCAGGGTGATGGTGGAGCAGACTGCCGGACAGGCAGAAAAACAGGTTGGCTACTTCACCATCACGCAAAACAATGCAAACGGAGTGCGTCAAGGCTATGCCACGTTCTACCAGTCGGGACGAAAGAATGCCATGCCGGGTACGGACACCGTCTATGGCTCGTTCACCAAGAATGGTGGTAACAACATGTCAATAAAGAACGGCATCCAGCATCCAGAGGCATTTTACACTGGAAATTCTTGGTCAACCAATTACAACTACTATAACCTGTGGTCCATGGAGACGACGGACATGGGGCAAGACATTCCCGTGGTCAAGACTGTTTACGACCCATGCCCAGCGGGTTTCAAAATGCCAGGTTTAACAGCCTTCACATTCATGACCAAGAATGGGACGAATACGGGCGAAAGAAATATAAGCGGGTCATGGAATAATGGATATTATTTCAACAATAATGTTCAAAATCCTGATGCCACACTCTATTTCCCTGCTTGCGGATTGCGCAATGGCAAAGATGGTAGCTTAAGTGGTTTGAACCAAGCAGGTAGGTATTGGTTGTCCGGATGTGGCAGAAACTCGGCTCGAAGTGCGTTGTACTTCGATAGTGGGAGTGTAACGCCATCAGCAAGCTCTACCTTTAGCCTCGGGCACTCCGTCCGTCCCGTCGCAGACAATTGAACGAGATGAAAGCCGGGCGGAGCAGTCACCGCCCGGCAAAACGGCAGAAGGCCTTGCAGGCATAACGCATTCATACATATATTTTACTAACCCGTCGCGAAGGGCGGCTCGCCATGCCGGTGACAAGTCCGACAACGGCCAATGACAGGTCCGACACCCGTCAGGCACAGGTCCGACACCCGTCAGCAAGGCCTCCAGGCCGCCTCCGTGACATCAGGCAAACAAGACTATGGCTTTTTACAAGAAAGTGAAGATGAAGGTGAACGGCAAGTGGTATCCCAAGTCCGTTCTGGTAGGCTCGGCAATCACTACCGAGCAGGTGGCAAAACGACTGGCGGCCGAATCGACCGTCAGTCCCGCCGACGTGCGTGCCGTGCTCACGGCATTGGGCGGCGTGATGGGCGACTACATGGCGCAGGGCCGCTCGGTGAAGCTCGATGGCATCGGCTCGTTCTACTTCACGGCGGCGACCAACAAGAACGGCGTGGCCACGGAAAAGGAAGTGACCGCCGCCCTCATCAACGGCGTGCGCGTGCGCTTCATTCCCGAGACCCGCTTCCGCGGAGGCGGCTCTCTCACGGGCGGAAGCAGCGGTCGCCGTGCCGTGCGCGGACTGACGGACGTGGACATCGAGTGGGAAGAATGGAAGGGCAAGGTCGAGGCTGACGAAGCCGGAACGTCGTCGGGCGGCGGCGAGAATCCACTCCCGTAACCGCGTGATTTTATATAACTCTTTAATTTGTGGCGCAAGGCCTGTTGGGAAACAGGGCTTGCGCCGTTGTTTTTTTACTGCAATGGAAACGGCATACACCATCTCCTGAAATGGCATCTGCCGTTCGGATGAATAAGGGGAAGACAAACTCGTGAATTTCCATTATCCCAATCGTTCATTTGGCACAATTACTTGGCTTTGTTTTTACCGTCATGCTTCCTTACCGCTTTAGTCCGCTTGCCGTCATCTGCTCGACAATCGTACAAAATCAGTCAATGACGCAAATGACCGATTGGGGGTTATGCTTCATTCTTCGCATGAGGGCTTTTATAGTTTTCACCCAACACCCTCTCCAAGTCCGAAGCCTTGTAGAGTATCTTCCCGGCAAACTGCGTGTAGGGAATAATCCTTCTGTCCCGATAGTCCTGCAAGGTGCGGGGGCTGATGTACAGCCGCTCGCATATCTCCTTGCCCGTGAGGAAATGCTCACCGCCAAACAGTGGTTTGTGTGTCTGTGCCACTTCCTTAATCCTCTTGTTCACTCCTTCAAGGGCAGAGAGTACGACCAGCATCTCGTCCGCTTCCATATTCAAATCTCTTACCTGTTCCATAATCTTCGTGTCTATTTGTTGATTTTAGTTTTTCCCGTTTCAGCTTTCTCCGTTTTTGTTTGGAGCAACTGTTCCACGTCCTCACGCTTGTAGTAGCACTTATGCCCGATTTGGGCAAAGGGCAACACGCCCGTATCACGGTAGTGCTGCAAGGTACGCTTGCTGATGTTGAGCAGCTGGCACACATCCCCGTTGTGCAGCCAATCGGTATGCCTGCTCTGTTCCCCGAATGCCTTGCGGCAGGTCTCGGCAAGGCTGAGTATCTCGTTCCTCAGCTTTGCCCGGTTTGAATCCGTAATGATAAAATATCCCATAGTTTTATTATTGTTTTGTTTGTATTTCTGTCTTATTGGTTTAATAAAACCTTTGTCCGTCTTGCGTTTCACCGCACGTTTCTGCCTGCAAAAGTAGGGAGTGTTTGTCATACTTCAAAGCACGAGGGAACAGTAGGGAAATATCGGGAAAAACAAGGAAAGGCGGTTTTAATTTTAGCTCTCTTTTTTTGTCTCTTTTCTCCATTTTATCATATCCGCTTTAGCTGATGCAATACGATGCAGAACGGAGCAAATAAGCACCTGCCTTTCTTGCGCAATTTCTATACTTGCCCCCTTATTTAGGGTTTAAATCCGTGTTTCCTTACAGTTTCCTGTCAGTAATCCGTGAGAAATCCATTGCCAATGAGCGCAACATTATGCAAGCACTCTCCGAATGCTTGGAACTTTCACATTCTCTTGATAACTTCACTCTTGGAACCCAAACCAAGCATATAATGAAGAAGAATGCAGATAAAAGCAAAGAGATACATCGTCAACAAGAGGCGTGAGGGCGGCAGTCCCATCTATGTATATAAGGTAAGGAAGATTCTCCCTTGTCCTTTGCCAAGTTATTGCAGTAGCCAAATGCAGTAGGTTGGTAGTATGACTTGGTATTACAAAAATATATTGTAAATCAATTACTTAACTTAAAATAGTATGTAGTAAGAAGAAAGATGAAAAAGTTTGGAGGGAAAAACTTCGGGAAAGAGATTTTCTTTCAATAATCATTCAACTATCATTCAAACACGCTATTGTCATTCAAGCAAGAATTATTCAATTTAAACATATCACAATGGAAAAGAAAAAAGTCAGTAACGAGGGAATGGAGAATACCATCCATTCCGCCAAGCAATCTTTAGGACTCAACCAAATTGAAGGTTCGTCTGAACATCTCATTGTTGAACTTCGGGCAAGGAGAGCCAGACTTACTCAAGACCCAAACAAGCAGGAAATAGAGAATACCGCGCACTCTGAACCTGCACAGCATACAGAGAATGCTACCGTTCAAAGGCGCATCAGTGCCAAGATGAGAAAGGAGACGCTCGAAGCCTACAAGCAAGCCTACCTTGTTCCGACAAAACTGAGCAACCGGAAGGCGGTCTATCTGAGCAGGGAGACGCAGGAGCATGCTGACTTCATTGTCCGCAGGTTGGGCGACAGGTGCAGCAACCTTTCAAGTTTTGTGGAGAACATCGTGCGCCTCCATTTGGAGGAGTATGGGGAGGACATAGAGAAATGGAGGAGGCTTTGATCCCACAGGAAAAAGGTCGAGGGTTTTCCTGAAAAGGGACGACCCTTTCACTCAAAACCCTCGACCCTTTTCAGAGAACAGGACAACAGATATTTACTGAACATACCGAATGACAGGAGTGTCCCGAACGTAATGAGTCAAAGAATGCACGGCATTCACTTTTCGATTGCAAAACGCCTTGTGCGTAAATGGTCTTATCACTGACATTGCAAGACGTCAGTTTGTACCCACAAACTGCTCCCTGCTCCCCTCGTCAGACTGTCGGGGAGATAAGACCGTAATCACTCCGTTCTCATCGGTCAAGGTTCAGAATTTAAGCAACAACAAATCATCTACAATGATAAACTTTCAAGGAAACTTATATGAACAGATACAAAGGAAAAGCTGCCCGATGGCAGCAACAGGATAAGGAAGAGCATCGGATGAACAAAACGGAGTTCATCAAAGTAAGATGCACCTTGGAGGAAAAGCAGCGTATCAAATTAAAAGCGGAAAGTACAGGGCGGAAGTTCTCGGACTACTGCCGTGAGATACTCCTCAATGGAGAAATAACAGCCGTTCCCAAGATGACCGACAATGAGAGGGAAGCCATTGCCATTCTTCAGCATACAGGAAGATTCTACGGGCAGGTTTCCAACCTCATCAAGGTCAAGGACGAGGATTGGCTACATATCACCAAGAACCTTTCCTTATGTGCCAAAGAAGCATTTAAGCGGTTTTACGACCCTCATTTTCATGTGGATGATGAGGTATATAAGGTCTTAAATCTGACAAGAGATGATAGGAAAATGTAAGGCGATAGCGCACGGCAGCACGGCTTTGGACTATATCTTCAGAGAAGGCAAGCTCGGTAGTCGGCTTGCCTTCCACAATCTTTGCAGCAGGGAG
Organism: Prevotella sp.; assembly: GCA_022781445.1. GTDB lineage: Bacteria > Bacteroidota > Bacteroidia > Bacteroidales > Bacteroidaceae > Prevotella. The sequence goes on from JALETQ010000013.1 coordinate 47,573, forward strand.
CCAAAGACTGTCTATGAGGAAATGAAAGTCGTCAGCGACCATAACAGCCGTTGCAGGAACAAGTTTCTCCGTATCGAAATCGGCATCGCACCGCAGGACGAGAAAAAGCTGCCTGTGTCCGAACTGATGCGGATAGCCCATCTGTTTGCCAAGCGAATGGGACTTGATAACCATCAATGGGTGGCAGTAACGCACAAGGACACCGACAACAGACACATCCATATCATCGCCAACCGTATCAGCCTGTATGGAGAGGTATATGACACCACTTTTGTGAGCAACAGGGCAGCGAGGGTGGCGGAGGACATCAGTGGGGAGAAAGGCTTGACTATTGCAAAGGAGGTCAAGGCGGAAAGGAAACACCAAAAACCAAATGTCACCCCAACGAGAGAACAAACCAAACAGCAAGTGCAGCAAATCTGCTATGCTCTGCTTGACAAGTACAAAGGAACAGGCATCACGGGACATTCCATGTTCCTTTACGAGTTGAACAAGAGCGGCATCACCATAGAGCGCATGAAGAACAAGCAGGGCAAGGTCTATGGCTTGAAGTTCTCATACGGAGGACAATCATTCAAGGCATCAGAAATCGGCAGGGAGTTCGGCTACCGTTCTTTGCAAAAGAATTTTGAACCAACTAACAAGGAAGAGTCAAGGAAACCACATCAAACAGTACAAGAGCCAACAGACAAGAACAAATATCCCGATACAGGTTATCAACTCATACCTCCAAGCCGCTCCTCAATTTCACGAGACAATGACACACCACAAGTGCAGAATCCCATTGGTGCGGTGGCAGACACCATCGTTAGCGCAGCCGATGAAGTTGTGGAAGAGTTAGGCGATTTGATTACACCTACTACGCAAGGCAATGACTATGCCGAAGCTGCGTGGCAGCGCAAGCTCAGGAACCAAGCCAACAAAAAGAAGAAAAGAGGACGTGGATTATAATCCCATTCCAACGAAAGACTGCATTACAAAAATGCAGAAAGAAGAATATCTCATCAAAAACGCTTGTTATTCGCTGACAAAGTATTATCTTTGCAAACAGAATAACAAGCGTTCTTTGTTAGGCAGAAAACAGCGGAGCCAGGTAGTTCGCTCGTTTCCAAATCGTTACCTGTTTAGTTATACCAACAAGGTAACTTCTTTATTTTCAATAAGTTGTATTTTAAGAATTATCTT
>JALETQ010000029.1 GCA_022781445.1 Prevotella sp.
AAGTAGTCGAGGATGAGGTTCAGCTCGTTGTTCGGACCCGAAGCAGCGTCTACAGTAATCGTGTACGACTTGCCTTCCTTCAGGCTGAATGAAGGAGAAACGTAGTAGTCGTTAGGTTCGCCCGAGTCGGTCCTTATGCAGTAGCTCGGTGTGGCTGTCCACGCGTTGCCGATGCAGAAACCGTCGTTGCCCCAATCGTTATTGAACTCCCATGAGGTGCCAGGTGTCGGGCTGGCGTCAAGCACGGTCCAAACGTCGTTGGTAGAATCGAAGGTGATAGAGTAAGGCAGTTCTACTGTGCTCTGGGCATAAACATTCGTTGCGCCAAACAACGCAAGAACGAGCCCCATTGTGTAAGTAACGTCTTTCTCATAACTATAAAGTTTAAAAGTTAATGAATCTATTTAGTTATCTATTACTACTCTCCAATTATTAATTGTATCAATTTTACACTAAAGGCATACAATACGATTGCAAAAGTAATAAATATTTTAATACAAAGAAACATTTGATAGATATTTTTGTGTTTTAATTGGCATTTTGTTTAAAAATCTTCACTCACAACGTGAATTTGCAAAATAAGCAACAAAGTGTACGAGCACAAAAAAACCGAAGACTATGCTATTGGCAGCATTGTCTCCGGTTATATGCATTTTGTCTGTAAAGAAGCCTTACTTTTTCTTTGCAGAAATACTTACTTCTTCTTAGCAGCCTTCTCCTCCTTTGCAGGAGCCGCCGGCTTGTAAGCCTTGTTCAAGCCTGCAATCACCTCGTTGGTGATGTCGTAAGCCTTGTCGGCGTAGAGGATGTTGTCGCCTGCCTTGCTCAGAATCAAGCCATACTTCTTGTCCTTGTTGTATACAGCGAGGAAGTGCTGGATAGAGTCGCGCAGAGCGTTGTTATACTTCTCTGTCTCTGCCTGGAACTCGCCGCTCAGACGCTGGTTGAGCACCTGAAGGTCGCTGTTCTGCTTCTGCAGCGACATCTGGATCTGCTCTGCCTGCTCGCGTGTGTAGGCGTTCTGCTGAACCTTCTGCTGGAAGTTGCCGTAAGCCTGCTCAAGAGCGTGCTGCTTCTGTGCGAGTGTGTTCTGGATGTTCTGACCCTTCTTCTGGAGAATGAGCGAGTAGTCCTTGCAGAACTTGTACTGCGACATGATGCTGTCTACCTCTACATACGCAATCTTTGCGTCTGAAGGCACAGCCTGCTTGCTCTCTACCTTCTTCTCGTCAACCTGACTCTTCGACTTGTCGCAAGAGGTCATTGCGAAAGCGGCTACAGTTGCGAGTGCAAATGCGCCGAAAATGTTTTTCTTGTTCATATTTATTCTGTTTTTTAATTTTATCGTTTTAAGTGCCTGCCTATATATATCTATACATTATATATTATAGACAAATCAGTTAGTACCACTATATACAACTTAGGCATATTAGTAGGCACCGTTGCGCTCACGGGCTTCGCGGTCCTGGTCCATCACGCAGTGGATGCCCTGCTTGCGCAAGCCCGGATTGTCGTGTACGTGCTGTGAAGAGAACTTGCCATTGCGTTTCAGCAGCACCTTTATCGACAACAAAGCGAAGGCTACTGCCACTACAGCGAGGCTTATAAGCATTAATTTAATCATATTATATTTTTTTATTTTGTGGTGTCTACCTTTTACATTATCTTTGCAGAAGATAGGCTGCACCTCGGCAATTTGAAGCAAGCTTCATTGCGCTCGATTTGCGCTATCTTTGCAGAAGATAGGCTGCACCGCCTATATCGGTACAAAGGTACGGCAAATCGGCGGTATGGCAAAATAATTTACCGAAAATTCAGATTATTATAACATCAACATAAAAAAATTAAGGAAAATGAGCAATTGCGAATTGAAACCTGCTCGCGTGTTCGAGCAGTTTGCTAAAATCAATGAGATTCCGCGCCCTTCAAAGCATGAGGAGCGCATGATTGAGTATCTTCAGGAGTTCGGCAAGAGCCACGGCTTAGAGACCGAGACCGACGAGACGGGCAACGTAGTAATCCGCAAGCCGGCTACAAAGGGTCATGAGAACGCTCCTACACTCATCCTGCAGAGCCACATGGACATGGTCTGCGACAAACTCGTAGACGTAGACTTCAACTTCCACACCGACGCTATTCAGACTTATGTCGACGGCGAATGGCTCAACGCTAAGGGCACAACTCTCGGTGCTGACGACGGCATCGGATGCGCCATCGAACTGGCTATCCTCGACAGCGACGACATCGAGCACGGACCGCTGGAGTGTGTGTTCACACGCGACGAGGAGACAAGTCTCACTGGTGCTATGGGCATGAAGGCAGGTTTCATGAAAGGCGATATGCTCATCAACCTCGACTCTGAGGACGAAGGACAGATCTTCATCTCTTGCGCCGGCGGAAAGACTACTTCGGCTCGCTTCACATTCGAGCGTGAGGCTGCTCCCGAGGGTATGTTCTTCCTCACAGCTTCGGTAAAGGGTTTGAAGGGCGGACACTCTGGCGACGATATCAACAAGAAGCGCGCCAACGCCATCAAGATTCTCGCTCGTTTCCTCTATAAAGAGCAGGAGAAGATGGATCTTCGCCTTGCTAAGTTCAACTCGGGCAAACTGCACAACGCTATTCCTCGCGACGGCAGCATCGTATTCGCTGTTCCGGCAAGCGAGAAGGAGACTGTTCGTGCCGACTGGAACGTGTTCACAGCTAACATCGAGGAGGAGTTCCACGTAACCGAGCCGGTTATGGAGTTCAACCTCGGTAGCACCGACGCTGAGAGCGTACTGCCGAAGGACGCAAGCCGCCGCTTCATCCTCTGCATGCAGGCTGTCGACAACGGCGTGTTCGCTATGTGCCAGGACGAGGCTCTGGCATACATGGTCGAGACTTCTAACAATGTGGCAAGCGTTCAGACCGCTGAGAACGAGATCAACGTAGTGGCTTCGCAGCGCTCTAACGTGATGAGCAACCTCGAGAACGAGACTAACACCGTGAAGGCTGCCTTCGAACTGGCTGGCGCTGAGGTGAAGATGAGCGACGGCTATCCCGCTTGGAAGATGAACCCGGACAGCAAGCTCACGAAGGTGGCTGTAGAGTCGTACAAGAAGCTCTTCGGCAAGGATCCTATCGTTAAGGGCATCCACGCTGGCTTGGAGTGCGGTCTGTTCTCGGAGCGCTACCCGAACCTCGACATGGTTTCGTTCGGTCCTACGCTGCGCGACGTGCATACTCCTGACGAGCGTCTGCACATCCCGACTGTTCAGATGGTTTGGGATCACCTGCTCGACATCATGAAGCATCTCTAATATAGAAGGGTATGGCATCCATGTCATACCCACGCAGACTAAAAAATAAAGAGGGTATGGCTATTCCGCCATACCCTCTTGCTTTATGTTATAATTCCGTAAGTCCTTTTACAGTTCTACATCCGTAAGACACATGTCGAGCTGTTCTTTTATTGCCTTTTTGTCGAGTTTCTGACCGATGAACACGAGCTTCTGCATACGGTCGCCATACTTCTCGTCCCAGTCTCTGCGCAGTCCTTCTTCACGGTCGAGCATCTGCTGCAGTTCGTCCTTCGGCATTGTGGCGTACCACTGTCCGGCGTTTTTCAGCTCCATCTGCTTGCCTGCCTGCTCAAAGAGATAACACATGTCGGGCTCTTCCTTGAACCAGCACAATCCCTTGCAGCGAATGACGTTCTTCGGGAACAGACGTGCCACGAAGTTGTCGAAGAAGTTCATGTCGAACGGCTTTCTGCGATAATATACGAACGTGCCAATGCCGTACTCCTCCACTTCGCCGCCTTCATGGTCGTGGTGGTGGTGATGTCCGCAACCGCCATGGCAGTCGTGGTCGTGATGATGATGCTCATGCTCTTCATCATCGTGATCGTGGTCGTGATGGTGATGTTCGTGTTCCTCATCATCGTGATCGTGGTCGTGATGATGGTGCTCGTGTTCCTCCTCCTCATCGTCGTCATCATCCTCCTCATCGCCGTGATGATTCTCAATCTCGTTGATCCATGCAGCCGATGTAGCCACCTCGTTGAAGTTGAAACGACCGGTGTTGAGCAGACGCTCCAAGTCTACGTCGCCGTAGTTGCATGGTATGATTTCTGCTTTAGGCTGAATGGCGCGGATTATCTCGGTGAGTTTGCGCAGATCGTCAGCGCTCACCTCCGCAGCCTTGTTGAGAAGTATAGTGTTGCAGAACTCTATCTGCTGTATTACGAGGTTTTCGAGGTCTTCGTCTTCAAGTCCGTCGCGTGTCAGAGCGTTGCCGTTGTTGAACTCATCTCTCATGCGCAGCGCGTCCACCACGGTCACGATGCTGTCAAGACGCGGTATGCCGTTGGTGATATACTGCGGACCGAGTATCGCCATCGAACTGATAGTCTGCGCAATCGGTGCCGGTTCGCAGATGCCGCTTGCCTCGATGACGATATAGTCGAAGCGCTTCATGTTAATGATGTCGCGCAACTGGTCGATAAGGTCCATCTTCAGCGTGCAGCAGATGCAACCGTTCTGCAGAGCCACCAGACTGTCGTCCTGCTTGTTCACCACTCCACCCTGCTGGATGAGGTCGGCGTCGATGTTCACCTCGCCGATATCGTTCACGATAACGGCGAACTTAATGCCTTTCTCATTAGAAAGGATTCGATTTAACAATGTTGTTTTGCCGCTGCCCAGATAACCTGTGAGCAGCAATACCGGAATCTGTGTCATAGTATTTTGTTATTATTCCTTCATTAATTCAGAATATGTGCGGTCCATCTCGTTAGTCATAACCGTGAAGTTATGCTGCGTCTGGCAGACCTTCAAGAACAGCGAAGCAAGGTCTGCTGCCTCTGCGTCAGCAAAGTCGACAGCTTCGTCGAGCAGCAAGATGTTCATCGCGTCGAGCATCAGACGGAAGAGCGTAGCCCCACGTAGGGGGTGCACTTGTCCCAAGTGCACCGACCGATCAGAACGTGCATTCTCCCCAAGGGGGTGCACTTGTCCCAAGTGCACCGATCTATCAAAACGTGCACCCTCCCCCGTCTGACGCAGACCACGAGCGTATGCGAACATCACGACACGCACGGTCAGCTCTATAGCGCGGTCGGAGTCTACCGACGCTTCCGTCTCATCCTCCGCCTTGCGCACATAACCCTCAAGATGGTCGGCGTTGGAGAGGTATCTGCCTGCAAGCAGCATCGAGAAGTTGCGCTTGTATTCCTCAACCATAGCGTTATAGTACGCCTCGTCGCCACACGCCGTGCGCACAAGTGCCATCATGTCGTCGCCACGCTGCTGCGCTTCGCGAGCCAGTGCCGCAATGTCCTCGTACTTGTAGTTCATGGCTGCCAACGGGAAGAACATGGTGTCGAAGAAAGCGGGTGCGATGTGCTCGTAGTGCTCCAACATCAGCTTCTTAACCGACTGCGGTGTCGTCTTCTCATTCCGGTCTTCCATCTGACTCTCTATCACGCCATGCGAGAAGGCATCGAAGAACGAGCGCACCAAAGCTGCCTGAACCTTATACTTGTCTATTTTCTCTGTCATCAAAGTTCGGTTTGAATGTTAATTGACCTGTACGATATAATATTATGTATATAGAATGGTTTTGCTTATTAGCGCATTACTTTTTGTAAGCGTCAAGAATCTCCACCACATACACGTCGTGCAAGCCGCCCTTCTCGCCGTACCACTGCTCTATCGACTTGTCGAGCATCTCCTCCGGACGAATCTGCGTTTTGTACAGCTTGCGACAGGTGAGTGTGAGGCGTGCTTCGTCGAATGTTACGCAGCCGTTCTCGGTTGCAACGGGTGTGAGATTGGCCTCTTTCGCCTTATCGAAGTCTCTGCCCGACTTAGCACCGCAGAACGCATACGCCTTGCGTGCCTCCTCCGAGTTGCCGAGGAAAACAAGGCTCATTTTGTCGTTCGCCTCTATGAACTCGTGTGTATAACGCTCCGGACGGATGTACACAATAGCCACCGGATGGTTCCACAACCAGCCGAGGCATCCCCAAGAAGCTGTCATCATGTTGAACTTCTCCTCGTTGCCTGCAGCAACAAGCATCCACTCCTTTCCAATAGTTGTGAACACATTATCGTGGAGTGTCGTAACGTCTATCTTTTCCATAGTTTTCTAAATTTTAATCATGGCGACTGAGGTAAAGCTCCGCCGCACTAAGTTTATACAACCCTACAGCATTCAAGGCGCAGCATGCACCTCAAACATGCAAATACAAAAAAACGAGACAAAACTTAAAGTCTTGTCTCGTCATCATTTTGAGCCTCTTGTCGGATTCGAACCAACGACCCCGAGATTACAAATCACGTGCTCTGGCCAACTGAGCTAAAGAGGCGGGTGGGCAAGCTACTTATATCGCGCCGCTACAACCAACTACCTTTGCTACGTTCCCGTCCTGGAGGATTCGAAGGGAGCTGGCCGTATAAGACTTACCCGTGTATAAAAGATCGCTCTTTTTATTTTGTGGGTGCAAAGATACTCTTTTTCCCCCAATCAGCCAATAACACAAGGGTCTATATATTGTTTTTTAACAAATAGCCTTTCTCTTCATCAAGTCTTCTGTTTTCAATTTCACGGAATTTCGATGGTTAGCTTCTCACATATTTCAGCCCGTGATCGGTCGGTATGATTGGGGGTGTCGTGTGTCCAACCTTTCACATCCTCTCAGATACCGACCAAAGATCGGACTACATCCCGTTTTCTGACGTTCATCGACACGATTTACACCCGCTCATCATCATTCGGAATATCCGGCCGACACGACGAGGAGTTTTCCGACAGGCGAAGCCGGCCGGCAAACGGACAATACCCGTTCGGCCCCCGACGACCGGTTTGGGATAATAAATGTGCAAGACCGCCTACCGTTTGGAATTAAATTCGTACTTTTGCATATTACTACACATGGAAACAAATAACAGACAAGCGACACTCGAACTCGGGACAAAGCCGGTGGGCAAGCTGCTCATGCAGTATGCCATGCCCGCGGTTGTAGCCATGACTGCCTCCTCACTCTACAATATGGTCGACAGCATCTTCATCGGTCATGGTGTCGGTGCGCTGGCAATATCGGGATTGGCAATCACCTTTCCGTTCATGAACATCCTTTCGGCATTCGGAGCCGGTATCGGTGTTGGTGCCAGTTCATCCATGTCGGTCAGATTAGGACAAAAAGACTACAAAACCGCCGAGATCATCTTGGGCAACAGTGTGTTGCTCAACTTGATCGTCGGTTTCATCTTCAGCAGCATCTCGCTCTTGTTCCTCGACCCCATTCTCTATTTCTTCGGCGGCAGTGAACAAACTATCCCTTACGCCCGCGACTACATGTTTATCATCCTGTTGGGCAGCATGGTAACCTATCAGTACTTCAGCCTCAATGCCGTGCTGCGGGCGGCCGGCAAGCCACGTAAAGCCATGATTGCGACCATTTTCACGGTTGTGCTCAATACCATTCTCGACCCCATCTTCATCTGGACGTTCGACATGGGCATCCGTGGGGCCGCACTTGCCACCGTCATATCGCAAGCCGTCGCCCTCGTGTGGCAACTGTATGTCTTCTCCAACAAGAGCCAGATGCCCCGTTTCACGCGCAACGGCTTCAGCTTGAGGAAAGACATCGTGCGCAACATCATCGCCATCGGCATCTCGCCATTCGCCATGAATGCGTGTGCCTGTATCATCGTCATCTTCATCAACACCGCCCTCTTCCGCCACGGCGGCGACCTTGCTGTCGGAGCATTCGGCATCTCCAATCGCATTGTCTTCTTCTTTTTCATGATCGTCATGGGTATCAACCAAGGCATGCAACCCATCGCCGGTTACAACTACGGTGCCCGTCAGCACGACCGTATGCTGCGTGTGCTGCGCCTGTCTATCATGGCTGCCGTGACCGTCATGACGGCGGGATGGCTGGTAGGCGAATTTCTGACGATCTATTGCGCCCGGCTGTTCACGAGCAACGAGGAACTGATCGCCATCACCGTTCACGGACTTCGCATCAACATGATGGTGTTCCCCCTGATAGGCTATCAAGCTGTGGTTACCAACTTTTTCCAGAGCATCGGCAAAGCCGGCATCAGCGTTTTCCTCTCCCTCTCGCGACAGCTCATCTACCTCCTGCCGCTGTTGATCATCCTTCCCCCTATCCTGAAGGTCGACGGTGTGTGGTGGTCACTTCCTGCCAGCGACTTCCTCGCTTTCGTGACGGCAGCGATCACCATGTTGGTCTATAAGGAGAAGTTCAAAAAAAACCATACCCCTTGAGTTATGAAAAGCAGAATCATCATTACCGTAGGCCGACAGTTCGGCAGCGGCGGTGCGTGCATCGCCCGGTTGTTGGCGCAACAATTCGATTGCAAGTTATATGACAAAGAAATCTTTGCCCTTGCTGCCGGAGAAAGCGGTTTTTGCGAACATTTCTTTGAACAGAATGACGAGCGGAGAGGCTTTCTGGGCGCGCTCTTCCACCCCGGCATTCCCCAAGTCGGCAGCGGCTGTATGTATGACTGCGACTTCTCGCAAGACGGACTTTTCAAGTTCCAGAGCGAAGCCATCGAGAAGGCGGCATCCGAGAGCGATGCCGTGTTCGTGGGTCGTTGTGCCGACTATGTGTTGCGCGACAATCCCGACATGGTGAGCATCTTTGTGACAGCCGACCGCGAGGATCGCATCGCCACCATTGCCAGACGCATGAACTGCGACCGCGAGGAAGCCGAGAAACTCATCAGGTCGAAAGACGGCGAGAGAACTTCCTATTACGAATACTATACCGGCAAGCGTTGGGGGCGTGCCGACTCCTACGACCTCTGCGTCAATTCCTCCCTCTTGGGAATGGAAGAAACGGCAGACTGGCTGGCAGACTTCATCCGCAAACGCTCATGAAAAAGATAGGCATCATCAGCGACACCCACAGCTATTGGGACGAGAAGTATCTCCACTACTTCGAACCATGCGACGAGATATGGCACGCCGGCGACATCGGGTCGCTCGAGGTGGCAGAGAAACTCGCCGCCTTTCGTCCGCTGAGGGCGGTCTGCGGCAACTGCGACGGCGGCGACCTGCGACGTATGTACCGTGAGACCATCCGTTTCAGGGTCGAGGATGTCGATGTGCTCATGAAGCATATCGGCGGTTATCCCGGTCATTACGATCCGTCGATACGCGGCACGATTTATGCCTCGCCTCCCAACCTCTTCATCAGCGGCCATTCGCACATTCTCAAGGTGAAGTACGACAAGACCCTCGACCTGCTCCACATCAATCCCGGAGCTGCCGGAATGCAGGGATGGCAGGTGGAGCGTACACTCGTAAGACTCACCGTCGAAGGCAATAAAATGACCGATTGTGAAGTTATAACCTTGGGCAGATAAGCCAACTTTCCCAACAAGAGTCGCCAACCGACATAAACATTTCAACTCATCATGGAGATTTACAAAAAGAAATTTCTGATAGGCTTCGGGAGCAGTATCATCGTTGCCATTCCCTATGGACTCATTGTCGATGCCCTGTTCAGCGACGACGTATTCCCGCGTTGGGGCAAGACCGCCCTTCTCAGTTTCATCGTGATGGGCATCTTCACGCTTGCCGAACGGTGGCTGAAGAAACAAGAAAACCATAGATCATCCAAGCAAAACGACTAAAAACAGAGACACATGAAAACCTATTTAGTGACCGGTGCAGCCGGTTTCATCGGAGCCAACTACATCAAGTACCTGCTCGACAAGAAGTACAAGAACGAAGACATCCGCATCGTGGTACTCGATGCCCTCACCTATGCCGGCAATCTGGGCACCATCAAGGACGACATTGACGACCGACGGTGCATTTTCGTTCGCGGCGACATCCGCGACCGCGAGCTGGCCGACAGCCTCTTCGAACGCTACGACTTCGACTTCGTGGTCAACTTCGCGGCCGAGTCGCATGTGGACCGTTCCATCGAAGACCCGCAGCTGTTCCTCTCGGTCAACATTCTGGGCACGCAGAACCTCCTCGATGCCGCCCGCAGGGCATGGGTGACGGGCAAGGACGAACAAGGCTACCCCACATGGAAAGCCGGCAAGCGTTACCATCAGGTATCGACCGACGAAGTATATGGTTCGCTCGGTGCCGACGGTTTCTTCACCGAAGCCACTCCCCTCTGTCCCCACAGCCCCTACTCCGCTTCTAAGACAAGTGCCGACATGATCGTCATGGCTTATCACGATACATACAAGATGCCCGTCAGCATCACCCGCTGTTCGAACAACTACGGCCCCTATCACTTCCCCGAGAAGCTCATCCCGCTCATCATCAACAACATCCTGGCAGGCAAGCCCCTCCCCGTATACGGCAAGGGCGATAACGTGCGCGACTGGCTCTATGTCGAGGATCATTGCAAAGCCATCGACATGGTGGTGCGTGAAGGACGCGAGGGAGAGGTCTACAACGTGGGCGGACACAACGAGATGAAGAACATCGACATCGTGAAGCTCACCATCAAGACCATCCACGACATGATGGAGGCCGACAAGGATTTGCGCAGGGTGTTGAAGAAACAGGTCACCGACGAACACGGCGACATTGCCATCGACTGGATCAACGAAGACCTGATCACCTTCGTTGCCGACCGCCTCGGACACGACCAGCGCTACGCCATCGACCCGTCGAAGATCAAGGCCGAACTGGGATGGTATCCCGAAACGATGTTTGCCGAAGGCATCGTGAAGACCATCCGCTGGAATCTCGAAAACCAGCCATGGATAGCCGAGGTGACCAGCGGCGACTATCAGAAGTATTACGAACAGATGTACGGCAACCGATAACCCTCCGCTTCCTTTCCGCCTGAAAGGCTCTTTGCGACGGCACCGGCATCCTTTTTCAGCCGCATCCCCTTGCGCGCCCCGCCCCTGCCTCTGTGCCGCCCTGCCGTTCTCCGCGGAAAGGAAGCCATATATATAATGGTATGAATCCTTCCGAAGCAAGAATCATCGAACTCCCCCGCATCACCGACCCGCGCGGCAATCTCACGGTTGCCGAGGCGTTGAACCATGTACCATTCGACATCAGGCGTGCCTACTGGGTGTATGACGTGCCGGGCGGAGAGAGCCGGGGCGGACATGCCCACAAGCGGCTCAAGCAGCTGGTGATAGCACTCAGCGGCTCCTTCACGGTGACCCTCGACGACGGTCACGAGCGACAGACATTCCTCCTGAACCATCCTTGGCAGGGGCTGGTCATCGAGACGGGCATCTGGCGCACGCTCGACGACTTTTCCTCGGGTGCCGTGTGCCTCGTGCTGGCATCCGAGCCATACGATGAAGAAGACTATATCTACGACTATCAGGAATTTCTCAGCTACACAGGATGCTCGAAATAAGGAGATACACGGCGGCCGATGCCGACCAATGGAATGCCTTTGCGGCGAGGTCGAAGAATGCCACCTTTCTTTTCGACCGCCGTTACATGGACTATCATGCCGACCGCTTCGACGATGCCTCGCTGATGGTCTTCCACAGGTCGCGCCTCGTCGCCCTGCTGCCGGCCAACCGTCGCGACGCCACGCTCCACACCCACCAAGGCCTGACCTACGGAGGCTTGCTCACCGACGGGAAATGCAGTGCCACGCTCGTACTCGACATCTTTGCGCTCCTCAATGAACACTGGCGAGGAGAAGGCATCCGCCGCGTGGTCTACAAGGCGGTGCCGTGGATATACCACCGGCTGCCGGCCGAAGAAGACCTCTACGCCCTCCACACCGTTTGCCGTGCCACCCTCACGGCACGCGACATCTCCTCGGTCATCGACCTGCGCCATCCCCCAAGGTTCGCCGAATCCCGACGGTCGGGACTGCGCAAGGCTCTCCGCCAAGGCATCACCGCCGGCGAAAGCGACGACCTCGAAGCCTTCTGGCACATCCTCGACGACAACCTCATGCACAAGTACGGCAGGCATCCCGTACACTCGCCCGAAGAGCTGCAACTGCTCTGCCGTCGCTTCCCCGACCGCATCCGCCTGCTGACGGCCCGCCTCGACGGCATACCCGTGGGCGGCACCCTGCTCTACCTCACCGACCGCGTGGTCCACACGCAATACATCTCGGCGACGCCCGAGGGGAAGGGCATCGGCGCGCTCGACCTGCTTTTCGACCATCTCATCCACCGTTCTGCCTTCAACCGTCCCTTTCTCGACTTCGGGAAATCGACCGCCGAAGACAGTTTCGACCTCAACCGCCCCCTGCTCTTCCAGAAAGAAGGATTCGGCGCAAGGGCTGTATGCTACGACACTTACGAATGGCAACCATGATTCATTATTTCGACCTCAAGCGGGTGAACGACCGCAACAGAAGTTGGGCAGACGAAGCCCGACGCGTACTCGACAGCGGGTGGTATCTCAAAGGCGAGGCCACCCGTCGCTTTGAAGAAGCCTATGCCCGATACATCGGCACGAAGCACTGTGTGGGATGCGGCAACGGGCTCGATGCCCTCAGCCTCATCCTGCGTGCCTACAAGGAACTGGGAGTCATGACCGACGGCGACGAAGTCATCGTGCCGGCCAACACCTACATCGCCTCCGTGCTTGCCATCACCGACAACCGGCTGGTACCGGTCTTTGTGGAACCTGATGCCGACACGTTGCAGATCGACGACAGACGCATGGCCGAAGCCGTCGGCCCCCGCACCCGTGCCGTCATGATCGTACACCTCTACGGACGGTGTGCCTACACCGAACGCATCGTGGAAGTGTGTCGGCAGCACGGACTGAAGCTCATCGAAGACAATGCACAGGCGCACGGCTGCACCTATGGCCGGCACCGCACGGGCAGTCTCGGCGATGCCGCCGGCCACAGCTTCTATCCCACCAAGAACCTCGGTGCCTTGGGCGATGCCGGTGCCGTCACGACCGATGACGACAGCCTTGCCGACATGGTTGCCGCGCTGGGCAACTACGGCAGCCGCCGCAAGTACGTCTTCGACCACGAGGGCCGCAACAGCCGCATGGACGAAGTGCAGGCGGCCATCCTCCACGCCAAGCTGCAGCACCTCGACGACGACAACCGTCTGCGCAAGAGCATTGCCGACAGCTACCTGCGGCGCATCGACAACCCCGACGTGACCTGTTCGACAAGCGGCCGCGACTGCGTGTGGCACATCTTCCCCGTCTTTTCGCCCCGGCGCGACAGCCTGCAAGAGTACCTGCTCGGGCGAGGCATCGAAACGCAAATCCACTATCCCGTGCCGCCCCACCGCCAACGGTGTTACGCACGGTGGCAACATCTCTCGCTGCCAGTCACCGAGCGCATCCATGCCACCGAGCTCAGCCTGCCCTGCAACCCCGCACTGACCGCCGGAGAAACCGATGCCGTCGTCGATGCCGTCAATGCCTTCCGTCCCTGACCTTCATCCGCCCGGTGAGCTTGACCCGTCGCGTCCGTGCTTTCGGAAGCAGGGGGCAGCCTCCGGTCGGCCATCAGAGCGTCCGGCTCTGCATACCATGCCGTTCATGCCGCTTTGCGTCCAACGGAGTCACCGGACCTTATACGGAAAGGGCGAAAGGACTGACAGAATGGCAGTAAGAAACGACCTTTTCCGATTCCCTTTTACGCTTACATAAATCCCTCACCCACAGCACGTTACAACAGACCCTACAGAAGCCGTCGAGAGGGGTAGGACCCGTGGGGCACGGGGATAGGACTCGTGCCCTACGGGGACAGGCCCCGTCAGGCACGAGGACAGGCCCCGTCGGCGACACCCTCCGATGCCGCCATTTTGTCAGTACTCCCTCCTCCCTTTCAGCCTGCCGTCCGAACATCCCGATGACCGACCGGGGATTTTCGCGCCATCGAAGCCTTATCAGGAAGGGCAAAAAATGACCCGTTGACAACCTTTGGACTTCTGCCCGACAACCTTTGGACTTGTGGGGCACAACCTTTGGACTTGTCGCCCACGACCTTTGGACTTCTCAACGAGCCCTTCGGGAGCCACCCGTCGAACGCATGAAACAAAAAACCGACAGGCATCACGCCTGTCGGGGAAAAGAGATATATCATACGGAAAATGCAGTCGGGGAATATCAGGACGGTGCCCCGACCCCGCGCATCGACAGCGAGATGCGCTTGCGCCGCAAATCCACCTCGATGACCTTCACCCACACATGCTGATGGAGCTTGACCACCTCGCCGGGGTCTTTCACGAAACGGTCGGCAAGGCGCGACACGTGTACCAGCCCGTCCTGATGCACACCGATGTCGACAAAGGCTCCGAAGTTGGTGATGTTGGTCACGATGCCCGGCAGGACCATGCCTTCCTGTACGTCCCCGATGTCGTGGATGTCGGCGGCAAACTCGAAGGCCTCGACCTGCCGGCGGGGATCACGGCCCGGCTTCTCGAGTTCGGCGATGATGTCGCGGAGAGTGGGCAGTCCCACCTCGCCCGAAACATACCTTTCGAGGTCGATGTGCTCCAGCCGGTCGGGGTGTCCGATGAGGTCGCGCACGGTGCAGCGGGCATCGCGTGCCATCGCCTCGACCACATGATAGCTCTCGGGATGGACGGCACTGTTGTCGAGCGGATTCTCGGCATCGTCGATGCGCAGGAAACCGGCACACTGTTCGAAGGTGGCCTTGCCGAGCTTGGGCACATCGAGGAGCTGGCGGCGCGAGGCAAACCTGCCATGGGCGGAGCGGTGGTTCACGATATTGGCAGCCAGGACGGGCCCCAGTCCGCTGACATAGGTCAACAGGTGTACGCCTGCCGTGTTGAGGTTCACACCCACGGTATTGACACACCGCTCGACGATGGTGTCGAGACTCCTCTTGAGCTTGGCGGCATCGACATCGTGCTGGTACTGTCCCACCCCGATGCTCTTCGGGTCGATTTTGACCAGTTCGGCCAAAGGGTCCATCAACCGCCGCCCGATGCTGACGGCACCGCGCACGGTCAGGTCGAGTTCGGGGAACTCCTCGCGTGCCGTCTTCGATGCCGAATAGATGGAAGCACCGTCCTCGCTGACCATGTAGATGCCGATCGAAGCGGCATCCACGCCCTCTTCGCGCTTCATCTCGTCCACACATTCCCTGACAAATCGCTGGGTTTCCCTGCCGGCGGTACCGTTCCCCACGGCAACGGCCTCGATGCGGTAATCTTTGAGCAGACGATGCAAATGCACCTTTGCCTGCATGAGCCTATTGACAGGCGGATGCGGGAAGATGGTTTCGTGGTGGAGCAATCCGCCGTGGCTGTCGAGACACACTACCTTGCAGCCCGTGCGGAAGCCGGGGTCGATGGCCATGACACGCTTCTGCCCCAGCGGAGGAGCGAGGAGCAGCTGCAGAAGATTCTCGGCAAAAACGAGGATGGCCTCATGGTCGGCCTTCTGTTTGCTCAGGGCGGCAAACTCGTTTTCCATCGACGGCTTGAGAAGGCGTTTATAGGCATCGGCTACGGCCTCCTCGACAAGGCGGCCGCAGGCTGAAGGACGGGGTACGAAGCGGCGGCACAGCTTGCCGACGAAAAAGTCTTCGTCGACATCGATGCTCACCCTCAGAAACCCTTCGTTCTCTCCCCTCCGGATGGCAAGCAGCCGGTGGGAGGAACACCGCTTGAGAGGTTCGCTGTGACCGAAGTAGTCGCTGTATTTGGCAGCCTCGTCGCTGTCGACCCGGCTCTTCACGGCCTTGGAGGTGATGACGGCCGACCTTGAGAAGAGGTTGCGGAGACTGTTGCGCACCTGTTCATCTTCGCTGATGCGTTCGGCGATGATGTCCTGCGCACCGGCGAGGGCCTGCCCGACGTTCTCCACCTCGCCCCCGACAAACCGCGCGGCAGCCTTCTCGGGATGAGGTTCGCGCTGCATCCACAACAGGTCTGCCAACGGTTCCAGTCCGAGTCGGCGTGCCGTCTCGGCACGTGAGCGACGCTTGGGCCTGAAAGGCAGGTAGATGTCTTCCAGAAGTGCGGCATCCCGGCATTCGTCGATGCGCCGACGCAGTTCGTCGGTCATCTTCTGTTGGTCTTCGATGGCTTTCACGACGGTCGCCTTGCGCTTCATCAGTTCCGAACAGCGGGCATACGCCTCGTTGATGTCGGCAATCGCCACCTCGTCGAGAGCACCCGTTCGCTCCTTGCGGTAACGGGCAATGAAAGGAATGGTACATCCCTGCTCGAGCAAAGCGATGGTGTTGTCGACGGCAAGCTCGGGAAGGTGGAGTTCTTGGGCTATCAGTTTGGTAAAGATGTGCATGGTGCTGTTATTGTGGAGAGCCGCCGGTGCAGGGAACGGCTCCCGTCGGTGAGTCGGTAATGGAATGCCCCGGCACGGCAGGCGGTGACAAGGCACCTTCCCGGCACGGGGACGGATGTGGGTCGGAAGGTTCGCCGTCGGGACAGGCGCGCGGTATGGCCGGGGCAACGTGTCTTCCTGCCCGAAAGAGGGGTCGGCAGGCTATTCGCCGGCAAGAATCTGAGCCGCGTGGTCCTTGGTCTTGACCTGCTTGGGACGGATGATGCGTTCGACGACTCCCTCCCCGTTGATGATGAACGTGGTGCGGAAGGTGCCCATGTACTTTCGGCCGTACATCGACTTTTCTCCCCATACGCCGAACTGTTCGACCAGCCGATGATCGGTATCGGCAATGAGAGAGAAAGGCAATTCGTTCTTCTCGATGAACTTGCGGTGTCTGGCTTGGTCATCAACGCTCACGCCGACAATTTCATATCCCTGTTTTCGCAATTCTGCATAATTGTCGCGCAGGTTGCACGCCTGTGCGGTACATCCCGAAGTCATGTCCTTGGGATAGAAATACAGTGCCAGCTTTTTGCCTTTGAAATCGCTCAGCCTGATTTCGCGTCCGTTCTCGTCTGCCCCCAGCACTTCAGGGGCTTTCTGTCCTACTTCAATCATGATTATTGGTGTTAAAGGTTGATACTGTTGAATGTCACGGCGGCCGGCATTCCGGCCGATGATATGATGCAAAGATAAGACTTCTCGACCAATTTCGGCAGGGGCAACAGGGAATATTCGCCGAAAAAGGCTAACTTTGCAACTCCGGCAAGACGGAAACCACACCCCCCGACAACGCCAAATCATGAACAAACGAATATTACAGATAGCCCTGCCTGCCATTGCCACCAACATCACCGTTCCCCTGCTCGGCATGGTCGACGTGGCCATCGTGGGGCATTTGGGCAATGCCGTCTACATCGGGGCCATTGCCGTGGGATCGATGATATTCAACCTGATATATTGGGTGTTCGGATTCCTGCGGATGGGAACGAGCGGCATGACCGCACAGGCGAAAGGCGGCAGGAGGTTGGGCGAAGTGACCGACCTGATGGTTCGTTCGCTGAAGATTGCCTTGCTCATCGCACTGCTCATCTTCGTGTTTCAAGGTGTGCTGAAGGACATCGCCCTGCGCCTCATCCATCCTCCCGCCGACGTGGTGCCCTTGGCATCGCTCTATTTCAACACCGTCGTATGGGGCGCACCGGCCGTGATGGCACTCTATGCCGTTTCGGGGTGGTTCATCGGCATGGAGAACACACGCATTCCGATGGTGGTGTCGCTGCTGCAGAATGTCGTGAACATCGTGTGCAGCGTGCTGCTGGTCTACGGCTTCGGCATGAAAGTGGAAGGCGTCGCACTCGGAACGGTCATCGCCCAATATGCCGGCACGCTGGCGGCGTTGGCATTGTGGTGGCGTTATTATCGGAGATTGTGGAAATATCGGGGAACCTCATCGGAAGAAGAACGAACATTCACGTTCAGGGATTTCTTTGCGGTCAATTCGGACATCTTTCTTCGTTCGCTTTTCTTGGTGGCGGTCAATCTGGTCGTCCTCGCGAAAGGTGCCGTACAAGGCACACAGATACTGGCTGTCAATACGCTGTTGATGCAGTTTTACATTCTCTTCTCGTATTTCATGGATGGCTTTGCCTATGCCGGCGAAGCCATCGGCGGCAAATACTGGGGAGCCGGCAACGCGCCGTCGTTCGACAGGCTGGTATGCAGGCTCTTCGGTTGGGGCGTGGGCATGGCGGCGGTGTTCACGGCGGCCTATTTTCTCGGAGGCACCTTCATGTTGCATCTCCTCACCGACGACCGGTCGGTCATCGGGGCTTCCACTCCTTTTTTCTTCTGGGTGTTGCTGCTCCCCTTGGCAGGCATGGCAGCCTTCGTATGGGACGGCATCTTCATCGGCGTGACGGCAACCAAGGGTATGCTGTTTGCCACATGCTTGTCGGCGGCGATCTTTTTCACCATCCTCCATTTCCTGTTCGGGACAATGGGCAACCATGCGCTGTGGATGGCCTTCGATGCCTTTCTGTTGGCACGCGGACTCTGTCAGACAATATGGTTCGTCGTGATTCGTAGCCGATGGATGCCTGCCTGACCACCGACGATCCGGCGGACCGGGATGTCCCACATCCCGAGTCAGTGGCAGCGTACAAATGCCCGGGCGGACAGGCGGGTTTACCATACCTTATATATTCACCTCCATTCGGGTATCGGGAGTTGTCGATACCATTATATATAAATGAAATTTCCGAGACACAGAAAGGTTTCTCTCCAATCGGTCATCATCGCCCGAATCGGTGTTGTCCGATTGTCGGGCAGTTTGATTGCCGGTTTGGTGCAGACGTAGGGTTGATCTAAGGAACGGCAAAAGTACTTCCAAGGCAACGACGAAAGGAGTTTACCAAAGAACGGCAGAAAGACTGCCCAAGGAACATTGGGATTTATGTCCGGTCAGGGCATCACCTCCTCGACTTCGTCGGTATAGACATACCACAGATAACCTTTGACGGGAGTGTCGCTCATATCGCTCAACAGGCGGATATAATTGCGTACCTGACTGCGATACTCTTCTTTGGGACTGCCAAACTTGAAATCGATGACCACAGTCTGGCCGTCGCGGAAGATGACCCGGTCGGGACGATGTTCGACGACGTGTGTGCCGTCTTCATCGTGTGAAAGGATGCTGCATTCGTTGAGCACCTTCCAGTCGCGCGAGAACCATTCTTGTCCGTGCTTGCCGGCCAACCGCTTCCGCAACAGCCCACGCACCCGGTCGGCAGAAACGTCCTGCCGACGGAGGATACCTTCGTCTTCCAGTCGTGCCATCACCGCATCGGCTTCGTCGGCATACCGTATCTGCGAAAGGACGTAATGGAGAATGCTGCCGAGCTTGATATACCTGCTTTGTTCGGTGTCGTCGTCCTCGCCCTCCACGAACCGCCGGCTGAGGTTGCTCTGCCGGAACTCGGTCACGGGATCGAAAGCTTCGATGCGAACCACCTTCTCTTCGGGCCGGCGCGAAAAGACATTGGGGTCGGACGGCAATTCGGGTTCGGACGGCGATTTGTCAGCACCGGCTGCCGCCTCGGGTTTGCCATAGGTGAACAGCAGGGCTTGGATCGTGCCGTCCTGTTCTTCTTCCTCGATGACGGCACCGGGAAGGCTGCCGACGATATTTCCGATGCACGTTTCGACCAACCGGCTGCGCGATTCGGCGGCACCCAGCCTGCCAAACACGGTGAGACTCTCTTCCGCACGGGTGAACGCCACATAGAGCAGGTTGAGATTGTCGACCTTTATTTGCAGATACTCCTCTCGTAAGTCGTTTTCATAGATGGTGCCTTTGAGTTGTTTTTCAGAGTAGTTCAGCGGAACGATGGGCAGTTTGTTGAAGGGTTCTTGGGATGGTACGCACCATATCATCTGCTCACGATGCACAAAGTCCCAATCGCAATAGGGAATGATGACGTGCTTGAACTCCAAGCCCTTGCTCTTGTGGATGGTCATGAGTCTGATACCGTCCACGACGTCGCCCTGTATACTCTTGGAAGCCAGCCGTTCATCCCACTCTTGCAGGAAAGCCTCGATGCCCACGGGCTTGTCGTAGAGAAAATCGCTGAGGATGTCGTTGAACGCACACAGGTAAGCATCCTGTCCTGCCACACCGTCGAGACCGAACACGCGAAGAACGAACTGCACCATCTCGTAGACGGGCATGGCGGTCAGTTCATGACGATGCGCCACAAATTCTTCGGGCAGAAAGGCATCGTAGTTCGTGCGACCGATCAGGATGTCTTCGATCGTCGCGCCCGAACGGACGACTTCCCGTTGGTACATCACCGCCAGCGTGGCTTGTGTCAAACGGTCGTCGGGATGAACCAGACTGCGCATGACCAGTACGACGATGTTCACCGCCGATGAAGCATCCAGACGGAAAGCCTCATCGGAAACGATCTGTACGTCGGGAAATGCCTGCATGACGGCTTCGGCGATGACGGGCAGGTCGGCATTGCTTCTCACAAGGATGGCAATATCGTTGGGTTCCGCCCCTTGCTCATTGAGCAGACGGTCGAGAACCTCGAGGAGACTTTCAGTCGCGGCATCTTTGTAGACGGAGGCATCAAACAGGCGGATGTCGACAAATCCTTCATCGGGCTTGCCGGCAGGGACGTTCTGACGCACGTCGGCGTATGCCTTCTCCAACTGCGGATCGCGCGTGCCGAACTTTTTCTCCATCTCGTCGGTTTCCTGTAAGGCCGCCTGTTCAAAGAAAGCATTGTTGAACTCGATGACGCGTTTATCCGATCTGTAGTTGGTATCCAAGGTATTGATGTCAATCATCTCATCGGGCATACCCATAACCTCCCTGATATTGTTTAGCAACCTCCAATCGCCCGAACGCCAGCGGTAAATGCTCTGCTTCACGTCGCCCACCAAGAGATTGAGATGTCCGCGACTCATGTTTTCCAGCAAGAGCGTCTTGAAGTTGTCCCACTGAATGGTACTGGTATCCTGAAACTCGTCGATCATCACATGGTTCAGCTGCGTGCCGAACTTTTCATAGACAAACGGCGTGTCGCTCGTGCCGATGAATTCATGCAGCAGGTCGGGGGTGTTGTTGAGCAGGAAGCGGTTGGTTTCGCCATTGATGGTGCTTACCATCTCGTCGATCTTTTCGAGCAGACGCAAGCGATTAAAGTATTGAAGGGTGACCTTGGCCGACTGGTATTGTTTGTATCTCCCACTACGTTCCTTCTCGATTAGAGAGATCATCTCCGACCAGCCGGCAGCCGCTGCAAGATTTGATTCGGTGTTGTAGGGACTTTTCTTGGTGAACCACTTGGAGGGGTCGCCGACGGCTTCTTCCACCCTCTTGCCCATCACGGAACCGTCGATGATGTTGTTTCGCAACTTCACGAAGTAGCCTGCCGGACCGGAAGGGCCGTATGCCAAATCTGCCACCGTGAGCGAACGCTGCTCCAAGTCGTCGAAGAACCGGTCGGCATGTCGCTTCATGGCATCCAGCGAGGTCTTCATAAGTGTCCTCAATTCTTTACGGTACGCGTCAAAGGTATTTCCGGCATTGATTTCCTTCAGCTCCTTGCCATATTTCTTATAGTGTTCTTTGAAGATGTTTTCACCGAACTTCTTGATTTGCCTGATCACATTCCAATTCTTGTCCTCATCTATATTCTCGATGATATAGGTCATGAGCCAGTCGAGTACTTCGTCTTTCTCTTCGAGCGATTCGACGATACGGTCAACCGCCTGTTGCTCCACCTCCTTATCATTCAGCTCAACCCGCAGGTTGGCTGTCAGTCCGAGTTCGCGGGCAAGGTTGCGCAACACGCGTTGAAAGAACGAGTCGATGGTTTCGACGCGGAAGTAATGAAAGTTGTGGAGCAATGCGTGGAGGGCTTTCCCGGCTTGCCGGCATACCTCATCTTCGGTCATGCCGAGCTCGGCTGTGAGGATGTCGATATACGAACGGGAGTCATCCAGCCGCCGTGCCATGCCGTAAAGACGGCTCATGATACGCACGGTCATCTCTTCGGTCGCCTTGTTGGTGAAGGTCACCGCCAGAACAGACCGGAAGGATTGCGGATCGAGCATCAACAGTTTGATATATTCCAATGCCAGCGTGAAGGTTTTTCCGCTGCCGGCACTGGCTTTATAAACAAGGAGTGGTTTGCGTTTTGCCATCAGATGATTTTTCTGCAAATATAAGCATTTCCCCTAAGACGACCTGCCTTTTGAACCCGATTCGGTCATTATTCCACCGAATTCGATCCGAATCGGATGACAGCACAGCACAAGGATTCTTGACATTACGCATAGTCGGGATTTGCAGAAAAGGCGAAAACTTACTAACTTTGTGGCTCTAAACCTTTCATTCACGACATGAAAACAACAACACGACTGTTGCTATTACTCTGCTCGGTATTCTGGTGGAGTGCCTGCGAAAAACCGATATTCGAGGAGGATGTTGACGATACAATCGCGACGGAGAATGTCGATAATGACGACAACGACAACCAAGGCAATGCAGATACCGACACAGACAACACTCCTGTCGTCAGCGTCAGCGACTTCATCGGCAAAGAATATCAGGGCAAAGTTTGGGTGAAGGGCTGCATCGTAGGCAACTGTCATACCCATATCGGTTACGCCGATTTCTTTCCGCCTTTCAAGGATGGCACTGCTCTACTGCTGGCAGATGAGCCTTTGGTAACCGATCCGACCCGGGTCATAGCCATACAGTTGAAAAAGGGGAAAATGAGGGATTGCTTCAGCCTTGTGTATCATCCGCTGAACTTCGGGCGTGAGGCCGCTTTCAAAGGTACGCAAAAAACCTATATGGGCATACCCGGCATGAAAGACGACATCAGTGCCTACAAACTCTACGACTGGCCCGACATGCCGTAGAAACGCCCCACCTATATACCTTGCAGGGCTTCGGAGCCAATCATGGTTTCGTTTCGTCTTCCTTCAACAAATGGTCGAAGAAGTCATCCAGTTCGTTTTCGAGTCCCGGCATCAGGTCACCGCCCAGAATGACAGTATCGTCGTCGGCCACATAGAGTTCCGCCACTGTTTCCCTGTCATCATCTTCGAGGACAAAGCTGTAGGGCTTCAGGATGTCAAGGTGGTCGACCACGGTCTTCATATCGTCGAGTACACATCGCAGGATGCGTGCCACGTCATGATAAAAGCCGTCATCCTTGTTGTCGATCCATTCCTCAACGACACAGCGCGTGATTTCATTGTCGTCATCATCGAACGCAATCAGTTCGCCACTGTCTTGGTATATACGCAGATGGATGTCGGTTATACTGTCCTGATAGATGCCCGCGGCACACTTGTCGGCAATCTTTTTGATGGCTCTTTCCACCTGTCTGTACGTCTGTTCACTCATTTTCATGGCTCCCCCTCCTTTATTCGGCATTGTTATAGACTAATTTATTCATGCTCATCGCCGATATTTTTCCATCGGGCGAGACGACGGCTTTAATACGGTAGTTGTTGGTCACCGTTGCCTTTCCGTCGGTAAAGCTCACCTCTTCGGTACCACCAAACGTCACGTTGTACTCGTAAATTTGGCTGCCCACTTCTCTTTTGGCAACTTCGTACTTATGGTCTATTCTCCATAAGATGTCCTTCACGTTGTCCTTGTATTGCCTTCTCATCCATTCGGCAACATCCGAGTCGGTCGGGCCGGACAAAGTCAGGAAAGAGGTCATGGGAGTATTGAGAGTTTCGATAAGACGTTCTTCGTCACGGGCATTGACACTCCGGAAGAAAGCCGTCAGGACACGGTCGATGGTTTGCCGCTCATTCTGGCTGACGGTCTTCATCTTGATGTTGTCGATGGCCGTCTTTGCCTCTTCGGCATGATTGCCGTAAGGATGCTCGTTGATGTACTGCTGATACAGATCCACGTTGTTGGCAAGGCTAGCCTGCGCCCAATCGATGGAGTCGATCATGTTGTCGATGACTGCCTTGTACTTCGTGTTGGGGTACTTTGCGAGGTAATCGCGGAGCGAAACCTTAGACCGCGACGACAGCGCGATGTTCCATTCCTCCATAGCACGTTTGTATTTCTCGATATGCGCGCGGATGGAGTCTTGTCGCTCTCTACTCGCATTGGGAAAGTTCACAAGGAAATTCTCGAGCAGATGCACGTCCTCGCTCTTCATGGCCATCTCGTACGCCCTTGTTTCCTTATCACTCTTCCAATCGTTGGAAACATACAGTGCCGTAGCGACTATCAGCCCCACGACGGTCAAAAGGACAATGACAGTGGTGTGATTCTTTTTCTTGGGTTTCTTTCGGTCACCGTTCACCGAAGCCCGAGCAGCATCAGCGGTGACCGCGGCAGCCGGATTAACGACAGTATTTTCTTTGCCGTCACGGGCATCGGGTTTCCTATTGTGCTTTGCCGGATGATGGCACACCGGACAAATCCTGTCTTCTTCAAAATAAATATTGCCGCAGTTGGCACATAAGGTTAGCTTTCCGGCAATCTGAACTCCGCAGTTGGGGCAGGTGGGAGCCTTGTCGCTGATTTGCTTTCCGCATTCGGGGCATTTGATAATGGCCATGACCTAAAAAATAATGTCTGATGATTGATGATGTGACGACTCGGACTAATGATGCCTGAACCTGATTTCGCGCATACCGTGTCTGCCCAGAAACCGACTCTTGTCGACATATGCGTTCACGCCGTTGATGCGACCCTTACCGGTGTATTGCCACATCATGATGTCTCTGCCGTCTGCCAGCACCGGCTCATTGTCCGAATACTGGGCGATCATCAGCGGATAGCGGTCGATCTTTCCGACGAGATGTCGGTTGTAAAAGTTGGTATAAGTATAAATGAGCGGCCTCTGCCGGTATGCATCTTCGACGAGCTCGATGAAGATGAGCAGCGAATCGCAAAACTCCGCACTCGACATGCCCTTGGGTACAGCCTCCACATCGATCATCGGAATGAGGTCTTGATCCTTGGGACGGCACTGCGACATGAAGTTCCGCAGCTGCACTTCCTGCGGCACTTGGGCACGATAGAAGTGGTATGAACCCACCTTGAGTCCGTGCTGCTTTGCCAGATAGATATTTCTTTCATATTTTGGATCAATGCGACTGCTGCCCTCGGTGGCTTTAAGATAGACGTAAGCCATTTTGCTGTTGTTGCCCACGACCTCCCAGAACACGTCGCCTTGGTAGTAGCTCATGTCCAAACCATGAACGTGCGAACAAGTATCCTCGCACATATACATATCGTTTTGGGCATGAACCCCCATAACGACAAAGAACGAAAAGATTAGAAATATTATTTTTCTCATGAATTTTCAGGAAATATGTATGCAAAGATAGCTCTTTCTCTTGAGATAAAAGAACGGCAGGGAAGGCTTTTTGGCTTTATTAAGCCATTTTAGGCGTTCCATCAAATTCCACCTGCCATTTATCTTCCTTATTGCAGGAGCGTATTGTCCGCTTTCAGTTTTCAGGCCATTCATTCCTCTATTTCGGACATGCTGCGCACCAGATTGCCGAAGAAGGAACTGGTTGTTTCGAGCGAGGCATACCTCAGATAGTGCAAACTTCGCTTGAGGTTGCGCTGCAGACGTCTGGAATTGTTGCTCACGAAGCCGTCCTTTCGCTGGCGGAAGTACCATTCGTCTGCCGGATCGAGCTTTTTCTTTTTGTGAAGCGTTCCCATCACGATGTCAATGGCTTCTTTTTCGAGCGTTTCCACAAACGGGATTTCATCCTGTGAAAAACCGAAGACGGCAATGAGGATGGAGCCTTCGAGTTGGGCCATGCGCTTGAGATGAAGCATCTTGAGCCACTGCTCGAGCTTTACATAATCCACTTTCTCACCCGTTGAACGCAAAAAGATGCCGAGCTGCAGCAAACCTTCGAAGTCTAAACCGTAGTCAAGAATCTGTTTCACGTTGTAGATAAGCAGTCCCAAAATCCGGAGTGATGCCGGCGATGCGTCATAATCGTTCTCTTCGGCTTCGATGATTTTCATGAGCCGTTTGTTCAAAAACCGGTTGGACAAAGGTCGTATATCCGAGAAAACTTCGGCATCGGTGATGCCTGCAGGCTTCGCCATTTCTTCAACCAACCCCTCCGGGATGTTGAGATAATCGTCATCGGCTTGGCGTATGATCTCATCCTCAATGAATGATCTCACTCCCTGGATGTCTGCCTGCAAACATAGTTTTTGCCATTTGTAGGCCGACATCGGTTCGAGGGTCAGCTCTTCTTGGAAAGCACCCGCTCGAAGGAGCCTGAAAAAATTGCGATGTATGATGTGTTCATTCATCTGTCAAATCAACGTTTTCTGATAAAAATCCACATTTTCCTTACAGAGCAACTCGATAGGCATGTAGTTCACCGGCTTGACCTGTCGTTTGAGGACAATCGAACGGAAGAGTGCCTCGAAGCTGTATAAGCCCTGCATGAAGGCGTGTTGTACGATAAGGAACGATATGCTGCCCTCGCGAAGACATTCCACGTTTTGCGGAACGGAGTCATACCCCATCATCCTGAAGTGTGTCAGCTTGTTGGCCAAGAGATATTCACCCACCAAATGGGCTTTCGAACAGAACGTGATGCCATGTCTGACCTGAGGATATTCGGCAAAGAACTGCTCCAGCAATCTGTTGAACTGTTCTTTCCTGCCATCGAGGGGCAGTTCCAGTTCGACGAGCTTCACCTTCGGGAAATGCTCGTTCATGTATCGCTTGAAACCCGTTTCGCGGTTTTCCTGCTGTCGGCTCGACACCCTGCCCTCATGGGTCATCTTCATCAGCATGATTTCCGATTCCCGTGCGGCAATGAGCATCAGCATTTTGGCGGCAAAATAACCGCTGTTCAGCGAGTCCTGGCCATAGAAAGAGAGCGGGTTGAGTTCGGGCAGATAAGAGTCGAGCAACACGAAAGGAATGGTTTGTTCGTGCAGCTTGTCGGTAAACCTCCTCGTGACCTCCGTCTCGGCAGGCACGATAATCACGCCGTCGGGCTTGCCGGCAAGGCACTTGGCACAGGCTTTCACGAAAGTTTCGTCGTGCATGCGCTGATAATAGATGACCTTGATGTCGACAAGGAAATCGCGTCTTGACTCACACGCCTTCATGACACCTTGTTCGATTTCATCCCAATAGGCATCCGAAGCATGACGCGGCATCATCAGACAAAAGGTGTACGAACGATTGAGTGCCAACGCACTGGCATACATATTGGGCTGATAATTGATCTCCTTGAGTACCTTCCGCACTTTCTCCAATGCCTCCTTGGAGACATTGGGGCGATGATGCAGCACCCGGTCGACAGTACCCACGGACACGCCTGCCTTGACCGCTATGTCCTTAATCCTGATTTTCTGACTCATTATCCTAACATTTGGTTGTACGCAAGAACGAATCAACTTGATGTTTCCTACAACCCGTCGAAATCTTATCTAACGCCTATCACTTGCAAAGTTATGAATTATTATCGAAATATCGGTGTCATTCATTGCAATTATTATTATTTTGGTGGTGATTAAACCCAAATCGGTTATGAGATCCGGATCGGAAAGGCTCGATTGTCGACCGGCTTGTTTGTCGGTTTATGGCATGCACAGGTGACCTTACCGTTCTGAACTTGTTGTCAGGCAGACAATATAGTTATCAGTTTTCAGAGGTAGAGTAATATAAACAGCACAAAACAGAAAACAAAAAAACGCACCTGTCGAATCTGACGGGAGTTGGTTTTATAAGCTCAATTAACCGAAAGATTATCAACATATTACCAATTCGACAGCCGATTTCCCGAGAAGACTTTTGCAAAAGAGCCGCTTTTGTAATGTGATACCTGCCCTTTTACCCATCGAAAGGACAGGTTTTGCGAGCCAAAAGGGCAGGTCTTGAAAAACGAACGTTCGGCGATGCACGATAATGCAACTACATGCCGACGGATTCTATCGGTCTTTCCACACCATAAAATGCTGAAATCATCTTCTATAGCCGGATGGTCATCACGGGTATGGAAGACGACTGATACCGACGGTTTTACGGCATCACACCTCATTTATGAGGCAGAAGTAATCCGAATGCTGTATTTTTTTAGTAAATTTGCAGGCAATATGGTAAGCATTCCTACAGCTTCGCCATCGACATCGTGTCCGTTTTTCGGCATCCATGCCGCATATAAACCATTGATCGACAGTCGTATTGAGCGATTTCAGCCTTTCGGATGAACACCTGAAACATGCTCAAAGAATGTAAAGAAGGAAGATACCAACAGAATCAACATGAAGTTCAAAGAAGTAATCGGACAAGAAAAGGCCAGGCAAAGACTCAAGCAGATGGTCCAAGAAGGGCGTCTGCCCCATGCCATTCTCCTCTACGGCAAGCCCGGAGTGGGGAAAATGGCGCTGGCAACGGCATTTGCGTCCTATCTGCTTGGCGACCTTGACGCGGAGGAAATACACGACAGTGACCCGCTGAAGCTCCGCAACGAGCCTTCGGAGAAAGCTGCCGCCATGCTTAAAACATGGGAGCATCCCGACCTCTTCTTCTCTTTCCCGACCATCAAACTACCGGGCATGAGTGCCGACCACAAACCCGTGAGCGACGACTTCATGAAAGAATGGCGACTGATGCTGGGCAAAGACGTGTATTTCACCATGCAACAGTGGATGGATGCCTTAGGTGCCACCACCCAGCAAGCCATTATCACCGCCGGCGAAAGCGATGCCCTGAACCGCAAACTCTCTTTCACCTCCAGCCAAGGGGGCTACAAAGTGGTCATCATGTGGATGCCCGAGCGCATGAATACCGAATGTGCCAACAAGCTGCTCAAGCTCCTCGAAGAACCGCCCACGAAAACTTTGTTCCTCCTTGTGGCGGAAGAACCGGAGAAATTGCTCGAAACCATTCTCAGCCGCACGCAGCGCATCGAAGTCAAAAACATCGACACCATGAGTCTGCAAAATGCACTTGTCGCCAAGAGAGGGCTGACAGAGCAAGACGCTTCGCGCATAGCCCGACTCGCCAACGGAAGCTGGCAGAACGCACTTGAGGCACTCGACAGCGACAACGAAAACAAGATGTTTTTCGATATGTTCGTGAGTCTCATGCGGCTGGCTTACCAACGTAAAATGATGGAACTGAAAAAGTGGAGCGAAAAGGCGGCAGGCATGGGTCGCGAGAAACAGAAACGCATGCTCACCTACTTCATGCACATGGTCAGAGAGAGCTTCATGTTCAACTTCAACATGCCCGAACTCAACTTCATGACGAGCGAAGAGGAGGATTTCGCGAAAAACTTTGCCAAGTTCATCAACGAGGCAAACGTGATGGAACTGACCGAATTGTTACAGAAAAACATCAGAGACATCGGCCAAAACGCCAATGCCAAAATCGTTTTCTTCGAGATGACACTCCAAATCATCATATCTCTGAACCGAAAATAATTTGTCCGTATGGACGCCAAACATCATCTTATAGCATCTATGGATTATAAAAATATGAAATTCAAAATAGGCAACGGCTGTCAAAGAGGGCTGTGCCACAAAGCCGTGGGCCGACAAAACAAACAGCTCAACACCTATGATTGGCTGGCCGACGTACCGGGTAACGACACTTCGACCGATCTGGTGGAAGTACAATTCAAGAATACCCGCAAGGGATATTACCACAACGTGAACGGCCTGGATCTCAAAAAAGGCGACATGGTGGCCGTGGAAGCCAGTCCGGGACACGACATCGGTGTTGTCACTCTCACCGGGCAACTGGTCAAACTGCAAATCAAAAAGGCCAATCTCCGTTCGGAAGACGACATCAAACGGGTGTACCGACTGGCCAAACAGTCGGACCTCGACAAATACGAAGATGCCAAACGCCGCGAACATCCCACCATGATCGAGAGCCGGCAGATAGCCAAAAACCTGGGACTTGACATGAAAATCGGCGACGTGGAGTATCAAGGCGACGGCAACAAAGCCATTTTCTACTACATCGCCGACGAACGCGTGGACTTCAGACAGCTCATCAAAGTGCTCGCCGAAACATTCCATGTACGGATAGAAATGAAGCAAATCGGTGCCCGACAAGAGGCAGGACGCATCGGCGGCACGGGTCCTTGCGGACGAGAGCTGTGCTGTGCCACATGGATGAAGAACTTTGTGAGTGTCAATACCAACGCAGCTCGCATTCAGGACATATCGCTCAACATGCAGAAACTTGCCGGCATGTGCGCCAAACTCAAATGTTGCCTCAATTATGAAGCCGACCATTATGTGGAAGCAGGAAAGAAACTGCCGGCAAAAGAAGTCGTCCTGCAAACGCAAGACAGCGACTACTACCTCTTCAAAGCCGAAATCCTGACGGGTATGTGTACCTACTCGACCGACAAAAAGATTCCCGCCAACCTCGAGACCATCTCCGCCGAAAGAGCCAAAGCTGTCATCGCCATGAACAAACGTGGCGAAAAGCCCGAAAACCTTTCGGAAGACAATATGCAAAAAAAGACGGAACGCAAGGTCGACTTGCTCGAGGAAGAAAGCATCACACGTTTCGACAAAGCCAAGAAGAAAAAGAACAACCGCAACAAAAGGCGTGACAATCGTCCAGAAAAAAACAACAAGAACGGTAACAACAACAAAAAATCCAACAATCCGGTGCAAGAATGAGTAAGCTCAACCAATTCATGCGGCCGTCAATCGCAGCACTCATGACTATTGTCATGGGAGGTTTGATGGTCAGTTGTTTGGACGACAAGATTTACGACCATTACTTCCCGACCGACATCGATGGATGGGACAAAAGTCATGAACTGACCTTCGACATCCCCCCCATTGAGAAGTCGGGTGTTTACAAAGAGCAAATCGGGGTGAGATACAGCAAGCTCTACCCGTTCATGACCCTCAACATCATCGTCGAACAAACCGTATATCCGGATGCCAAAGTATGGATCGACACGCTGAATTGTGAAATGATGAACAAAAGAGGCGGTCTCCTTGGCAAAGGATTGAACCTCTCCCAAATCCAAGTTCCGCTCCGGCAAATTCACATTCAGCAAGGTGATTCCCTCCATTTTCGCATCCGCCACAACATGAGGCGCGACATCCTGCCCGGCATTTCAGACCTCGGACTTACGATTACCCTGCAGAAATAAACCGTCAGCGATGGCCATCGTTATTCCGGTTATGACATTCTTATCTGCCATCGGGCGGGATCACTTCCTGTGATGCCACCCGAATGGCATACCACACGCCAATCTTTTCCTTCCCTATTTCCTCCGCCCTTTCATCAATACCATAATATATATAGATAAACCCTAATCGGTCATTGGAGCGTTTGATCCTACATCTCATGCCCTTCATGACACTTTCCATCCGGTTTCGTTCACCGGCCGGGCAGTTTGTTTGTCGGTTTGTCGCCATTGCAGCGAGCTACAGCAAAACAAAATGAAAAACAAACTGCCCGGCCGGCGAACGAAAGCGACTGAACCCTCATGGGGGATTGGGGGAGAAAAGCGAATCCCGAACGGATCAGAACAGGGTATTCCACATATTATAATGCGTCCGAAAAACACGTCAGAACGCCCATTTTTACACAAAAAGGGCATTTTTATTGCCGTTAATCTTGGTTTTCCGAATTATTTATATAAATTTGCGACAAGTATGGGAACACTCTATATCGTACCGACACCTGTCGGTAATATGGAAGATATGACACTGAGAGCTATCCGCATCTTGCGTGAAGTCGATGTCATTTTGGCAGAAGATACGCGTACTTCGGGAATTTTGTTGAAACATTTCGACATCCGCAACCGATTGATTTCGCATCATCAGCACAATGAACATGGGACGACGGCAAAGGTGGTGGAGCATCTCCAAGCAGGGCAAAACATGGCTTTGATTACCGATGCCGGAACACCCGGTATCAGTGACCCGGGTTTTTTGCTCGTCAGAGAAGCGGCGGCAGCCGGTATAGAGGTCATCACGTTGCCCGGACCGACGGCATTCGTGCCTGCCATCGTATCATCGGCACTGCCTTGCGAGCGTTTCTGCTTCGAGGGATTTCTTCCACAAAAGAAAGGCAGAGCGTCGCGGCTGGATGCCTTGAAAGACGAAAAGAGAACCATGATATTCTACGAATCACCTTTCCGCCTGCTCAAAACACTGGGTCAGTTTGCCGAAACTTTCGGTGAAGACCGACCGGTGAGCGTGGCAAGAGAAATCTCGAAGATTCACGAAGAAAGTGTCAGAGGAACCCTGAGAGAAGTTATTGCACACTTCGAAGAACGACCTCCCAAAGGAGAAATCGTCATCGTCGTGGCAGGAAACCATCATAAAGAGAATAACTCAAATACTATCAAAACATGAAAAAGTTACTTATTGTATTGACCGGCGTCCTGGCTTTGACCGGATGTAAGGAAGAGAAAAAGGCAGCAGATGCCTTGCAAGTACAGCAGACCGATTCGCTTCAACGAATCATTGCCCAACGTGACAATGAGATAAACGACATGATGAGTACCCTCAACGAAATACAAGAGGGCTTCAGACTCATCAATGAAGCCGAAGATCGCGTGAGCTTAGCCAAGGACGGCGAGGGCGCAAACAAGGCCAAACAGATCAAAGAGAACATGGCATTCATCCAATCCAGAATGCAACAAAACCGTGAACTCATCAGCAAACTGCGCCAGCAGCTCAGAGAAGGCAGCTTCAAGAGCGAAGAACTAAAACGCACTTTGGAAAACATGGTCAAGCAGTTGGAAGAAAAAGACAAGCAGCTGCAAGCCCTCAGAGAGGAACTCGACGCGAAAGATATTCATATTTCCTCGCTCAACGAGAACATCAACAACCTCAACACCAACGTAGAAAACCTCAAGACAGAAAGCAGCGAGAAGACGCAAACCATCAATGCGCAAGACAAACAGCTGAATACGGCATGGTATGTTTTCGGTACAAAGAACGAATTGCGCGAGCAAAACATCTTGGTGAAAGGCGATGTCTTGAGAGGCAACTTCAACAAGAACTACTTCTCAAGAATCGACATCAGAGTGGATAAGGAAATCAAACTTTACTCCAAATCTGCCAAACTGCTCACCGATCACCCTGCAGGCAGCTACACGTTGACAACCGATGCCAACAAACAGTACATCCTGCGCATCACCAATCCTCAACAGTTCTGGGGCGTGAGCAAGTATTTGGTCATCCTCGTGAAGTGATTCTGAGCGAAACAACACGGGTTATATGCTGCCGGACGTGATTTCAACCATCACCGAACGGCATGCACCCCCCCAAATCCAACATACTACTTATAAACAGAGGAGGCAAACTTCGATATCAAAGAAGTCTGTCTCCTTTTTGATTATCCGCACATGAGCGAACATATTCTCGGTGAAGAAGGTGATTAAACCCAAATCGGCCATGAGAGCCCGAGGAGATTTCGTTTGATGGTTGCAACACACGGAATAACGGTTTGTGGCAGACTATGGCCAAAAATCCGACCGACAAGATGCCGGCAAGCGGACAAAAACAGGCGGAAAGTGTTACGAACGAAATATCATGCCGAACGAAACGGTTTCTTGACCGTTTGGTATCGAATCATCGTTTGGAACTTATGCGACACAAGCGTTTCGACATCAGTCGTAAGATCTTCCACAAGAAAGAAGAAATACGGACAGGCGAGTGTAAGTGAATCTTGCAAGAAAAGAGGTCAATCCATTCTTTTCAAGACCACCGCCGAGCGGGCCGGGATGTATAGCTTGAGCCATTCTTTCTTCTCGCCTTCATACAGCGGGTCGTGAATGGTGAGATGTGAAACGGTATCATCGGTCAGTCCGAAACCTCCAAAGGCAGGATTATCGGTGTTGAGTACCACCCGATAGGAGCCGGGAGGAACCAGAAAGCCATAGCCGGCAAATGATTTCGCGGGCGAAAAGTTGAACACGAAGACATAGTCTTGGCGCATGAAAGCCAGTATTTGGTCATTATCATCATGCCAAACCTCCTGCAAGGGCAGTCGTTGGAAACCTTTTTCACCCCTTATCAGTTTTATCATGGCACGGTCGAACGCACCGAGTTCATGATAACACAGCTGTTCATCGTCAGCCAAGTGCCATTGTCTTTGGGCATAGTGGTGGCTCCATCCGTTGCCTTCACGCGGAAAATCAATCCATTCGGGATGCCCGAATTCATTGCCCATGAACGTAAGATAGCCTCCGTTGATGGTTGCACAGGTCACGAGTCTAATCATTTTATGGAGTGCAATGCCCCGATGGGCAATCTCATTCTCGTCGCCTTTCTTGAAATGCCAGTACATATCGGCATCTATCAGTCTGAAGATGATGGTCTTGTCGCCCACCAGCGCCTGATCGTGACTTTCACAATAACTGATGGTTTTTTCGTCGGCCCGTCGGTTGGTCGTTTCCCAATAGATGGAGAAAGGCTTCCAGTCCTCATCCTTTTTCTCTTTGATGAGTTTGATCCAATAGTCGGGAATGTTCATCGCCATGCGATAGTCAAACCCCATGCCACCATCTTCAAACGCAGCAGCCAGCCCCGGCATGCCGCTCACCTCTTCGGCAATGGTGATTGCCCGTGGGTTCACCTCATGGACAAGAAGGTTGGCCAAAGACAGATAACATATCGCGTCGTCATCCTGTCTGCCGTTGAAATAATCGCCATAACCCGTGAAGTTCTCTTCCAAGCCGTGACTATAATAGAGCATCGAGGTCACGCCGTCAAAACGAAAGCCGTCAAAACGGAACTCTTCCATCCAGTATTTGCAGTTGCTGAGCAGGAAGTGCAACACCTCGTTTTTGCCGTAGTCGAAACATAAAGAATCCCATGCCGGATGCAAACGACGGTCTCCCCCGTGGAAAAACTGTGCCGGGTCGCCGGCAAAATTTGCCAATCCCTCCGCTTCGTTCTTCACCGAATGCGAGTGGACGATGTCCATAATCACGGCCACACCGTTTTGGTGAGCCTCGTCGATAAGGGCTTTGAGTTCTTCGGGTGTACCGAAACGTCCCGAAGGAGCGAAGAAAGAACTGACATGATAGCCGAAAGAACCGTAATATGGGTGTTCCTGAATAGCCATGAGCTGTATGCAGTTATACCCTCCTTCAATGACCCTCGGCAATACATTGTCTTTGAATTCGGTGTAAGTTCCCACCTTTTCGGCATCTTGCGACATACCGATGTGACATTCATAGATCAACAGCGGGTCGGTCGAGGGGCGGAAATGGTCGGTCTGCCAGCGGTAAGGCTCGTCGGGACACCACACCTGAGCCGAGAATATCTTGGTATTTTCATCTTGCACGACGCGTTGGGCCCAAGCCGGGATACGTTCGCCTTCTCCCCCGTTCCATTTGATTTTGAGTTTGTAGAAGTCACCATGTCTGAGACTATCATGGGGTAAAGCCAGTTCCCACACGCCCGCATCGTCGATTCGCCTTGCCCGATAGGCATCCTCTTCGGTCCATCGGTTGAAATCACCGATGAGATAAACGGCTTCGGCATGGGGTGCCCACTCGCGGAAAATCCATCCGTCTTGGGTTTTATGAAGTCCGAAAAAAGTGTGACCGTTGGCAAATCCGGCCAATGAATCTCCACTGCCGGCGAGCAATTCTCTACGCTTGTCGATGACGCGTTGATGCCTTCCGTTGATAGCTTTTTCGAAGGGTTGCAGATAGGCATCGCGTGCAATGATACCCGGATGTTCCGTGGGGTTGTCGGCTTTGTTCATGGTCTTGCTGTCTGACATGTTGAAATCATGGCACGGCATCTGTCATTCTTCGATGCGTCGGCCGTTGCTATAGGTTCCCCGGGCTACGATTTTGCCGTCACGATTCTTCTCGACAAACTTCCCGTTGCGCTTATCGTCGGCATACGAGCCTTCAAATCGCAGGCCGTCTTTGTCTACCTCGACGGCCGGCCCGTGGCGTTTGCCGTTTTTGAACTGCCCTCTGAATTTGTTGCCGTTGTGTTCTCTGATGATGATTTCGCCATCGGGCACTCCTTCATGGAAGGTTCCCTCCATGACATCGCCGTTGCGTTTCACGAACTTTCCCTGCCCTTCCTGCTTGTCGGCCAGCCATCCGCCGGTGTAGGTATCGCCGTTTTTCCACACGAACGTACCCACTCCCGAGCGTTCACCATTGAGAAAACCACCAGTATATTTGTCACCGTTAGCCATCTTGAAGATACCTTCTCCGGTGCGTTCGCCCTGAGAGTAGTCGCCTTCATAGACTGCTCCGTTTTGGAATTTGTAGATACCCTTACCGTGCTGGATGTCGTTTTGCCAGTTACCGTTGTAAACATCGCCGTCGGCATACTTGAAAACACCTTTTCCCGAGCGTTGGTTGTCCACCCACATACCGTCGTAAGTGGTGCCGTCACCCCAGTTGAAGTATCCTTGTCCGTTCTTTTTGTCGTCCTTCCACATCCCGTCATAGTAGGCACCGTTGGCAAAAGTGTAGCGACCTTTGCCTTCGCGCTTGTCGTTTTGCCAGTTTCCTTCATACTTGTCGCCGTTGTAATAGAACATCGTACCTTGTCCCTGCTGAACATCGCGATACCACATCCCGACATACTTGTTGTTGTTCATGAAGTAGAAAGTGCCCCGGCCATGCTGTTGGTCCTGAAACCATTGACCGTCATACTTTTCACCATCCGAGAACGTATAGACACCGTAGCCCTGACGTTTGCCCTTGACATATTCGCCTTCGTAGCTGTCGCCGTTCTTGTAGACGGCACTTCCCTTGCCGTTTGCCTTGCCCGAGACCATTTCGCCTTTGTACTGTCCTCCGTCGGCGGTGATACATGAACCGAGTGTGATACGCTGACCCATGCCCGAAAGCGACATGGAGATGAAAAGTGCTGTAAGAATATGCTTGCTGTATTTCATTTCTTCTGCTTTATATGTTATTGTCAAGAACCCGGCCGAAAGCCGGTGTTCGTCCGAAAATACGAATGTAAGAAAACGGATGCCGGCCGTTCATCACCGCAAAGGTGAACTCAACCAAGAGTCGGACTCCGAAAGAATCCCGTCAGTCATTGCCTTTGAAGATGATAGAGAGCCGCCCCGATGGCAGTACAAAATTCCGAATACTTGGGTATGCGGAAATGTACGCCGTAATGTCTTTCCATCAACGGGAATACCGTCCGGCACTGTGGCAGGAGCGAAAGGTTGCCGATGAGTACGAACTCGCGGATGTTTCCATTGAGTGCAGCCAGCACCGATGCGCTGCCGATGCTCTGCAACACCATGTGAATGATTCCCAAGGCGATGTCTTCTTTCGACAGGTCGGACGTGGCATTGCCGAAAAGCGAAGCCGTGGCGGTCATGGGAAGCCCGGGGAGCGGGCCTTTGCTGATGTCGCCGATGAGAAGATTGACTTTCGAGATGTCGCCTTGCATGGCAAGCGTACTCACCTGCTTCACGTCCGATGTCTTGAGCATGATGCGCGACAGTCCTGCCAAGGTGCCGCCTCCGACACCGATACCGCCGATGTGTTCGATGGAATCGCCCTCGCATTTGACAAACGAGGTGCCGGTACCCATGCTCACCACGATGATGTTGTCGAGCTTTGACTCGAAGCGTGCGCCCAGTCCGTCGGCAACGAACTCGTCGGCACGGTCGGTGGGCAGTCCGTAAATGGGGCGGTCAATGTATGCACTTCCGACCCCGGTGAGCATCACCTGTTGAACATCGGCCAAATCTATCTTATTGTCATAAAGGTATTTTCCGAAGCCGCCATACAAGGATGCCACCGGATCGGCTGCCGTGATGCGCATGGGCGAAACGACTTTCATGTCCTTGATGCCGACAATCTTCGTGGTACTGATGCCCACGTCGATACCTAATATATATCCCATTTCAAATCACTTTTGGATGATACTTTCTGCAAATATACAGCATTTTTGCGGAATATCGGGACTTCCCTACCGATTTTCTCCTTAGTATATAAGATAACATGGTGTAACCATGCTTGAATACAGTTTGCAAATTCCATCACCGTCCATCCGACCATTTTTTCCAAATCGGTCATGAG
The DNA here is from genome assembly GCA_022781445.1 of Prevotella sp. Classification (GTDB taxonomy): domain Bacteria; phylum Bacteroidota; class Bacteroidia; order Bacteroidales; family Bacteroidaceae; genus Prevotella. Next base: position 37,852 of record JALETQ010000029.1, read on the forward strand.
ATTCCGAGTCGGTTTCGTTTGATGGTCGGCAGATGGTTTGTCGGTTCGTTGCAGGCGTAGCGGGCTACGGCAAGACAAAACGACTGGCAAGATGCCTGCTGGCAGACGAAAACGGACGGAAGGTGACATGAACGACAGGAAATGTATAAGCAAAGGCTCTCATGACCGATACGGGCTGAAAATCAAACACGTATCGACGTGTTTCCAAAAGGGGCGGTTTTGGTCGGTAAAAGGGAAACTTTCGAACCACAGTTCTTGCCCTTTTACAAGGCAAAACCCTCCCTTTTGCAAGGCAACTCGCTCATACCCCAACAGGAGAAGGACCGACTCCTACAGGCAATCGCCCGAAACCAGCTCATACATTCATGTACGGTTCGGATAACAATTCCCTGCACAAAAGTTTGTAAATAAGTAAAATTAATCTTACTTTTGTCCCAACTACATTTGACAACACCCACATCATGACAAAAAAATCATTACTTTCGGTCATTCTATGTATGTTTGCCTCTGTATGGCCATGCATGGTTCAGGCCGACGAGATTACGTTCACCACGGAAAAAGAAGTAGGTTCAACCATTTTTATCGGAGTGGCAAAAAGAGAGCTTTACGGTATTAACATCGAAGGTGCGACAACTGAAACCATTCAGGAAACAGAAGAACATACCTATCTCACCATGCGCCTGAAGTCCCGGCAGGTAAAATTGACAGGAACGATTTCCGAGTTTTTATGTATCTATGATTCCATCAGCTTCCTCGATGTAAGCAAATGTCCGGGATTAGGTGCATTGGAATGTTCCGAGAATCTCCTAACCTCTTTGGATATCAGCAAAAACACCAAATTAGAAACATTAAGCTGTAGTCTCAACTCCCTCACTTCCTTGGATATCAGCAATAATAATCATTTAGTATACCTGAACTGTCAGTACAATTCCATCTCTAATTTGGATACAAGCAACTGTCCCGATTTGGCAATATTAGTGTGCGAAGACAACTCCCTTACCTCCCTTGACGTCAGTAAATGTCCCCAATTAAAATGGATTCATTGTGATGGAAATTCCATCACTTCCTTGGATCTGAAAAACAATCCGCGTCTCTTTTATCTTGACTGTTCTCACAATAAACTTGCATCCTTGGAGTTGCCACATTCTTCAATGCTCGCTGCATTGTTATGTGGATATAATGAGCTAACGTCACTGGATTTGAGAAGCAACAAAAATCTTGATAGATTTCATTGTCAGATGAATAGAATCAAGGATCAAGCCATGGACGATATGATCGCTTCATTTTATGAGGACGAGAACTCGTATAAGACCTTCGTTGTTGTCAATCTTTCTGAATCGAGAGAGCAAAACCGCTGTACGGTAAAACAGGTCAGGGATGCAAAAAGACGTGGTTGGTATGCACAGCATGGCGAAGATGATATAGATACAAGACCTTATTCGGGTTATATTGTAAATGATACCATTGTATTCAGAGTCAATAAAATGGAAGGCGAAACCATCGATCTGCATCTTTTGAAAGATGAATACTCTTCCATCAAGGTTCTTGGAGCAACATTGGTGCAAGATGTCACGAAGAATGATTCAAGCCAAATACTTACCTGCCGTCTGAACAACTCGCCCGTAACATTGATAGCGAAATGTGTCAGTCTTGACTGCAGCAATAGCTCCATCACCTCTATCAACACCGACAAGTGTACACAGATACAGTCGCTCAACTGCTCGGGCAATCCACTCACCACGCTGGATGTCAGCAAGTGCGAACAATTACAATCGCTCGACTGCCATCGCAGTTCTCTCAAATCCTTGATTGTGGGCGGATGCCTGCAGCTGCAGACGCTCGACTGTAGTAACAATTCTCTTGATTTGCTGACGGTAAACAGTCCTCGGCTGCTGACGCTCGACTGCAGCAAGAACAAGCTCAACGGCTTATACCTTGACAGCTGTTCTGCATTACAATCGCTCGACTGCTCCAACAATGCCCTCATCTCATTGAATCTTGGCAACAATCCGCAAATAACCACTCTCAACTGTGCATCAAACGCCCTGACATCGCTCGACGTCACTCCATGTACACTGTTGCAGACAGACTATCGCGACCTACGTTACCCAGTGGACTTACGACAGTCACAACCGCCTCCTTGAAATGATTTATCCTGACGAGGAAAAGGTGACTTACTCGTATAACCTCGGCGGTTTGCTTGAGAAAGTCCGTGGCGAGAAGTCATACGGCTATGACTACATCACCAAGTTAGGCTATGATAAGTTCGAGCAGCGCAGCTATCTGAAGTACTGCAACGGTGCGGAGATGTTCTACACCTACGACAACCGCCGTCGCCTGAGCAACCTTGCAGTGAACAGCGGCAACAAGACCATCATGGACAACGGCTATATCTTTGATACTGTCAGCAATGTCCTCTCAGTGGCTAACAACGCCTCGCTTCCTGCCAGCGGCAATGCCGGCGGCCGGATGTCGCACGCCTATACCTACGACGGACTGTACCGTCTCGTTTCCGCTACGGGTACCTATACAGGTGCCGACAGCAAGTCAGCATCCTACACCCTTGCCATGGACTACGACAACATGCACCGCATCACTTCCAAGAGCCAGCATCTGACTCAGGACAACGTGCAGTTCAACGGCACTCTTAATGTCGGCTATGACCTGTCATACACATACGGCACAGAAAACGGGAAGAAATTCCAACTTGCAAGTGTTAAAGACGTGAATTATCGCACGGAAGAGACTCCGGGAGACAATAATATTGAAAATAATCACGTATATTTGTATGATAAGAACGGAAATCTTGTTTATGTGAATACCGGACGTATGATGAAAGATGGACATAATGAAGTCGGCACAAGAGAG
>JALETQ010000043.1 GCA_022781445.1 Prevotella sp.
CGTTTCACATAAGCCTCACTTCCTTGCGTTTCACGGCTGATTTGAAGAATTTTATCTTTATCAAGCAACTTCAAGACCTGACTATAGACCGGCTGTCCGGTAAAATGACTATCTTTGCTCATGGTTATATTTTTTCCAAAACAAAGATAACCAAAAGGGCTGATACCTCGGGAGAAGTGTCGGCCCTAATTGTTGATATTAACAAAAGTTTTACCGGACAGCAATAACTCGGAATCTAATGACCGATTTGGCATAAACCGACTGTTCTTTTATGTCTTCATGATAGTATTTCAATAAATATTATTATTTTTGCGGCCTGTTTTTTATACAATCAGTCGGCTTTTGGGAGAAAGACTCTGCCCGATATGCCGCAAATCATCATGAGTCACAATTAAATATCAGTAAAAATGAAAAGATCTTTTCTTTTGTTCATGCTCGTCGCTTGCTGTGCCGTCTTGACAAATGCACAGACAAGTCTGATTAAATTTAAGGTTAAGGCAGCGGCGACCGAGCTGAAAATCACAAGCAGGATGACGCAGGTCGGATCGGAAGAGATACTCACCCTTCCCGGTGCCGAGCCTGTTGTCATCAGGCAGGCCGCCGACGCGCTCGAGACAACGACCGTGCCTCTCGCCCCACAGGCCGGGGACTACGATGTTACGCTGACAGCCAACAATATCGAGGTGCTGCGCGTGTTGTCGAGCAAAGCTGTCATCGGCGTTGAGGAAATGAATTCATCCTCGCTCAAGAAGGTTAACCTGGACTACACCAAGCTGACGGCAACGCCGCTGCTCGACTTCTCCCAATGTCCCAACATCGAGGAAATTACCGTGAACTGCAGCGAGGTGACCGATGTCGTCCTGCCTGCCGATCCCGTGTTGAATGTTTTTCAGGTAAGTTCCGATTTCGGTTCCACCAACGCGTTCAAGTCCATCGACCTCTCCAAGTGCAAGGATTTGAAGACGCTCGGTTTGCAGAATGTTTCGATGGACACCATCGACCTCCGCGCTTGTCCGCAGCTGGAGCAATTCACCTTGAGCGGATTCAGCAGTACCGTCTATCCCAAATGCGTTTTGGGTGCCAAGGCACTCAAGTCGCTCACCTTTCTCAACATCAACAAATGCGGACTGGGCTACAATGACCTGCCCGATCTGAACGACACGCCGGTGGACAACTTCAAAATCACCAACATTTACTTCACCCACATCAACCGTTCGAGGGTGAAGAACCTGACCGTCGACCTGTCGCATCTGGCACGGGCTTACGGCCTGTCGTCCACACCCCAACCGACCGCCTTCACATGGTTCCGGAAGGTGAATGGCGCATGGGAGACCGAACCGCTGGCCACCGGACAGGTGACTGAAAAAGACGGCGTGTTCACGTTCTCGCCCTCCATCCTCGACGAGAACGGCAGGGCCATCGTGCGTTGCAGACTCTTCAACCCGGGCTATCCCGACATTGAAGCCTACAAGAAAACGGGCCTGATGACATCGAACGTGACTGTCAGCGCCCCCGATCCCAACATCATTTTCAACCTCAGCAACGAGTCGCCCGGTGAAGACGAGGACGGCTATCCCATCGAAGACTACGACATGACGATGATGATAGGAGGCGACGAAGGAAGTGTCGTGACCATCGACTGGGGGACAGGTGCCCGGGAATATACCATCACGTCGGCCGAGCCTCAACAAGTGACCGGCAACGTGAGCGTGGGCGGAACCGTCAAGGTGAAAGGTGACGTGAAACTCATTGATGCCACGGCCGCGAGGATCCAAGCCGTGACCTTCCCCGAAGAGAACAAACTCGAAGTGGTCAGACTGTCGGGAAACAAGCTCTCGAAGATAGATCTTTCCAATGTGAAAGCGTTGAAAGAACTCGCCGTCAGCGACAACCAAATCGAAACGCTCAATCTCAACGGCATGGCCATGCTCGAGGAACTTTACTGTGCCTGGAACAAATTTGCCGCTCTCGACCTCAGCGGCGCCCCCAAACTCAACCTCCTCACCTGTTATAACAATCAGCTGACGGGCCTCGATGTCACGATGCTTCCCGATCTGGCTTTCCTCACCGCAAGCGACAACCCGCTGGGCAAGATCGACTTGTCGAAGAACAGCCGTCTGGTCATGCTCGACGTAAGCAACTGCGGGCTCGCTGACCTTGCCGTTGCTTCGCCTTCACTGCGCAAGGTGATTGCATCGGGTAATCGACTGGACTCCCTGGCTCTCACCGAATTGGCAACACTCAAGGAGTTGAACCACATTGACCTGCGTCGCAACCAAATCGATGCATGCACGCTCAATGACTTCATCTACGCAATCGCCAACATCGAAGGAGCCACCGAAACCGAAGACGGACACAAACTCTTCGTGGCCGGCAATCCGGGTGCCGCCACCTACGATGCCGTTCTCCTCGAAAGTGCAGCCAATAAAGCAGTTTGGACAATCGACGAAGCCGGTGACGGAACGGGATGTGAATCGGCACGCTTGTTCGGAAAACCCGTCATGGAACATGGCACGGCAACACTTTCGGTAGACAATGGCCGGATAGCCTTCGGCGAACCTATAGGGAAAGGCAAACAAGCCGTCGTGACCCTCACGCCCGAAAAGGGATACGTGGTCAGCTTCGTGAAGTTTGAAGATGCCGATGTGGCAGCTGTCCGGGACAAGCAATACGGTCTCGAAGTGAAACACAACGGAACGGTCACCTACGGCTTCACCATTGATACCGGCATCGACAATCCGTTTGCCGGACCGTTCACCATCTGCCGCAATGCCGACGGATATGTCTTCGGGCAACTTCCCGCCGACAGCCCTTGTCAGGTTGTCACCGAAGACGGAAAGGTGATCGCTTCGGGTATCGTCGCGGCAGACGGAAGCCTCAACATAGCTCTGCCGCATCGTGGAATATACTTCCTCACCATCGGCAAACAATCTCTGAAACTTGTTTTCTGATTGACAGAAGACAGGTTTTCGACATCCCGTAACCGGTCGGGAAATATTGGGAACACCGTGAAAGTCGGATTCTTCGACTTGACGACCGATAGGGTTTCATGGCCGGTGACCGGTTCGGATTTATGTTCGGCAGGCTCAATGTCGTCATTGTTTTATATGGCGGTCTGGGCCTGCTTTTTTCGTATGGATTGAATCGGTCCGGAACAATTCTTCAAGTTGAAACGGAAGCGATGGTCGAGGCACCTGCGATTCTTTGAGAAAACGACAGAAAAGATGCCGGCATGTGAACGCAAACAGGCCAAACGGCGCACTGTATCCCGGAACGCGAATTGCCGGTGAAGGGATGCCCTGGCCTCATCATGACGCAAATGTCAGATTGTTAAAGAGTAGTGACAGTTCATGCCAAAGCAGAGGTGACAAACGAAATCTTTCAACCATATTGTCCCATTTTTACAATAATTATGCTCATGATGCACAAGGGTGCAAAACGTAAACCATAAAAAATCTTATTATAGAATAATTAAATTGGCAATTATTTTCGTCTGCTGATATTTTGCTATACCTTTGCAACAGAATCAGAATCTGTCTGAAAACGGCAAGATTGTAATTCGGTATTATCCTTGTATTGAATATTGACGACAATACAATTATTTATTTATAGTAATATACGTAAAATTATGAACGAAAAAAGAGTTTATGTTTTCGGTAATGGTAAAGCCGAAGGTAAAGCAGACATGAGAAACCTGCTTGGAGGCAAAGGTGCCAACTTGGCAGAAATGAACCTCATCGGGGTTCCTGTTCCTCCGGGTTTTACGATCACCACTGATGTTTGTAATGAATATTTCGAAAAAGGAAAAGAAGAAGTTGTGTCTCTTCTGACAGAAGAGATCAAAGCCTCTGTTAAGCATATTGAGAACCTGATGAACGCTAAGTTCGGGGACATTGAGAACCCTCTGCTTGTCAGTGTTCGTTCGGGTGCCCGCGCATCCATGCCCGGTATGATGGATACCATTCTGAACCTTGGTTTGAACGATGAAGTTGTCGAAGGCTTGGCTCGCCGTACCGGCAACGAACGTTTCGCTTACGACAGCTATCGCCGATTCGTACAGATGTATGGCGACGTTGTGTTGGGCATGAAGCCGGTCAACAAAGAAGACATCGATCCGTTCGAAGCCATCATCGAACAAGTAAAAGAAAAACGTAACGTCAAATTGGACAACGAATTGAATGTTGACGATTTGAAACAACTCGTTACCTTGTTCAAGGCAGCCATCAAGAAACAAACCGGTAAAGATTTCCCCACTGATCCTATGGAACAATTATGGGGAGCCATCTGTGCCGTTTTCGATTCATGGATGAACGACCGCGCCATCCTTTATCGTAAGATGGAAGGTATTCCTGCCGAATGGGGAACTGCCGTCAACGTACAGGCAATGGTATTCGGTAACATGGGTGACAGTTCCGCAACAGGTGTATGCTTCAGTCGTGATGCCGCAACCGGCGAAAATATCTTCAATGGTGAATATCTCGTGAATGCGCAAGGCGAAGACGTGGTGGCAGGTATCCGCACACCGCAACAGATCACCAAAGAGGGTTCGCTTCGTTGGGCAAGACAGCAAGGTATCGAAGAGTCGGAACGTGCCTCAAAATATCCTTCCATGGAAGAAGCTATGCCTGAGATTTATGCTCAACTCAATGCTCTCCAGGAAAAATTGGAACGTCATTACCATGACATGCAAGATATGGAATTTACCGTGCAAGATGGTAAATTGTGGTTCCTCCAAACCCGTAACGGCAAGCGTACCGGTACAGCGATGGTTAAAATCGCAATGGACCTTCTGAAAGAAGGCGAAATCGATGAAAAGACGGCCCTCTTGCGCTGCGAACCCAATAAACTCGATGAGTTGTTGCATCCCGTATTCGACAAAGATGCTTTGAAGAAAGCACGTGTTCTCACCAAAGGTCTTCCCGCATCTCCGGGTGCAGCCTGCGGTCAAATCGTATTCTTTGCCGATGATGCCGAGAAATGGCATGACGAAGGTCGTCAGGTGATCATGGTACGTATCGAAACCAGCCCTGAAGACTTGGCCGGAATGTCGGCTGCCGAAGGTATTCTTACCGCCCGTGGCGGTATGACCTCCCATGCTGCCGTTGTCGCAAGAGGTATGGGTAAATGCTGTGTGTCGGGGGCAGGTGCCATCAATGTGGACTACAAAAACCGTACTGTCGACATCGACGGAACTATTTTGAAAGAAGGCGACTACCTCTCGCTCAACGGTTCTACCGGTGAAGTTTACTACGGAGAAGTGAAGTCTCGTCCTGCTGAAGTCTCTGGCGACTTCGCTGCCTTGATGGAACTTTGCGACAAGCACACACACTTGGTTGTAAGAACCAATGCCGATACTCCCCATGATGCTCAAGTAGCAAGAAACTTCGGAGCCGTAGGTATCGGTCTTTGTCGTACGGAGCACATGTTCTTTGAAGCAGACAAGATCAAGGCAATGAGAGAAATGATTCTTGCCGAGACCGTCGAAGGAAGAGAAGCTGCGCTCGAGAAACTGTTGCCTTATCAGAAACAAGACTTCTATGGAATCTTGAAAGCAATGGACGGATGTCCCGTGAATATCCGCTTGCTTGATCCTCCTCTCCACGAATTTGTTCCCCACGATCTTGCCGGACAGGAAATCATGGCAAAAGAAATGGGACTCACCGTTCAGAAAATTCAACAACGTGTCAACTCCTTGAGCGAACATAACCCGATGTTGGGTCATCGCGGATGTCGTTTGGGTAATACCTATCCCGAAATCACAGCCATGCAGACCAAAGCCATCTTGGGTGCAGCCATTCAACTGAAGAAAGAAGGACATGATCCCCGTCCTGAAATCATGGTTCCGTTGATTGGTATTGTAAACGAGTTCGATACACAGGAGAAAGTGATTCGTCAGACAGCCAAGGAATTGTTTGATGAAGAAGGGATCACCATCGAATTCCATGTGGGTACCATGATTGAAATTCCTCGTGCAGCTCTTACCGCCGATTCCATAGCTCAAAAAGCCGAATACTTCAGTTTCGGTACTAACGACTTGACTCAGATGACATTCGGTTACAGCCGTGATGACATCGCAAGTTTCCTGCCGGTTTATCTTGACAAGAAGATCTTGAAGGTCGATCCGTTCCAAGTACTTGATCAAAACGGTGTCGGACAACTTGTGAAGATGGCTGTCGAGAAAGGTCGTGCCACCCGTCCCGATTTGTTGTGTGGTATCTGTGGTGAACACGGTGGTGAACCTTCATCTGTGAAGTTCTGTCACAATGTAGGTCTCAATTACGTCAGCTGTTCACCTTTCCGCGTACCCATCGCACGTTTGGCAGCGGCGCAGGCGAGTGTAGAAAAAGAATGAGCAGAACACTGAAAATAAACGAGTTAGGCGGTAAGGTCTTAAA